>NZ_AVPU01000035.1 GCF_000768355.1 Lysobacter daejeonensis GH1-9
CGCGCTGGGGCGCGAGCTCAACAACACCACGCGCGCGCCCACGCGCCGTGCCGCGCGCAGGGCGGCCACGCGCGTGTTGCCGTCAAACACCACCACGGCCGGGCGCAACGCCTCGATCGCGGCGACCACTTCGGGCACCGCGCGCGTGGGCGAGGCGCTGAGCGTGGTGGTCGGCCAGGACAGCGCGGGCGTGCCTTCGGCCAGCAGGAAATGCGCGTCGACTGCAGGCCAGCGCGCCTGCAGCGCATCGGCCAGCAACCGGCAGCGCTGCACTTCGCCACTGCCCTCGCTGCCGGATACCGGGACGAACAGCAGGCGGCTCATGCGGGCGTTCCTTGCGGAGAAGGGAAGGGGCGAAAGCGCAGGTCGCGATGCGGTGCACGCCGTTGTGCGCGTCGCGTCGCTATCATCGCCCGACCTGATGCAGCGAAGCGGCCATGCAACCTGTTCCCGTCACGTTCTACCTGGATGTCGACGACAAGGATATCGCGTCATGGCGCGCACTGCGCCCGGATGCGGAGCCGCAACGGCTGGTGCTGGGCGAGGACTACTGGATCACGCAGACGTATGCGCGGCTGCGTGACGGTGGCGATGCCGTGCAACTGGACAACCGCGTGCCCGATGCGGGGATCGTGCTGTTCTATGCCGGCGACAAGCGCGCGGTGTGGCGCGCCGTGCAGCGTGGCAGCCGCGCCCTGCTGGTGGCGGTGCGCAGCGATCGCCATCCGGTCGGGTTCGCCGATCTGGAGGTCGTGCAGAATGCCGCGTCAGCCGATGGCGTGCGCGCCTTCCACGTGCCGCACTGGTCGCAACCGGGCCTGCGCGTGCGCGAGCCCGCGCGTGGCAACACGCTGCGCACGGTGCTGTTTCCCGGCACGCCGCAGAACCTGCACCCGGGTTTCCGCTCAGCGGAGTGGGATGCGTTCGTGCAGGCGCGAGGGCTGGAATTCCGCTGCCATTACGCGCGACCCGACGGTACGCCGCCGGCATGGCATGACTACCACGACGTGGACCTGATGCTGGCCGTGCGCCCAAGTGGCGCAACGCTGGTGCGCAACAAGCCGGCGTGGAAGCTGTTCAACGCGTGGTTGGCCGGCGTGCCGGCCATCCTCGGCCCCGAAGCAGGCTATCGCGAACTGCGCGCCGGGCCTCTGGATTACATCGAGGCCAGTGGCGTGGAGGACACCATGGCGGCCATCGACCGCCTGCTGGCCGATCCTGCGCTTTACCAGGCGATGGTGGAGAACGGCCGCGCGCGCGGTGCGGCCTTCACCGACGACGCCACGCTGGCGTCGTGGCGCAGGCTCATTGCCGAGGTGCTGGTTCCCGCCTGCGCGCATGTCGAGCGCCGCCCCGTGGCGTTGTGGCGCCGACGCTTGCGCGACCTGGCGTCACGCGTGGCGCGCGCCTGGGGCGAGAAGCGCTGACCTCCCGTTACTGCAAAGATGCAGTGGCGATCACCAACGCAGCGGTCGCCGCGCGAGCGTCACGGTCAGCGTCTCGTGCAACGCGCGGGCTTCGGCCTCGGGCAGGAAGCGGATTCGCAGCGGTGGCGCCATCGGCGTGGCACCGGCAGTGTCGAGCCACAGCGTGGCCGTGCCGCAGCGGCGATCCAGCGGTGAAAGGCGGAGCGACACCGCCTGCAGCTTGTCGATCTCGGCAAAGCGCCACCAGCGGCTCCACCACCCGCCGCGCACGGCCACCAGTTGGTCGTTGACGGCATAGGCTGCCCGACGCGCGTGCTGGCGTGCCGCGATGGCGCTCCAGCCAAGCCATGGCAGCGCGAGCAGGCCCCACGCGCCGAAACGCCAGCCCACCACGACGCCGACCAGTGCCACCCAAGGTACGCTCGGTAGCCACAGCCTCCACCAACTGCGCGCGGGGATCGGTTGCCAGGCCTGTCCGGCCCAGTCGGCATTGGGCAGCAGGTGCGTGATGAGCCGGTCGCAGGTTTCGGGCGTGGCGATGGGTGCCACCTCGCGCAGTGCGCGCTGCTGTTGCTGGTCCTCGGCGACCGCGGTGTCCACGTGCAGGCTGCGGCGGCGCAGCAGGCGATGCATCACGCCTTCGTGCAGGGTCCAGGCCTGGATGCGCCGGCGCGACGCGCTGGTGCGCCAGCGTGCCAGCAAGCCGCGCTCCACCGTCAGGCGCCGACCTGATTCGCGCAGGGTGAAGCCGTAGTACTGCAGCAGCGACAGCAGCATCGACAACACGCGCAGCACGCCCACTGCCAACGCGGCGAGGCTGGCGGCGGCCAGCGCGTATTCGGGAACGCCGAAGTCGTGGCTGCCGGCGTAACCGAATACCACTTCGCCCCAGCGCTCGAACAGATTGGGCAATAGCCGCGGACTGAACTGCGACAGGCCCGCGACGCCGGCGCCGACCACAATCAGGCCGCGATTGGAAACGAGGCCGTGGCGCAGCACTTCATCCAGCGGCAGCTGCAGCAGGGTGGTGGCTTCAGGTGCGGCGTGCGCGACCATTATGTCGCCGGTGTTGCCTGCCGCTGGTACCTGTCCGCGGTGGCGCACCAACTGCTCCAGCGCCAGCGCATCGGCCAGCGTGAGTACGCGCATTTCCGCCTCGGGTTTCTTGCCGCCGGCCGATTCCAGGCGCACTTCGGCCACGCCGAACACGCGGTGCAGCAGTGACTGCTGCAGCGCCACGTTGTGGATGCGCGCGAAGGGAATGACGCGCAGGCTGCGTTCCAGCAGGCCCTTGCGCACCAGCAGCGCATCGCCAGCCACGCCATAGCGGAAGGTGAAGTACTGCCACACCGAGCTCAGCGCCAGAACGCCCACGCCGATCAGTGGCCACAGCTCGTTGCGGTCGCCGCGTCCGAACACCAGCAGCGCCACCAGCGGCACCACGAACTGGCGCAACTGGGCCAGCAGCACGAACAGCCACGACATCGGATGCAGGCGCCGCTCGGCCATCGCGGCCTGCGGCGGCGCGCCGGTGGCGACGGGCTCAGGCGTCATCGTCATGGTCGATCTGCCGGCCGAGTGCGTCGCGCAGCCGCTCGGCGTCGCTGGCATCGAGATTGGGGAGCTTGACCGCGCTGTGCTGCGTGCCGGCGGTGTGCACCACCAGCGTGGCGAGGTCGCGGCCGCGCTGCAGCGGGCCACGGGTCACATCGAGGTGCTGCACCCGGGTGGCCGGCACCCGCGTCTCGCGCCGCCACAACCGGCCGCTTCGCAGCGCAAGGCCCAGGTCGTCATGGCGCCAGTGCGTGTGGCGATAGCGACGCACGCCGATCCAGGCACCCAGGCCCGCGGCCGCCACCAGCAGCAGGCCGGTCGCGAGCAGGCGCAACGGCCAGGCAAGTGGCAGGGCCAGGGCCTCCGCGAGCACGCCGCCGAGGACATAGGCCAGTCCCGCCCCGGGTAGCGCGAACTGCAGCGCGCCCGTCAGCGCCATCAAACCGCGGGCGCGCAGTGGCAGCGGTTGCCAACCGTGGTCGGCGGCGTCGGACGGTACGTGGGATTCAAGCGTGGAATGCATGCGTCAGCCTTCAGTGGCAATCAGTAGCAATCGGGCGAATACGGGTTGGCGTCGTCGGGCTGGAGCGAGAAGCGCTTGTAGGTCCACTGGTACTGCGTGGGGTCGCGCCGGGCAATGCGCTCGATTCCCGCGTTGAGCGCGGCCACCGCCACCTGCGGGTCCGGACTGGCGACCTCAGGAGCAGCCGGCTCGATGTGCAGCTCGAAGGCCGGCTCGCTGCCGTCCTCCGCCACGCGCTCGCAGTAGGCATACAGCACCGTTGCGCCGGTGCGCGCGGCCAGCCGCGTCAGCAGGCTCATGGTCAGCGCCGGGCGGCCGAAGAACGGTGCGAACTCGCCATCGCCACGCTTGGGCTGCTGGTCGGGCAGGATCCCGACCACGCCGCCGTCCTTGAGCAGTTTTAGCAACTGGCGCACCGCCGCGGGGCCGTCGGCGCGGACCTGGGTGACCCGTTCGGCATCGCTGCCCGGTGCCGCGCGCACGAGGTTGAGGAATGCCTCGCCCACTTTCGAATCCGGTGGCGCGTACAGCACCGCCAGCGGCGTCTTCGCCGCCAGCCACTGGTTGAGCAGTTCCCAGTTGCCGTAATGCGGCGCGGCGACGATCAGTCCGCGCCCGCTGGCCAGTGCCGCGTCGAACAGTTCCACGCCGTGCTGGGCGCGCAGCAGCTGCAGGTTCTTTGCATGTGGCCGGGTCCACAGGCGCAGCGTCTCCAGCACCTGGCGCGCGGTCGTGCGCAGGATGGCGTCGTGCAAGGCCTCGCGCTGGGACGCCGACAGCTCCGGGTGGATGATCTCCATATTGCGTCGCGTCACCCGGCTCTCGCGCCGGTCGCGCCTTGCCACCCCCCGCGCCAGCGCATCACCCAGTCGTGACAGCCACGACCAGGGTAGGCGTGCGACGGCAGCGGCAAGCAGATACAGCAGGCGGGCGGCGAATTCGGTCATGGGCCGAAGTGTAGCCGCTGGGTTCTGCTAGCTTTACGCCGCCGTCCGGATCGATGTCGCCGCGTCGCGGCGTGCCGGGTCTGCGTAACCACCACCGCTGTCGTCCCCGCGATTGCCGCGCACTTACCCCTGGAGCCCCCTGCCCATGCTCGCCCTCATCCAGCGCGTTTCCCAGGCCAGTGTCAGCGTGGACAGTGAGGTCATCGGCCGGATCGGTCCCGGCCTGCTGGCCCTGGTGGGGGTGGAGCCGGGTGACGGCGATCCACAGGTGGCGCGCATGGCCGAACGCCTGCTCGGCTACCGGGTGTTTGCCGATGCCGAGGGCAAGATGAATCTGGGTCTGGCCGACACCGGCGGCGGGCTGCTGCTGGTCAGCCAGTTCACGCTGGCCGCCGACACCCGCAGCGGCATGCGCCCCGGCTTCAGCACGGCCGCCGCCCCAGCCCTGGCTGAACCGGTGTTCAACCAGTTGCTGGCAACGTGCCGGCAAAACCACGGCCCCGGGGTGGAAACCGGGCGGTTTGGCGCCCATATGGTCATCAGCCTGGTCAATGACGGCCCGGTGACCTTCCTGCTGCGGGCCTGAACCTCCGCTGGCGGGCGCGGCTGCCGGTTTTCCCGATGGATGCCGTCTGCGCTGGTATAATGCTTGGTTCACCTTCCAACCACCGTGGTGGCGCAGCCCATGGCAAACGAACGTCAGGCCCCCCAGTCCGAACTCAAGCAGCTGATCAGTAAGGGCCTGGAGCAGGGCTACCTGACCTATGCCGAGGTCAATGACCACCTGCCCGATGACGTCGTCGATCCGGAACAGATCGAAGACATCATCGGCATGATCAATGGCCTGGGCATCCAGGTCCACGAAGTCGCCCCCGACGCCGAGACCCTGCTGCTCGCCGGCGAGAGCGCCAGCGGCCGCGAAGTCGACGAGACCGCCGCCGAAGAGGCCGCCGCCGCACTGAGCGGCCTGGACGCCGAGGGTGGCCGCACCACCGACCCGGTGCGCATGTACATGCGCGAGATGGGCACGGTCGAGCTGCTGACCCGCGAAGGCGAAATCGCCATCGCCAAGCGCATCGAGGAAGGCCTGGGCCAGATGCAGGCCGCGCTGGCCTCGTTCCCCGGCACCATCGCCTCGATCCTCGAGGACTACGAGCAGCACAAGGCTGGCAAGAAGCGCCTGGCCGAGATCATCGTCGCCTTCAACGACCTGATTGACGAACCCACTCCCGAGCCGGTGCTGGAAGAAGTGGCTGACGCCGACAGCGAGGCCGACGAGGACGAGGACGACGCTGACGGCGGCAGCGACACCGACGACACCCCGACCGGCCCGGACCCGGTGGAGGTCGCCAACCGCATGCAGGTGCTGGCCGACACCTACGCCAAGTTCGAGAAGGCGCATGCCAAGCACGGTCCGGCGCACAAGAGCGTGCTCAAGCTGCGCGAGGAGATGGCCGAGGTCTTCGTCACCTTCAAGCTGCCGCTGCCGCTGACCGACGTGCTGGTCAAGAACCTGCGCGACGTGCAGGCCAAGGTGAAGGAACACGAGCGTCGCATCCTCGACATGGCCACCCGCATCGCCAAGATGCCGCGCAAGGATTTCATCCGCGCCTGGGACGGCAACCAGACCAACCTGGAGTGGACCGACGAGCTGATCAAGCGCAAGCAGAAGTGGTCGTCGGGCCTGCGTGACGTCAAGGACCAGATCGTGGCCGAACAGCAGGCCACCCTGGACCTGGAGTCGGCGATCCTGGTGACCCTGGCCGACCTGAAGGAAATCAGCCGCGCGATGGCCTACGGCGAAGCCAAGGCGCGCAAGGCCAAGAAGGAGATGGTCGAGGCCAACCTGCGCCTGGTGATCTCCATCGCCAAGAAGTACACCAACCGCGGCCTGCAGTTCCTCGACCTGATCCAGGAAGGCAACATCGGCCTGATGAAGGCGGTGGACAAGTTCGAGTACCGCCGCGGCTACAAGTTCTCGACCTACGCCACCTGGTGGATCCGCCAGGCGATTACCCGCTCGATCGCCGACCAGGCGCGCACCATCCGCATCCCGGTGCACATGATCGAGACGATCAACAAGCTCAACCGCATTTCCCGCCAGATGCTCCAGCAGTTCGGCCGCGAGGCCACGCCGGAGGAGCTGGCCAAGGAAATGGACATGCCCGAGGACAAGATCCGCAAGGTCATGAAGATCGCCAAGGAGCCGATCTCCATGGAGACCCCGATCGGCGACGACGAGGACTCGCACCTGGGCGACTTCATCGAGGACACCAACGTGGAGTCCCCGATCGAGGCCACCACCAACATCAACCTCACCGAGACGGTGCGGGACGTGTTGGCCGGCCTGACCCCGAGGGAGGCCAAGGTGTTGCGCATGCGCTTCGGCATCGACATGAACACCGACCACACCCTGGAAGAGGTCGGCAAGCAGTTCGACGTGACCCGCGAGCGCATCCGCCAGATCGAAGCGAAGGCCCTGCGCAAGCTGCGTCACCCGAGCCGCAGCGAGCAGTTGCGTTCGTTCCTCGATATCGATTGATCGAGACGCTTTGCAGGCGAGAATCAACGGCCGCGTTTGCGGCCGTTTTCTTTTTCAGGCCTTTCCCCACACTGGTTCAACTCCGGGAAGTGAACCTCGGCGTGACAGTTGGCGCAGAGCAGCACGCACTTTTGTACCTCCGCATCGATTTCTGATTGGCTCCGATTGGACAACGCTCGGACGTCCAGATTGAAACGTTTGTCGGCTGGATCCAGGTGGTGCCACGTGAGCGCTGCCAAGTTGCGCTGATACCCGCAGCGTGTGCATCCATTGCCCGCAGCAGCAACGAGCTGGGTTTTCCGTCGAAGCCCTCGTAGTTGTTGGCTCTCATAGCTCTGGTGGCGAGCATTGGTATCCTGATTCTTGCAGGTGCGCGAACAGAATCGGCGTTGGCGTCCCGACAGTTGCCTGCTGCAGATTGCACATGATCCATTGGATTTCATCGAAGAAGAATAATCCAGTTTGGGCGGTGAGTGAGATGCTGCTGCTGAGTTGTTAACATGGGCGCACGGGCCTATAGCTCAACGGTTAGAGCAGGGGACTCATCGAAAGGTGCCGCCGTGCAGGAATGTGCGGCCGGGAACGGGATGAATTCAGGGAAACCTCAGCGGCGCGCCAAGCGCGGACGGTGGCAACCCTGAGCCAAGCCGGCGGTACACCGCCGGAAGGTGCAGAGACTACCTGGGGGCTGAAGTGCCCTTGATAACAGGCTAGAGCGTCCCGCGCCCCACCCATCTCACGCCACTACTGCGTGTGACGGAGGGCGAAGAGATAGTCCGCGCCATCGGGAAACCGATGGGCCACGCGAATCCCTTGGTTCCAGGTTCGAATCCTGGTGGGCCCACCAATCCGTCTTGCCGCCATCCGCCGACGAGAGTGCAATCCGCCATGGAACTGCTGACCCTGCAACACTTCGCCGGCTGCGTGAACGAGACGTTTTCGGCCGGACTCAACGGCATGGACGTGCCTTTCGTTCTGGTGGAGGCGCGGCCGCTGCAGAGCCCTTCCGCACCGAACGTCGCGCGCGCGCCGTTCTCTTTGCTGTTCCGCAACACCTCGCCGGTGCTGTTCCCGCAGCAGACCTACGTGATGCGCCATGCGTCGCTGGGCGAAGTCGGGATCTTCCTGGTGCCGGTGGCGCAGGAGCGGGAAGGCTTCCTGTACCAGGCCATCTTCAACTGATCCGCGACGCGCCGCCACGCGGCGGCTGACGGGCTAGCGCGCTGCAGGCCGCCACTGCATGTGGTGGTGGAAGCCTTCCGCACCGGTGACCACGAAGCCCAGGCGCTCGTACAGCCGGCGCGCCGACTGGTTGGCCTGCAGCACGTGCAGCCGCATCCCGCACCCCTGCCGCGCCGCCTCATCCTGCGAGGCGCGGATCAGCTGGCTGCCGATGCCGTGCCCGCGCGCCTCGGGCCACAGGCTGATGTCCACCAGCAGGTGGTCCGGCGCGTTGCACTGCAGGTAGTAGCGGCCCAAGGGGCGACCGTCTTGTTCGACTATCAGGAAGTCGGCGTCGCCGAAGTGCGCCACGTAATGGCGGTGCTGGTGGCCAAACTGCTCCGCCAGGAAGGCCTGTTTCGCAGTCTCAGACCACGGGACGGCGGCCATTTCGTCCGCTCGCGTGCTGGCGTACAGCCGGGGCAGCCAAGCCAGGTCGCCATCACCGGCGCGGCGCAACGCCAACCCCTTGCCGCGCAGCGGCGAGGGGGGCAAGACACCCCCCGGGCTTGGCGGGAAACCCGGGAGTGCCGGCGTCGACACGATGGTGCGGCTCAGGCAAACGAGGGGAACACGCCCTGCAATGCAATGCAGAAGTTCACCCCGAGGTACGGCTGACGGTTCTCGTGCGGCAGTCCGCCGCCCTGGCTGGGCGCCACCATGTCCGCAGCCAGCTGGGTGTTGGCCGGGCCGGAGGCGAAGGTGCGCGACGTGGTGCTGGTGCCCAGGAACGACAGGCCGCCGTTGCTGACTGGGGTGCCCGTGCCGCTGCCCGCCGCGCTCTGCGAGTAGGCGTTCACGCCATGGTTGTGGGCTGGGATCTGGCTCTGGTTGAGCGTCACGGTGCCGGTGCCAAACGGCTGGCCGAGCGTGCGCCACGAAAGCCCCGGACCTTGCCCCTGCTCGCATCCGGCACGGCCGGCGAAATTGGGCAACTGGAACGTGGTCTGGCCGTTGCCGCCGTAGTTGGTGCCCAACAGCGAGAACAACGCCGTGTTCTGCGAGATGGGCAGCGTGGCGCCATTGCAGAACGCCCAGCCGCGGGGGTTGAAGTTGAAGCCGAACAGCTGGATCTCGCCAATGTACGGTGTGGTCATATCCTGTGACTCCGATAAGGGGCGCTACGCCACGCGGGGTTCGCCGCCTCAGGCCTGCGAGGGGAAAATGCCGAAGACCGCGATGCAGTACTGCACCGTCAGCGTGGGCATGCTGTTCTCGTGCGACTGCGACGCGCCGCCGTTGCCCAGCATCAGCGCGGACATGGGGGCGGCGTTGTTGCCGGTGAGGGTGTTGACGTAGAACGTGTCGCCGCTGACCGCCCCGGGCACCAGTGCCGGTCCCGGCGTGGTGCTGACGGCGGCGGACGTGGTCGCCTGCAGCGTGTGCGTGTGCGATGGCATCTGCGACGGGAGCAGGGTGACGTTCTCCGTGCCCGCGCGCTGCCCCAGCACGTAGTTGCTCAGGCCAGGCCCCTGGCCCTGGTGGACGGGAAGGCGGCCGCGCAGGTCGGGCACGGCGAAGGTCGATTGCCCATCGCCGCCGTACGTGGTCCCGATCAGCGCGAAGAGGGCGTCGTACTCCGAAATCGGCAGCAGCGCACCGTTGCAGGGCTGCCAGCCGGTCGGGACGCGGCCAAAGCCGAACATGCGGATTTCGCCAATGAAAGGTTGACTCATGGAAGGGTGCTCCTGGACATCTGGGTGAGGAGTCCGCGCGCGGGCCGGGGCCCGCCAGGGGCTGGCTCAGTTGCGCGACGGAAAGATGCCGCTCAGGGCGATGCAGAAATTGATGGCGGTGTACGGCTGCAGGTTGGAGTGCGGCTGGTTGCCGCCGGCCGGCGCCACCGTCTGTGGGTTCATCCCCACCCGTGGGCCGTTGGATGGGCCATAGAGTGGAATCGCCGTGCCACCGCTGTTGGTGCTGTTGGCATACATGCGGCCGGTCGGAATGCGGCTGGTGCCGTCGCTGGTGGAGGCGTTGACCGGGTGGCCGTGCGCCGGCAGGTTGGAGGCCAGCAGGGTCACGTTTTCAGCCCCGGCCGCCTGGCCGATCTGCACCGCGGGCGGCTGCCAACTGGGGTCCACCGACGAAGCGTAGCCGACGGGCGTCCGGCCGCGCAGGTCAGGCAGTGCGAAGTTGGTGGTGCCGTTGCCGCCGTACTGCGTGCCGAGCAGCGAAAACAGCGCCTGGTTCTGGTTGATCGGCAGCAACTGTCCGTTGCATTGCGCGAAATACTTTGGCGCAAAACCGAAGCCGGCCATCATGACCTGGCCGATGAAGAACTCGCTCATTGTGTTTCCCCTAGTGCGTTGCCAGGAGGCTTCCCTGTTCCCAAAACGCCCCTTGCCCCGTACCGCCGTGCATCCCCAACTACCCGGGCAAGGGGGGTGCCTGTGACCACGTTAACACTTCCAAAGTGATCTGTGACCTGTTCCAATGCCGTTCAGGCCGACCGTCCGGGCGGCCATGGGGAAGTGTGGCGCGCAACGGGCCGGGGCGGATTCGCCTCCGGCCTTGCGCTTGCCCGAACGGAACTTGGGGGCGGGAAATGCACGCGATCAACGGGGTTGTCGGCGCGGGACTGCTGCGCAGGGTCAGGGCGGTGGTGGCCGCGGGGTTGCTGGGGCTGGCCGGCTTGTGGCCGGCGATGGCCCTGGCGCAGACGTCGACCTACTGCCCGACCCCGCTGACTGCGACGGTGGCCTGGGGTGGGTCGGTGTCGGTCAACGTCAGCAACTGCGACGGCGCGTTCGATGGCGGCATGAGCGGGCCGTTCGCGCCGCTGGCCGTGCACGGCACGGTGACCATCGGCCCCAACAGCGGGGGCGTGCAGTTCGTTACCTACGCGCACGGCGGCAGCACGCCGGCGGGCGGTGGCAGCGACACGATCTGGTTGGAGGATGAAGACAACGGCACGGTCCGCATCAACATTACCATCAGCGCCCCAATTTCGCCGATCACGGTGTCGCCGGCCTCGCTGCCGACCCTCACCGCCGGCAGCCCGTTCTCGCAGACCCTGACCTCGGCCGGCGGCACCGCGCCGTACACCTACGCGCTGCAAAGCGGCACCCTGCCGGTGGGCCTGAGCCTGACCTCCGGCGGCGTGATCAGCGGCACCCCGACGCAGCGCGGGGGCTACAGTTTCTCCGTCCGCTCGACGGACAACATTGGCCAATTTGCCGACAAGGGCTACACCGGCACGGTCCAGAACCCGACACTGACGCTGGCGGCGCCCAGCGGCACCGCCATCCAGACGGTAGCGTTCTCGCAGACGCTGACCACCACCGGTGGCGTGGCCCCGCACACCTATCTGTTGGAAACCGGCACCCTGCCGGCCGGCATCAGCGTGTCGTCGGGGGGCGTGGTCAGTGGCACCACGGCGGCGGCCCCGGGCAACTACCCGGTGACGCTGCGCGTGACCGACGCCAGCACCGGGCCGGGCCAGTACTTCGAGCTGGAAAACTACACGCTGACCGTCAGCCCGCCGCCCAGCGTGTCGATCGCAGTGGCACCGGCGAGCGTGAGCGAGGACGGGGCGACCAACCTGGTCTACACCGTTACCCGCAGCCTCAACCTGTCCTCGCCGACGGTGGTCAACATCACCACCTCGGGCACCGCGACCGCGGGGACGGACTACACCGGCAACGTGTCCACCGTGACCATTCCGGCCGGTGCGACGACGGCCTCGATCACCATCGACCCGACCGTGGACGGCACGGTCGAGGCGGACGAAACGGTCATCCTGACCGTGGCCGCCGGCACCGGGTACACCGTGGGAACCCCGTCCAGTGCCACGGGCACCCTGCTCAACGACGACGTTCCCAGCGCCACCCTGACGGTGTCGCCGGCCGCAGTCGCCGAGGACGGCGCGGCCAACCTGATCTACACCGTGACGCTGAACCAGCCATCGTCCAGCGCGGTCTCGATCAACTACACGGTCGGCGGCACCGCCACCAACGGCACCGACTACGCCACGATCACCTCGCCGCTGGTCATCCCGGCCGGGAATACCACTGGCACCATCACGGTCAACCCGACCGCCGACGCCACCATCGAGGCCGATGAGACCGTGGTCCTGACGCTGGCGGCCGGCGCGGGCTACACCGTCGGAGTGCCCAATAGCGCCACCGGCACCGTGCTCAACGACGACCTGCCGAACCTGACGATCAACGACGTCACCGCGTCCGAGGGCAATGCCGGCACCACCAACTTCACCTTCACCGTCAGCCTGAGCGCACCGGCCGGCCCGGGCGGCGTGACCTTCGACATCGCCACCGCCAACGGCACCGCGACCGCGGGCGTCGACTACGTCGGGCAGAGCCTCACCGGCCAGACCATCCCCGCCGGCAGCAGCACCTACACGTTCACCGTGCAGGTCAACGGCGACACGCAGAACGAATCGACCGAGACCTTCTTCGTCAACGTCACCAACGTGGTCAATGCCGTGGTGGTCGACGGGCAGGGCCTGGGTACGGTGGTCAACGACGATCCGCTGCCGTCGCTGTCGATCAACGACGTGACCGTGGTGGAAGGCAATGCGGGCGTAGTGAACGCGAATTTCACCGTCAGCCTGTCCGCGCCCAGCGGCCAGACCGTGTCGGTGAATTACGCGACCGCCGATGGCACCGCGACCGCACCGGGTGACTACACCAGCCTCAGTGGAGCGCTGATCTTCGCGCCGGGCCAGACCGCGCTGGCGATCTCGGTCTTCGTCAACGGCGACGTCGTGCCCGAAGCCAACGAGACGTTCCTCGTGAACCTCTCGGGTGCAACCAACGCCACCATCGCCGACAACCAGGGCGTGGGCACCATCAGCAACGATGACGTGCCGGTGACCGTCAGCCCATCGAGCGTGCCGGGCGGCGCGGTCGCGGTCGCCTACAGCCAGACCCTCACCGCCAGCGGTGGCGTGGCCCCGTATACCTTTGCGGTGACCGCGGGCAGCCTGCCCGCCGGCCTGTCGCTGAGCGCGGGCGGCGTGCTGAGCGGCACGCCGACCGCGGGCGGCACCTTCAACTTCACCGTCACGGCCACCGACAGCAGCGCGTTCCCGGGGCCGTTCGTTGGCAGCCAGGCCTACGCGTTGACGGTCGCCCCGGCGACGGTCGTGCTGCCGGCCACCACCTTGGCCGGAGCCACCTTGGGGACCGGCTATTCGGCCGGCATCGCCGCGTCCGGCGGCACCGCGCCGTACACGTACGCGGTCACCGCCGGCGCGCTGCCGTCCGGGCTTGCGCTCAACCCGTCGACCGGCGCCATCACCGGCACCCCGACCGCGCTGGGCACGTTCAACTTCGACATCACTGCCACCGACGCCAGCACCGGCACCGGGCCTTACACGGCGACACAGGGCTACGCCATCGTGGTCGTGGATGCGCCGCCGGTGGCCTCCTCGTCCAGCCTCACCGTTGCCTACGGTAGTGGTGCCACATCGGTGCCACTCAACCTGAGCGGGGGGGCGGCCACGTCCGTCGCGGTCGTGACGCCGGCGACCCACGGCACCGCGGTCGCCAGCGGGACATCCATCACCTACACCCCCGATCCGGGCTACGCCGGGCCGGACAGCTTCACCTACAGCGCGACCAACAGCGGCGGTACGTCGGCCCCGGCGACGGTGTCGGTCACCGTGAGCGATCCGGTGGTGACGATCACGACAGGCGGCCCGCTCAACGGCGCGGTCGCGTCGCCCTACACGCAGACGTTCACCTTCAATGGTGGTGCGGCACCGTGGAGCGGCTTCCAGGTCACCAACCTGCCGGCAGGCGTCAGCATCACCGGCAGCAGCACCACCTCGGTGACCGTGTCCGGCACGCCCACCCAGGCGGGGAGCTTCAACCTCAACGTGTCGGCCACCGACAGCAGCACCGGCAACGGGCCGTACTCGGTCGGCCAGGTGTTCGTACTGACCGTGGCCGCGCCGACGCTGACCCTGGCGCCGGCCGCCGGGACGCTGACCGCGCCGTACGCCGTGCCGTATTCGCAGGCCTTCACCGCGGCCGGCGGCGTCGGACCGTACACGTATGCCACCGTCGGCGCGTTGCCGCCGGGATTGAGCCTCGGCGGTGGGGTGCTGTCCGGCACGCCGACCGTGCCGGGCAGCTACGCGGTCACGGTCACTGCCACTGACACGGGGTCCTCGGGCACCGGGGCGCCGTTCTCGGTCTCGCAAAACTACACGATTGACGTGCCCGCGCCGGTGATCGTCGTGGCTCCGGCCTCGCTGCCGGGCACGACCGCGGGCCTGGCCTATAGCCAGACCCTCACGGCGACCGGCGGCGTCGCGCCGTACACCTTCGCGGTGACCGCGGGGGCGTTGCCGACCGGCGTGAGCCTGTCCGCTGCGGGCGCGCTGTCGGGCACGGCCACCGCCTCCGGCACGTTCAACTTCACCGTGACCGCGACCGACAACTTCGGGCAGACGGCCTCGCAGGCCTACAGCGTGGTGGTGGCGGTGCCAGTGCTGACGCTCACCCCGGCCACCTTGCCCGGCGGCGTCGCCGGCACGGCCTACAGCCAGACGTTGACCATCGCCGGCGGCATCGCCCCGTATGCGGCGGTCCTGAGTGGCGCGCTGCCGACCGGACTGACCTTCGATCCGGTCACGCGCACCTTCAGCGGCACCCCAACCCAGTCGGGCACCTTCAGCCTCAGCGTCACGGTCACCGACAGCACCGGCGGCACGGCCGCCACGGTGACCAACGCCTACGTCCTGACGATCACCGCGCCGACCCTGACCCTCACCCCGGCGTCGCTGCCGGCGACCACGGCCGGGGCCGCGTACAACACCACGTTCGTGGCCGGCGGTGGCATTGCGCCGTATGCGTACGCGGTCAGTGCCGGCGCCCTGCCCGCCGGGCTCGCGCTCAACGCGGCCACCGGCGCGCTGGCGGGCATACCGACGGTGGCGGGGTCGTTCGCCTTCAGCGTGACCGCCACCGACAGCACCACCGGCACCGCCGGCACGGTCACCAACGCCTACACGCTGGCCGTGGCCGCGCCGACGATCGCGGTGAATCCGGCAGTGCTGCCGGGCGGCATCGATGGCGTGCCCTACACCCACGTCCTCAGTGCGGTGGGTGGCACCGCGCCATACACCTTCGCGGTGACGGCGGGTGCGTTGCCGACAGGCGTGACACTGGCGACCGATGGTCGCCTCAGCGGCGCGCCTGTGGCCGGCAGCTTCGGCTTCACCGTGACCGCGACCGACGCGTTGGGCTTCACCGGCACGCGTGCGTACATGGTGGTGGTGACGCAGCGACCGGATCCGTCGCGCGATCCGGAGGTGCGTGGGTTGCTGGAAGCACAGGCGACCGCCACGCGTCGTTTCGCCAGCACGCAGATGAACAACTTCCAGCAGCGCCTGGAGAACCTGCACGACAACCGCGAAGGCGCGCAGCTGAGCAGCCGCCTGGGCTTTGCCACCAGCCAGAAATGCACGGATTACCTTGGCCGGGAGCCGGGCGAGTGCGGTGACCGGGTTGCCGCCCTGGGCCCGGTGGCGGCCGCGGGGAGCGCCGGGGCCGCGGCGGCGGACGGTGACGGTTCCGCTCGGGCGGCATCGGCCGCACCGTTCGCCACGTGGATCGGCGGCGTGATCCGTTCCGGGAGCCAGGACGGCCGCGGCGGCGGCGCGCGCGCGGACTTCGAGACCGACGGCATCAGTGTCGGCGTGGACCGCCGCTTCAGCCCGGCGTTCGCGTTGGGTGCCGGCATCGGCTACGGACGCGACAAAAGCGACGTGGGCAACCACGGCAGCCGCGTGGAAGGCGATGCGCAGTCGCTGGTGCTGTACGCGAGCTACCACCCGGGCGACCGCTACTTCCTCGACGCGCTCACCGGTTATCAGCGCCTGTCGTACGACCTGCGCCGCCACCTGACCGTTACCGATGCCTTCGTGTACGGCTCGCGCGACGGCTCGCAGTGGTTCGGTTCGCTCTCGGCCGGCGCGCAGTTCCAGCACGGCACGTGGCAGCTGACCCCGTATGCGCGCGTGGACGTGTCGCAGGCCACGCTGGATGCCTACGTGGAGCAGGGCGACCCGGTCTACGGCCTGGCCTACGGCGAGCAGGACGTGGACGCCACCACCGGCAACCTCGGCATGCGCTTCGAATCGCGCCATGCCAAGGATTGGGGCGTGTTCGCGCCGCAGGCGCGGCTGGAGTACCAGCACGACTTCAGCGGCGACAGCAGCGCGACGATGCAGTACGCCGACCTGCCGACCGGGCCGCTCTACCGGGCCGACTTGGCCGGGTTTGACCGCAGCCGGATGATGGTGGGCCTGGGCGCGATGTTCTATCTGGCGCGTGACTTCACGTTCCGTGCCGAATACCGCGGCCTGTTCGGCAACGACGGCGACCGCGACAACGGACTGATGCTGAACTTCGAGAAGTCGTACTGATGCAATCGTGGCCACCGGGGCATTCCCCGGTGGCCGCTTCACACCATGGTCCGTGCCTCGATGCGGCCCGGACCGTTCTGGCTACTGATGCTGGCCGGCAGGGAAACGACAGGGGAACCATATGAGTCGCACAGGCATGATGGCGCAGCTGCTGCGGATCGCACGGCTAGCCGAGCGTTGTGATCGCAGCGGCGAAAGCGCCGCCGAGGCCATCGGCCAGGACGGCCTGCGTGACCAAGCCCGGCGCCGGCTGATGCTGGGTGCCGTGGCCGCCACCACCACCGCTGCGGCGGGCGTGGTGGCGCCGACCGCGCTCGCGGCCACGGCCAAGGTCAGTCGCACCCTGTATGCGCGAATGACCCGGATCCGCGGCGTGGCCGTGGTCGGCGCCGGCCTGGCCGGCCTGGGCTGCGCACTGGAGCTGGCGCGCAATGGCGTGGGCGCGAAGGTATTCGAGGCCGGCACCCGCGTGGGTGGCCGCTGCTGGAGCCTGCGCGGCTTCTTCCCGGGGCAGGTGGCCGAACGCGGCGCCGAGTTCATCGGCGGCTCGCACCACGCGATGCTGGGCTATGCCCGCGAGTTCGGCTTGCAGCTGGAGGAGTTTTCGCGTTACCCGGGCTTGCCGTACTACCACTTCCAGGGCCGCAGCTACACCGAGGCGCAGGTGGTGGAGGAGTTCCGCGCGTTTGCCGATTGCATCCGCGAGGACCTCAACGCGCTCAACCATCCCACTGCCGACCGCTACACCGAAGCCGACAGCACGTTCGACTTCATGAGTTTGGATGACTACCTGCTGATGTACGGCGCCAGCGGGGTGCTGCGCCACATCATTGGCGCGGCCTACGCGGCGGAGTTCGGCGCACGGCTGGATGAACTCAGTGCGATCAGCTTCCTGCGCTTCGTCTACGGCGACCGCCGCAGCAAGTTTGGCGCCTACGGCGCGGACCGTGGCGACCAGTTCCACGTGGTGGACGGTACGGACCGCATCACCACCGCAATGGCCGAGCGCCTGCCGGTGCCGGTGCAATTGGGCCACCGCCTGGTGGCGGCGCGGCGCATGGCGGGTGGCCGGGTGCGCCTGACCTTCGACATCGGTGGCCGCCGGGTGCAGAGCGACCACGATGCGGTGGTACTGGCGCTGCCCTTCAGCGTGCTGCGCGACGTGGAGCTGCATTCCAGCCTGGGCTTGCCGGCGTGGAAGCGGCTGGCAATCAGCAATGCGGCGATGGGCGACAACAGCAAGACCCTGGTGGGCTTCAAGCAGCCATACTGGTACGTGCGCCACGAGCGCAACGGCAGTGGCAGCGCGGACCTGGCGCGACTGCAGACCACCTGGGAGAGCAACCCGATCAATGGCAGCGACACGCGCGCGGTGCTCAGCCACCTGGCGGGTGGTGCGTTGGCGCGGTCAATGCTGCCGGGCACTGTCCAGGCGGATGCGCGCGCGTTGCTGGGCGACCTGGACAGCGTGCTGCCCGGGGCCATGGAGTCGGTGCAGCGCGACGCGAAGGGTCAGTTGCTGGCGGTCACCGAGAACTGGTCTGCCAACCCGCTCAGCAAGGGCTCGTACAGCTGCCCGCGGCCCGGGTATTTCACCTCGGTCGCGCACAACGAGGCCAAGCCGGTGGAGAACGTGTTCTTCGCGGGTGAGCACACCAGCAGCTTCTACGAGTGGCAGGGGTTCATGGAAGGCGCGGCGCTGTCCGGCCTGCGTGCCGCCAACGAAGCCTGCAACCTGATGCTGGGGCGCTGACCTCACCCCGGAAGCGACGTGGCGCCTGCCCCGGACGCCAAACCGCGACCCGCGCCGCTGGCACGCCCCGGCGGCTGCGGCCACAATGCGGGCATGGACAGCCTTGCCCCCTCATTGCTTGACACCGTCGAACGCGAGACCGGCCCGTCACCCACGTGGTCGGTGATCTGGCTGCATGGCCTCGGCGCCGACGGTCACGACTTCGAACCCATCGTGCCTGAGCTGCTGCGACCGGGCTGGCCCGCGATCCGCTTCGTGTTCCCGCACGCGCCGGTGCGCGCGGTGACCATCAACAACGGCGCGCGCATGCGTGCCTGGTACGACATCAAGGACTTCGACCTGGCCAGTCGCGCCGATGAGGCCGGCGTGGCCGAGTCCATCGAGCAGGTCGAGGCGCTGGTCGCGCGCGAGGTCGAGCGCGGCATCCCGCGCGAGCGCATCGTGCTTGCCGGCTTCTCGCAGGGTGGCGCGATCACGCTTGCCTGGGGCCTGCGCACCCCACAGCCGCTGGCGGCGCTGGTGGCGCTGTCGACCTATCTGCCGTCGGCGCAGAAAGCCGCGGAATTCGTCGAGGCCGCGGCGGTGGCCCAACCGGTGTTCATGGCCCACGGCACGATGGATCCGGTCGTTCCGGTGCAGGCGGGTCAGTTCAGCGCTGGACTGCTGCGGCAGCTGGGTTTCAGCGTCGACTGGCACGCCTACCCCATGGCGCACCAGGTCTGCGCCGAGCAGATCCGCGACTTGGGCGAGTGGTTGACCCGGCGCTTTACCGGCGCCTGACCGATGGCCCAAGCCGGCACCGAGCGCGAACCCTGGCTGCCGGACTTGTGCCGGCTGCCGCGGTTGGCGGTGATGCTCGGCGTGGCCGAACTGGTGGTGGTGGTGCTGGCGCTGTCGCCCGACGGCGGCGCGCGCTGGGATCTGGAGCGCTTCGTTACCGCCAGCGGCTTCGCGCTGTGGCTGGCGTTGACCGCGTCGGTACTGCTCTGCGTGTCGCGCCGCACGCTGTCGCGCCTGCCGCAGCCGGTGGGGGCGGCGCTGGCGCTACTGGGGGCCGGGGTCGTCGCGGCGGTCGGCGCCTCGATGGTGCACGTGATCGACAGCAGCCTTGGCTATGCACTGGTGCCGCCGGCGGTGAGCCTGCAGCGTTTCGCCTGGGGCGCGGCGGCGATCACCATGCTTATTGCCGCGGTGGTGCTGCGCTACCTGTACATCAACGATGGCTGGCAGGCGCAGGTGCGCGCCAGCGCGCGCGCCGAGGTCGAGGCGCTGCAGGCGCGGATCAAGCCGCACTTCCTGTTCAACAGCATGAACACCATTGCCGGCCTGGTGCGCAGCGACCCGGCGGTGGCCGAGCGCGCGGTGCTGGACCTGTCCGACCTGTTCCGGGCCGCGCTGGGCGCCAACAAGGGCGACTCCACGCTGGCCGAAGAGGTGGAGCTGGCCGAGCGCTACCTCGCCATCGAACAACTGCGCCTGGGCGATCGCCTGCACGTGAACTGGTACCGCGACGAGCCGCTGCCGTGGGACTTCGCCATGCCGCGGCTGGTGCTGCAGCCGCTGCTGGAGAACGCGGTGCTGCATGGCATCTCGCGCCTGCCGGAAGGCGGCACGGTGGAGGTTGCGCTTTCGGTGGAAGGCCAGGAGTTGCTGCTGCGGGTGCGCAACCCGTCCCCGCCGCCGCGCGAGCGCGACAGCCGCGGCGCCCAGCATGCCCAAGCCAACATCGGCCAGCGCCTGCGCTACCACCACGGCCCCCGGGCGCGGATGACCGCGCGCTGGGAGGCGGACTACTATCTGTGTGAACTGCGCGTGCCGCTGGGGGGCGGGGCGCGCGCCGGATGAAGGGGATGCCGATGCGGGTGATCATCGCCGACGACGAACCACTGGCCCGCGAGCGCCTGCGCGGTTTGCTGGTGGACATGGGCGACATCGAGGTCGTTGCAGAGGTGCCCGACGGCCAGCAGGCGCTGCATGCCTGCGCCGAGCTCAACCCGGACCTGGTGCTGCTGGACATCGCCATGCCCGGCATCGACGGGTTGGAGGCGGCGCGGCACCTGGCGGCGTTCGAGCCGCGTCCCGCCGTGGTGTTCTGCACCGCCTACGATGACCACGCCTTGTCGGCCTTCGAGGCCGAAGCCATCGACTACCTGGTCAAGCCGGTGCGCCCCGAGCGCCTGGCTGCGGCCTTGCAGCGGGTGCGCACCTTCGCCGCCGGCCGCCAGCAGTCGGCGCCCGCGGCCGACGGCCG
>NZ_AVPU01000036.1 GCF_000768355.1 Lysobacter daejeonensis GH1-9
CCTGCTGCGCCGGCGCGCGCCCCCGAAGCCGCGCCACGCACGCCGCCCAAGCCCGCCGGCGGTGGCGCCAACCCGTTTGACGTGCTCGGCCGCTGAGCCGCACCCGCCCGCATCCGATCGTAGGGAGACGAGATCATGTCCAAGAAGGAAAGTGTCCAGAAGCGCCTGCAGAAGGTGCGCCCGCCGCGCGTGCAGCTCACCTACGACGTGGAGAAGGGTGATGCCATCGAGCAGAAGGAGATTCCCTTCGTGGTCGGCGTGATGGGCGATTTCAGCGGCCAGCCCGAGCAGCCGCTGGCCAAGGTCAAGGACCGCAAGTTCGTCAACGTCGACCTCGACAACTTCGACGAAGTGATGTCGGGCATGGCGCCGCGCGCGGTGTACCGCGTGCCCAACAAGCTGTCGGACGCCGGTGGCGAATTCGCGGTGGAGCTCAAGTTCAACTCGATCGACGACTTCCGCCCCGAGTCGGTGGTGCAGCAGGTGGAGCCGCTGCGCCAGTTGCTGGAAGCGCGATCCAAGCTGGCCGACCTGCGCAACAAGCTGGCCGGCAACGAGAAGCTGGAGGACCTGCTCAGCGACGTGCTCAACAACACCGAGCAGCTCAAGCAGCTCGGCCAGGCGCAGGAGTAAGCCATGAACCGGGAAATGGAAGCCGCACCGCTGGCCGGTGGCGAGGTCGTCGAACTGGGCCTGCTGGACCAGATCATCGAGCAGAGCAAGGTCGCGCGCTCCGACGCCGAACACCAGCGCGCGCGCGACATCATCGGCGAGCTGGCTCGTGAGGTGATGCAGGGCACCGTGGTGGTGTCCGACAACCTCAATCTCACGCTCGACGCGCGCGTGGCCGAGCTGGACCGGCTGATCTCCGAGCAACTCAGCGCGATCATGCACGCCCCTGCCTTCCAGCAACTGGAAGGCACCTGGCGCGGCCTGCACTACCTGTGCGGCCAGACCTCGACCGGCGCGCAGCTCAAGATCAAGGTGTTCAACGCGCCGAAGAAGGACCTGGTCAAGGACTTCAAGTCGGCGATCGACTTCGACCAGAGCGCGCTGTTCAAGAAGGTCTACGAAGAGGAGTTCGGCACCTTCGGCGGTTCGCCGTTCGGCGCGTTGATCGGTGACTACCAGGTCGGCCGCCAGCCGGAGGATATGTACTTCGTCGAGCAGATGTCGCACGTGGCCGCCGCGGCGCACGCGCCGTTCATCTCCGCAGCCAATGAGGACATGTTCGGCCTGGAAAGCTTCACCGAGCTGGGCAAGCCGCGCGACCTGGCCAAGGTGTTCGATACGGTCGAATATGCCAAGTGGAAGTCGTTCCGCGATTCCGAGGACAGCCGCTACGTCGGCCTGACCCTGCCGCGCTTCCTCGGCCGCCTGCCGTACGACCCGAAGGACGGCACCACCGTCGAGGGCTTCAATTTCGTCGAGGACGTGGACGGCAACGACCACTCCAAGTACCTGTGGTGCAACACGGCCTACGCCTTCGGTGCGCGCCTGACCCGCGCGTTCGAGGACTTCGGCTGGTGCGCGGCGATCCGCGGCGTGGAGGGCGGCGGTCTGGTCGAAGAGTTGCCCACCCACACTTTCCGCACCGATGACGGCGAGATCGCGCTCAAGTGTCCGACCGAGGTCGCGATCACCGACCGCCGCGAGAAGGAGCTGAGCGATCTGGGCTTCATCCCGCTGGTGCACTGCAAGAACACCGACTACGCGGCGTTCTTCGGCGCGCAGTCGGCGCAGAAGGCGAAGAAATACAACACCGAAGCGGCCAATGCCAACGCCAGCCTGTCGGCGCAGCTGCAGTACATCTTCGCGGTCTCGCGCGTGGCGCATTACCTCAAGGCGATGATGCGCGAGAAGATCGGCAGCTTCGCCTCGGCCGGCAACGTGGAGGAGTTTCTCAACCGCTGGATCGCCCAGTACGTGCTGCTGGACGACAACGCCACGCAGGAGGCAAAGGCGCAGTTCCCGCTGCGCGAGGCGTCGGTGCAGGTCTCCGAGGTTCCGGGCAAGCCTGGCGTGTATCGCGCGGTGGCGTTCCTGCGTCCGCATTTCCAGCTCGACGAGCTGTCGGTTTCGTTGCGCCTGGTGGCCGAGCTGCCGGCTGGGTCGAAAAAGTAAGGCAACGGATTGCATTGCAGCACGGGGCTTCGCGCCCCGGCGGCACGCGGCCGCGCGGTTTGGCGGTCGTGGGCCGGCTGTAACACCCCGCCGGCGGACGTCGGCGGTTTTCTCACGGAAGAACGGAACAAAGGAAACCAGATCATGCAACACGCTTTCATGAGCATCGACACCATCAAGGGCGAGTCCAAGGACGCCGACCACAAGGACTGGATCGAGATCGAGTCCTTCAATCAGGACGTCCTGCAGCCGCGCTCGGCCACGGCCTCCACCGCCGGTGGCGCCACCGCCGCACGCGTGGAGATGACCCCGATCGAGGTCACCAAGCGCATCGATATCGCCAGCACCGCGCTGTTCCAGGCCTGCGCCAACGGCACCACCTTCCCGAAGGCGCAGATCCAGTTCATGCGCGCCGACAAGGACGGCAACGCGATCAACTACTACACGGTCGAGCTGCTGAACGTGCTGGTGCACCGCGTCAACACCGCCATGGGCCATGACGGCATGCCGGCCGAGACCGTGCAACTGAGCTTCGGCGCCATCAAGTGGTCGTACACCCAGCAGAAGCAGGGTGGCGGCGTGGGTGGCAAGACCATCGCGCAGTGGAGCAACACCACAAACAAGCCGACTTACTCGGTTGCCTGATGGTTCGATGCGGTGGCGGCCCTGGCCGCCACCGCGTTGGCCGCGACACGCCGATGAAGGGATTCGAACCCAGCCTGCTGGAGAAGCTGTTCGACGACGAGCCGCGCGTGCGAGGTGGCGCGGGCACGTTCCGCAGCCTGACGCTGGAGCAGTACAAGGAGTCGGTGGCGCGCGACCTGGAGGGTCTGCTCAACAGCCGGGCCGCCTTCGGCGAGGACACGCTGGAGGCTTGGCCGCAGTGCCGCCGTTCGCTGCTGACCTACGGTCTGCGCGACTTCTCCACCCTCAGCCTGGCCAATGGCCACGACCGGACGGCGATCTGCCGATCGCTGGAGCAGGCCATCGCCCGCCATGAGCCGCGCCTCCACGGCGTGCGAGTGCTGCTGGAGGGCAACGGCCGCGGCCCGTCGGCGCTGCGCTTCGCCATACACGCCCTGCTGGACGTGGAGCCGGCGAAGGAGCCGGTCAGCTTCGACGCGCTGCTGCAGCCCACCACCATGCAGTACTCGGTCAGCCGCCTGCGGCGGGCGGCGGCCTGATGGACGACCTGCTGCCCTATTACGAGCGTGAACTCGGCTGGCTGCGCCGCTACGGCCGCGAGTTCGCCGAACGCTACCCCAAGATCGCCGGGCGCCTGCTTCTGTCGGCCGACGGCAGCCAGGACCCGCACGTCGAGCGCCTGATCGAGGCGTTCGCCCTGCTCAGCGCGCGCACCAGCAAGCGCATTGAGGACGACTACCCGGAGTTCACCGAGGCGCTGCTGGAGGTGCTGTACCCGCACTATCTGCGGCCGTTCCCGTCGTGTTCCATTGCCTGCTTCGACCCGGGGTCGGCGGCGGCCAAACTGACCGCACCGGTGGTGGTGCCGCGAGACACACTGCTGCATTCGCGCGCGGTACGGGGGGTCAGCTGCCGCTTCCGCAGCACCCAGGACGTGGTGCTGGCTCCGATCCGCGTCGCTGCCGCGCGCTTCAACGCCGTGGCCGACGCGCCGATGGCGGTCAGCCTGCCAGCGGGTAGCGGCGGCTCGATCGCGCTGTCGTTCGAACTACTGGGCGACCTGCCGCACGTGGCTGCGTTGGGGCTGGGGCAGCTGCGCCTGTTCATCGACGGCGAACCCTCGTTCTGTGCCGCGCTACGCGACATGCTGGCGCTGGGGGTGCGCGCCGCGTATCTGGAGCGGGGCAACAGCGGCCGCTGGACGGCACTGCCCGAGGTGCCGATGAAGCAGGTCGGCTTCGCCTCGGACGAGGCACTGATCGACATCCCCGACCGCTCCCATCCGGCGTACCGGCTGCTGACCGAACTGTTCGCGTTCCCGGAGAAGTTCGGCTTCTTCGACCTCGACCTGCGCGCACTGGGGGCCGGCACCGGCAGTCGCTTCACCGTGCACCTGGTGCTGGACGCGATGCCCGCGGATGCGCCGGTGGCGCGCGTGCTGGAGGCGCTGTCGGCTGAGCATGTGCGCCTTGGCTGCACGCCGGTCGTCAACCTGTTCGCGCAGCGGGGCGAACCGATCCGCGTGACCCACCGCACCGCGCACTACCCGGTGGTGGCGGACGCGCGGCGCGCCTTCGCCTACGAGGTTGTGTCGATCGATGCGGTGCACCGCATTCGACAGACCCCGCAGGGCGAGCAGATCACCGAGTTCCGCCCGTTCTACGCGTTGCGCCATGGTGAATCGCCGGAGCAGACCGGGCAATACTGGGTGGCGCGGCGTGATGCCGATGTGGCCCGGCACAGCCCGGGCTTCGAGACCGAGCTGGCCTTCGTTGACCTGGATTTCAATCCGGTGGCGCCGCAGACCGACGTGGTCAGCGTGGAGCTGACCTGCAGCAACCGCGACCTGCCCAGCCACCTGGCCTACGGCGTGGCCGGCGGCGACCTGACGATGGACGGCGGCGGCGTGGCGCGCAGCATCGCGCTGCTACGCAAGCCGAGCCAGCCGCTGCAGTTCGAGCGCGGACGCGGGGCGCAATGGCGCCTGATCTCGCACTTGGCGCTGAACCACCTGTCGCTGACCGCCAGTGGCCTGCCCGCGTTGAAGGAGATGCTGCGCCTGTACGACCTCGTGCGCAGCAGCGTGTCCGGGCGGCAGATCGACGGCCTGGTCGGGCTTGAGCACGTGGCGAGCACGGCCTGGTTGCCGGGGCGGCACTTTCCCAGCGTGGTGCGCGGCATCGAGGTGCGCCTGACCGTGGATGAGAATGCGTTCGTCGGCACTGGACTCGCGGCCTTCGCACGCGTGCTCGAACGCTTTCTCGGCCTGTACGTGCACGCCAACAGCTTCACGCGCCTGTGCGTGCTCTCCAGTCACGACGGCCGGACGCTGTTCCGGGGCGAGGCGCGATGCGGCGAATCGATCCTGGCGTAGCCCAGCAACTGCTGGCCGCGCCGCACCGCTTCGGCTTCTTCCAGGCGATGCGCGTGCTCGAGCGGCTGTTCGTCCGCCAGGGCCTCAAGCCGGCCGACGCCGTGCCGGCGCGCGTGCGCTTCCGCAATTCGATGTCGCTGGGTTTTCCCGCCAGCGAGATCGAGTCGGCCGCCGCATTCGCGAACGACGGCGTGGCCCTCGACCGCGACGTGGCGGTGGCGCATGCGATCACCATGGAGGAGTTGGGTGAGGTCCACCTGACCCCGGCGTTCATGGGCCTGCTCGGCCTGCACGGCGCGCTGCCGTTGCACTACACCGAGACCCTGGCCGAGCGCGAGACCTACCAGCGCGACCGTGCCGCGCGCGCCTTCCTCGATGTATTCACTACGCGCGCGGTGGCGCTGCACTACGCCGGCTGGAAGAAGCACCGTCCCGCGCTGCAGTACGAGGTGGACGGCCGCGAACGCTTCCTGCCACTGGTGCTGGCGTTGGCCGGGCTGGGCACGCCTGCGTTGCGGCGCCGCCTGTGCGACGGTGAGGCCGACGTGTTCGACCAAGCGCTGGCCCACCA
Source organism: Lysobacter daejeonensis GH1-9 (assembly GCF_000768355.1). Lineage (GTDB taxonomy): Bacteria > Pseudomonadota > Gammaproteobacteria > Xanthomonadales > Xanthomonadaceae > Aerolutibacter > Aerolutibacter daejeonensis. The sequence goes on from NZ_AVPU01000036.1 coordinate 5,715, forward strand.
CGCAGGGCTGCTCGGGCAACGGCCGGTCTCGTTGGTGACGCTGCAGCGGGTGCTGGCCGACTACTTCGCGGTGCCATTGCAGGTGGAGCCGTTCGTCGGTGCCTGGTATGCGGTGCCGGACGAACAGCGCACGCGGCTGGGCGTGGGCAACGCCAGGTTGGGGGCCAGCGCGCTGGCCGGCGGCCGCGTGTGGCAGCGCGACCTGCGCGTGCGCCTGTGGGTCGGCCCACTCGACCGCGACCGCTTCGACGAGTTCCTGCCCGGTGGCCGCGCTGCCAAGGCGCTGTCCAAATGGCTGGCGTTGCTGACCGGCAGCACGCTCGAGTACGAAGTGCGGTTGGGGTTGAAGGCAGACCATGTCCGTGGCGTGTCCATGCAGACGGCCAGTGCCAGCCACGATCCAGCCGGTGGAGCCTTCGTCGATGGCGGCACCGCAACCACCGCCGCGATGGCGCAGCCGTCAGCCGCGGGTGCGCGCCTGGGCTGGGACAGCTACCTGTGTTCGCGCCCGGCCAGCGCACCGCGCCACGACACCACCTATTTCATCCATACCCCGCAATGACGGCCGCACGCGAAGGAGCGCACCCGTGAGCACCACCCTCAAGACGCTGATCGCCAAACTAAACGACCCCTGCCGCCAGGCAGCCGAGCGCGCCGCCAACCTGTGCCTTGCGCGCGGGCATTACGAGGTCGACCTCGAACACCTGTTCATCGCGCTGCTGGAGCTGCCGCAGGGCGACGTGGCGCTGATCGCGAGGCGTAGCGGCATCGATCCGGACGCGCTGCGTGCCGACCTGGAGCGCGAGATCGGCCACTTCAAGGCCGGCAACACCCGCACGCCGGTGTTCTCGCCGCACCTGCCCACGCTGTTCGAGCACGCCTGGCTGATCGCTTCGCTCGACACCCACGCCACCCGCATCCGCAGCGGCCACCTGCTGCTGGCATTGCTGACCGAACCGGGGCTGTCGCAGCTGGCGTATCGCGGCTCGGCGCAGTTCGCGCGGTTCAAGCGCGAGGAACTCAAGCACGACTTCGCGAAACTGACCGAAGGTTCGCAGGAGGCCGGCGCCGTGCGCTTCGTCGATGCGGCGCCCGGCGGGACCGCCGCGCCGGGTGGGCTGTCGAAGACCCCGGCGCTGGACCAGTTCACCACCAACCTGACCCAGCGCGCGCACGACGGCAAGGTCGATCCGGTGATCGGCCGTGACGCCGAGATCCGCCAGGTGATCGACATCCTGCTGCGCCGTCGCCAGAACAACCCGATCCTCATTGGCGAGGCGGGCGTGGGCAAGACCGCGGTGGTCGAAGGTCTCGCGCTGCGCATTGCGCAGGGCGACGTGCCCGAGGTGCTGCGCGGGGTGGAGCTGCACACGCTGGACATGGGCCTGCTGCAGGCCGGCGCCAGCGTGAAGGGCGAGTTCGAGAACCGGCTGAAGAACGTGATCGACGAGGTGCGCAAGAGCCCGCACCCGATTATCTTGTTCATCGACGAGGCGCACACCATGATCGGCGCCGGCGGCCAGGCCGGGCAGAACGATGCCGCCAACCTGCTCAAGCCGGCACTGGCGCGTGGCGAGCTGCGCACCATCGCCGCCACCACGTGGGGCGAGTACAGGAAGTACTTTGAGAAGGACGCCGCATTGGCGCGCCGCTTCCAGGTGGTCAAGGTCGAGGAGCCGAGCGAGACCCTGTGCGCGGCGATGCTGCGCGGCATGGTGCCGCTGATGGAACGACACTTCGGCATCCGCGTGCTGGACGAGGCGATCACCGAGGCCGTGCGCCTGTCGCATCGCTACATCAGCGGCCGCCAGTTGCCGGACAAGGCGGTGAGTGTGCTCGACACCGCCTGCGCCAAGGTCGCACTTGGGCAGAGCGCGACGCCGGCGATCATCGACGACACGCGCAAGCACCTCGATCGCCTGGCGGCGGAGATCGCCGCGCTGCAGCGCGAGACGCTGAGCGGTGCCCGCCACGACGAACGCCTGGGCGAACTGCAGGCGCAGCAGCAGCAAGCCCGGCAGGTGCTGGCCGACAGCGAGGCGCGTCTGCGCGACGAAAGCGCATTGGCACAGAAGATCGCCGCGCTGCGCGTGCAGTTGGAGCAGGAAGCGCTGGTCGCGACCCCCTCTGGTAGACCCACGCCGAAGGCGGGCGACAGCGCCAACGCCGTCATGGACGCAGATGGCCACGCGATGGATTCTGCCGCACAGACGGATATGGGCGCGGACGGCACGGAAGCAGCCGATAGTGGCGCGCCAGACGGCGGCACGCAGGTGACCCTGCGCCGCAGTCGCAAGACCAAGGCAGCAGCAACCGCCGCGTCCGCAGTCGTGCCCACCGCGGAGACACCCCATATCCATCCGGCGCAGGTCGAGCTGGAAACCCTGCTGGCCGAACTGCGCGCGCTGCAGGGTCAGGCACCCATGGTGCCGCTGCAGGTCGACGGCGGCGTGGTCGCGGAGATCGTCAGCGCGTGGACCGGCGTGCCGCTGGGCCGCATGGTCAAGGACGAACTGCGCGTGGTGCGCCAGCTGGCGCCGTTGCTGCGCGAGCGCGTGATCGGCCAGGACCACGCGTTGGAGGCCGTCGCGCAGCGCGTGCGCACCGCCAGCGCCAAGTTGGAGGATCCGAACAAGCCGCGCGGCGTCTTCATGTTCGTCGGCCCCTCCGGCGTGGGCAAGACCGAGACCGCGCTGGCGCTGGCCGACATCCTCTACGGCGGCGAGCGCAAGCTGGTCACCATCAACATGAGCGAGTACCAGGAGGCACACAGCGTCTCCGGCCTGAAAGGCTCGCCGCCGGGCTACGTCGGTTACGGCGAGGGCGGTGTGCTCACCGAGGCGGTGCGCCGCAACCCCTACAGCGTGGTGTTGCTCGACGAGGTGGAGAAGGCCCATCCCGACGTGCTGGAGATGTTCTTCCAGGTGTTTGACAAGGGCGAGATGGACGATGCCGAAGGCCGTGCCATCGACTTCCGCAACACCCTGGTCATCCTCACCAGCAACATCGGCTCGGCGCAGATCATGCAGGCCTGCCTCAATCAGCCGGCCGAGGCATTGCCCACCGCCGACGCGCTGGCCGAATCGCTGCGTCCGGTGCTGATGAAGACCTTCAAGCCAGCCTTCCTCGGCCGCATGAAGGTGGTGCCGTACTACCCGATCAGCGACGACGTGCTGGCGATGATCATCGCGCTCAAGCTCGAGCGCATCCGCCAGCGCATCCGCGCGAACCACAAGGCGGTGTTCGACTGGGACGAAAGCCTGGTCGAAGCGGTGCTGGCCCGCTGTACCGAGGTGGACTCCGGCGCGCGCAACGTCGACCACATCCTCAATGGCACGCTGCTGCCGGAGATCGCCGAGGAAGTGCTGGCGCGCATGGCCGACGGCGTTGCGGTACGACGCGTGCTGGTCGCCGCGGAAGAGAACGGCACCTTCACCTACGAGGTCGCCTGAGCGCGACCACCCATCCACGGACAGGAGACAGCCCATGCATGCCAACCAGCGCGACCAGATCCTCCGCAACTGCAGTGACAAGTGGCGCGGGCAGTACCAGCCCGATGGCCAGGCCGTGCGCGTCTGGCAGAAACTCGGTCCCGCCCACGTGGTGGCGCTGCTGGAACAGGCGGCGATTCCGGCGCGCACCGAGGCACGCGTGCTGCTGCGGCGCATGGCGATGGGGCCGTGGCGCATCGGCGCAACCGTGCACCGCGGCGGTCACGGTGACACCGCGCGTGGCGCCGACCCTCGCCCGCACGTCACCGTGCAGGTGGCGGGCCGAAGCCACCACCTGCGCTGCCTGGAGCGCGGTGGGTTGCACGTGGTGCAGATCACCGCCTGAGCGCGGCGAGGCCGGCTCAGGCGCGGGGCGGAATCAGTCCGCCGCGGCGCCCGGCGTCCGGTCGCGCTGCACCCAGCCTGCGGCGATGATCCCCACTTCGTACAGCAGGCACATCGGGATCGCCAGCATCAGCTGCGACACCACGTCGGGCGGGGTGATCACCGCGGCGATGATGAACACGCCGACGATGGCGTAGCCGCGCGCTTCGCGCAGTTGCGCCGGCGTAACCCAGCCCAGCGCGGCGGCGATCACCATCGCCACCGGCAACTCGAAGCTCAGGCCGAAGGCGACGAAGATCACCAGCACGAAGTCAAGGTAGGCGTTGATGTCGGTCATCATCGCCACGCCGTCGGGCGTGACCTTGGCCAGGAAGCCGAACACGGTGGGCAGCACCAGGAAGAAGGCGAACGCGCAGCCGGCATAGAACAGCGCCACCGCCGACACCAGCAGCGGTGCCGCCAACCGCTTCTCGCGCTGGTACAGGCCGGGGGCCACGAACGCCCACGTCTGGTACAGCAGCCACGGCATGGTGGCCATCAGCGCCACGAAGAACGCCAGCTTGAGCGGCGCGAAGAACGGCGAGGCCACTTCCACCGCGATCAGCTGGCCGCCGGCCGGCAGCTTGGCCAGCAGCGGCGCGGCAAAGAAGGCGTAGAGCTTGTTGGCGAACGGCAACAGTGCCAGCAGCGCCACGAACAGCCCCGCCACCGCACGCAGCAAACGGACGCGCAGTTCGATCAGGTGGTCGATCAGGCGCGGCTCGGCGGTGTGCGCGGCGTCGGTCATCGGGGCGGTGTCCAGGCGCTCAGGGCTGCGGGTCGCGGTCGGCGGCCTGCGGGGCTTCGGTTGCCGGGGCGTGCGGGGCCATCACGTCATCCGTGCCCGATTGCGACGCCGGGGCCGATGGCGGCAGGGTTACTGCGGGCGTGTCCCCCTCGACCGCAGTTCGGGAATATGCCGGCACGTCGGACTTCACTTCTTCCGCGAGGCCGCGCACGCCCTGCTCCACCTGGGCCGCCTGCGCGCGCAGCGCCGTCTCGGCCGAACGCAGCTGGTCCTGCGCCTGGCGCAGGCTGCGCCTGAGTTCCTCGTCCGCCAGTTCGGTCTCCAGCTCGGCCTTCACCGAGTACCACTGCGCGCGGGCGCGCCGCACCCAAAGGCCGGCGAAGCGCGCGGCCTTGGGCAGCCGTTCGGGGCCCAGCACCAGCAGGGCCACGACGGCAATCACGAAGATCTCGGAGAAACCGATGTCGAACATGGCAATCGGCCCGGGTCAGCGCCCGGGCCGAGCCCGCGCTCAGCGCGGGGTGTGCTCGTCGTCGCGCTGCGGCGCGGCGGGCGTGGTGGTGTCGTTGTCGCGGCTCTGGTCGGGCAGCTGCGCGGACGGTTTGTCGTCGTCCTGCAGGCCCTTCTTGAAGCCCTTCATCGCCTCACCGAGGTCCTGGCCCACGTTCTTCAGGCGCTTGGTGCCGAACACCAGCACCACGATCACCAGCACGATAAGCCAGTGCCAAAGACTGAAACCGCCCATGGGATTGCTCGAAAGGTAGGAGGTGCTCAGGATACCGCAGCCGGGTTACGGCCGGCGTACGGAATCCTGACGCCGCGCAGCGGCAGTTCAGCGCGGCAGGGGTTCCACCTTCGCCGGGCTCTCCACGGTCTCGAACGAACTCGGTCGGGTCGAACCGGCCGGCTGCAGCGGCTGGGTCTGGCTGCTGCCCGGGGCTTCCACCGCGCCGACCTGCACTTGGCCGCTGCTGGCGGCGCGGCGCGGTGCCGCGCCGGTGCGGTTGGCGCTGGCATTGGCGCTGGCCTCTTCCAGGCGGTCGCGGAAATCGACCACGGCGTTGGACGGGGCGCCCTTGGCGCGGCCTTCGAAGATCATGCGCGGAGTGGTGTCGCGCCCATAGACGGCCTCGTTGGCCTCGTCGTCGATGCTCAGCACCGCGCCGTCCAGGGCCACGCCGGCGAACAGGCCGCGGGCGCGCGACCACGACCAGATCTCGGCCTTCAGCTGGCCGTCGGTGGCGGTGGCGGCGTTGCGGCCCACCGGACCGGCGGCCACGCCGGCATCCGCACCGAGGGTGATCTTGCCGTTGACGATGGAGTCCAGGCCGCGGTCGCTGCGGAACACCAGCACCACGTCGGCCGACTGCACACCGGCCTGGAAACCGATGCTGCCGCCGGTCAGCTTGACGAAGCTGGGGTTCGACCACGAGCCGTCCGGGCTCTTCACCGACAGCAGGCCGTGGCCACGGCGCGCGCCGACCATCAGCCCGACCTTGATCGTGTCCGGCACCACGACAATGGCGCGGGCGTCATCCAACAGCTTGTCGGGAATGGCCGATTCGGGAATGGACTGGATATCGGCCAGCACCCGGACCGCGTTGCGGGCGCGCTCGTCTTCCCGCGGGCCGGCGACCGCGCTGGTGGCAAGGCCGAGGGCGAGGGCAAGGACGGCAACGCGCGGCAGTCGGGACATGACGGACTCCATTGATCGGGGGAGAGGGCGTTATACGGGGTTTGGGACCGCGCCGACGAGGCGTGGTTCCCATCACGCGGTTCAGGCTAGTGACGCGCGGATGAATCGCGATGGAACCGCGAGGTTGTGACCTCAATGCCGCGCGCGGCGTCGTAGGGGAGCCCTTGGAATGCCGGGACGGCGTACCCGCGTTCGGCTCAGGCCGAAGCTTGGGCTGCATCCGCTGCCGCCGGTGCATGCGTAGGAGTGTCGCCCGCCGAGTTGGGTCCCGCCCGCTATCATCGCCTCCATCATGACGTCTTCCGACCCTGCTTCCGACACCACCGTCTTCCTCGTCAACCTGGGCACGCCGGACGCGCCCACCGCGCCCGCCGTGGCCCGCTTCCTGCGCGAATTCCTGCTCGATCCGCGCGTGGTGGCGATTCCGCGCCTGCTGTGGCAGCCGCTGCTGCAGCGGGTGATCCTGCCCCGTCGCTCGCCGGTGGTGGCGGAGAAGTACGCGCAGGTGTGGTTGCCCGGCGAGGACGGCGGTTCGCCGCTGACCGCGTACACGCGGCGACTGGCGCGCGGCGTGCAGGCACGCCTACCGGGTATGAAGGTGGTGGAGGCGATGCGCTACGGCAACCCGTCGCTGGTCACTGCGCTGCAGGCCGAACGCGCTGCCGGCACGCCTCGCGTGCTGGTGCTGCCGATGTACCCGCAGTACTCCACCACCACCACGCTGTCGGTGGAGGACGCGGTCGCCCAGGTGCCGGACCTGGCGGTGCGCACCGTGCGCGATTACCACCTCGACCCGCAATGGGTGGCCGCGGTGGCCGAATCGGCGCGCGCACACCGCGCCGCCAATGGGGTGGGCGAACACCTGGTGTTCTCGTTCCACGGCCTGCCGCAGCGGCTGGTGGACCGTGGCGACCCCTACGCGCGGCAGTGCGAGGCCGGCGCGCGCGCGATTGCCCACGCGCTGGGGCTGGCCGACGACGCGTGGACGCTGAGCTACCAGTCGCGCTTCGGCAAGGAGAAGTGGCTGGAGCCGGCCACGGACAAGGCCTTGAAGGCATTGACCGACCGCGGCGTGCGCACCATCGACGTGATCGCGCCCGGCTTCTCGGTCGATTGCCTGGAGACGCTGGAAGAAGTGGCGATCGGGCTCGCAGAACAGGTGGCGCACGCCGGCGGCACGCTGCGCTACATCCCCTGCCTGAACGACTCACCCGCTCACGCCGACGTGATCGCCGCGCTGGTGCGTCGCGAACTGGCGGCGTGGACGTGAGTAAGGCGACGATGCGTGAGTTCGCCGTCGATACCGTGTTTGGTCGCCTGTGCGGCCTGCGCCGCGAGGTGCCGGATGGACCGCGGGTCATCGCACTGCACGGCTGGCTGGACAATGCCGGCAGTTTCGTCCCCTTGATGCCGCACCTGCCCGGCTTGGACCTGGCCGCGCTGGACATGCCCGGCCACGGTGCGAGCGCGCACCTGCCACCGGCGGCGGACTACCTCAGCGTCGCCTTCGCCCGCGCGGTGCTCGCCACCGCCGATGCATTGGGCTGGGAGCGCTTCAGCCTGCTCGCGCATTCGCTGGGTGCCGCGGTTGCCAGCGTGGTGGCCGCCGCCGCGCCGCAACGCGTGGAGCGCTTCGTCGCCATCGAGGCGCTGGGCGCGTTGTCCGAAGCCGAGAACCGCACCGGCCAGCGCCTGCGCGACGCCTTCGCCGCGCAGGCCACCCCGCGGCGCAGCCTGCGCGTGTTCGACGACATCGCCACCGCCGTGCGCGCACGCATGCAGGTCAACGGGCTCAGCGAGCCGGTGGCACGGCTGCTGGTGGAGCGCGGCATCGCACCGACCGAGGGTGGCTTTGTCTGGCGCAGCGATCCGCGCCTGACCCAGCCGACCGCCGTGCGCATCAGCGAGGCACAGGTGCGCGACCTGGTGCGGCACATCGAGTGCCCGACGCGGGTGATCTATGCCGACCCGCCGCAGTCGTACTTCCCGGATGACGTGCGCCGCACGCGGGCCGCGCTGTTGCCGCACGGCGAACTGTTGGTGATGCCCGGCAGCCACCACCTGCACATGGAAGACCCGGCGGGCGTGGCGGCGGCGATCGGCGACTTCTTCGCCCGCTAGGCCCCGATCAGCGCGCGCAATGTCGCCTTCAACCGGCGGCCTTCGGCGTTGAAGTAGCGGCGCTCGTCACGCCAGGCGGGAAAACGCGCCTCCACCTCGCGCCAGAACGCGCGCGAGTGGTCGTGGTGGATCAGGTGGCACAGCTCGTGCACCAGCACGTACTCGAAGGCCGATGGCCGCGCCAGCACCAGCGACAGGTCCAGCGTCACCGAACCGTCCGGTGCCAGCGAGCCCCACTGTGAGGACATCACCTTGAACCGCACCTGCCGCGGCGCCCGCGGCAGGCCGGGCAGGTAGCGCGGCAGCCAGCGACCGACGTCGGTGCGGCCCTGCGCTTCGTAGAAGTCGCGCGCGGCGCGCTGGATGGCGGCATCGCGCGCCTGCAGCGGCAGCGAGAACACCAGCGCCTCGGCATCGCCGTCGGACAGCAGCCGGGTGGTGCGGCCGGGTTCCCAGCGCAGTGGCACCGCACGACCGCGCAGGGGCAGGTGGGTGGTCTGGTCGCGGACCAGCGTGGTGCTGGCCTCGCTGGCGAAGCGTTGCAGTTGCGCGTGCAGCCACGCGGCATGCTCGGCGACGAAGCGCTCGCCGGTGGCGGCGCTGGTGCGGAGCGGCAGGGTCAGCCGCGCGCCACGCTCGTCCACCGACAACTTGAGCCGGCGCGCGCGTGGATCGCGCACGCGGGCAACCTCGATGGCGCGGCCGTCGGGCAGCACCAGTTCGAACGCGTCACGCTCGATCGCACGTGGCGACGGCGCCAGCAGGCGGAACAGGGAGGTCATGCGTTGGCCGTGGGGTGGCGTGCCACGATTGTACGGGCCACCGAGTGACGAGCGCGACCGCGGGCGCGCCGTTCATCGTGGAACCGCTCAGGCCTCGGCCTTGCTCAACTTCAGCGCGCCTTCCAGCACCGTGAACAGGCGCCGCACCTCGGCGGACATCAGGATGAAACGCGCATCCAGCTCGGCGCGCATGTCATCGCGCTCGGTGCTTTCCAGCTCGTCGACCGCGCCGTCGAGCAGCTTGAACTTGCGCACCACCAGGTCTTCGCCCAGAACGAACGACACGTGGTCGTCCAGCGTCAGTGCCAGGCGCGTGACCTGCTTGCCGGATTCCAGGTGCTTGGCGATCTCGTCGCTCTGCAGCTCCATGCGCTGCACCTTCACCACCGCGCCCTGGTCGATGGGGTCGCGCAGCTCGCACTCGTCGCCCAGCGACAGGCCCTCGGGCATCGGATCGCCGGCCACCCAGCCGGTCAGCACCGAGCGCGGCGCGACTTCGGCGTTCAGCGGCAGCGCGGGGAAGCTGCCCAGCGCGCGGCGGATCTCGCTGACCACGTTCTCGCCGCTCTTGCGGCTGCTGGTGTCGACCACGACGATGCCGTGGCCGAGGTCGAGCAGCGCGTCGGTGCGGGAGGGTTTCACGAAGGCGCGCGGCAGCAGGTCCGTGACCAGCTCGTCCTTCAGCCGCTTGCGGGTGCGGCCGCCGGGCTTGCGTCCTTCCTTCTGCTCGATCTCCGCCAGCTTCTTCTGCAGCATGTCGTTGACCACCGCGCCGGGCAGGATCTTGTCCTCGCCGCCCACGGCCAGCCAGATCGCGTCACCCTGGCGGTGCGACAGCGCCTCGGCGTCGCGGCCGAACGGGCTGATGAAGCCGCGGCTGGACAGTTCCAGCGGGCCGACCGGCTTGAGCTGGCATTCGTCCAGGCCGGTATCGAGGTCGTCGAGCTTGGTGGTGGTCGGGAAGCGGAACAGCGTCAGGTTGCGGAAGAACATCAGGAGCCTTGGGTTGATTCGTTGGGTTCGCCGGCTAGCCACGCATGCGCGTCGGCCTTGGCGCCGTGCGCGCCCAGCGACAGGAAGTCGAACAGATTCGGATCGCTGAGCTGCGAGGGACGGATGTCACCCAGCGCGCGGGCGATGGTCTCGATGCGGCCGGGCGTCTCCTTCTCCCACGCGTCCATCATCCGCTTCACCTGCTTGCGCTGCAGGTTCTCCTGCGAGCCGCACAGGTTGCAGGGAATGATCGGGAACTGCTTCGCATCGGCGTAGGCGACGATGTCGTCCTCGCGCGCGTAGGCCAGTGGGCGGATCACCACGTGCTTGCCGTTGTCGCTGAGCAGCTTGGGCGGCATGCCCGACAGCTTGGCGTGGAAGAACAGGTTGAGGAAGAAGGTGGCCACCAGGTCGTCGCGGTGGTGGCCCAGCGCGATCTTGGTGACGCCGTTTTCCTCGGCCCAGGTGTACAGCGCGCCACGGCGCAGGCGCGAGCACAGCGAGCACATGGTCTTGCCTTCCGGCACCACGCGGCTGACCACCGAGTAGGTGTCCTGCTCGATGATGTGGAACGGTACGCCGATCGACGTCAGGTAGTCCGGCAGCACGTGCTCGGGGAAGTCCGGCTGTTTCTGGTCGAGGTTGACCGCGATGATCTCGAAGCGTACCGGCGCCTTGGCCTGCAGTTGCAGCAGGATGTCGAGCATCGTGTAGCTGTCCTTGCCGCCGGACAGGCAGACCATCACCTTGTCGCCGTCCTCGATCATGCCGAAGTCGGCGATGGCGCGGCCGACCTGGTGGCGCAGGCGCTTGGCCAGCTTGTTGGCCTCGTGCGCGGTGCGGCGCGCTCGAGGCACGAACGGCGCCGGCTCGGCCAGCGCGAGGGCTTCGGCACCGGAAGTGGCAGCCGGAGCGGAATCGGGATGCAGGGGCAGGACGGTGCTCATGGACCGTCCATTCTACCGGGACCGGGTGCGCTGACGTTTGAACGGGCGGCGCGGTAAGCTCCGTGCATGCACGAGAGCGACGATCCCGCCACCGTTACCCGCCAGCTGACCGACCTGCGGCAGGAGCACCGTGACCTGGACGGGGCGATCGCACGCCTGCAGGCCGACATCGCCGCCGACGAGCTGGCGGTCAAGCGGCTGAAGAAGCGCAAGTTGTGGCTGAAGGACTGCATCGCGCGGCTGGAGAGCGCGCTGATACCCGACGAGCCGGCCTGAGGCCGGCTCTCTGCTTCGGAAAAAGCCGGCGCCCAGATAGAGCGCCTTGAAGGCGCTCGCTTCCCATGCAACCCGTCGGCGCAGGCCCGGAGTCGCTCAGGCCTCGGCAGCCGGCGCGGCCTTCGTGGCCGCCTCCGGACTCACCTTCTCGATCGTATGCCGCAGCTCGCGGCCCAGGATCACCTTCGCGTCCTTGGCCCATGTGTCCAGCCGCTCGTCGAAGGTCAGCTTGCCGTTGCCATCCACCCACACCAGCTTCAGCTCGCGCAGCTTCTGGATGAAGCCGCGGAACAGGGTCTTGTCGAAGAACTCCGGCGCGGCGGGCGCGTACAGCAGCGAGAGGCGCTGCGCGGCCTGCTGGCACAGGCTTTCCAGCTCGCCCGCGCTGAGCGTGCCCGGCCCGTTCTTGGCCAGTACCGAGATGGTGATGTAGTAGCGCTCGAACGCCTGCTGCAGCGAGTGGCCGATGGCGCGCAGGCGGAAGACCTCGTCGGTCTGCCCGGCGTAGCGGCTGAGGATCCCGCCGTCGTCGTCGCTGACGCGTTCCAGCAGGCCTTCGTGGATGAACGCGTCCACGGTGCGGTGCAGGCGCTGGGCGAACTCGTCCTCGCTCCACGGCAGGAACAGTTCCGCCTGCAGGAACGGGTACACGCTGCGGCCCAGGCGTTCGACGGTGCGCAGGCTCATGCGCCGGTTGTTCTGGAAGCAACACGCGATCCACGACGCCGCGGTGAACAGGTGCAGCACGTTGTTGCGGAAGTAGCTGAGCAGCACCGCGTTGTCGCCGCCCACACTCAACACATCGCCCAGCGGGTGCGGAGTGCGGGTGAGGACGCTGATCTCCTCGCCGTGGGCGATGATCTCGGCCGGGCTGTGCGGGGTGACCGTGACCCGGTCCGAGTACGGCAGTTCGGCCAGCAGCGTCTGCGACAGCGCGATCTGCGCCAGCAGGTCGGACTCGCCCATGGCGTGCTTGGGCGTGGACAGCAGGGCCAGCGCCAGCAGGTTGATCGGGTTGACGTCGGCGGCGCGGTTGACGTTGACCTGGATCCGCTGGCCCAGCGCGGTGACGGCATCGGCCAGCCACGCTGGCTTCTCGTCCTCGGGTACCGGCCTGCCGTTCCAGTCGGGGGCGTGTTCGGCCAGCACTTCGCTGAGATGGATCGGCTCGCCGAAGTTGACCACCACCTGGCCGTAGTTGCTGCGCAGCACCTTGGGAATGCCCATCAGCAGCTGCCAGATCGACTCCTTCTTCTTCGGCTTGCCGGAGAGTTCGTCGAGGTAGCTGTTGCCTTCCATCAGCTTCTCGTAGCCGACGTACACCGGCTGGAACATCACCGGACGCGTGGGCTGGCGCAGGTAGGCGCGCAGGGTCATCGCCAGCGTGCCGCCCTTGGGCGGCAGCAGCCGGCCGGTGCGCGAGCGCCCGCCTTCGATGAAGTATTCGATGGAGTAGCCGCCCGACACCAGCTGCGCCATGTACTCGGAGAACACCGCCGAGTAGAGCGCGCTGCCGCGGATGCTGCGGCGGATGAAGAACGCGCCGCCCTTGCGCAGGATGGTGCCGACCACTGGCAGGTTGAGGTTCACGCCGGCCACGATGTGCGGCGGCACGATGCCCTTGGTGTACAGCAGGTAGCTCAGCAGCAGGTAATCCATGTGGCTGCGGTGGCAGGGCACGTAGATCACTTCGTGCCCGGGCGCGGCCTGCTTGAGCTTGTCCAGGTGGTGCACCAGCACGCCGCGGTAGATGCGGTTCCACACCGGGGCCAGGATGAAACTGGCCGAACGCACCACCGGGTGCGAATAGTCGGCGGCGATCTCGTAGGCGTAGGCGTGCGCCTTCTTCCACGCCTCGCCCAGCGAGCTCTTGTCACGGCGGGCCTGGTCGGCGATGGCCTCCTTGACCGTTTCGGCGGCGAGCACCGCGTCGACCAGCAGGCGGCGGGTGGACAGGTCGGGGCCGATCACCGCGGCGCGGATGCGGTGGAAATGGGTGCGCAGCACGCGCGACAACTTGCGCACGGTGCGTTCGGGCGGCAGGCCTTCGTCCACCTGTTGGCGCAGGCTGACCGGCGGCGAGAAGCGGACCAGCGTGCTGCGGCCGTTGAGGGCGATCGCCATCAGGCGGCGGAAGCGGCCGACCAGGGTCCAGTTCTCGGAGAACAGCACGGAGAACCAGCCGCTCTGCTTGTCCGGGGCGCGGCCGACGAAGATGGAGACGGGTACCAGCTGCACGTCCAGCGCCGGGTCGGCGCGGTGCGCCTCAAGCAGGCGCGACAGGGATTCCGAGCGGGTCTTGCCCGACGGCGGCCCGGACGGGGCCAGCGCGCTGGCGTTGCGCCGCGACAGGGCCACATAGGCGCGCTTGCGCCCCAGCGGGTCGCCGGGCAGCGGCTGCATCGGCGAAGGCAGGCCGTACTCGCGGCAGGCGCGCTCCAGGATCAGCGCGTTGGACAGCCCGTAGTCCTCCAGCACGTAGCAGACCGGGCCACCGGTCCACTCGCGGGCGTAGTCGCCGGGCGACTCGGGTTCCACGGTCAGCGCGATCCACGGCTCCAGCAGGCGGCCGAGCAGGCGGGTCCACCACGGGCGGCGGGCCGGGGCGACGGGGCGGCGCTCGGGACCCGGCGCGG
>NZ_AVPU01000070.1 GCF_000768355.1 Lysobacter daejeonensis GH1-9
CAGCGTGCCCAGCGCCAGCCAGGGCGCCCTGCCCGGGGTTCCGGCGGCGCCGCCGTTGGCCAGCGTGGGCGCTACCCCGGCCACCGCGCAGGCCGCGACCGTCACCGTGACCACGGACGTGCTAAAGGTCGTGCTGGATGGCGGTGAGATGCGCGAAGCCGACCTGCTGGCCTACCCGCAGAGCAGTGACGCCGGCAGCCCGCCGGTGCGCCTGTTCGCGCAGGACGCGGCCAACTACTTCGTGGCGCAGAGCGGCTGGGTCAGCCAGGGCGGCGCCGCGCCGACCCACCAGGCCGGCTTCGTGCCGGAGGGCGGGCAGGCCGCTTTCGCCCTCGCCGCCGGTGCCGACAGCGTGGCCGTGCCGTTCGTGTGGACCGGCGCCAACGGCGTGAGCATCCGTCGCACCTACACCTTCAAGCGCGGCCAGTACGTGGTCGACGTCCGCGACGAGGTCATCAACGCCGGCACCGCGCCGTGGCAGGGCTTCGTTTACCGCCAGCTGGCGCGCGTGCCGCGCGCGCTGGTCAAGAGCGGTCCGATGAGCGCCGAGCAGTACAGCTTCCAGGGCGCGGCGTGGTACAGCAGCACCGACAAGTACGAGAAGCGCAAGTTCGACGACTTCGTCGACGACGGTCCGCTCAACAAGGCGGTCACCGGCGGCTGGATCGGCATGCTGCAGCACCACTTCTTCGCCGCGTGGATCCCGGGTGCGCAGGACCAGGGCAAGTTCGAATTGTCCACCCCGACCGGCACCGGCGGCACGCAGTACCTGATCCGCGAAATCGGCCCGGGCCTGAGCGTGGCGCCCGGTACCAAGGCCGCCACCGAGGCGCGCCTGTGGGTGGGCCCGAAGCTGGTCAAGCAGATCGAGGCGCAGAAGGTCGCTGGACTGGACCGCGCCGTCGACTTCAGCAGCTACAGCATCATGGCGACCATCGCTGGGTGGCTGTTCTGGGTGCTGGAGAAGATCCACAACGTAATCGGCAACTGGGGCTGGTCGATCGTCGGCCTGGTGGTGGTGATCAAGCTGCTGATGTATCCGCTGTCGGCGGCGCAGTACAAGTCGATGGCCAAGATGCGCAAGTTCCAGCCGCGCATCGCGCAGCTCAAGGAGCGCTACGGCGACGACAAGCAGAAGTTCCAGATGGCGATGATGGAGCTGTACAAGAAGGAGAAGATCAACCCGATGGGCGGTTGCTTCCCGATCCTGTTGCAGATGCCGGTGTTCCTCGCGCTGTACTGGATGCTGTCGGAGTCGGTGGAACTGCGCCACGCGCCGTGGATCGGCTGGATCCACGACCTGACTGCGCGCGACCCGTTCTTCGTGCTGCCGCTGATCAACATCGCGGTGATGTGGGCCACGCAGAAGCTGACGCCGGTCACCCCGGGCATGGACCCGATGCAGCAGAAGATGATGCAGTTCATGCCGCTGGTGTTCGGCGTGATGTTCGCCTTCTTCCCGGCCGGCCTGGTGCTGTACTGGATCACCAACGGTGCGCTGGGCCTGCTGCAGCAGTGGTGGATGACCAAGAAGTACGCGGAGGCGCCGGCGAAGGCGTAAGCCACGCGGGTGATTCGTCGACAAGGCCCGCCTCCTGGCGGGCTTCGTCGTTTTGCGGACTTGGCGTTGGCATGGCGGGCGGCGGCGATGGCATGGGGCATTGCTCCAGCCCTCCGTCGCGGCATCCT
>NZ_AVPU01000040.1 GCF_000768355.1 Lysobacter daejeonensis GH1-9
GTTCCGCAATACCCCATGCCATCGCCGCCCCCACGCTTGAGCGCGCTTGGACCAAGGTGCAAACACAGCATGGAGATGGTCGTTGTTCGCGTGAGGACTATCTGCACCCACGTTGTCGCCGCCGTTGCCCTCCGACCCCATGCAAGAAAAATGCGACGATTCCGCCATGAGCACCGTCAACGACCGTGACACCATCGCCGCCGTCGCCACCGCTGCCGGTGCGGGCGGCGTCGGCATCGTGCGCCTGTCGGGACCGCGATCGCGCCACATCGCCGAGGCCATCGCCGGTCGCGCGCTGCGGCCGCGCCACGCGCACCACGTGCGGTTCCGCGACGCCGAAGGCGGCACGCTCGACGATGGCATCGCGCTGTACTTCGCCGCGCCGGCCAGCTTCACCGGTGAGGACGTGGTGGAACTGCAGGCGCACGGCAGCCCGGCGGTGCTGGAGGCGCTGGTGGCGCGAAGCTGCGCCCTCGGCGCGCGCCGCGCACGCCCCGGCGAGTTCAGCGAACGCGCGTTCCTCGAAGGCCGGCTGGATCTTGCGCAGGCCGAAGCCGTCGCCGATCTGATCGCCGCGGCCGACCTGACCGCGGCCCGCGCCGCGCGCCGCGCACTGGACGGCGAGTTTTCGCGTCGGGTGGACGCGCTGGCCGATGCGCTGCTCGCGATCCGCGTGCACGTGGAGGCGGCGATCGACTTCGCCGACGAGCCTATCGATACGCTCGGCGGCGCCGCGTTGCGTGCCCAGCTGGCGACGCTGGCCGCCGACCTGGACGCACTGCTGCAGGCGGCCGAGCGTGGCCGCCGCCTGCGCGACGGGCTGCATGCGGTGATCGTCGGCCCGCCGAATGCCGGCAAGAGTTCGCTGCTCAATGCGCTGGCCGGCAGCGAGCGCGCCATCGTCACCGACATTGCCGGCACCACCCGCGACCTGCTGCACGAGGTGGTGCGGGTCGACGGGGTGGAACTGGGGCTGGTCGACACCGCCGGCCTGCGCGAGGGCGGCGACGCCATCGAGCGCGAAGGCATGCGCCGCGCCCGCGGCGAGCTCGCCCGTGCCGACCTGGCCATCGTGGTGGTGGATGCGCGTGACCCGGACGCGGGCCGCGTTGCGGTCGCCGACGCCCTGCAGGCGGTGCCCCAGGTGCTCTGGGTGCACAACAAGGCGGACCTGCTGCCGACATCGCCGCTTGCGAGCGACGCCGCCGCGGTGTGGGTCTCCGCGCGCACGGGCGAGGGCCTTCCCGCGCTTCATGCCCGCCTGCGCGCGCTCGCGCTGGGCAGTGCGAGCGCGGGAGCGGAGGGCACGTTCACCGCGCGTGCGCGGCACGTGGAGGCCTTGCAGCGGGCGCGCGGCGAAGTGGCGGCGGCGCGCCGGCAACTCGACCACGAGGCGCTGGACCTGGCCGCGGAGGCGCTGCGGTTGGCGCACGACGATCTGGGCGAAATCACTGGGCGGGTGCATGCCGACGACCTGCTGGGACATATCTTCGCCAGCTTCTGCATCGGAAAGTGACGGCCGCCCCGGAACGCGACGCCGAGCCGGTCGCGACTTCAGTGTGATGCACGTCACATGATCGGCGATTGTCGAAGTCGGTCGATCCGCAGGGTGGTGCTTGACAAATCTTCCCTGCTAGCGCGTCCTAGTCACCGTACGCGTCCGACTGCGTACTTCAGGGGAGAGCTTTTTCAATGATCGACATCACACTGGCCCGGCCCGTGCGCCGCCGGCCATCCATCAACCGCACTGTCGCCGTGCTCTGCCTCGCCGTTCTCGTGGCGGCGTGCGGCAAGAAGGACGAGGCACCCGTCGCCGCTGCCACCACCGAGCAGGCTGCGCCGGCCGTGACACCCGCGACCGCCGTGTCCACCAAGGTTTCGGCCATGAGCGTGGATGCGCTGCGCGAGGCCGCAAGCAAGGCCTATACCGAGAACCGCCTGTACGCCCCGGCCGAGGACAACGCCGTGGAGTACTACCTGGCCCTGCGTGACAAGCTGCCCGGCGATGCCGCGGTATCGAGCGCGCTGGTGGACCTGTTGCCGATGACGGTGATCGCCATCGAGCAGAGCGTCAACCGCGAGGACTTCGCCGAGGCCCAACGCCTGGCGGCCCTGCTGGAAAAGGCTGATGCCAACCATCCGGCCCTTGCGCGCCTGAAGGAAAGCATCACCGCGCGCCAGGCCGAAGTGGCCACGCGCACCGCGCAGCAGGCGCTGACTGCCGAGGAACAGGCCAAGAAGCAGGCCGAGCTGGAGAAGCAGCGCCTGGCCGACCAGAAGAAGCAGCAGGAAGACGCGGCCAAGAAGCTCGCCGCGCAGCAGACGGCAGACCGCGAGGCCGCGCAGAAGCGTGCCGCCGACCAGCGTGCCGCCGAGCAGCGTGAGACCGAACAGCGCGAGGCGGAGCAGCGTGCCGCGCAGCAGCGTGCGGCGCAGCAGGCCGCAACGGCGTCGGCGGCATCGACGGCCGGCAGCGACCTGCGTGCGCTGTCCACGCCGGCGCCGCGTTTCCCGCCGGAAGCGTTGCGTTCGGGCCAGTCGGGCGAGGTGCAGGTGGAGTTCACCGTCGGCACCGACGGCACCGTCACCGCCGCCCGCGTGGTGCGTGCCAACCCGCCGCGCATCTTCGACCGCGAGGCGGTCAACGCGGTACGCAAGTGGCGCTTCCAGCCGGTGGCTGCGCCGGTCACCACCCGTCGCACCATCGGGTTCGATCCCGGCCAGTAAGCCGGATCGGCATCACTGCGGCACGAAAAAGCCCGGCCATGCCGGGCTTTTTCTTTGCTTGGCCGCGGCGCCGACGACCCACCGGCCGTGACCCCGGGCCGCGTCTCGGACGCGCCCCGGGCCGGGCGATCGCCGTTGCTGCTCAGCCCGAGATGGCCAGTCGCTCCTGGTGGTAGCGGTGCACCGCGGCGAACCAGAGTACGGCGGCAAGACCGAAGCTGGCCGCCAGGTACAAGCCCCACGTCTGCGGCGGGATCACATCGCCACGCGCGATCTTCAGGATCATCTGGTTCTGCGCGAGGAACGGCACCACGTACTGCCACAGCTGCTGCTTGATCGGGTTCACCATCAGCGCGATCGACGGGATCATCGGCAACAGCATCAGCCAGGTCATGTGGCTCTGCGCTTCCTTCATGCTCTTGGCGCTGGCCGCGAGGTAGGTCAGCAGCGAGGTGCCGATGAACACCATCGGCAACAGCACCAGCAGCAGCATGACGATGGTGCGCGTGCTGACGTCGATGACCATGCCGCCACCCGGTGCCAGCACCGCCAGCGCCTTGAACGTCAGCAGCATCAGCAGCAGCGACACCATGCCCAGCGCGCAGGCCGCGGCGATCTTGCCGCTGACCACCGCCGAACGCGGCGCCGGCGTGGCCAGCAGCGGTTCCAGGGATTGACGTTCACGTTCGCCGGCGGTTGCGTCCAGGATCAGGTACACGCCACCGAGGAACGACGACAGGATCAGCAGGTAAGGCAACATCAGTGCCGCAAGCTGCCCGCGCTTGGCCGCGGCCGAGGCCATGTCGCGCACGCCAACGCTTACTGGGCGTACCACGCCCGGGTCGATGCCGCGCGCCATCAGGCGCAACTGCCCCATCTGGTCGCGGTAGCCTTCCAGCGCGTTGCGCACGCGCGCCAAAGGCACCTCGGTGGCGCGGCTGGTGGTGTCGGCGACGATGTCGACCGACGCCGAGCGGCCTTCGCGCCAATCCTTGGCGAAGTCCGCGTCGAGCTCCAGCGCGACATCGACGTCCTGGCGGGCGATCGCGTCGTCCAGGTCCTTCGGCGCGGGCACCGCCTTGATGCCGCGGGTGGCGAGGTAGGCCACCAGGTTCGGTGCGCGATCGATGCCGACCACGGGTACTTCCAGCACCTTGTCCAGCTCGGTCTTCGCGCGGTTCTCGCCAAGCTTGCCGATGCCCATGAACAGGATCGGGCTGAGCAGCGGGGTCAGCACCAGCACCATCATCATCGTGCGGCGATCGCGCATGACCTCGCGCAGTTCCTTGCGCATCACCGCGAACATCGATTGGAAGAACGAGGTTTTCGAAGCAGGGGTCTTCATGCGTGCAGGCCCTCCTCCGAGCCGATGGCCTTGACGAAGGCGTCTTCCAGGTTGCTCTCGCCGAACTTGGCGCGCAGCTCGTCGGCGGTGCCGGCGGCGACCACGCGACCCTTGGCGATGATGACGATGCGGTCACACAGCGCGGCCACCTCCTGCATGATGTGGCTGGAGAAGATCACGCAGCGGCCCTCGGCCTTGAGTTGCTGCAGGAAGCCGCGCATGGCGCGGGTGGTCATCACGTCCAGGCCGTTGGTGGGCTCGTCGAGGATGACGTTCTTCGGGTCGTGCACCAGCGCGCGGGCGATCGCGGTCTTGGTGCGCTGGCCCTGGCTGAAGCCCTCGGTCTGGCGGTCGAGGATGTCGCCCATGTCCAGCGCCTTGGCCAGCACCTCGGTGCGGCGCGCGATGTCGGTGGCGGACAGGCCGTGCAGCTCGCCGAAGTAGGCGATGTTCTCGCGCGCGGTCAGGCGCTTGTACACGCCGCGCGCGTCGGGCAGCACGCCCAGCGCGCGGCGCACCGCGGCCGGATCCAGGGCCGCGTCGATGCCATCGACCGTCACGTTGCCGCGATCGGGCGTCATCAGCGTGTACAGCATGCGCAGGGTGGTGGTCTTGCCGGCGCCGTTGGGGCCGAGCAGGCCGGTGATCTGGCCGTCGCGTGCTTCAAAGGAGACGCCTTCGACCGCCTGGACCGTGCCGGTCTTGGTCTTGAACGCCTTGTGCAAATCGTTTGCGATGATCATGGAGTCGGTCCTTGCGCGCTCAAGGTTCCCAGCCGTTGAAGCTGGTGAACGGCGGGGTGTAGGTCTGGCTGTCGAGGCATTTCGCGTCCAGCGACTTGGGGTCGGCGCGTTCGATGAACTGGCCGAGCAGCTTGGGCATGCAGCCGACGCCCATCGTGCCGTGGGCCTGTCCGCGCACGACGATGTGGCGCGCGTTGCCGAGGCCCTTGGCCACTTCGTCGCCATACGATGGCGGGGTCACGGGGTCGAGCTCGCCCGACAGCAGCAGCGTGGGCAGCGACGACTTGAACGGTGCGTGGAAGTCCTTGGGCACGTCACCCTTCGGCCAGACGGCGCAGGCGGCAAAGAACAGCCGGCCCAAGCCTTCGCCGAGCACTGTGTCGGCATCGGCGGGATCGGCCTGGAAGCGCGGCGCGTCCTCGGCGCAGACCACCGACCATTGCATGCCGCGGTTCATCTGCCCGCTGACCTGGCCGGACCAGACGTGTGCGATCGCCATCAGTGACTCGTAGCGGCCCTGCTCGGCTTGGCTCACCACCAGCGGCAGCATCGCGGCAACCTGGGGCACGTACGACACGCCCTGCGCCAGCCCGCTGACCATGTCACCGGTCAGCGTGTCGCGCTTGGGCTCGTTGGTGGTCGGATCGCGGTAGGCCACTTCGACCGGGGCGGCATTGAGCTTGTCCTTCAGCGCCTTCAGCCGGGTGATGAGGTCGCCGCCGAACCGCTGCTTGCACTGGGGCTGCTTGGCGCACTGCGCCTGCTGCAGTTGCAGCGCGCGCTCCAGCGTGCGCGCGAATTCGCTACCGACCACCAGGGAGTTGGGCGCCACGCCGTCGATCACCACCGTGCGGGTGTGGTCGGGATGGCGGGCGGCGTACTGCTGCGCGACCCGCGTGCCGTAGGAGCCACCGACCAGGTTGATCTTGTCCGCGCCCATTGCCGCGCGCACCGCGTCGAGGTCGGCGATGGCGTGGGTGGTGGTGTAGAAGCGCGGATCGGCGCGGCCTTCCAGCGAGGCCAGGCACTGCTGCGCGAAGTCGGCCAGCTCCGCCTCGGTGGGCGTGCGGGTGGCGTCCAGCTCCAGTGGCTGGTCCTTGGCGTCCTTGCAGTCCAGTGGGTTGGACTGGCCGGTGCCGCGCTGGTCGACCAGGAAGACGTCACGCTGCTTGCGCACCTCGCGCAAGGCTGCGTTCACCTGGGGCGCCACCTGCGTCGCGGCTTGGCCGGGGCCGCCGGCGAGGAAGAACACCGGGTCGGGCTGGGCGTTGCCCTTGCCGGTGGAGGGCAGTCGCGCGAGGTTGAGCTTGATCCTGCGGCCCTGCGGTTGCGCGGGGTTCTCGGCGACCTCGAACTGGCCGCACTGGGCTTCCACGGTCGGCATGCCGTTCTCGCCACCCAGCACGCACGGCTTGAGCGCCAAGGTACCGACATGGTGGATGGCGCTGTCGGCCTGCACAGCCTGGTTGGCGTCGCCGGTGGGCTGGCAGGCGGCCAGCAGCAGGGCCGCGGCGAGCGCGGTCCCGGTCAGTCGTGGTTGCATGGGGTTCCCGTGGGTTGCAGGCAGCGGCGGAGCATCGCAGACGACCACGCCCATGGAAACGTGACGAACGTCACGTAGGGAGGTGGTGCCCTCAGGCCGTACAGGGTGGCGGAACATGGGTAGCTGCTTCTCCTTGCGCTTTTCGTGGTGCGGGTGTGGTGAGTCCGGGGGACTCATTCGGATTCGGGGAAGAAGATGTCTTCGATGCGGTGCTCGAACAGGCGCGCGATGCGGAACGCCAGCGGTAGCGACGGGTCGTACTTGCCGGTCTCAAGCGCGTTGATGGTCTGCCGGGAGACATCGAGCCGCTCGGCCAGCTCGCCCTGCGACCAGCCGCGCTGGTCGCGCAGTTCGCGCAGGCGGTTGTTCATTGGTAGCGCCGGTGCAGCCATGCGCGGATCAGCCCGTAGCTGCCGACCAGCAGCAGGCCGAATGCGGCCGCGACGTGGAGGGCCGACCACGCGATCACGCGGGCGTCCAGCAGCAGCATGCAGGCCATCGTGCCCTGCAGGGCGATGCCCCCGGCCCAGGCGAGCGCATCAAGCTCGATGCGCCGTTCCAGCTCGTCGCACTCGCGCAGGAAGCGCAGATAGGCGACGAACAGCCATGCCAGGGCGACCACCGGCCCCAGGGCGAAGGCGGCGCGCACCGGGACGGCGAGCTGCGCCTGCCCGGCCGCCCACTCGTGCGCGTACAGCAGTGCCAGGAAGGCCACGCAGGGCCACAGCGAAGCCCGGTAGTAGCGACGCAAGGCGGGGCTGAGGCTCAGCCAGTAACGGATTGCCTGCGATTTCATTGGTAGCGCCTCCCGACGAACACCTTGCACAGGCCGTAACTGGCGCAGATGAGCGGGAACACCCAGATCATGGCCGCGGCGGCCGGGAGGTCGATGACCTTGGCCGACTGCAGGAAGCCACCGCCGAGGTACAGCATGGACACCAGCAGGGTGGCCAGGCTCACCGCCTCAAGCTCGATGCGGCGCTGCAGTTCGTCGGTGTCGCGTACATGGCGGACGAAGGCGCGCATTCCCAGCGCGACCGCCGGCAACGGCATCAGCGCGACCAAGGCACGCAATCCCGGGGTCTGGACCTGCTTGAGCAGCGTCACGGACAGCAGCACCAGCACGACGTACGCCGCCATCGGGGGCATGAATTCCCGTAGGTAACGGCGGCGCATCGAGGGGGTGGTGGCCTCGCGCGGGTCGGGCAACTGGCTGTGCAGCAGCGCACCCAGCAGGCAGCCGACGCCGAGCCCGGCGGCAATGCCGGTGAGCGTTGGCGGCCAGGGCCAGCCGAGGCCGCCGGCCAATCCCGCCACGGCCAGCAGCAGCACGCCTGCTGCCAGCAGGACGCGCGGCCGCGGCCGGTAGCAGGCGTCGATCCAGGACGAGGGCGCGGGCATGGGGCGTATTCCCTGTAAAGTTTCCTTTACAGACGATACGGGCGCCCGTGGCGGGTGTCAAGCGTCCTTTACATGCAGTCTGGCCACGCCCGAAACGGGCGTCCAGCGCCGCCGCCGGCCTACTTGCTGCTGACGTATTTCTCGCGGCGGATCTGCGGCACGGCCAACCCGGCGGCCTTCAGCGCTTCGAAGCAGGCGTCGACCATGTTGGGATTGCCGCACAGGTAGGCGATGTCGGTGGCCGGGTTGGGCGCGAATTCCGCCAGGGTCTGTTGCACGTAGCCGTGGCGCACGTCGGCATGCGCATGTGGCGTGCCTTCGCCCGGCAGCTCGCGCGAGAAGCACGGCACGAAGCGGAAGCCCGGATGGGCGTCGGCGAAGGCACGGAACTCGTCGCCGTACAGCAGCTCGGCGGGGGTGCGCGCGCCGAACAGCAGCACGACTTCCACGCCGCGCTCGCGCATCAGCGTTTCCAGCTGCGGCAGCATCGAGCGGTATGGGGTGACGCCGGTTCCGGTGGCGATCAGCAGGTAGCGGCGATTTGTGTCGGCGGGCACCAGGCAGAAGCGCCCGTATGGCCCGCTGGCGGTGATCGCGCCGCCCTCGGGCAGGCCTTCGAACAGCGCGGTGGCGGAACCACCGGGCACGTAACTGACCGCAATCTCCACCGCCTCGCCCGGGCCCAGCGCATGGTCATGGATGGTCGCCAGCGAGTACGAGCGTTTGGTCGGCGTGCCGTCGGCGTAGTCGAAATGCACCTGGATGAACTGGCCAGGGATGAAGTCCAGCGGCTCGCCGTCGTCGCGCAGGAACACGTAATGGCCCACCGACGGGGCCAGCATGCGGCGGGAGACAAGCTTGAGCGGGAAGTGCTTCATCGACAGGCGGTTCCGGGCGTTGGCGCCGGCCTGGAAAGGGGCGCGCATGCAACACTGCGTGGCCGGGGTGGGGCCATCAAGCCGCCTATACTACCGGCTATCGCCGCGCGGCTCGCGGCACAGGCCCTGCCGATGACCCAGACTCTACAGCCGGCGCCGCTGCCGGCGCTTTCGGTGCGCGATCTGCGCAAGACCTACGACACCCGCGTCGAAGCCCTCAAGGGCGTGTCGCTGGACGTGATGCCCGGCGATTTCTTCGCCCTGCTCGGCCCCAATGGTGCGGGCAAGAGCACGCTGATCGGCATCGTCAGCTCGCTGGTCAACCTCAGCAGCGGCCAGGTCCGCGTGTTCGGCACCGACCTGCTGGCCGACCGCGGCGCGGCGATGCGGCTGATTGGCCTGGTGCCGCAGGAGATCAACTTCAACCTGTTCGAGAAGCCGCTGGACATCCTGGTCAACTACGCCGGGTTCTACGGCGTGCCGCGCGAGGTCGCGCTGCAGCGTGCCGAAGAGGAACTGCGCCGCGCCCAGCTGTGGGAGAAGGCGACGGTGATGAGCCGTACGCTGTCGGGCGGCATGAAGCGCCGGCTGATGATCGCCCGCGCCATGATGACCCGGCCGCAGCTGTTGATCCTGGACGAACCCACCGCCGGCGTGGACATCGAGATCCGCCGCGGCATGTGGAAGACGCTGAAGGAGATCAACGCCGCCGGCACCACGATCATCCTCACCACCCACTACCTGGAGGAAGCGGAGAGCCTGTGCCGCAACCTCGCCATCATCGATCGCGGCCGCATCGTCGAGCAGGGGCCGATGAAGGCGCTGCTGGCCAAGCTTGACGTGGAAGGCTTCCTGCTCGACATCGACGGTGAGCTGCCGGCGGTGCTGCCGGTGATCGAGGGCACCACACTGGTCGCCGAGGACGCGCACACGCTGGACCTGGAGATGCCGCGGGCGATGGACCTCAACCGCGTGTTCGCCACGCTGGGCGAGTCCGGCATCCGCGTGCGCTCGATGCGCACCAAGAGCAACCGCCTGGAGGAACTCTTCGTCCGCCTGACCGGCGGCGACAGCCCCGATGGTGTGCAACCGGCCGCACCGGAGCGCGCCGCGTGAACATGAGCGAGCAGACCAACCGCATGAGCGCCACCGAACTGTCCGTGAACCAGCGCCACTGGGTCGCGCTGGGCACCATCGTCCGCCGCGAGGTCGCGCGCATCCTGCGCATCTGGGGCCAGACCCTGGTGCCGCCGGCGATCACCATGACCCTGTACTTCCTGATCTTCGGTGGGCTGATCGGCTCGCGCGTGGGCGAGATGGACGGGATCAGGTACATGGACTTCATCGTCCCCGGGCTGGTGATGATGAGCGTGATCCAGAACAGCTACGGCAACATCTCCTCCAGTTTCTTCGGCGCCAAGTTCGGCCGCCACGTCGAGGAGCTGCTGGTCAGCCCGATGCCCAACTGGGTGATCCTGACCGGCTACGTGGCCGGCGCGGTGCTGCGCGGGCTGATGGTGGGCGCGATCGTGCTGGTGATCGCGATGCTGTTCACCAAGGTGCGGGTACCGCATCCCTTCGTGACCTTCACCACCGTGCTGCTGGGCGCGACGATCTTCTCGCTGGCCGGCTTCGTCAACGCGGTGTACGCGAAGAAGTTCGACGACATCGCGATCGTGCCGACCTTCATCCTGACCCCGCTGACCTACCTGGGCGGCGTGTTCTATTCGGTGAAGCTGCTGCCGGGCTGGGCCGAGGCGGCCACCCACGCCAACCCGATCTTCTACATGGTCAATGCGTTCCGCTACGGCCTGCTGGGCGTGAGCGACGTGCCGCTGTGGGTGGCGTACGTGCTGATGCTGGGCTTCGTGGCCGCGCTGGCGGCGCTGGGGCTGTGGTTGCTCAAGCGCGGGGTCGGGTTGCGCAGCTGAACGGGCTGCAGGGCGGGCTGCCGTTCGTCGGTTGAGGGTGGGCGGCGCGCCACCGGCCTGTCATCCCCGCATGCGGATGCGTAATGCATCCTTACGGCGGCGGGTCCGTGCGCGGTGCGGACTGGCGTGACCGTCGTGAAGGAGCAATGCCATGAGCACTCCGACCACACGCGTGACGCGCCTGGGACTTGCCGGGCTTCTGCTGGCGACAGCCAGTGCGGTCGCAGGCGAGCCACCGGTAACCGAAGTGGCGCCGATCCGCGCGGCCGCGCTGCTGTCGTTCCAGTGCGAGGCCCGCGTGCTGCCGACGCAGCGCGAAGTAGGCGAGGCGCTGGGCCAGTACAACTTCAGCCAGGTCTATGCCTCGCGCGCGCGGCTGATGAGCGAAGTCGGCCGCGCCTGCCAGCGCCGGGGCGTGGAGCGCGTCGACGTGGTGCTGCAGCCGATGGCGGCCCCGCGGCACGACGTGCGCTACCTCGCGATGCAGACCGCGCCGGCGCGTTGACGGCGCGGGGCGTTCCGCGGTCCAGGCGACCGCGAGGTGCCGCGCGGCGGTGGGGCTGGCCGGATTCGACCGGCCTACCGTCCGCGCAGCACCTGCATTGTGGCGCTAGGCCGCCACCGTGCGCCGCAGCCGCCGACCCAGCCAGTCGCCGACATCGTGCAGCACCGTGTACGCCGCGGGGATCACCAGCAGGCTGAGCGCGGTGGAGGTGATCAGCCCACCGATCACCGCCCACGCCATCGGTGCGCGGAAGCTGCTGTCGCCGGAGAAGCCCAGCGCCAGCGGCAGCATGCCCGCGCCCATCGCAATCGTGGTCATGATCACCGGCCGCGCGCGCTTGCGGCAGGCATCAACCAGCGCGTCGTGCTGGCTCAGGCCATGCTGGTCCTCGGCCATCACCGCGTAGTCCACCAGCAGGATCGAGTTCTTGGTGGCGATGCCGATCAGCATCAGCAGGCCGATCAACGCCGGCAGCGACAGCATGTTCTGCGTCACCAACAGTGCGCCGAACGCACCGCCCGCGCACAGCGGGATCGCGGTGAGGATGGTCAGCGGCTGCATCGGGTGCTTGAACAGCAACAGCAGCACCATGTAGATGCAGGCGATGCCCGCGGCCATCGCCATCAGGAAGCCGGTGAACAGCTCGACGAAGATTTCCGCATCGCCGGTGTTGATGAAGGCCACGCCGGCTGGCACGTTCTGCACCGAGGGCAGCGCCTGCACTTCGGCCATCACCTCGCCCAGCGGACGCCCGTTGAGTTCGGCGGTTAGGGTGACGTTGCGCTGGCGCTTGTAGCGGCTGATCACCGACGGACCGCTGCCTTCGCGGATGTCAGCCACGGCCGACAGCGGCACCGCGCCGTTGGCGCCGCGCACGCGCAGCTGCTCCAGCGTGGCCGCATCGCGCAGCGACTCGCGGGCGAAACCGACGCGGATCGGAATCTGCCGGTCGGGCAGGTTGAGCTTGGCCAGGCGTTGGGTGTAGTCGCCAGCGGTGGCCACGCGCGCGGCTTCGGCAATGCTGGCGGTGGACACGCCCAGGTCGGCCGCGCGCGACGCGTTCGGCACGATCTGCAGTTCCGGGCGCAGCAGCGAGGCGGAGGAGGAGATGCTGCCCAGGCCCTCGATGCGGCGCAGGTCGCGTTCGACCGCGCTCGCCGCGGCGTTGAGCTGCACCGGGTCGTCGCCGGCCAGCACCAGCATCATCTGCTCGCCCGGCTCGTTGCTCATGAAGCTCAGGCGCACGCCGGGCAGCTCGGCCAAGGCCGCGCGCACCGCCTGCTCCAGCGTGCGCTGGTTGCGGTCGCGATCGCCGGCCTTGCCCCAGTCGAGGGTGAGCACGGCCTTGCGCGCGTCGGCGCCGCCGCTCTTGGCTGGATCGCCCAGGTCGGGGACGCTGCCGATCTGGGTGAACACCTGCTTGAGTTCGGGGATGCGGCCCAGCCGCTGGCGCGCCTGCTCGGCGACGCGCGCGGTCTCCTCGATCGGCGTGCCCGGCGGCAGCTCCAGCGACAGCATGCTGCGGCCCTGGTCGGACACCGGGATGAAGGTGGTGGGGATCAGCGGGATCAACGCCAGCGAAGCGAAGAACAGCGCAGTGGCCACCGCCAGCGTGCGCCAGCGGTGGCGCAGCGCCGCATCCACCCAGCGCAGGTAGCGCTTCATCAGCGCGCTTTCCTCCGGGTGGTCGGGGTGCGGCTTGAGCAGGTAGGCCGCCATCATCGGGGTCAGCAGGCGGGCGACCAACAGCGAGAACATCACCGCGGTCGCCGCGGTCCAGCCGAACTCGCGGAAGAACTTGCCGGCAATGCCGGGCATGAATGCCACCGGCACGAACACCGCCGCCAGCGTCACCGAGGTCGCGATCACCGCGGTACCGATCTCGTCGGCGGCCTCGCGCGCGGCTTCCAGCGGCTTCTTGCCCATGCCGAGGTGGCGCACGATGTTCTCGATCTCGACGATGGCATCGTCGACCAGGATGCCCACCACCACCGACAGCGCCAGCAGCGTGATCATGTTGAGCGAGAAGCCCAGCCAGTGGATCACCGCGAACGTCGGGATGATCGACAGCGGCAGCGCGATGGCCGACACCCACGTCGCGCGCCAGTCGCGCAGGAACCACCACACCACCACCAGCGCCAGCAGCGCGCCTTCCACCAGCATCACCATCGACGAGCTGTAGGAGCGCTCGGTCTCTTCGGACATGTCGGTGATCAGGCGGAACTCGGCGCCGGGGTGGGTGGCGTGCAGCTCGTCCAGCGCGGCCTTCGCGCCGTCGCGCACCTTGAGTTCGTCGGCGCCGCGGCTGCGGGACAGCGAGAAGCCGACCACCGCCTTGCCGTCCAGCAGCGCGAGCTGGCTGGGGTCGGCGGCGCCATCAGTGACGGTGGCCAAGCTCGATAGGCGCACGTTCTGGCCACTGGGCAGGGCGATGCTGAAATCGCGCAGCGCCTGCGCGTCGGTCACCGTGGCGATGGTGCGGATGGTCTGCTGCCCGCCGGCCAGCTCGGCCTTGCCGCCGGGGCGCTCGACCTGGGTCAGCGCCAGTTGCTGGTTGACCTCGCCGGCGGTGACGCCATGCGCCTGCAGTGCCTGCGGGTCCAGGTCCACGCGCACCTGGCGGTCGATGCCGCCGATGCGGTTGACCGCGGCCACGCCCTCCACGCCGTACAGCGCGCGGGTGACGTGGCGGTCGACGAACCACGACAGCTCGTCGTCGGCCATGCCCGGCGCGCTCACGGCGTAGGTCAGCAGCGAGCCGCCGATCTCCACCTTGGACACCACCGGTTCCTGGATGTCCTGCGGCAGGTCCATGCGGGTGCGGGTGACCGCATCCTTGGTGTCGTTGAGCGCCGTCAGCAGGTCGGTTTCCAATTGGAACTCGATGGCGGTGGTGCTGGTGCCCTCGACCACGGTGGAGGTGACGCGCTTGACGTTGTCCAGCGTGGCGACCGCGTCCTCGACGCGACGCGTGACTTCGGTTTCCAGTTGCGAGGGCGATGCGCCGGGCTGGGTGATGGTGACCACCGTCATCGGGAAGGCGATGTCGGGGAAGCGCGCCACGGGCAACTGGCGGAAGCCCCACAGGCCCGCCACGCACAGCACGAAGAACAGCATCACCGCCGGTACGGGATTGCGGATGCCCCAGGTGGAAAGGGTGCCGCCGCCGCTCACGGGGTGGCCGCCGGCTGGGTCGCATCCACCACGCGCACCGCGTCGCCGTCGGCGAGGAAACCGGCGCCGGCCAAGACCACGCGGTCGCCGGCCTTGAGCCCGCTGCGCACTTCCACCTGGCCGTTGTCGCGGGTGCCGGCCTCGATGCGCACCTGGTGGGCCAGGCCCTTGGCGTCGACGGTGAACACCGTGCTGAAGCCGTCGCGCAGCACCACGGCGGCGGCGGGCACCACCACCGCCTGCACGAGGCCGGTGTCGATGCGGCCTTCGAGGAAGGCGCCGGGTTGCAGCGTGCCCGGTTGTGGCAGGTCGGCGTAAACGGTGCCGGTGCGG
The DNA here is from genome assembly GCF_000768355.1 of Lysobacter daejeonensis GH1-9. Taxonomy (GTDB): domain Bacteria; phylum Pseudomonadota; class Gammaproteobacteria; order Xanthomonadales; family Xanthomonadaceae; genus Aerolutibacter; species Aerolutibacter daejeonensis. The sequence continues at coordinate 14,581 of NZ_AVPU01000040.1, forward strand.
GTGGCGGCATCGACGCCTGGCGTCACCGCGCGCACGCGGCCGTCGACGCGCGTGCCATCGCGCGACACCAGCGCGATCACGTCGCCCGGCGACACCCGAGCCAGTTGCTCCGACGGCAGCTCCGCGCGCCATTCCAGTCGGCCGTCCTTGATCAGTCGCAGCAGCTCCATGCCGGCCGACACCACCTGCCCGGGTTGCACCAGGCGCTTGCTGATGAGCCCGTCGGCGGGGGCGCGCAGGTCGGCAAAGCTGCGACGCAGCGCAGTGGAATCGCGTGCGGCACGGGCCGTGCCGAGGCGTGCCTCCGCCTGCGTGCGCGCGGCACGCAACTCGTCCAACTGCATCGCGCTGATGAACTTGTCGCGGGCCAGGTTCTCGCCGCGCGCGAGGTTGGCGCGGGCGAGTGCGGCGCCGGCGTCCGCCTCGCGCAGCGCGGCATTGGCCTGCACCAGGTCGGCGTCGAGCATGCGGTGGTCCAGGATCAGCAACACCTGGCCGCGGCGCACCTGCTGGCCCACGTCGACGGCCAACCGGGTCACGCGCAGGCCGGACAACTCGACACCCAGCTGCATCTCTTCCACCGCGGCCACCGGGCCCGACACGGTGATGGACCGCGGCAACGACCGCGACTGCGGGTTGGCGACGGTGACGGTCTGCGCGGATGCACCGCGCGCCTTGGCCTCGGCCGGTTCGCCATCCTTCTGGCAGGCCGCCAAGCCCAGGGCCAATGCTGCGATCAGGGGCAGCGTGCGGATCGGTGCAGCCACGGGCGTTCCATCGGTGTGGGGGACGCCAAGTGTACCGACAGGTACAGGAATTAGCTGAATCCTGCCATCACCGCGAAGGCAGGCGGAAGAACGCGCGCGCGGCGGCGGTGCTGTGCGCGGCCGTGGTCGCCACGTACTCGCCGCGATCGCGCGCCAGCTCCTCGACGATGTGCGCCAGGTACATCGGCTCGTTGCGGCGGTGGCTGGGCGAGGGCTTTACCGTGCGCGGCAGCAAGTAGGGCGCATCGGTCTCGATCATCAGCCGGTCGGCCGGGATGTGCTTCACCAGTTCGCGCAGATGCAGGCCGCGGCGCTCGTCGCACAGCCAACCGGTGATGCCCACGTACCAGTCCTGGTCGAGGTAATCGAACAGCTCCTCGCGCGTGCCGGTGAAGCAGTGCACCACCGCGGGCCCCAGGCGACCGTCGAAGTTCTTCATCATCGCCATGAAGTCCTCATGGGCGTCGCGCTGGTGCAGGAACAGCGGCTTGCCCGTGTCCACGCCGATCTGCAGTTGCATCTCGAACGCGCGCCGCTGCGCCGGGCGCGGTGAGAAGTCGCGGAAGAAGTCCAGCCCGCATTCGCCCACGGCGACCACTTCCGGGTGCGCGTGCAGGGTGCGCATCTCCGCGTCGCATTCGGCGGTGTACTCGCTGGCGTGGTGCGGGTGCACGCCGGCCGTGGCGAACAGCTCGCCGGGGTGCGCTCGCGCCAGCTCCAGTGCCCGCGGCGAATGCTCGCGGCTGGCGCCGGTGATGACCATCTGCGCGACGCCGGCCGCGCGCGCACGCTGCAGCACGGCGTCGCGGTCGTGGTCGAAGGACTCGTGGGTGAGGTTGGCGCCGATGTCGATCAATTCCATCGGGCGATTTTAGGTTATTGGTGGCCTTCGGATGGGGCGGCTGCTGCCACGGGCACTGCTACTCGGCTCCGTCGGAGCAGGATGCCGCGACGGAGCGCCGTAGCAATGCTCCACGCACACCCCCGCCGTCCGACAACCCCAAGCCACCCCGTATCCTAGTCAGCGTGACAACCCCCACCTTCCCCATCGACGCCCTGCTGCCGCAGATCCGCGACAGCCTTGAGCAGCACCCACGGCTCGTCCTCGAAGCCCCGCCCGGCGCCGGCAAGACCACCCAGGTGCCGCCCGCGCTGCTCGATGCGCCGTGGCTGCAAGGCCGCAAGATCGTGATGCTCGAGCCGCGCCGCGTCGCCGCACGCGCCGCCGCCACCTTCATGGCGCGCCAGCGTGGCGAGCAGCCGGGCGACACGGTCGGCTACCGCATCCGCTTCGAGAACAAGGTCGGGCCGAACACCCGCATCGAGGTGGTGACCGAAGGCATCCTCACCCGCATGCTGCAGGACGACCCGATGCTGGAAGGCGTCGGCGCGCTGCTGTTCGACGAGTTCCACGAACGCCACCTCAGCGCCGACCTCGGGCTGGCGCTGGCGCTGGACGTGCAGGCCGGTTTGCGCGAGGACCTGCGCATCGTGGTGATGTCGGCCACGCTGGACGGCGAGCGGCTCGCCGCGTTCCTGGACGCGCCGCGCCTGAGCAGCGCCGGCCGCAGCTACCCGGTGGCGATCGCCCACTTCCCGGCGCGCCGCGACGAAGCGCTGGAACACCAGGCGCGCCGCGCCATCGAGCACGCCGTCACCCAGCACCCGGGCGACGTGCTGGTGTTCCTGCCCGGCCAGCGCGAGATCGCGCGGGTGGATGCCGCGCTCGCCACCAGCGAGGCGCTGCGTGGCGTGGATGTGCTGGCGCTGCACGGCGAGCTGCCGGTGGAGCAGCAATCGCGCGTGCTGCAGCCCGATCCCGACGGGCATCGGCGCGTGGTCCTTGCCACCAACGTCGCCGAGTCCAGCGTGACCTTGCCTGGTGTACGCGTGGTCGTCGACAGCGGCCTCGCGCGCGAGCCGCGCTACGACCCGAACAGTGGCTTCCCGCGACTGGACGTGGTCAACATCGCGCAGGCCTCCGCCGATCAGCGTGCGGGCCGAGCCGGCCGCGTGGCCGAAGGCTGGGCCTACCGGCTGTGGCCGGAATCGCAGCGACTGGAGCCGCAGCGACGCCCGGAGATCGCGCAGGTCGAGCTCGCCGGGCTCGTGTTGGAATTGGCCGCGTGGGGCAGTACGCAACTGCGCTTCGTCGATGCGCCGCCAAGCGGCGCGATGGCCGCCGCGCGCGAGTTGTTGCAGCGACTCGGCGCGCTCGCCGGTGAGCCCGTCGGAAGCGCCAACGCGCATGCTGCTGCGCGAACGGGCGCGGCCCATCCGCCTGCCGGCCCTGCTGCCAAGGACGCGGCGACCAAGGCGATGGCCACGGCGTTGCCCGCGATCACTCCCTTGGGCCGCCGCATGCTGGCCCTCGGTACCCACCCGCGCCTGGCCGCCATGCTGCTCGCGCCGCCGCAGGTTG
>NZ_AVPU01000086.1 GCF_000768355.1 Lysobacter daejeonensis GH1-9
CGCGGCTCGGCTTAATTCATGCGTTAGCCATCATGCGAAGAGCCCTCGCCGCCATAGCAATCTTCGTCGGACTCGCCGCGGGAGCTGCCGAGCCTCCTGTCCCACCCATCAATGTCCATGGCGACTTTGACGGCGATGGGGCTGTGGACACTGCCTCCCTCGTTCAACACACACGGCAAGTAGTTCTGACCATTCGCCGGGCGTCCGCACCAACCCATGACACCTTTACTTTCCGAGTTGACCCGGCGGCTCAAGATGCCATCTGTACCCTTCCGGCCAAGCTGAGCACTTCGCCTTCGTTCTGCACGCCCATGGATGAGCCGTTGCCCGGTTGCGAGGAGCTCCCCGGGAAAGTCGACATCTCCATAAGCGATGACGCGTGTGACGCGATACATTTGTATTGGGACAAGCGGGAACAGCGCATGGCTTGGTGGCGCTTGTGATGGCTAACAGTTCATTCAAGTCGAAGCTGCT
>NZ_AVPU01000039.1 GCF_000768355.1 Lysobacter daejeonensis GH1-9
GCTTAATTCAAGCGTTAGGCGCCAGTTCAAACTTCAAGGAGGTTCCAACATGGGAGCTTGGTCACACGAATCATTCGGCAATGACACTGCTTGCGATTGGGCATATGGCCTTGATGAGCAGCGAGACTTTTCCCTCGTTGCCAATGCTATCCAAGCCGTTCTCGACAATGGCTCCGACTACCTCGACTCGGATCTAGCCAGTGAGGCTATCGCCGCTGCGGAGGTTCTCGCCAAGGCACTTGGGCGCGGCACGCAAACCGACAGCTACACCGAAGGGGTAGATGCTTGGGTTAAATCCATCACTGCCAAACCCTCCCAAGATCTACTCTCCAAGGCTAATGGAGCGCTTACTCGCATCATGGGCCCCGACTCTGAGCTCAGGGAGCTGTGGGAAGAGAGTGATGACTTTGGCAACTGGGAGTCATCGGTTAAGGCGCTGCAATCGGCGGTTGGCGAGTGAATTCAACGACCAAGTCCGACAACAATCGTCGCCGCGGGGAGCGTTTACCGATGTCTGCCCAGGGCCACTCCCTACTGGAGCCGTTCACTTCCGCCGCCGTCCGGCCGCCCGCGTCGGCAGCTGCAGCCCCGCCTTGACCACGTCAAAGACCATCCGCGTCTCGTAGCGGCGGATGGTGCCTTCATCCACGAACAGCCGTTCGGCCACCTCGCGGCAGTGCGCCAGGCTGGTCGTCGCCAGGATCACCAGGTAGTCCCAGTCGCCGGCCAGCACATAGCACTGCTGCACCTCCGGCGCAGCGCGCATGCGCGCGGTGAACGCAGCGTGGCGCTTGGCGCCTTCGCGCTCCATCGCCACCAGTACCGAGGCGAGGGTAACGCTGGGCAGCTGGCGCGCATCCAGCACGCCGACCTGCCGCAACAGGCCGCTGGCGCGGTAGCGGGTGATGCGCCGTTGCACGGCACTGGCTGACAGACCCACGGCCTCGCCCAGCGCGGTCAGGGTGGTGTCGGCGTCGCGCTGCAGCAGCTCCAGTAGACGATGGTCGAATTCGTCGAGTGACGGTGGTTGGTCCATGCAAAATTCTTGCGCGATGACGCATGAATTTTCAATCGCCGTGCGTGGGCAGCGGCTACGCTGAACGCACTCGTCGCCTGGCTGGCGCCGGGGCCCGGCTCGCAGGAGCGATCGGCCCGGCGAGGCAGGTGTGCGCGGAACTCCAGGTGCGGGTTGCTTGGGCGGTCGGGACCGCCGGGTGACGCCACCTCCGAACCAGGCCCCTTCCGAGCGTCCTCCCGCATGAGTACCGCCGTTTCCGCCCGCCCCGCTTCGGCCGCCGCCATCGCCTTCGCGCTGGCATCGGTCTACATCCTGTGGGGCTCCACCTACCTCGCGATCCGCTTCGCGCTGGAGAGCTACCCGCCGTTCCTGCTCGGGGCCATCCGCATGGCGCTGGCCGGCGCAACCATGTATGCGGTGCTGCGCGTGCGCGGCGAAGCGCGCCCGACGGGCAGGCAGTGGCGCACGTTGTGGGTGCTGTCGATCTGGATGGTGTTGCTCTCCAACGGTCTGGTGAACCTGGCCGAGACCGAGGTCGGCTCCGGGCTGGCGGCCATCGCGGTGGCATCGATGCCGTTGTTCGCCGGCGTGTTCGCGATGCTGCGCGGGCGCCATCCGTCGAAGATCGAGTGGGTCGGCCTGGTGGTGGGCTTCCTTGGCGTGCTCTGGCTCAACGCGGGCAGCGCCTTGTCGTCGTCGACGCTGGGACTGGTGTGCCTGATCATCGCGCCCATTGCGTGGGCGTGGGGTTCGATCTGGAGCCGCGACCAGAACCTGCCCGGCCCATTCATGTCGGCCGCGGGGCAGATGCTCACCGGCAGCGCGTGGATGCTGCTGGCGGCGATGGTCACCGGCGAACGCTTCGACGGCATGCCCTCGGGCGGTGCAACGGCGGCGATGCTGTACCTGGTGGTGGCCGGTTCGATCTTCGGCTTCACCGCCTACATCTGGTTGCTGCACCACGTGCGCCCGGCGCTGGCGACCAGCTACGCCTACGTCAACCCGCCGATCGCGGTGCTGTTTGGCGCGCTGCTGGCCGGCGAGCGGTTTACCGCGCATGACCTTGGGGCGATGGCGGTGATCCTGGCCGGCGTTGTGATCATCACGCTGGCCAAGGCGCGCGCGGCCAAGCCAGCGGAACCGCCCGCCGAATCCGAGCCTGCGGCATGAGCACAGGCACCCGCATCGACCGCGCCGGATTGTGGGGCGCGGTGGCCTCGTTCGTGCTGTGGGGGCTGATGCCGCTGTACTGGCACCAGCTCAAAGTGGTGCCGTCGCTGCAGATCGTGCTGCATCGGATCGTGTGGAGCGCGCTGCTGGTGGCGTTGTGGCTGGTGGTGACCCAGGGCGGTGGTTGGTGGCGAAAAGTGAAGGCGCGGCCGCGTGCCGCAGCGATGCTGGGCGTGACCAGCCTGCTGATCACCTTCAATTGGGGCCTGTACATCTGGGCGGTGAATGCCGGGCACGTGATCGAAGGCAGCCTGGGCTACTACATCAACCCGCTGGTCAACGTGGTGCTGGGCGTGCTGGTGCTGCGCGAGCGTTTGAACCCGGCGCAGTGGGTGGCGGTGGCGCTGGCGGCCGCTGGCGTGTTGTGGCTGACCGTTGCACTGGGCCAGTTGCCGTGGATCGCGCTGGGGCTGGCGCTGTCGTTTGCCGCCTATGGGCTGCTGCGCAAGGTGCTGGCGGTGGATGCGGTGCTCGGGCTCGGAGTGGAAGGCGCTTACCTGTTCCTGCCGGCGCTGGCGGCACTGGTCTGGTTGGAGCTGTCCGGCCAAGGCCACTTCACCTCCGGCTGGGGGCTGGGCATCGACCTGCTGCTGGTGTTGGGCGGTGCGTTGACCGCGCTGCCACTGATCGGATTCGCCTTTGCCGTGCGCCGCGTGCCGTACACCATCGTCGGCATGCTGCAGTACATCTCGCCGACGTTGCAGCTGCTGGTGGGTGCGCTGGTGCTGGGTGAGGCGTTTCCGCGCGAGCGGATGCTGGGGTTTGGCCTGATCTGGCTAGGGTTGGCGGTGTTCGCAGTGGACGGCTGGCGACAATCGCGGCATCGCGCGCCCGCACCTGCAACACCCATGGAACGGTAAGGCATCGCCTGCCAGCGCGAACAAGCTGCTGTGCTGGCGGCACCGTGCAGCGACACTTGGCTGACAGCGTAACGGCTTGCCGCTCAGGTGGCCCGCAGGGCTTCAGTCACCGGAATCCGCGCCGCCCGCAGCGCGGGCATCAACCCGCCGAGGAAGCCGATCAGCAGCGCCCACGCCAGGCCCTGCACCAGCAGCTCCGGTGTCACCGCGAAGTTGAACGCTACCTGGGTGAACGAGCCGGGACTGAGCGTGGACACGCTGTAGCCGTTGAACATCAGGTAGGCCAGCAGCGCGCCCAGCAGACCGCCGGCCACGGCCAGCACCAATGCCTCGGCCATCACCGAGGCGATCACCGGCAGCCGGCCGAAGCCGAGCGCCCGAAGCGTCCCGATCTCCCGCGTGCGCGCCGACACCGCCGAGTACATGGTGTTGAGTGCGCCGAACAACGCGCCGATCGCCATGATCACGGTGATGACATTGGTCAGCAGGCGGATCAGGAAGGTCAGCGTTTCGGACTGCTTGCTGAAGTACTCCAGCTCCGGTTCGACATCGACGGTTAGCTGTGGGTCGTTCTTCAGCCGTTCGCGGAAGCCGTCGAAGGCCGCAACGCTGGTCATCTGCGCCAGCACCGAGGAGTAGCCACTGCGGTCGAAGGCGTTCTGCACCGATTCGGTGTCGGCCCACAATTCGGACTCGTGGCCATCGCCGTCGGATTCGAACACACCGACGATGCGCCAGTCCGAGCCCTTGAAGCGCAGGGTGCGGCCGACGTCCAATCCGTCGAACTGGCGTTGCGCGGCCGCGCCCACCAGCAGCTCCTGCAGGCCCGGCCGGAAGCGGCGGCCCTGCACCAGGGTCAGCTCGGGACGCAACTCGAAGGCGTTGGGCTCAACCCCGCGCAGGGTCACATTGGTGCCGCCGCTCTGTCCCTTGCGAGCCACCTCGGTGATCACGATGATCTCGCCGGACGCCAGTGGCAGGCCGTCGCGGCCGCGGGCGATGGCCGGATCCTGCTTGATCAGGGTGACCAGCGCGCGGTCGAGGAAGCTGGACAGCTCGGCGGTGCTGCCGCCACGCAGCACCACGGCGCGGTCCATGCGACCGGTGGTGCCGAGGGTGCGGGTCAGTCCGGCGGACATCGACAACATCGCCACCAGTACCGCGACCACGCCAGCGATGCCGACCACGATGACCAGCGAGGCGCCCCAACGCTGCGGGATGCTCTGCAGGTTCATCAGCACGATCTCGCGGATCTGGCGGAACGCGTTCTGCTGTCGGCCGCTCATCGTTGCCGCCCCAAATCCGTGCCGCGCCCGCGGGCGCCGATTGCGCAATGGTCGTGAATGGCGCGCATGTCAGCGCCCCGCCAGTGCATCGACTATCTTCAGCCGCATCGCGCGCAGCGCGGGCGGCAGGCCCACCGCGGCGGTCAGCACCAGCACCGCTGCGGTCACGAACAGCCACACCCGGCGGTCGGGTTGCAGTGGCGGAAATTCGGGCGGCAGGTGCGCGGTGATCACCGCCGCCAGCCCCATGCCCAGCGCGGCGCCGAGTGCGCAGAGCAGCAGCGCCTCGGCCAGCACCAGCCACAGCACGGTGCGGTCGGTGAAGCCCAGGCACTTGAGCACCGCCAACTCGGGAATGCGTTCGCGCACCGCCTGGCTCATGGTGAAGCCGGTGAGGATCAGGATGGTGAAGAACACCGCGCCGGAGATGGCATTCATGATGAAGCCGATGTCGCCGAACTGGCGCAGGAAGCCGAGCTGGAAGTCCTGCTCGTTCTGGGTCTTGGTTTCTTCGGCGGAGTTGGCGAAGCGGCGGTCGATCTCCGCGGCCACGCGCGGCGAATCCAGCGGGTCGGCCACGCGCACGATGAACACGCCGGCCAGTCCCTTCGCCCGCTCACTGCGCGCCTCGTCGAACTGGCCGTAATGCAGGTACATGATGCCGGCCTGCTCCTGCCACTTGGCGTCGCGGCCGTCGAAGATGCCGACGATGCGCCACTCCCAGATCCGGCTGCCGTCGGCCTTGGTCCAGATGAAGCTGTTGAGCGGCACGATGTCGCCCAGCCTCCAGCCGTACTTGTTGGCGAGATTGCGGCCGACGATGGCGCCGTCCTGGGTGGAGACGAACGCGCGCCACTGGTCCTCGGGCATGACCCACTCGGGGTAGGTGTCGCGCAAACGCTGCGGAATCACTGCGAACTGCGGGAAGCCGGCGCGCTCGTCGCGGTACTGACCGCCGAAGAACTGCGAGGTGGCGACGCGCTCCACGCCCGGCACCGCTTCCAACTGCGGCAGCATGCGCATCGGCAGCGGCTGGGTGAAGCTGGTCTTGGCCTGCACGATCAGCCGGTTGGCGCCGAGGAAGTCCGCCCCGGAATTGAACAGCGAATTCACCGCCTGCAGCAGCCCCAGCAGCAGGAACGCCGCAGTCAGCGAGGCGAGGGTGAAGCCGGTCCGCGTCTTCTTGCGGAACAGCGAGCCCCACACCAGTGGCAGGTATTTGCGCAGCATGGGTCAGTGCGTGCCTGCCGTCGGCTCATCCACCAGCGTGCCCTTGTCCAGATGCACGGTGTGCTTGGCGTAGTCGGCGGCTTTCGGGTCGTGGGTCACCATCACGATGGTCTTGCCGAATTCGCGGTTGAGCTGCTGCAGCAGGGTCAGCACTTCATCGGCGGTCTTGCGGTCGAGGTCGCCAGTGGGCTCGTCGCAGATGAGCAGCAGCGGGTCGGAGACCAGTGCGCGGGCGATGGCCACGCGCTGCTGCTGGCCGCCGGAGAGCTCGTTGGGCTTGTGCCTGGCGCGATCGCCGAGGCCGACCAGCTCCAACGCCACGCTGGCTCGACGCGCGCGTTCGGCGGCGCCCATGTCGGTGAGCAGCAGCGGCAGCTCCACGTTCTTCTGCGCGGTCAGCACCGGCATCAGGTTGTAGCTCTGGAAGATGAAGCCCACGGTCTCGGCGCGCCATGCGGCCAGCGCGTCGCCGTCGAGGTCGTCGATGGCGACGCCGTCCACGCGCAGGTCGCCTTCGGTGGGCGAGTCCAGTCCACCGATCAGGTTGAGCAGGGTGGTCTTGCCCGAGCCCGAGGGCCCCATCAGCGCGACGAAATCGCCGTGCGGGATATCGAGGTTGATGTGGTGCAGCACCTCGATGCGCTCCTTACCGCGCTCGTAGGTCTTGGTCAGGTCGCGGATCTGGACCAGCGGGCGTGCGTCCATGCGTTCACCGCTTGTCCGCAGCGGTGGTCACGCGCTGGCCATCGCGCAGCTTGGACGGGTCCAGCGCCACCGTCTCATCGGGCTTGAGCCCGGCGATGACGTGGCGGTCGGCATCGCGCACTTCGGCCAGCTGCACCTCGCGATGCGTGGCCTTACCGTCGGCCACGACAAACACGTGGCCGCTCCTGGCCCTTCCGGCGGCCTTGGCATCGGTGCCCTCGGGCAGGACGATCGCCTTGGCCGGGATCCACACGCCCACCGGCTTGGTCGCGTTGGCGCCGGCCTTCTCCAGGAAGCTCACACGCACGCCCATGTCCGGCACGATGCGCGGATCCTTCTGCGCAAGCGCGATGCGCACCTTGACCGTGGCCTTGGTGCGGTCGGCGGTGGGGATGATGGCGATGACTTCGCCGGGGATGCGCCAGTCCGGGTAGGCGTTGAGCACCGCTTCGATCGGCATGCCCGGCTGCACACGGCCGATGTAGGCCTCGTTGACGTCCACCTGCACTTCCAGCGAATCCATGTCGACGATGGTGCCGATGCCGGTGCGGGTGAAGCCGCCGCCGGCGGAGATCGGCGACACAATCTCGCCCGGTTGCGCCGCCTTGGCGGTGACCACGCCCGCGAACGGCGCACGCACCACGGTGTTGTCGAGGCCGATCTCGGCGACCTGCAGCTGGCGGCCGGCCACGCTGGTGTCGCGCTGCACGCTGGCCAGTTGCGCACGCAGGGCGTCGCGCTGGGCAATGGCCTGGTCGTACTGCGCGCGCGAGACCAGCTTGTCGCGCACCAGCGACTGCAGGCGTGTCGCCTGCGCTTCGGCCTCGCGCAACTGCGCCTGCACCTGCGCGGCCTGGCTGCGCGCGGCGGCCAGCTGCGCACCGGCCAATTCGCGCTGGGCATCGGCGTCCAGCGGATCCAGTCGCGCCAATACCTGGCCTTCCACGACCTTCTGGCCTTCCTCGATCAGCACCTCGCGCACCTTGCCGGTGACCTTGGACGAGACCGTGGCGATGCGTCGCGCGACGATGTAGCCGGATGCATCCAGCACCGAGGCGTTGGCCGGGTCGGCGGCGTCGAGGGCGGGCGCGGTGTCCACCGGCACGGGGCGGTTCATGCCCATTACCAGGAACAGGCCCAGCAGCACGACGGCCCCGCCGGCGATCCAAGGCCATTTCCGGCGCTTGGCGCCCTTGGCGCCGGGGCGACGTTCAATGCGCAATTGCTCCAGCATCTCTTGCGGACGGTTCATGCGGTCTTCCGTTACAGGCATGGCGTGCAGTGTGACCGCAAGCCGTGACGGCCGTCACCTGCCACAAGTCAACCTGGCGGCGCCGTCCCCCGCGCCGCCCAGCATTCAGTCCCGCGCACGCCCCTGCCGAGCGCGGATGCTCCCAGCGCTCAGGCGTGCGCCTTGAGCAGCGCGAACGCCGCACGCAGGCCCTGCGCCTCGCCACCGGCCGGGCGGCCCGGGCGGTCGGCGTCGTTCCAGCTGTACACATCCAGGTGCGCCCACTTCTGCCCGGCGGGCACGAAGCGCTCCAGGTAAAGCGCGGCGGTGACGCTGCCGGCCATCTTCGACGGACCGCCGTTGGCGATATCGGCGATGCCGCTGGTGAGGTAGCGCCAGTACGGACGCCACAGCGGCATGCGCCACAGCGGGTCACGCAACTGGATGCCGGCATCGAGCCACTGCTGGGCCAGCGCATCGTCATTGCTGAACAGCGCCGGCAGGTCCGGGCCCAGCGCGATGCGCGCCGCGCCGGTGAGTGTGGCGAAGTCCAGCAGCAGCGCCGGCTTCTGCTCGCCGGCGTAGGCCAGCGCATCGCACAGCACCACGCGGCCTTCGGCGTCGGTGTTGTCGATCTCCACGCTGAGGCCGGCGCGGGTGGCGATCACCTCGCCCGGGCGGTAGCTGTTGGGGCCCACCGCGTTCTCCACCGCCGGCACCAGCAGGGTGATGTGCAACGGCAGCTTGCGCGCCATCACCAGCTCGGCCAGCGCGATGGCATGCGCGGCGCCGCCCATGTCCTTCTTCATGTTGCGCATGCCGTCGGCGGGCTTGAGGTCCAGGCCGCCGGTGTCGAAGCACACGCCCTTGCCGACGATGGCCACGTGCGGATGTGCCGCGTCACCCCACTCCAGCGCGATCAGTCGTGGCGCACGGTGGCTGGCGCGGCCGACGGCGTGGATTGCGGGGAAGTTCTTCGCCAGCAGATCATCGCCGCTGATCACTTCGATGCGCGCGCCATGGCGTTCGGCAATTTCGCAGGCCACCTGTTCCAGCTGGTCGGGGCCCATGTGCTCGGTGGGCGTGTTGATCAGGTCGCGCGTGCGCAGGCAGGCGGCGAGCACGTCGGTCAGTTCGGCGGTGTCGCCGTCCAGCACCAGTTGCGCGGGTGGGCGCAGCGGTTGCTTGTAGCGGTTGAAGCGGTAGCTGCCCAAGCCCCAGCCCAGCTGCAGTGCGGCCTTCTGCGCGGGCTCCAGCGCGGTCGCCAGTGCCCAGGCCCGTACCGGCAGGGCGGAAGGGGCGTGGCCGTAGGCGTACGGGTCCAGTGCGTCGCCCACGCCGATCACCGCGCCGGCCATCGCGCCGTCGGCGCCGGGCAGGGGCAGCGCGCTGTTGGCGCTGCCATCGAAGCCCTGCGCTTGCACCCACGCCGCGACGTGCGCGGGCTGCGCATCGCGCCAGGTGGCGAAGTCGGCCCGGCTGACCACGTGCAGCGGCAGGGCGGAAGCGGAGGCGTCGGTGAAACCGGTGGGCAGGGGCATGGGGTCAGCTCGTCGGGTGCGTCGCGTCCAGCCAGTCGGCCAGTGCGGCGAGGTTGGTGAATTGCAGGTCGGGTTGGATGTCGCTTCGCGGCCAGGTGCGGCGCTCGCGGTTGATCCAGCAGGTGCGCAGGCCGGCGTGGTGCGCGCCGATGACGTCGGCCTCCGGGTCATCGCCCACGTGCAGCACGTGCATCGGCGCGACGTCCAGTTGCGCGCAGGCGGCGTGGAAGATGCAGGCCGACGGCTTGGCCTTGCCGTGCTCGCGCGCGCCCAGCTGGAAGCGGAACAGGTGCATCAGGCCGATGCGCTGCAGGTCGGCGTTGCCGTTGCTGACTGCGGCCAGCGGCACGCGCGCGGCGAGGCGGTCGAGGGCAGGCACGCTGTCGCCGTAGTGCTTCACGTCACAGCGGCCGGCGAAGTAGGCCTCGTAGGCGGCCGGCATCAGGGCGATGTCGTCGCCGGCCTCGGCCAGCATGCGCTCCAGCATCCACTGCCGTTGCACCGTCATGTCGTGCGACAGGTGTGGGCGTTCCAGATCGACCTGTTCGCGCAGCTTGCGGCGTTTGGCCTGCGGCCAGCGGGCGAAGCTGCGCGGCGCGTGCGTCTTCATCCAGGCATCGAGCCGTTCCTCGGCGCGGTTGATCGCCGGGCCGATGGGCCACAGCGTGTCGTCGAGGTCGAGGGTGATGGCGAAGACGGGGAAGCTCACCCGGTCATTTTACCCCGCGGGTTCCCGGGCTGCCGGAACGGCACGTGACGACGCGATGTGCCAGCCGCCCGGATGCGCTTCAGTCCATATGGCGGCGCAGCGGTCGGTGAGACCGTTTCGCAGTTCATTCCAGCAGCCTTGCCCAACCGTCCAGCCCTTCGATCCGCTCCAGCACCAGCTTGACGCAGACCAGCAGCGGCACCGCCAGCAGCAGGCCGATGATGCCCCACAGCCAGCCGGACACCATCAGCGCCAGGATCAGCATCAGCGGCGAGATCGCCATGCGCTTGCCCAGCACGATGGGGGTGATGATCTGGCCTTCCAGCGTGTGCAGCAGCAGGTAGATGCCGGCCGGCAGCAGCGACTGCAGCGGCTCGTCGAAGCTGACGAAGCCCATCAGCAGCATCACGATGATGCCGATCAGCGGGCCCACGTACGGCGCGAAGTTCAGCAGCGCGGCCATCGTGCCCCACATCAGCGCCTCGGGCATGGGCACGTCGAGCAGCATCAGGGCGCCGGCGAACACCAGGCCGACCACGAAGTTGATCACGGTGATGGTCAGCACGTAGCGCGAGATCTCGCGCTCGATCGATTGCAGGATTTCCACCGTCAGCTTCTGCTGCTGGCGCCCGGGCAGCAGCGCCAGCGCCTTCTTCTGCAGGTTCGCGCCGTAGACCATGAAGAAGAAGGTGAGCAGCACCACCGCCAGCACCGACGCGGCGAGGCGTGGCGTGGTCATCAGCACCTTGTACGGGTCGTTGGCCTCGGTCTTCACCACCTGCACCGGCTTGGTGGTGTTCTCGCCACCGGCAGCGCGGGCGATGTTCTCGGCGGCCTTGTTGGCCTCCTGCACCGGCTTGATCATGCGCTGCAGCTTGGGCGCCACGCTTCGCATCTCGCGCGGTACCTCGCGCATCCAGTCGCCCACCGGCTCCACCAGCTGGCTGCCCAGCAGCACGGTGATGGCGATGCCGCCGCACAGCACGGCCAGCGCGCCGATGAACCGCGGCACGTACAGCCGCTGCAGCCCGCGGATGATCGGGTTGCCGACCAGGGCGAAGAACATCGCCAGCAGGATCGGCAACACCAGCCCCTGCGTTGCCCACAGGGTGAAGCCCACGGCCAGCGTGGCCAGCACCAGCGCCGCCGTGCTGGAGCGCGGGCGCGGCGGCAACTCTGTGTGCGTGGTCGAAGCGGCGATGGCCTCGTCGTCGTCGCGCGCGGTGGTGGGCGAGGCGGGGCCGGATCCGGTGGAAGGCGGGGAGGGCATGTCGGTGCGCCGGTGATCAGGCATCGGGATGGTCGGGTTCCGTGCCGGGGGTGGCCGCGGCGCCCTCAGGTGCAACGGCCGCCGCCGCGTTGCTGGCCTCGCTGGCGGCCTCGTCGGCGCTCTGTGCCGCCACCTGTGCACTGCCGCTGGCGAGCATCCCCGACAGTGCGGTGATCATCTGCAGCCACTGACCGCCGCTGCCGGCCGCGCGCAATGGCCGCGCACGACCGACCAGGAAGCCGCTGACCAGCCCCGCCACCACGATGCGCCCCGGGGTCCATGCGGACACCCACGATGCTTTCGCCTGTCCGGCGTAGGCCACCACCGCCCGTTCGCGCGCCTCCAGCGCGTCCTCGGCCTGGTGCACCTTCTCGATGAGTTGCTCGAATCCCATGCGCGGGCCTCAGGGGGGGGTGATGTCCACGCCGCGCTTGTCCTTCACCGGCTCGCCGGCGGGCGTTTCCGGCGACTCGGCTTCGGTGGCCTGGCGGGTGGACTCTGGCGAGCCGGGCGTCGGGGTGAAGTCGGCCAGCTCGCCGATGCCCAGCCGCGCCAGCTGTCGGCGCGTGGCTTGCAGGCGCGTGTGTTCGAAATAGCGGATGGCGCGCCATGCGCCAACACCGGTGACCACCAGGCTGATCACCGCGGTCAGCAACAGCGACCACGCCCACGGCCAGCCCAGCCCGCGGCTGAGCGCCACGATCAGCGTCGCCATCAGCAACAACCACGCCGACGCGCCGAAGGCGATGGCGACGCCGGTGAACGCCAGCGCACGCCCGAACGCACTTCGCGCCAGCGAGATATCGGCCAGCACCAGCGTGCGGAACGCCTTGGCCGCGTCGACCGAGGCTTTCAGCGTGGCCTTGCCGGCATCACCGACGTCGCGCAGCGATTCCTCCAGGTCGGGCGCGGGGCCCGCCCCGGGAGCGTTGGGCGTGGCGCGGTCGTCCCCGATCCCGCTGGCACCCATGGCTTACTTGTCGCCGCTGCGGGCCAGCTTGGCGATGATCCAGCCCGCGGCGAAGGCCACGCCGAACGAGGCCAGCGGCCGTTCGCGGATCAGCTCGGCGGCGCTGTCGATCAGGTCGCGGCCCTTGTCCATCAGGGCGTCCACCTGTTCGCGTGCGGCGCCACCGGCGTCTTCGGCTGCGGCAATGCCCGCCAGGGCGCTGTCGGCCAGGTCGGCTTTGACGTTGGCCTTGCCTACCTTCAGTTCGGCGCCCGCCGCGCTGGCGGCATCCTTGAGGGCCGCGCCGGCATCGACCGCGGCCTGGCGCAACTGGCCGCCAGCCTCGCCGAGGTTGGACTTCATCGAATCGGTTGCGTTCGGGCTCATCCTTACCGCTCCTTATGGGGTGGGGTCAGCGCATCGGCAGGTCGCCGCGTTGGTTGCCCCGCACGACGCGCAGCACCAACTGTGCCGGGGGCCGTGTGAAGCCGGCGCGGAAGCCCGGCAAGTCGTCGAACTCGCCGGTGCTGGCCGCGACGATCCGGTCGCCGGCCTGCAAGCCATTCTGCGCCGCGCGGCTGCCGCGGGCCACCGCTTCCACCAGCACGCCCTGTTCGCCGGCCTGGCGCAGGCGTTCGGGCAGTTCGGCGAAGGTGGCGCCGGCCAGGCGCTCGTCCAGGTCCGCGCCGGTCAGCGCGCGAGGCTGCTCGCGCAACGTCGTCGTCAGCTTCAGCGGCTTGCCGTCGCGCAGCACGTCCAGCGTCACCCGGCTGCCCACCGCCTGCAAGCCCTCGAAGTTGCGCAGGGCATCGCGGCCGTCCACGCGCTCGCCGTTGGCCGCGGTGATCACGTCGCCGGCGCGCAGGCCCGCGGTCGCCGCCGCGCTGCCGCCAAAGACCCGGGTCACCACTGCGCCACGCGGGTCGGTCACGCCGAGGCTGGCGGCCAGGCGCGCATCCAGGTCCTGCGTCTCCAGCCCCAGCGTGCCGCGGCGCACCTCGCCGGTGGCCACCAGCTGGTTCATCACGTTGCGCACCAGGCTGGTGGGGATGGCGAAGCTGAGGCCGATGTTGCCGGCCATGCTGCCGCGCGGATTGAAGCTGGCGGTGTTGATGCCGACCAGCTCGCCATTGAGGTTGACCAGCGCACCGCCGGAGTTGCCCGGGTTGATCGAGGCATCGGTCTGGATGAAGTTCTGGAAGCCCAGCCCGCGCAGGCCGCTGCGGCCCACCGCCGAGACGATGCCCGAGGTCACCGTCTGGCCGATACCGAACGGGTTGCCCACGGCCACCACGAAGTCGCCCACGCGCAGCGCATTGGAATCGCCCAGCGGCAGCGCCTGCAGCTTGTCGGCGGCAATGCGCATCACCGCGATGTCGGTGTCGGCGTCGGAACCGATGAAGTCGGCCTTGAGCGTGCGCCCATCGGCCAGCGTCACCGACACCGCGTCGGCGCCTTCGATCACGTGGTGGTTGGTCAGCACCAGCCCACGCTGCGCGTCGACAATAACGCCCGAGCCCAGCGACTCGTTGATCCGCTCCTGGGTCAGTTCGGGGAACATGCGGCGGAAGATCGGGTCGCTGCCGAACGGGCTGACCCGCACCCGCTGCTTGGTGTGCACGCTGACCACCGCCGGGGTGACCCGTGCCAGCATCGGCGCCAGCGAGGGCAGCGTCTGGTTACCCACCGCGGCGGGCAACGCGGCGGTCATCGGTGTGCTGGCGGCCGGAAGCGGCTCGGCCTGCGCGGGCGTGCGCAGGCCTTCGCGGATGGCGGTGGCGGCAAAACCACCGAAGGCGGCGGCAAGGGACAGGGCGAGCAGCGTCTTGGTCGAAGTCTTCATCGGCGTTGCGTCGGGTGGGGGCGGGCCGGGTGTGGCATGGGGCCCACGATAAGCGGTTGTTGTTCAGTTTCGAATCGGCTGCTGCAATCAGGGCTGAAGGCGGGGCATTCAAGGGTGGGATGGGCGCCCGCGGAACGCCGGACACCGGCATTGCACCGGCGTGGTCACCGATGGGCGACATGGCGGTTTGTGCGCCGCATCACCATCGTTGTCCGACAAGAAAAATCCGCCGTTGCGTTGCAGCCCCCGCCCCGCTTGTCTGGCAGCGAAGTCAATACGAGACGGCCGTCAAAAAACCGTTGACTTCCCTCGGGGTGGGGGGTAGTTTCGAATGCCGTTACGGCACACTACATCTTGTGGTCGTGTCGATGGGGAATCCCACTCTTAGGGGTTCGCTTGGATCGGTAAGGCGACCATGGGGTATGGCGCATGAACGAAGCAAGCATGGCCTTCGGCCCTGAAAAACAGCAGCAAACGCGGCGCGGATGACGCAGCCGCGGGCACGCGCGTCGGCGGTTTTCCGCGGGCGCGGAAACAACAAGAAACCATGGTTGCGGATGCCCTCCGCGGCCACAATCACGGAGACAGGACAGGCATGAGCACCGTGCGCCTCGAGGCGGTAAAGATGGTCACCACAGCCAAAGACATCCCGATGCAACCCGCGTCCACGGACATCTGGGACAAGAAGTACCGGCTGAAGACCAAGACCGGCGAGGCCATCGATGCCGACATCGACGGCACCTACCAGCGCGTGGCCAAGGCGCTGGCCGAGGCCGAGCCGACCGCCGAGAAGCAGCAGTACTGGCAGGAGCGCTTCACCTGGGCGCTGCGCCGCGGTGCCATCCCCGCCGGCCGCATCACCTCCAACGCCGGCGCGCTGGAGCACAAGCCCGCCACCTCCACCATCAACTGCACCGTGTCGGGCACCATCGAGGACTCGATGGACGGCATCCTGGAGAAGGTGCACGAGGCCGGGCTGACGCTGAAGGCCGGTTGCGGCATCGGCTACGAGTTCAGCACGCTGCGCCCGCGTGGCGCGTTCGTCGCCGGCGCCGGCGCGTACACCTCCGGTCCGATGTCCTTCATGGATATCTTCGACAAGATGTGCTTCACCGTGTCCTCGGCCGGTGGCCGCCGCGGCGCGCAGATGGGCACGTTCGACGTGTCGCACCCGGACGTGAAGGACTTCATCCGTGCCAAGCGCGAGGACGGCCGCCTGCGCCAGTTCAACCTGTCGCTGCTGATCACCGACGGGTTCATGGACGCCGTGCACAACGACGCCGACTGGCCGCTGGTGTTCCCGGTCAACATCAAGGAAAAGGACGACCTGGACCTGGCCGACGCCACCCAGGTGGTCTGGCGCGACTGGCCGGCGCACCGCAACTACATCACCCGCGACGACGGCCTGGTGGCCTGCAAGATCTACGGCCACATCCGTGCCCGCCACCTGTGGGACATGATCATGGTCTCGACGTATGACTACGCCGAGCCGGGCTTCATCCTGATCGACCGCGTCAACGAGATGAACAACAACTGGTGGTGCGAGAACATCCGCGCCACCAACCCGTGTGGCGAGCAGCCGCTGCCGCCGTACGGCGCGTGCCTGCTGGGTTCGGTCAACCTGACCAAGTTCGTGCGCAACGCCTTCACCGACCAGGCCGAGTTCGACTGGGAGGAGTACAAGGAAGTGGTGCGCGTGTTCACCCGCATGCTGGACAACGTGGTCGAGGTGAACGGCCTGCCGCTGCAACAGCAGCGCGACGAGATCATGCGCAAGCGCCGCCACGGCATGGGCTTCCTGGGCCTGGGCAGCACCGTGACCATGCTGCAGATGAAGTACGGCTCGAAGGAGTCGTGCGAGTTCACCGAGCGCATCGCCCGCGAGATGGCCGTCGCCGGCTGGGAGATGGGCTTGGAGCTGGCCAAGGAAAAGGGCCCGGCGCCGATCATGGAAGAGCGCTTTGCCGTCACCGCCGAGATGCTGCGCAAGCGCCCGGAAATGGTGAAGGACGGCTGGAAGATCGGCCAGGAAATCCCCGGCAAGGTGCTGCACGCCAAGTACAGCCGCTACATGCAGCGCGTGGCCGGCGTGGCCCCGGAGCTGGTGGACGAGCTGGCCGACGTCGGCGCGCGCTTCACCCACCACAGCTCCATCGCCCCGACCGGCACCATC
The DNA here is from genome assembly GCF_000768355.1 of Lysobacter daejeonensis GH1-9. Classification (GTDB taxonomy): domain Bacteria; phylum Pseudomonadota; class Gammaproteobacteria; order Xanthomonadales; family Xanthomonadaceae; genus Aerolutibacter; species Aerolutibacter daejeonensis. The sequence goes on from NZ_AVPU01000039.1 coordinate 16,046, forward strand.
AGCCTGTCGCTGGCCAACAACGCCTCCAACGGCATCGAACCCTCGTTCGCGCACCACTACAGCCGCAACGTCATCCGCGAAGGCAAGAAGTCGAAGGAAAAGGTCGACGTCTATTCGTTCGAGCTGCTGGCCTACCGCGAGCTGGTCAACCCCAAGGCCATGCCGTTTGCCGATGACGAGGCCGCCAAGCTGCCGGACTACTTCATCGCCGCCGACGACATCACGCCGAAGGAGCACGTGGACGTGCAGGCCGCCGCGCAGAAGTGGGTGGACAGCTCGATCTCCAAGACCGCCAACGTCCCGACCGACTACCCGTACGAGGACTTCAAGGACATCTACACCTACGCCCACCAGCAGGGCCTGAAGGGGTGCACCACGTTCCGCTTCAACCCGGCCGCCTTCCAGGGCGTGCTGGTCAAGGAAGCGGACCTGGAGAACACCACCTACCGCTTCGAGCTGGAGGATGGCACGGTGTTGGAGGTCAAGGGCAACGAACAGATCGAATACGACGGCGAGATGCACACCGCCGCCAACCTGTTCGATGCGCTGAAGGAAGGCTATTACGGCAAGTTCTGATCCTTGCGGATCACGGTGGGGGCGACCGCGTCGCCCCGCGCGGAAACCGGGCCGGTTCCGCGGCCACGTTCCCGGCCCTGCTTGCAGCGCGCTTCACGGCGCGTTGCAAGCGCAGCAGGTATAGCATCGCTCCGGTAACACCCAACTTCTGTACGCATATGCCCGCAAGGAGGGCTGCATGAGCAACGGTAATGGAGTGACGGCGACCCTGAACCAGGCCGCCGAGAACGTGATGGAGACCGCCAGCAACATCGGCAGCGCGATTGCCCACACCGCCGAGGGCGCCGTGGACAAGGTCAAGAAGACCGCGACCAAGGCACGCAAGGCGGCCAAGAAGGCCGTCGGCACCGCCAAGAAGAAGCTCGCCAGCGCCAGTGCCGCCGCCAAGAAGGAAGCGAAGGTGCTGAAGGCCAAGGCCACCGGCAAGAAGACCGCCGCGAAGAAGGCAGTGAAGAAGGCTGCCAAGAAGGCCACCGCCAAGAAGGCGGCGGTGAAGAAGGCCGCCAAGAAGGTGGCGAAGAAGGCCACGGCAAAGAAGGCCGCGGCCAAGAAGGCAGTGAAGAAGGCCGTCAAGAAGGCCGCCAAGAAGACGACTGCCCGCAAGGCGACCGCCAAGAAGGCCGCGAAGAAGGTTGCCAAAAAGACCACCGCACGCAAGGCGGCGGCCAAGAAGGTAGCCAAGAAGGCGCCGGCCAGGAAGGCCGCGAAGAAGGTAGCCAAGCGTCCCGCCAAGAAGGTCGCGAAGAAGGCTGCCAAGAAGAAGTAAGCACGTCCCGGTACCGAACCTCCCCTGCGTTGCAGGGGAGGCCCGGACCACCCCCACACCGCAACGCAACCGCAACACCGCATCAGGAGCAAGGGCCGATGGCCGTCAAGATCGACAAGAAAATCAAGGGCTACAGCGTTGTTACGCCCGAAGACAAGGCCAAGCAGCAAGCCCAGGCGGAGGCTGCCAAGAGCGCCGCGCCGGTGGACGCGCCGGCCGACAACGTCATCCAGATGCACGAGCGCATCGAGCGCCCGGAAATCCTGATCGGCAGCACCTACAAGATCAAATCGCCGCTGTTCGAGCACGCCCTGTACGTGACGATCAACGACATCGTGCTCAACGCCGGTACCGAGCACGAACTGCGCCGCCCCTTCGAGATCTTCATCAACTCGAAGAACATGGACCACTTCCAGTGGATCGTGGCGCTGACCCGCATCATGAGCGCAGTGTTCCGCAAGGGCGGCGACGTGACCTTCGTGGTCGAGGAAATGAAGGCCGTGTTCGACCCGCGCGGCGGCTACTTCAAGGCCGGCGGCGTGTACATGCCGTCGCTGGTGGCCGAGCTGGGCGCGATTGTCGAAGACCACCTCAAGTCGATCGGCATGCTGCACGACCCGGAGATGAGCCCGGAGCAGCGCGCGCTGATCGCCGAGAAGCGCCGCGCCTACGAAGACCGCTCAAAAAAAAACTCTGACGTAGCCGACCTGTTCCCCGAGCCGAAGGTGGCCGAAGCCCCGCGCAGCGAGGACGTGGCGGTCACCGGCGAAGGCGCCTCGTTCCCGCCGTCGGCCACCATGTGCCACAAGTGCAGCCAGAAGGCGGTGGTGATCATGGACGGGTGCGCGACTTGCTTGAATTGTGGCTACTCGAAGTGTGGGTGAGACCGGTGGTTGGATGAGATGTGAGAAAAGGGCCCGAGGGGGCCCTTTTCTTTTCGTTGATGCTAGGTGGCAGCTTCCGACCCGAAGCTGCCACAGAGCCGATCAGCGGATACCGGCGATAGGGGTCAGATGGCCATTTCTCTTGCCTTTGTGGCCGAAGAAACATCGGTGTTTTCTGGGCGTCAACCGTGGGCATCCACGCTTAACAACCGACTGG
>NZ_AVPU01000037.1 GCF_000768355.1 Lysobacter daejeonensis GH1-9
AGGCCGCGCGCCAATGGCGTCGGCGCCTGCGCGTGGACGCACCGCCGCGCCCGGGGCAGCCCGCGCACGCGCTCGGCGACCTGCTGCTGCACGCCTTCCCCGATCGCATCGCGCGCCAGCACCCCAGCGATCCGTACCGCTACCAGCTGGCCAACGGCCGCAGCGCCAAGCTGTTCGACGACAGTGCGTTGTACGGCGAGCCGTGGCTGGTGATCACCGAGCTGCGCGACGAGACGCGCGACGCGCGCATCCTGCGCGCCGCACCGCTGGACGAAGCCGTCCTGCACCGCGATTTCCCCGAGCGCTTCGCCACCGAGGACCGCGTGGTATGGGACGCGACCGCGCGCGGCATCGCCGCAGTGCGCGAGAGCCGCTTCGACCGCATCGTGCTGTCGAGCAAGCCCCTGGCCAAGCCCGACCCCGCGCGCTACGCCGACGCGCTGATCGATGCGGTGCGCCAGCTCGGGCTCGACGCACTGCCGTGGACCGGAGGCCTGCGCCAGTGGCGCGCGCGCGTGCGCTGCCTGCGCGCCTGGTGCCCGGAGCTGGCCGAAGGCGAGGGGGCATTGCCCGACCTGTCCGACGCCACGTTGCTCGCGACGCTCGACGATTGGCTCAAACCCGCGCTCAGCGGCAAGACGCGACTGGATGCGATGGACGAGCAGGCCTTCGGCGAGGCGCTCAAGTCGCCCCTGCCGTGGTCACAACGCCAACGCATCGATGCGTTGGCGCCGACTCGGATCACTGTGCCGTCCGGCATGGAGCGCCACATCGAGTATGCATGGGACGACGCGCGTACCGATGCCGAGGGCTACACCGTCGGCGGCCCGCAACCGCCGGTGCTGGCGGTGAAGCTGCAGGAGCTGTTCGGCCTGGCTGACACGCCACGCATTGCCGACGGCCGCGTGCCGGTGACGCTGCACCTGCTCTCGCCCGGCGGCCGTCCGCTGCAGGTCACGCAGGACCTGAGGGGGTTCTGGGAGCGCACCTACCCGGAGGTGAAAAAGGAAATGAAGGGCCGCTATCCCAAGCACCCGTGGCCCGACGATCCGTGGACCGCCACCGCCACCCACCGCGCGAAGCCGCGTGGCACCTGAACCAACGCCGTATCCACGACCGCGCCGGCGCGCTGTGCTCACGCAGCGGCAACACCGCGCCCGGGAGACTGCCGTCCATGGTCCAACCTTGGAGAATGCCTTCGTGAACGCACTGCACACCCTTCCTGATCGTGCCCTGGGCCTGGCCAATGCCGTGGGTGATGGCCTCAAGCAGGCGCTGCCCGCCGCCGACAAGTGGCTGCAGACCGGCGCCAAGCTGGGCGCATTGAAGGGCGGCGCGCGCGTGGCCACCACGCTGGTGCGCCGTCATCCGATGGTCGCCGCCGCCACGGTCGTCGGTGCCGGCCTGCTCTGGTATGCGGCGCGGCGCAAGGCCCGCGAAGCCGAGAAGAATGCGCCGATCGAAGGCAGCGCGCGTCGCGTCGAAGCGAAGAAGGCGACCACGCGCAAGCCGCGCAGCGGCACGCGCACGCGCCGCAGCACCAGTCAGGCGTAATCCGGCGTTGCCTTCAGCGACGGCCGCTGGGAGCGCGGCCGCCGCGGCTCATTCCTGCGCAGGGTGAGCAGGCGCCATCACGGCGCCACTTCCGGCAGTTCGATCACGAAGCGGGAACCACCGCGGGCGCGCGCCTCGTACCACAGCTGGCCGCCCGCGGACTCGACGATCCGCTTGGCCAGCGACAGGCCCAGGCCGCTGGAGATGGTGTCGCCCGGATCCACCTGCAAGCGCGTGAATGGCCTGAACAGCTCACGCTGGCGGGCGGTGGGAATCCCCGGGCCACGGTCGGCCACCACCAGCCTCCAGAACCCTGGCGCGCCGCGCTGCGCGGCGAGCGTCAGCGGCGCATTGGCCGCGTACTTCATCGCATTGGTCACCAGGTTCTCGCTGACCTGGCGCAGCACGCGTTCGTCGATCGCCACCCGCGCGTTCTCCGCCGGCGGGATCACCGTCGGTGCAATGCCGCGCGCTTCGAGCTGCATCTCGTACCGCTGCATCAACCAGTCCAGCGTCGAACCCAGGTCGGCGCTGGCGCCGGCATGCGGGTTGCCGCCGCCATGTGCACGGCTTTCCAGGTAGTCGCGGATGTAGCCCAGTGCGTCCTGCGCGCTCTCGTGGATCATCTGCAGGTAGCGCGGCACGCGCTCGGGCTTCACCCCGTCGTTGATCAGGATGTCGCTGGCAAACAGCACGCTGCTCAACGGGTTCTTCAGGTCGTGTGCGACCAGGTTGACCAGTTCCTCGCGTTCGCGTGCCACGCGCGCCAAGCGGTCGCGCGCGAGTTTGAGCCCGACGTGTGCGTTGACCCGCGCCAGCAGTTCCTCGGGCAGGAACGGCTTGGTCACGTAATCCACCGCGCCGACCTCGAAGGCGCGCAGCAGCAGGTCGCGGTCCTGCGCGGCGGTGACGAACACCACCGGCACGTCGAACGGATGGCGGCGCTCGCGCAGTCCCGCCAGCACTTCGAACCCGTCCATGCCGGGCATCATCATGTCCAGCAGCACCAGGTCCGGGGGCGAGGCCTCGAAGCGCTCCAGCGCCTCCTCGCCGCTGCCGGCGGTGACGACCTCGTAGGATTGCCGCGCAAGCAGCATGCTGACCACCCGCAGGTTGGCGGGTTGGTCATCGACAACAAGAATGCGACCGGTCGAAGTGGCAGTGCCCATTCATCCTCAGGTGGTGAGTTGCGACGCCTGGCCGGGTCGGTGATTGCGGGGTCCCGGTCACGTTATCAGAACGCCGCCTCGTGTCGCGGAACGGCCGTTCAGCCGGGCGGCGTGCCACAGGCCACGTCCGTGGTCCGGTCTGCGCGCCGCCTTCTGGCCGAACACCGGCCCGCGGCGCATCCTAGGCGGCCCGCCTGAAGGATCCGTGATGACCGCCGTCGCCGTGCCGCACATGACCTGTCGCCGTTCCGGGGCCGGACCGTGGGCGTAAGCGCGATGTCCGTGCCCGGCACCCAGGCGCGCCGCGTGGGCCTGTTGCTGGGCGCGACCGGCGCGGTGCTGTTCTCGGCCAAGGCGATCCTGGCCAAGTTCCAGTTCCGCTACGGGCTGGACGCGCTGGACGTAATGGCGCTGCGCATGGCCCTGTCGCTGCCGCTGTTCCTCGGCCTGGGCCTGCGCGAGCACCTGCGCGGCAACCGCACACCACTGCGCCGGCGCGAATGGGGGCAGGTGCTGATGCTGGGCGTGCTCGGTTACTACCTTTCCAGCCTGCTCGACTTCTGGGGCCTGCAGTACGTGCCGGTGTCGATGGAGCGGCTGATCCTGTTCCTCAACCCGACCTTCGTGCTGTTGATCGGGCTGGTCGCATTCGGCCGCACGGTCAGCCGCCACGAGTGGATCGCGATGGCAGTGAGCTATGCCGGCGTGGCGTTGGTGTTTGCCGAGAACCTGCACCTCGAGGGGACGAACATCGTGCGCGGCAGCCTGCTGGTGCTGGTCGCGGCCTTCAGCTACGCGCTGTACCTGTCGATGTCGGGGCAGCTGATCCGGCGCATCGGCTCACTGCGGCTGGTGGCCTACGCGATGACCGTGTCCACTGCCGCGACGGCGCTGCACTATGCGTTGGTGCGCGAACCGGAACGCCTGCTGGCACTGCCGGCCGGCGCCTACGGCCTGGCGCTGGTCAACGCGGTGCTGTGCACGTTCCTGCCGGTGACCTTCACCATGGGTGCGGTAGCGCGCCTGGGCGCGGGCACCGCCGCGCAGCTGTCGGCGTTGGGGCCGGTGTCGTTGGTGTTCCTCGGCGGCTGGCTGCTCCACGAGCGCATCACCGCCCTGCAACTGCTGGGTACCGTGGTGGTGCTGGGCGCGGTGCTGCTGCTGACGCGGGCGGGGGCCAACTCGGTGCCGATCGCGTCGGCCGCACCACGCTCATAACCGGCGCCATTCCCCCGGGGCCAGGGCGTCCAGCCGATAGGGGCCGATCGCCACGCGCACCAGCCGCAGCGTCGGCAGGCCCACCGCCGCGGTCATGCGCCGCACCTGGCGGTTGCGGCCCTCGCTGATCGTGACCTGCAACCACGCGTCAGGCACGGTCTTGCGAAAGCGCACCGGCGGATCGCGTGGCCACAGCGCAGGCGCGTCGATGCGCTGCACCTGCGCCGGGCGGGTGGGGCCGTCGTTGAGCACCACGCCCTGGCGCAACGCCTCGAGCTGGGTATCGCTGGGGTCGCCTTCCACCTGCACCCAATAGGTCTTGGGCTGCTTGTGGCGCGGGTCGGTCAGGCGATGGGCCAGGCCGCCGTCGTCGGTGAGCAGCAGCAGGCCTTCGCTGTCGTGGTCGAGGCGGCCGGCGGCATACACGTCCGGCGGCAGGCCGAAGCCGGCCAAGGTGGGGCGGGGCGGCGTGCTGCGGTCGGTGAACTGGCACAGCACGCCGTAGGGCTTGTTGAGGGCGATGAGCATGGGGCAGGTGCGGGTGGCCGGCGCGTGACAGCCGCGGGCGCGGCGCGTGCGTGCCCGCGGCCGACAGTCAGCGGGAGGCCGGCTTCCTGAAGCGCAAGGTCATCCGATCGCTCTCGCCGATGCCGCGGTACATCTGCGCATCCTCCGGGTCGTGGCGGTTGCTGGGTGGCAGCGTCCACACGCCGTTGGGGTGGTCGGTGGTGTCGCGCGGGTTGGCGTTGACCTCGCTGCTGGCCTCGAGCACGAATCCGGCGCGCTGCGCGAGTTCCTTCACCAGGGCCTCGGTCAGGTAGCCGGACTTCTTCATCGCCTCCAGGTCGGTGCCCGGCTTGGCGCGGTGATCGACCACGCCCAGCACGCCACCGGGCTTGAGCACGCGGAAGAACGCATCGAACATCGCCTGGTCGGAGCCCCATCCCGTCCAGTTGTGCACGTTGCGGAAGGTCAGCACCACGTCGGCGCTGCCCTCGGCGCCGAACGCCGGCTGGGGCACGCTGAACTCACGTACTTCGACCCGGTCGTAATGCGCCGGGTCGGCGGCGAGCTTGGCGCGGAAATTGGCGTTGCCCTTGGCCAGGTAGTTGCGCGTGCCATCGGACTGCGCCGGGCCGGCGATTGCCAACGCGGCGACCAGTTGGCCGTCGGCGCGCAGGTACGGCGCCAGGATCTCGGTGTACCAGCCGCCGCCCGGGGTGATCTCGATGACCCGGCTGGACGGCGTCACGCCGAAGAAGCGCAGGGTCTGCAGCGGGTGGCGGTACGCGTCGCGCGCCACGTTGGCCGGGTCGCGCCAGGTGCCGGCGATGGCCACCTCCAGCGTGGCATCGGCCGCCAGGGTGGCGGCGGGGGTCTCGGAGGAAGGCGTGGTCGTGCACGCGGCCAGCAGCAGGGGCAGCAACAGCGCCAGGCGGGACGGGGTCATGGCGGGGCTCCGGTCATAGGGACGCCAAGCCTAGCGCGAATGCGCACATCGTCGCGCGCTGCCGGCGCGCCGACCGCGCATGGCTGCGTGACGGCGCCGTCCATGCCGTTCGACGCCGGAATCGCTACCATCGTCTCCAGTCATCCGCGAACCGTGTCGCATCGGAACACGGAGGGGGTCAACGCGTGCGATCCAAGTACATCGGCATCCTGTCTGCCCTGGTCGTGGGCGCCATCGCCGGGGTCGTCGGCCATGCCCAGTGGGCCCGCCTGCGGGCACCGGCGACACCGCCGCCCGTGGTGACGGCGCGTATGCCGGTCATCGTGGCCCGCGGCGATGCGGCCCTGCAGCCCACTTCAAACACGTCCGAGGCAGGCACCAACTTCACCTACGAGTACGTGCCGCCGCGCACCGCGTCGCTGCAGCCCATCTACCAGGCCGCCAGCGAGGGCAACTTCCTGCAGAAGCTGCATGAGATCAAGGCCATCGACGGGTTGTTCATGCTGCCCACGCCGATCAAGTTCGTCACCGCCGAATGCAAGAGCCCGGATGCGTTCTACGCGCCGGCCACGCACGAGGTGGTGCTGTGCTACGAGACCATCGACGTGCTCAACAAGCAGGCCGAGGCGATGAAGGCCGCCGGATCGCTGCAGGAGGAGTTCCCGCACCAGTACGTGCTGGCCAACCTGCGCTTCATCCTGCTGCACGAGACCGGCCACGCGCTGATCCGCCTGCTCGACCTGCCCACCACCGGCCGCGAGGAGGACGCGGTGGACCAGCTGGCGGTGATGCTGATGCAGAAGTTCGCCAGCCTGGACGAGTCGCCGCAGCAGGTCTCCGAGAACCTGCGCATGGCCGCGAACTGGTTCCTGCACCGCGCGCAGGGCCAGTACAACCTCGATGCGTATGCCGACGAGCACGCGTTGGGCGAGCAACGCTACTTCAACCTGCAGTGCCTGATCTATGGCCGCGATCCGGGCAAGTACCTGTACATCGTCACCGACGGCGACCTGCCCGCCGGACGCGCCGAACGTTGCCCGGAAGAAGCGCGGCGGGTGGACCACGCCTGGTTGCGCCTGCTGTTGCCGCACGTGGCACCAAAGTTCCAGATGACCGAGGAGAAGGCGCTGCGTTTCTTCGACCAGCAGGAGCGCGCGCGGCGCAAGAACGTCGAAAGCCCCTACGTGCGCTGAGGCGGCGCGACGGCAGGGCCGTCCGACGCGCTGCAACAACTCTGCAAGACCACATCCACCCGGTTGTCATTGGGCGGGTCCACACTGCGCCTCGCTCAGGGACGAGCTTGACCTGCAGGAGGCAGCTCCCCACCCACCCAAGGAGTGTGTCATGCAACTGTTCCGCAGTCCGTTGTTCCAGGAAGCCGCGCGCCCGGTCGTCACCTCCTACGGTGGCCGCGCGTATGGCAATCGTTACGGGCGTCGCGCGGCATCGCCGCGGCACGTCGCGTCGGTGACGCAGGAGGCCCGCATCGTGGCCGTCCGCGAAATCGCCGCTGAAGTCGCTGCCGAAGTCGCCATCGCCCGCAGCACCGTGCACTACGACCAGGCCGCGTAAACCTCCACGTAAACCCGTCTGCGTCGCCCGATGCCTGCCGCCCATCGTCGGCGCATCGTCATCGAACCGGAAATACGAAGGCCCGCACATCGGCGGGCCTTCGTCGTGTCTTGCGAATGGCGCGGTCCACGCATCCGTCGCAGGCGGTGACCGGGCTGCGTAAGCGCCCGATCACCGGGGCGCTCAGCCGGCCAGCGTCGCCAGCGCCGCGTTGAGCGTGGCGCTCGGGCGCATCGCCGTGGCCAGCTTGGCGGCATCCGGGTGGTAATAGCCGCCAATGTCCACCGGGCGGCCCTGCACCGCGAGCTGCTCCTGCACGATCACCGCTTCGTTGTCCGCCAGCGTCTTTGCCAGCGGCGCGAACTTCGCCGCCAGTCCGGCGTCGGCGGTCTGCTCGGCCAGCGCCTGCGCCCAGTAGAGCGCGATGTAGAAGTGGCTGCCGCGGTTGTCGATGGTGCCCAGCTTGCGGCCCGGCGAACGGTCGTTGTCCAGGAACTTGGCGTTCGCCGCATCCAGCGCATCGGCCAGCACCTGCGCGCGTGCGTTGCCCGTGGTGTTGGCAAGGTGCTCGAACGAGGCCGCCAGCGCCAGGAACTCGCCCAGCGAATCCCAGCGCAGGTAATCCTCTTCCATGAACTGCTGCACGTGCTTGGGCGCGCTGCCGCCGGCGCCAGTCTCGAACAGGCCGCCACCGTTCATCAGCGGCACGATCGACAGCATCTTGGCGCTGGTGCCCAGCTCCATGATCGGGAACAGGTCGGTCAGGTAGTCGCGCAGCACGTTGCCCGTGGCGGCGATGGTGTCCAGACCCGCGCGCAGGCGCTTGAGCGTGTGGCGCATGGCGCGGATCGGGCTGAGGATGCTGATGTCCAGCCCGCTGGTGTCGTGCTCGTTGAGGTAGGTCGCGACCTTGGCGATCAGGCCGCGGTCGTGGTCGCGGCGCGGATCCAGCCAGAACACCACCGGCGTGTTGGACAGGCGCGCGCGGTTGACCGCCAGCTTGACCCAGTCGCGGATCGGCGCGTCCTTGGTCTGGCACATGCGCCAGATGTCGCCGGCCTTGACCGGGTGCTGCAGCAGCACGGTGCCGTGCTCGTCGATCACGCGCACGGTCCCGTCGCCGCTGATGCGGAAGGTCTTGTCGTGGCTGCCGTATTCCTCGGCGGCTTGGGCCATCAGGCCGACGTTGGGCACGCTGCCCATGGTCGCCGGGTCGAACGCGCCGTGTTCCTTGCAGTCGTCGATGACGGCCTGATAGATGCCGGCGTAGTTGCGGTCCGGGATCACCGCCTTGGTGTCCTGCAGTTCGCCCTTCGCGTTCCACATCTTGCCGCTGTCACGGATCATCGCGGGCATGGAGGCGTCGACGATCACGTCGCTGGGAACGTGCAGGTTGGTGATGCCCTTGTCGGAGTTGACCATCGCCAGCGCCGGACGGGTCGCGTACAGCGCGGCGATTTCATTCTCGATGGCGACACGCTCGGACTCCTTCAGGCCGGCCAGGCGCGCGTACAGGTCGCCGATGCCGTTGTTGGGATCGAAGCCGATCTCCGCCAGCGTGCGCGGGTTGCGCTCCAGCACCGGTGCGTAGAAGCGCGACACCGCGATGCCGAACATGATCGGGTCGCTGACCTTCATCATCGTCGCCTTCAGGTGCAGCGAGAACAGCACGCCCTGCTCGCGCGCGTCCTCGATCTGCGCGTCGATGAACTCGGCCAGCGCGGTCGCGCTCAGCACCGCGGCGTCGATGACCTCGCCGGCCTGCACCGACAGCGGCGCGCGCAGCGGGAAGCTGCTGCCGGTCACGCTGGTGTATTCGATGCGCAGCGTGCCGGGGTTGATCATGGTGTACGACTGTTCGCTGCCGAAGAAGTCGCCATCCTCCATGTGCGCCACGTGCGACTTCGACGCCGGGTCCCACTTGCCCATGCGGTGCGGGTGCTTGCGTGCGTAGGCCTTGACCGCCTTCGGCGCGCGGCGATCCGAATTGCCTTCGCGCAGAACCGGGTTCACCGCGCTGCCCTTGATCCGGTCGTAGCGGGCCTTGATGTCGCGCTGGCGCTCACCTTCCGGCTCATCCGGATACTCCGGCACCGCGAAGCCCTGCGCCTGCAGCTCCTTGATGGCCGCCTTCAACTGCGGGATAGAGGCGCTGATGTTGGGCAGCTTGATGATGTTGGCCTCGGGCGTCTTGGCCAGCTCGCCCAACTCGGCCAGGTGGTCGCCAATCTTCTGCTCCGGCTGCAGGTGCTCGGGGAACTGCGACAGGATGCGCCCGGCCAGCGAGATGTCGCGCGTCTCCACCGCGATGCCGGCGGTGCCTGCGAACGCCTCGACGATCGGCAACAGCGACTGGGTGGCCAGGAACGGGGCTTCATCCGTCAGCGTGTAGATGATCTTCGGGGCGTTGGACATGTTGGCGTGGACTCGCTGGTTGCGGCGGGGGAAAAGGGCGATCGTGCGCGCGCGTGCGCGCCGACACCATCGGCAATACGTCGATGCGGGCGCAGGCGCGCCAACACAAGCGGGCTATTGTCGCGCGTTCGGCGGGGGTGGGCAAAAGCACGGCGGCGCATCACGCCATGGCGCGAGGGCATGGTGGCCGGACGGTTGCGTATGGCCGGCGACGTGAACATCCCGGCGATCCCCTGTTTTGGCCGCGTGACGGTTACGCGAGTCCCGGTCGCCAACGCGAAGCGACGGCCCGGACGCGAGGTCCGGGCTGCGTTGCCAAGATCAGGCGCCGTGGCAGGCCTTGTACTTCTTGCCGCTGCCGCACGGGCACGGGTCATTGCGGCCCGGTGCGGCGTCCTTGCGGATCGGCTCGCGCGGGGTCAGCGCCTCGATGCGGTGGTGGTGCAGGTCGGCGAGCATGCCGGGCAGGCTGGCGATGATCTCCAGGCGCTCGCGGTAGCTAATCGGCGTCGGTTCGGCGGTGGGGTCCTCGCCGACGATCTCGCCGCTGGCGATCTGGTCGAACAGGGCGAAGATCTCCTCGATCCACTCGTTCTCGTCCAGCCACTGGTCCCATTGCGCCTCGCGCAGTTCCACGCCGGTGAAGAAGCCCAGTGCCCAGTCGCGGCCCACGTCGAGTTCGTCGGGATGTTCGGCCACGGCCTCCTCGGGCAGCCACAGCAGCGGCGCCAGGTGGTCGGGCAGGTCGTCGTCGCCGTGGCGCACGCGCGCGGCGACCATGTTGAAGTGGCCCTGCAGCAGGGCGGCCACCTCCTGCGCTTCGGCCTCGCTGTCCCAGCGCGGTGGCTTCCCGCCCCACACAAGCGGTTGCCATTCCTCGGCGGGCACCTCGGCCGGGCCCACCACCAGCGCCGACAGGAAGCCGTCCAGCGCTTCCAGGTTCAAGCCCTTGAATGGCACGGCACGCTGGTCGAGCAGGTCGGCAAGGCGTTCGATCTGCGCGTCGTCGAGGTAGGCGGGGGCTTTCATGGGCAGGGCTCGCGGGGGTCAGGCGTGCATGGTATCGCCGGCGGGCGTCCGCGCCCACAATGGCGCGATGAGCGATTCCTGCCCCTGCGGCTCCGGCCGCGCCTATGCCGACTGCTGTGGCCCTTTGCACGCAGGCAAAGCACAGGCCGCCAGCGCCGAAGCCCTGATGCGCTCGCGCTACAGCGCCTTCGTGCGCGTCGATGCCGATTACCTGCGCGAGAGCTGGCACCCGGACACGCGCCCCGCCGAAATCGACCTGGATGAAGCGGCCCAGACCCGCTGGTTGGGGCTGGAGGTGAAGCGTCATCACGTCATCGATGACGACCACGCCACCGTGGAGTTCGTCGCGCGCTGGAAGGTTGGTGGCGCGCCCGCCATCCGCCTGCACGAAATCAGCCGCTTCGTACGCGATGGCGGGCGCTGGTACTACGTCGACGGCAGCTTCCCCGCAGCTTGATCGTCGACGTACGTTGCCGCCGTCAATCGCGGTCCGACGCCACCAGCCCGCGGTACACGGCACCGCCGACCGCGCCGCCGATGATCGGCGCCACCCAGAACAGCCACAGTTGGCCCAGCGCGCCGCTGCCGGCGAATAGCGCCACGCCGGTGGAGCGCGCCGGGTTCACCGATGTGTTGGTCACCGGGATGCTGATCAGGTGGATCAGCGTCAGGGCCAGGCCGATCGCGATCGGCGCGAAGCCCGCCGGCGCGCGCGCGTGGGTGGCGCCCATGATCACCACCAGGAACATCGCCGTCATCACCACTTCGCACAGGAAGGCCGCGGCCATGCCGTAACCGCCGGGCGAGCGTGCGTCAAAACCGTTGCTGGCGAACGCGCCGGCCGCCGCGGGATCGATGCTGAAGCCGGCGCTGCCACTGGCGATCTGCAGCAGCACGAAGCCGGCCAATGCACCGCCCAGCACCTGCACCACGATGTACGGCAGCAGGTCCTTGGCCGGGAAGCGCCCACCCGCGAACAGGCCAATGCTCACCGCCGGGTTGAAGTGCCCGCCGGACACGTGCCCGAAGGCATAGGCGCCGGTCAGCACGGTCAGGCCGAACGCCAATGAGACGCCCAGCAGGCCGATGCCCAGCGGATTGCCGTCTCCGCCGAAATTGGCGGCCAACACCGCGCTGCCGCACCCGCCCAGCACCAGCCAGAACGTGCCCAGGAATTCAGCCGCCAGTCGCTTGCTCATGCTCATCGATTTTCCCCTTGCGAATGGGCCGTGTGGCCCGTGACGTCACGACAAAAAAAGGGCGCGATTCGCATCGCGCCCGGAGCTTGCCCGCCCGACGGCGGAGAGAGAGAAACGGCGGCGATGAGCAGACCGGGAGGGTGGTTGCCCTGTCGCCATGGGACGATTTACTTGACCTCGAACTCGCGGCTCTGGACGACCGTGCCGTCCAGCATCACTTCCAGCTTGTACTTGCCGGTCGGGAAGCCGTCGGGCTTGCTGATCTTGAAGTTGGTCACGCCCATGCCGGTCAGGTTGGCGTCCACGGTTTCTTCGTTGACTGTCTGGCCATCCTGGTAGCTCCACTTGGCGCCCAGCTTGCTGGCCACGGTGGCCATCGGGTCGCTGGTGCTGGTGGCGACCGCGGCGAAGATGGTGTCGGTCGGCTTGAACGTGGTGGCCGGGGCGGTGACCTTCATGTCGGGGCCGACGGCGGTGCCCAGGTCGACACCGGTGACCGACGCGGTCGCGGCCATGGGCGCCGGGGCGGGCATCGGCGCGGGTTCGCTGGCCACCGGCGGCGTCACGGCCGGCTCTTCCTTCTTCTTGCAGCCAACCACGGCGAGCGAGGCCACCAGCGCGGCGGCAACGGCGAGGTGCGTGCGGTTACGGATCATGTGCGGACTCCTGGAGAGGGATGGGGTCGGACGGTTGCGGCTCATTCGCCGGCACGGATGGCGGGGATCTTCAGCACCTGGCCGGGGAAGATCCGGTCGGGGTCGTCGATCTGGTCGCGGTTGGCCTCGAAGATGTCGCGCCACGCGCCGGACTTGCCATAGAACTGCTTGGCGATCGCCGACAGCGTGTCGCCCTTCTCGACGGTGTAGCTCTGCTCGCCGGAGTCGCCCGCGGTGCTCGCGGTGATCTCCTCGGTCGAGGACACCGACGACTGCACGTTGCTGAAGTCGGCCTGCTTGCGGATGTCCTCGGTGCTGGACACGCCGCCCTGCACGTTGGAAAAGTCGGGTTTCTTCTCGGTGCTCATGTTGGGGGGCTCCTCCCCGGCGTCGGTCGACGCGAGCACGTTGGCACGCCACTTGTTAAGGAAATATGGCGCCCGGGTGAAGAGTGGCAGCAGACCTTTACTGGCGCGCTTCGCGTCGTGCGACCGCCGTCACGCAATTGGGCGTCGCGCGCCACGGGTTGATGTCCAGGCCTCCGCGGCGGGTGTACCGAGCCTCCACCGACAGCCGTTCCGGCCGCGCGTGGACCAGCAGGTCGCTGAAGATGCGTTCCACGCACTGCTCATGGAATTCGGCGTGGTCGCGGAACGACACCAGGTAGCGCAGCAGGCCGACTCGATCGAGCCGCGGGCCGCGGTAGGCGATGCGCACGTGCGCCCAGTCGGGCTGGCCGGTGACCGGACAGTTTGACTTGAGCAGTGCGCTGGCCAGCGTCTCCTCGACCACGCCATCGGCATCGATCGCGATGAATGCCGTCCGCGGCGGGCCGTAGTGGTCGATGGCCACGTCAAGCGCATCGATCGAGATGGCGTCCTCCGCATCGCCCGCGTCCACCATCGGCGGCAATCCGAAGGCCACGCGCACCGGCGCGCCGGCCACGCGGGACAGGTCTTCGGCGATGTGCGCGAGCACCGCCTCGGCACCGTCAAAGCGGCTGGCGTTGAACGAGTTGAGGTACAGCTTCAGCGACTTCGACTCGATCAGGTTGGGCGCCTCGGCCGGCACCTCGAACGTCGCCGTCGCCACCTGCGGCTTGCCCTTGGCGTCCAGCCAGCTGAGCTCGTACGCATGCCAGCGGTCGTGGCCGATGAACGGCAGTGCCGCGTCGCGCAAACCGATGGCGTGCCGCCCCAGCGTGCGCGCGATCGGGTACAGCAGCCCCGGGTCGTAGCCCTGCGGGTAATCGACGTGGCGGCCGAGCGCGGAGCCGGCGACGGAGTTGTCCTGGGTGGTCATCCGCGCATTATCGCCCGTCGGGTTGCCGAAGGCGGCAAACCGCGACGGGTCGCGTTCACGTGGCGGTGGCGTGCGGCGGCCCGGTGGGGCTGCCGCACGCCGGGGCCGAGCTCAGCCCTGCGCGCCGCCGTGCAGGTAGTCCAGCGTCACCTGCAGCAGTGCGCGCAGGCCCAGGTCCAGCGCCGACTCGTCCAGCGCGAACTGCGGCGAGTGGTTGCTTGGCGCGGTGACCGGGTCGATGCCCTTGGCGGTGGCGCCGACGAAGAAGTACATCGACGGCACCTCGCGGGCGAAGAACGAGTAGTCCTCCGCGCCCATCTGCAACGACGGCTCGATCACGTTGCCCGTGCCGGCCACGGCCTGCAGGCTCGGCAGCATGCGCGCGGTCAGCGCCGGGTCGTTGTAGGTCACCGGGTTGCCGTCGCCATCGGGCACGCGCGCCTCGACCGTGGCGCCGTGCGCGGCCGCCACGTGCGTGGCCACGTTCTTCAGGTCATCGAAGATGCGCTGGCGCATCGCCGGGTCGAAGGTGCGGATGGTGCCGGTCATCACCACCTCGTCGGGGATGATGTTGAAGCGGATGCCGCCGTGCACCGTGCCGAAGGTGACCACTGCCGGCAGCTTGGCGATGTCGGTGCGGCGGCTGACCACGGTCTGCGCACTGCCGATCAGGTCGGCGGAGGCCGCCACCGGGTCGATGCCGCCCCACGGCCGCGAGCCGTGCGTCTGCCGGCCCTTCACCGTGATCGCGAAGGCATCCGAGGCCGCCATCAGCGGCCCTTGGCGCACGCCGATCTGCCCGGCCTGCAGCGTCGAGAACACATGCAGGCCGAACGCGGCGTTGGGCTTGAAATCCTTGAACACGCCCTGCTTGAGCATCAGCTCCGCGCCGCCTTCCTCACCCGCGGGCGCGCCTTCCTCCGCCGGCTGGAACACCAGCATCACCTGGCCGGGCAGGTCTTTCTTCATCTTCACCAGCGCATCGGCCACGCCCAGCAGGATGCCGGTGTGCGCGTCATGGCCGCAGGCGTGCATCACCCCGGTGGTCTGCCCAGCGAACTGCGTGGTCACTTTGGACGCGAATGGCAGTCCGGTCTGCTCGGTCACCGGCAGCGCGTCCATGTCGGCACGCAGCATCACCTTCGGCCCGGGCTTGCCGCCTTCGATGATCGCGACCACGCCGTGATGGGCCAGGCCGGTGCGCGGCTTCAGCCCCAGCGCGCGCAGGTGTTCGGCCACCTTCGCCGCGGTGCGCTGCTCGCGGTTGGACAGCTCGGGGAACTGGTGGAAGTCGCGGCGCCACGCAATCACCTGGTCGTGCTGTTGCCTGGCGGCCGCGGCGACTTCGGGGCGCTCCGCGGGAGCACCTTGGGCAGCGGCCACGGTGGGCAGCAGGGCGGCGATGGCAAGGGCAAGCAGCGGACGGCGCATGGAGTCTCCGGAGGCGGGCAGGGCGAGGTGAAGCCCGATCCTACTCCCCGCTTGGCACTGGCGCCCTAGATCCTTTGTCGAGTTCCCGTGGGTCAGCCAAGGTAATCAGGCCCTGGCCAATGCCTCCGTCAGCCCCGGTGCTCCAGCGCCAGATACTCGGCCGACTGCATCTCGATCAGCCGCGATGATGTGCGCTCGAACGCACCCGCCAGCTTCTGCCCGGTGTACAGCCCCGGCGGCGACTCCGCCGCGGTGCACACCAGGTTGACGTGGCGGTCGTACAGTTCGTCGATCAGGTGCACGAAGCGCCGCGCCGGGTCGTCGTTGCCGCCGTCGAAGCGCGGGATCCCGCCCACCAGCACCGTGTGGTATTCGGTGGCGATCTCGATGTAGTCGCCCGCGGCGCGCGGGCCCTCGCACAACGCGGCGAAGTCGAACCACGCATGGCCCTCGGCCAGACAGCGCACCGGGATCGGCCGGTCGTCGATCACCAGCGGCCCGTCTTCGCGCGGCATGCCCGCGCTGAGTTCGTCCCAGCGCTGCGCCAGCCATGCGTCGGCGCCTTCGTCCAGCGGCACGCGGTACACCGGTGAGCGGGTCAGCGCGCGCAACCGGTAGTCGTG
This sequence comes from Lysobacter daejeonensis GH1-9, assembly GCF_000768355.1. Lineage (GTDB taxonomy): Bacteria > Pseudomonadota > Gammaproteobacteria > Xanthomonadales > Xanthomonadaceae > Aerolutibacter > Aerolutibacter daejeonensis. The sequence goes on from NZ_AVPU01000037.1 coordinate 15,619, forward strand.
CGCGCTGTCCAGATACAGCACACGGCAGTGCTTCTGCAGTTGCGCGATGGCGGGCAGGAAGCGCTCGCGCTGCAGGCCATGCGCGTACAGGTGCTGCGGCTCGGTGTTGGAGCTGGTCACCAGCGCCACGCCCTCGGCGAACAGGTGCTCCAGCAGGCGGCCGAGCAGCATCGCGTCACCGATGTCGTTGACGAAGAACTCATCCAGCACCAGCACCCGCATCTGCTTGCCCCAGTGCCGCGCGATCTTCACCAGCGGATCGCTTTCGCCGGCATGCGCGCGCAGTTGCGCATGCACCTCACGCATGAAGCGGTGGAAGTGGGTGCGGCGCTTTTCCGCGAACGGCAATGCGTCGAAGAACAGGTCGATCAGGAATGTCTTGCCGCGGCCCACTCCGCCCCACAGGTACAGGCCCAGCGGCGGTGCCTTGGGCTTGCCGAGCAGGTTGTCGAGCAGCCCGCGCTTGGGCGGTGCCAACAACGCCGCGTGCACGCGGTCCAACTCGCGCAGCGCCGCGTGCTGCGCCGGGTCGTCGTTCCAGTCGCCGCGCGCCACGCCCGCAGCGTAGGCGGCCGACGGCGACGCGGCCGTCACTGCCAGTGCCGCTTCAGTCATTGGCGGGGGCGGCCGGCAGGTAGGGGCGTACACCGTTCTTGATCACCCCGCGCAGGTCCATCAGGCGGCGGTGGAAGAAGTGGCTGGTCTCGGGCATGCGCACCAGCTCCGGCGGTTGCGGCAGGCCCTTCAGGCTGTCGACCCACGCGTAGACCGCTTCCGGCTCGACGATCTCGTCGGCCTCGCCCTGCACGATCAGCCAGGGACAATCCGGCGGGGTGATGGTCGAGAAGTCCCAACTGCGACCTGCCGCCGGCGGGGCGATCGACACCAGCATGCCGGGCTTCAACTCGGCGGCGCACTTGATGGTGACGTACGAGCCGAAGCTGAAGCCGGCCAGCCACAGCGTCGCCTGCGGATGCGCGGCGCGCACCCACGCCACCACCGCGCGCAGGTCGTCGGACTCGCCTTCGCCGTGGTCGAAGTGGCCCACCGAGGCGCCGGTGCCGCGGAAGTTGAAGCGCACCGTGGGGAGGCCTGACTCGCGCAGTGCGCGCGCTGCCATGGTCACCACCTTGTTGTGCATTGTCCCGCCCTCGGTGGGCAGCGGGTGGCAGACCACGGCGATCGCGGGTCGCAGCGGGGTGTCGGCGTCAGGGAAGTCGACGGCCACTTCCAGCGGCCCCGCGGGGCCGTGGATCAGCAGCGAAGCCGTGTCGCCGGTGGGGAAGGCGGGCTGGTTCATGGCGCCATTGTACGACCGCCGGTGTGCGCGCCCCGGGATCGGGTGCGTCAGCGCCGCAGATCAAAGCCCAACAGCAGCGGGTCGTGGTCCGAACTGCGCCACGGTCCCGGTCCGCCGTCGCGATAGCCCGCGTTGCGCGGCTCATCGGCGTTGGCGTGCCACTCCGCCGCGCCGCGCAGGTCGGCGGCCAGCGCCGGGCTCAGCAGGGCGTGGTCCAGCCGTCCCAGGGTGCCGCGGTAGGCATAGCTGTAAGGCGTTTCCACCCCGGCCACGGCGAAGGCATCCTGCCAGCCCGCCTGGGTGAGCAGGTGGACGGGGTCTTCCTGCGCATAACTGTTCAGATCGCCGAGGATCACCGCGCGTTGGCTGCCGGTTCCGGTGGGATCGCGTTCCAGCCATGCCGCCAGCCGGCGCGCGGACTCGGTCCGGGTGGCATTCCAGCAGGCCTGGCCGTCGCCCTGGTCGCGGTCGGCGCCTTCGGCCTCGCTGCAGCCCTTGGACTTGAAGTGGTTGGCCACCACCACGAACACCGGCCCGCGTCCGGCGCGGAACGCCTGCGCCAGCGACGGCCGGCTGCGGGCTGGAAACGGCCCGCCCAGCAGCGAGGCCGCCCGGCCCACCGGCTGCAGCCGCGAGCCGCGGTAGATCAGCCCCACCTTGATCGGGTCTTCCGGATCCAGCGCGGCGGCGAAACCGGGCACGCGCCCCGCCGTGGCCACCACACGCCAGTCGCCGCCCTGCGCGTTGAGGGCCTGCACCAGCTGCGCCTGCGCGCTGTCGGTGTCGTCGCCGTCGTTCTCCAGCTCCATCAGCGCGGCCACGTCTGCGTCCAGCGCCTGGACCGTGGCGACCAGCTTGGCCAGCTGCGCGGCGTGCTCGGCCGGGGTGCGCGCGCCGCGCGGGGTCGGAAAGCCACCGCCACGGCCGTCGCCGTTGAACAGGTTCTCGAGGTTGAAGGCGGCCACCCGCACGTTGCCCGCGACCACCGGTGCGACCGGGCGCGGCGCGGCCTGCAGGGTGGGGCGCACCTCGGTGCGCAGCAAGGGCCCTTCGGGGCCCACGCTGATGACGCCGTCGACGTTGCCCACCGTGCTGCCCAGTCGCGCGGATTCCAATGCGCCGGCCGTGTCATCGGAGGCCACCAGCCGCAACTGCTGGGCCCGGTTGGCGGCCGCCTGCGCCCGTGCTTCCGCGCTGCCCGGGCGGGCGCGCTCGGTCGGGTTCCATGCGCGTCCGCCAAAGCGCACCAGCACGCCCTCGCCGCCGGTGTCGACCAGGGTCAGCGGCGCCGTCACCTGCACGCGCTGGCCCGCGTACGCCGACCAGTCCACCGGCGCGGCGGTCAATTCAGGCAACGGTGGCGGCAGCGGTGCGGGCGGCGGGGCGCTGGTGCAGGCCGCAGCGCCCACCGCCAGCAGGGCGGCCGGCAGGAAGCGCAAACCGAAAGAGGGGCGTGGCGAACGGGTCATCGCGGTTCCGTGTGCGGTAAAGCGCGCATTATCGGCCGCGCGCATGACATGGCGCACCCGGGTGACCCTGCAGGCCCGGAAACGACAACGCCGCCCGGAGGCGGCGTCGTGCGAGTGCAAGCGGTCGGTGCCGGCTTACTTCAGGTTGCCGATCATCCAGTCGACCGTGGCAATGACCTGCTCGTCGGTCAGGGCCGGGTTGCCGCCCTTGGCCGGCATCACGCCGGCGGCGCCGGTGAAGCCCTCGATGGCGTGCTTGTGCAGGGTGTCCTTGCCCTGGGCGATGCGCGCGCCCCAGGCGCTGGCCACCATGGTCGGCGCGCCGCCGGCGCCCGACTTGTGGCAGCCCGCGCACAGGTTGTCGAAGATCACCGCGCCATCAGTGGTGCCGCCGTAGGCGACCTGCGAGGCGGCGGAAGCCGCCGCGGCGGCCGCAGCGGCCTGCTGCGCAGCGGCG
>NZ_AVPU01000041.1 GCF_000768355.1 Lysobacter daejeonensis GH1-9
CCACACCCCGCCGCTCCCGCCCTTCGCCGCCTGCCGCTGGCAGCCGGGCTGGTGCTGGCCATGGCCCTGCACGCGGCCGCGGCCGCGCCGCTGCAGGTGCCGCGGGTGGACGGGGACATCACGGTCGACGGCCACCTGGACGAGGCGGTATGGGCACAGGCCGCCACCGTCGATGTCGGCTATGAGGTATCACCCGGCGACAACCTGCCCGCCCAGGTCAAGACCGTTGCGCGCATTGCCTACACCGACGACGCGGTGCTGCTGGCGTTCCGGGCCGAGGATCCGGACCCGGCCAAGCTGCGGGCGTACCTGCGCGACCGCGATGCGCTGTACGGCGACGACTTCGTCGGCGTGATGCTCGACACCTTCGACGACCAGCGCCGGGCCTACGAGTTCTTCGTCAATCCGCTGGGCGTGCAAGCCGATCTGATCAAGGAAGAGGCCACCGGCAACGAGGACGATTCCTGGGACGGGCTGTGGAGCAGCGCCGCACGCATCACCGAGCATGGGTATGACGTCGAGATGCGGATTCCGTTCGCGACGCTGCGCTTTCGCGACACCGACCAGGCGCGGCGCTGGGGAGCATCGTTCCTCCGCATCCGCCCGCGCGATTTCCGCTACCAGTACTTCAACAACCGGGTCGAACGCGGTGCGCGTTGCCTGACCTGCTCCTTCGACAAGATCGAAGGCTTCACCGGTGTCAAGCAAGGCCGCAACCTGGAGATCACCCCAACCCTGACCGTGGTGCACGCCGAGGAGCGCGATGCGCGTGGCGCGCCGTGGCGCCATCCTGGCCAGGGCAACGGCACCGAGCTTGAGCCCGGGTTGGACGTGGCGTGGACCCCGACGCCGAACATCACCCTGAACGGCACGCTCAACCCGGACTTCTCACAGGTCGAATCCGACCAGGCGCAGCTCGACCTCAACACCAGCTTCGCGCTGTTCTTCCCGGAGAAGCGGCCGTTCTTCCTGGAAGGCGCGGACTACTTCAACACCCCGTTGCAGGTGCTGTACACCCGGCAGATCGCCGACCCGGACGCCGGAGTACGCGTGACCGGGCGCAACGGCCAGCAGGCCTACGGCGTGATCGTGGCCCGCGACGCCACCACCCAGGTGCTGGAGCCGGGTGCCCTGGGCTCGGGCTTCGGCTTCCTCGACCAGCCGGCGGACGCATTCGTCGGCCGCTACCGCTACGACCTCAACGCCAGCACCACGCTCGGCGCGATCGCCACGGTCCGCCAGGGCACGGACTACCGCAATGCCCTGGGCGGGTTCGACGCGCGCTGGCAGCAGGGCCGGCACACGCTGCGCAGCCAGTGGTTGCGCAGCGACTCGGAGTACCCGCAGGCGCTGGGCGTGGCGGACACCGCGCCGCGCGGCAACGCGTTGTCGGCGGCGTACAACTACAGCCAGCGGGCCTGGTATGCCGACCTCATTCACCAGCGCATCGACCCGGGCTTCCGCGCCGATCTGGGCTTCATCAGCCAGGTGGGCTACGACAAGTCGGTGATCGGCGGCGGCCGTCACTGGTTCGGCCAAGAAGGCGCAGCCATCAGCCGCATCAGCCTGACCGGCGACTGGGACATCACCCACCGCTCCGATGGCCTGCTGCTGGAACGCGAACTGGAAGGCTACCTGCGCATCAGCGCCGCCCGGCAGACCCAGGCCAACGTCGGCGGCCTGACCCGCGTGCGGTACTGGAACGGGCGGATGTTCGACGAAACCTTCGCCAGCGGCTTCATCGGCGCGACCCCATGGCCGGGCTTCACCTTCGGTTCGTGGCAGCGCAGCGGCGACATGCTCGACCTGACCGCCTCGCGCATGGGCCAAGGCGTGATCTGGGAGCCGTACGTGGAGCTCGACATCGGGCGCAGCCTCAACCTGAAGCTCAACCACTCACGCCAACGCCTGCGGCGCGACGGCGGCACTGCGTTCGACGCGCGCGTGCTGGACGGGCGCCTGAGCTGGCAGCTCGACCCGCAGCAACGCCTGCGGCTGTCGGTGCAGGCCGGCGACGTGAAGCGCAACCAGGCCTTGTACACCTTCCCTCTGGCCGACTGCCCGATCACCGTCGCGCCCGATGCCACCAACTGCGTGGTCCCGGTGAAGTCGCGCGTGCATGACATCACCGCGCAGCTGATGTATTCGTACAAGGTCAACCCGCGCACGGCGCTGTATGCCGGCTATTCGCACGGTGCCTTCGACATCGACCGCGAAGGCGAACCGCGCGATGCGCCGTTCGACAGCAGCCGCAGCGTGTTCCTCAAGCTGAGCTACGCCTGGCAGCCGCAGTTCTGAAGTCGCGTGCAAGGGTGGGCACGGCCGGTGCCCGCCCGCCGGTCAGGCCTTGTACCCGGTGTGGATCGCGACGATGCCGGCGTTGAGGTTCTTGTAATCGCAGCGGGCGAAACCCGCGGCCTGCATCATCGCCTTCAGCTCGTCCTGTGGCGGGTGCTTGCGGATGCTCTCGGCCAGGTACTGGTAGCTGTCGGCGTCGCCGGCGAACAGGCTGCCCAGCTTGGGCAGCACGTTGAACGAGTGGAAGTCGTAGATCGGCTTGAACCAGTCGGCCTTGACCTCGGAGAACTCCAGCACGCGCGCCTGCCCGCCGGGCTTGAGCACTCGGAACATCTCGCGCAGCGCGGCGTCCTTGTCAGTGACGTTGCGCAGGCCGAAGGCGATGGTGACCAGGTCGAAGCTGGCCTCCGGAAACGGCAGCTTCTCGGCATTCATCTGCACGTACTCGAAACCGCCGACCTTGCCCTTGTCGGTCATGCGGTCGCGGCCCACGCGCAGCATCGCGCCGTTGATGTCGCCCAGCACGATGCTGCCGGTGTCACCCACGCGGTCGCGCAGCAGCAGGGCGATGTCGCCGGTGCCGCCGGCGAGATCCAGCACGCGGTCGCCGCGGCGGACCTGCGCGGTGCCGACGAAGTAGCGCTTCCAGATGCGATGGATGCCCATCGACATCAGGTCGTTCATCAGGTCGTACTTGCCCGCGACCGAGGAGAACACCTCGGCCACCAGCTTCTGCTTCTGGGCCACGGGCACGTCGCGGAAACCGAAATGGGTGGTTTCGGCGCTTGGGCCGGGCGGGGTCTGGGGCGGGGTCTGGGCGTCGCTCATGGGGCGATTATCGCACCCTCGGGCCGGCGGCCCGCATCCGCGCGCCCGACCGGGGGTTTGACACGCATCAAGACAACCCGCACGCGTTGCAGCACACTGGGAAAAGCCCACCCGAGTGCCGCCCATGGCCGACGACACCGCACCTGGCGATGGACCGCTGCTGATCGATAGCGCCGCTGCATTGGACCAATATCTGGCTACCTATCCCCGCTCCGCCTTTGCCCGCCTGCGCGGCTCGTCCGGCACCCCGCTGGAAGGTTGGCTGGCGCTGGGGGACGACGCCTCCGAAGCCAGTTACCGCGAGGCCTGCCGGTTCGGGGTGCCGCTGGTACGGTTGGCCGGCCTGGAGCCGGCGCAGGACGCACTGGCCCAGATCAGCCCCGCCATTGCCCGGCAGTTGCGCGCGGTGCCGCTGCGCACCCACAACGGCATGGTGGCGGTGGCGATGGAGGACCCGGGTGCCGCCAACGCCCAGGCCACCCTCGACTTCCTCAGCCCCGAACGGATCATCGCCCTGGTCGCCAGTCCGCGCGACATCCGCGAGGCCATCGCCCGGTTGTACGACCAGGTTGAAGACCGCGACGTGGTCCAGCAGCTGGGCCTGGACCCCACCGCCACGGCCATCGAGAGCGAGCAGGAAGCGCAGCGCCTGGCCCGCGAGGCACCGGTGGTGCGCATGGTGAAGGTGCTGATCAGCGAGGCGGTGCTGCGCCGGGCGTCGGACATCCACCTGCGGCCCGGTGCCCACGGCACCGACGTGCTGTACCGCATCGACGACGAGATGGTGCCGGTGCGGCGGCTGATGCGCGCGCTGCACCCCGCGGTGGTCAGCCGCATCAAGGTGCTCGGCGCGATGAACCTGGCCGAGCACCGCCGCCCGCAGGACGGCCGCACCAGCCACGTGATGGACGACGGCCGCAAGATCGACATGCGCATCTCGGTGCTGCCGGCGGTGCATGGCGAAAGCGTGGTCGTGCGCCTGCTCGACGCCAACGAAGGCCTGTGGAGCCTGGACCAGCTGGGCCTGACCGCGCACGACCGCGAGCGCCTGGACGACGTGATGTCGCGCAGCCACGGCATGTTCCTCACCACCGGTCCGACCGGCTGCGGCAAGTCGACCACGCTGTACGCGATGCTGCTGGAACTGCGCCGGCAACGCATCAACATCCTCACCATCGAGGACCCGGTGGAGTTCCACGTCGAGGACGTGCAGCAGATGCAGGTGAACCGCGCCGCCGGCTTCACTTTCGCCTCGGCGATGCGCAACTTCCTGCGGCACGACCCCGACGTGATCATGGTCGGCGAGATCCGCGACCAGGAAACCGCCGACATCGCGGTCGAAAGCGCGCTCACCGGCCATCTGATGCTGAGCACGCTGCACACCAACACCGCCGCCACCACCGTCACCCGGCTGCTGGACCTGGGCGTGGAGGCCTACCTGCTGCGCGCCTCGCTGCTGGCGGTGATGTCGCAGCGGCTGGTGCGATTGACCTGCGTGCACTGCCGCGAAGTCGAAACGGTCCATCCGCATGTCCGCGAGGCGCTGGGCGTGGGCATGGACGAGGTGTTCCACACCGGCCGCGGCTGTCCGCAATGCGACGGCCTGGGCGTGCACAAGCGCCGCGCGGTGTACGAGTTGATGGTGATGACGCCGCGGTTGCAGGCGCTGGTGGTGCCCGGCGCGCAGGCGGACGAGATCCACCGCACCGCCATTGAGGAAGGCATGGTGCCGCTGACCCAGGCCGCGGTGACACTCGCGCGCACCGGTGCGATTTCGCTGGCGGAGGCGTGGCGGGTGCGCGCGGACTGAGGCTGGCCGCGCCAGAACGGAGGCCCTGACCCCGCAGCGTGGCGCCGCCGCAAAAGACCGCCCCCGAAAAGCCGAAGGCCCGCAACGCGGGTCCCCGGCGTGCCGCCACGCGGCAGGTCAGAAGCTGACGGTGACCGACCCGCTGCACTCGCTGGTGCCGGCGTTGCACACCTGGTAGGTGTACGAGCCGCGCGCGCGCACCGACTGGGCGTACGTGCCGGTGTTGGCAATGCCACCCGCCACCACGCTTCCGTTGCGGCGCACGTCCACGGTGCTGGCGCCACCGGTCCAGTTCAGGGTGATGGTCGACTTGTTCTTGACCACCGCCCCCTTGCTCGCCGTCAGGCCGGCCGGCGGCGTACCGCCACCGCCACCCCCGCCGAGCAACGCCTCGGTCGCATCGAATGCCTGCACCAGGCCGTAGCCGAAGTTGTTGTCGCGACCCGCCGCGCCCAGGTCGAGGGCCGTGGACTCCATCGCTGAGCGCACGTCGGCATTGGTGGCTGTCGGTTTGGCGCTCCACACCAGCGCCGCCACGCCGGACACGTGTGGCGTGGCCATCGACGTACCGTCGAGGTAGGCGTAGCCGCTGGTGTTGCTGACCGGCACGGTGCTGACGCTGGCGTTCTGGCCCAGCGCGCTGGCGACCAGCGTCTGCCCGTCCTCCTGGCTCATGCTCACCGCGGGAATGGTGGAACTGCCGTTGAGCGTGCCGGAGAAGCCACCGGAGACGTTGTTGTAGACCACCGCCGCCGCGCCGCCGCCGCTGGTCACGTTGGCCACCTTCTGCGCAAAGCTGATCACGCCGCGCTCGCACAGCACGACCTTGCCGGCCCAGCTGCCGACGCTGTCGCACAAGCCGCCGTTGACCAGCGCGCCGGAAGCGGTGGATTGCACGGTGCCGTCGATGGCCGATACCAGATAACTGTTGCCCCCAACGGTGACGTCGGCACTCTTGAACGGGTACGTGCTGAGCACGCCCACGCCCGGCGCCGCGATGTCGACCGCGCTGTTGTACTGCGAGAAGGACGCCTTGGCGTTGGCGCTGTCGGTGGCCGCCACCGACATCACGCTGGCGTACGAGGCCGGATAGCTGAACGTGGAATTGCCCGCGTTGCCCGCGGCCGCGATGCTGAGGATGCCGGCGCTGTTGAGGCTGGCGAAGGCGGTGTTCTCGGTGGCGCTGGAACCGCTGCCGCCCAGGCTCATGCTGATGATCTTCGCGCCCGCGGCCTGGCAACGGTTGGCGGCATCCACCAGCGTGGAGCTGTAGCTCCAGCCGCAGGCCGCGCCATCGAACACCTTGACGATGTGCAGGCTGACCTTGGCCGGGCTGACGCCGACCACGCCGACGCTGTTGTTGGCGGCGGCAATGGTGCCGGCGACGTGCGTGCCGTGGCCGCAGCTGTCGTTGTTCCAGCCGCTGGGGTAGCCGGTCATGCTGATGCCGGCGAACTCCTCGTGGTTGGCATTGATGCCCGAGTCGATCACGCACACCTTGATGCCGGTGCCGTCGGCGCCGGTGGCCGCGGTTTCAGGCGCCTGCACGCGGGTGATGCCCCACGGCGTGGTCTGCGCGGACGGATAGCGCGGCGCATCGGCCTCGATGTACTCGATGTTGGGGTTGTTGCGCAGGCCCTGCAGCGCTTGCGGCGGCACGGTGGCCGCGAACGCGCGCAGGCGGTCAAAGCGGTAGTGGGTGCGGGCGCCGGCGGCCTTGAGCGCCGCCTCCGCGCCGGCCCCTGCACCGGGTTTGTACTTCACCCAGACGCGGTTGGGATCCGGCTGGGCGGCGAGCGCCGTGGCGGACAAGGTGAATGCGAGGGCGGCGGCAAGGGCCGCGGCGAGCTTCTGCTGCTTCATGTGTGGTCCCCGAAAGAGTGGAACGGACGAACGCGCAGTGCGCGCATCTCCCCCTGTCGGCGCGCACCGGTGACCGTAGACCGGTGCGCGTTAAACCCACGTAAAGCGCCGGCCGTGGCCGGTCAGAGGATGTAGCGGCTCAGGTCCGGATCCTGCACCAGCTCGCCCAGGTGCGCATCGACGTAGGTGCGGTCGATGGTCACGCGCTGCCCGTCGCGGTCCGGCGCCTCGTAGCTCAGCGTGTCGAGCAGGCGCTCCAGCACCGTGTGCAGGCGTCGCGCGCCGATGTTTTCCTGGCGCTCGTTCACCTGTGCCGCGATCTCGGCCAGGCGTTCGACGGCATCGTTGCTGAACGACAACTCCACGCCCTCGGTGCGCATCAGTTCGACGTACTGCGTGGTCAGCGCGGCCTTGGGCTCGGTGAGGATGCGCACGAAGTCATCCTTGCTCAGCGCACCCAGCTCCACCCGGATCGGGAAACGACCCTGCAGCTCGGGGATCAGGTCGCTGGGCTTGGCCAGGTGGAACGCACCCGATGCGATGAACAGGATGTGGTCCGTCTTCACCGGCCCGTACTTGGTGCTGACGGTGGAGCCCTCGACCAGCGGCAGCAGGTCGCGTTGCACGCCCTCACGGCTGACATCACCGCCCACCGCACCGGTCTGGCTGCGCTTGGCGACCTTGTCGATCTCGTCGATGAACACGATGCCGTGCTGCTCGCACGCCTCGATAGCAGCAGCGCGGATGTCGTCCTCGTTGACCAGCTTGGCTGCCTCGTCCTCGACCAGCAGGGTGCGTGCGGCCTTGATCGTCAGCTTCTTCTTGTTGGTCTTGTTGCCGGCCACCTGCGAGAACATCTGCCGCAGCTGCTGGCCCATTTCCTCCATGCCCGGCGGCGCCATGATATCCACGCCGATGTTGACCGCGGCATCGATCTCGATCTCCCTCTCATCGAGCGCTCCGCTGCGCAACTGCTTGCGCAGCTTGATGCGCGTCTCCGACTCCTGCGCCGACGGCTCGGCCTGCGCGACCTGCGGATCGAAACCGATGCCGGTCACGCGACGGGGCAGCAGTGCATCGAGGATGCGGTCTTCGGCGCGTTCCTCGGCCTGCGTGCGCACCTGCACCTTGGCCTGTTCGCGGTACAGCTTCACCGCGGTGTCGGCCAGGTCGCGCACGATCTGCTCCACGTCCTTGCCCACGTAACCGACCTCGGTGAAGCGCGTGGCCTCGACCTTCACGAACGGCGCGTTGGCCAGCGTGGCCAGGCGCCGCGCGATCTCGGTCTTGCCCACGCCGGTGGGACCGATCATCAGGATGTTCTTCGGCATCACCTCGTTGCGCAGGTCAGGTGCCAGTTGCATGCGGCGCCAGCGGTTGCGCAGCGCGATGGCCACCGCGCGCTTGGCCTGCTGCTGGCCAACGATGTGGCGATCCAGCTCCTGCACGATCTCGCGTGGGGTCATGGTGGCGCTGCTGGTATCGGGCTTCATGCTCACAGTTCCTCCACCACGACGTTGCGGTTGGTGTAGATGCAGACGTCGCCGGCGATGCCGATCGCCTCGGTGGCGATGGTGCGGGCGTCGAGTTGGGTGTGCGCCATCAGCGCACGCGCCGCCGACAGCGCGTACATGCCGCCGGAGCCGATGGCGATGATGCCGTCCTCGGGCTCGATGACGTCACCGGTGCCGCTGATGATCAGCGAGGTCTCGCGATCGGCTACTGCCAGCAGCGCCTCGAGCTTGCCGAGACGGCGCTCGGTGCGCCAATCCTTGGCCAGCTCCACGGCGGCGCGGGTCAGCTGGCCGTGCTTCTCCAGCTTGGCCTCGAACAGCTCAAACAAGGTGAATGCATCGGCGGCGGCGCCGGCGAAACCGGCGATCACCTGGCTATCGCGGCCAAGGCGGCGCACCTTGCGTGCGTTGCCCTTCATCACGGTGGCGCCGAGGGTGACCTGGCCGTCGCCGGCAACGGCGACGCGGCCGCCGCGGCGCACGGACACGATGGTCGTGGCGTGGAAGACGTTTGGATTCTGGCTCGGGTCCATGGGGACCTTCCTGGGGGAGGAAACCCATGGATGGGGGTGGGTTGGTGCCCCCTCAAGGGTGGGGTGCCGTTGGTTGGGATGGCTTCGTCGTTGTTGTTCTTGACTGACCGCCCTGCGCCGAGCGAACCGTCGGGCGGCGGAAGCGGATTCCCATCGCAATTCGCTCCCCCGATACTCGCTCGGTTGCGATGGGAATCCGCTTCCGCCCGATAGCTTTCCGCAACCGATGAGAAACGACCAACAGGCGCTTGAGACTCATCTACCCCGTTGCTGTTGGCGAACCACCATCAAGCCGTCCAAGGCAGGTCGATGACCGCGATTCAACCGAGCGAGTATCGGGGGTGAGGAGGGCCCGCTTGCGGACCATGGTCCGCGGCCTGACGAACGCCCGCCGCGCTGCGGCGGGCCGGAGCGAATTGAATCGGAGTCATCGACCTGCCGCCCCGTGCCAAGGGTGAAGCAGACAGCAACATCACCCCTTCCGCTTGGCCCGCGGATGCGCCGCGTCGTACACCTTCGCCAGGTGCTGGTAGTCGAGGTGGGTGTAGATCTGCGTGGTGGCGATGTCGGCATGACCCAGCAGTTCCTGCACGCCGCGCAGGTCACCGGAGGACTCCAGGATGTGGCTCGCGAAACTGTGGCGCAGCAGGTGCGGATGCACGCGCTTGAACAGGCCCTGGCGCTGCGCCAGCTGACGCAGGCGCAACTGCACCGCGCGCGGGGTGATCGGAGCGCCACCGCGCCCCGGAAACACCGGCGCATCGCCGGTCGCGCCCGTGGAGGCACGCCATTCGTGCAACGCATTGCGGGCGTACGAGCCCAGCGGCACGCTGCGCTGCTTGCTGCCCTTGCCCAGTACGGTGACCAGGCCGCCGGCCAGGTCGAGGTCGTGCCAACGCAACGCGCACAGCTCGCTCAGGCGCACCCCGGAGGAATAGAACAGTTCAAGCAATGCGCGATCGCGCAGGCCCAGCGGCGCATCGGTCGGCACCTCCACCAGCGCCTTCACCTCATCCGGATCGAGCACCTGCGGCAGCTTGCGGGGCGCCTTGGGCGCACGGATCCCGGCGGCGGGACTGACCGCCAGCCGGCCGTGACGCACCTGCCAGCCATAGAAGCTGCGACACGCGGAAAGTCGGCGTTGCAGGCTCTTGGGCGACAACCCGCGGCGATGCTCGGTCGCGATGAAGGCGCGCAACTGCTCGGCATGCAGATCCAATACGCCAGCGCCCTGCGCTTCGCACCACTGCGACAACGCATCCAGGTCGCGGCGGTAGGCGTCGATGGTGTGCGCGGACATGCGCCGCTCCACCGTCAGGTAGGCAAGGAAGTCGTCGACGGCAGCGGCAGCCACGTCAGTGTCCCCGCACGTTCATGCGACGGCGGCCGGCACGGCGCGCCTGCGCACCAAGCCACGCCATCACCGGCAGATCAGTCCGCATACCTCGCCAACGCCGCGGTCAGCGACTCGCCCATCATGCGCAGGAACAGCGTGCCCATGCCGGGGAAGAAGCGGTTGGGATCGCGGCTGCCCACGGCCACCAGGCCGATGCCCGGCAACGGCAGCAACGCGGTGGACTGCACCTCGTCGGCACGCGGACCGTACAGCGCGGTGTGCTTTTCCGGCTGCAGGCGTCCGCACAGCGGCTCGCCCGAGTCCAGGCAATCACGGAACGACTGCAGGCGCGCGTCATCGGCCGGCATCACCTGCAACCACTCGGCCTCGTCCAGCCCGGCCACCGGCTTGAACAGCACCAGGCGCACCAGGTCGCCGTTGAAGTCCTCGGCCAGCGAGGCCGCCATCGCGCGCAGCGTGTCGGCGGCGTTGCCCTGGCGCATCAACGCCAGCGTCAGCTGGTGGGTGCGCACGCTGAGGCGTTCGTTTTCCTGGGCGTTGCCGAACAGATCCTGCAGGCGGCGCGCGAGCTCGCGGTTCTTGTCGCGCAGCACCTCGAGCTGATAGCTGGCCAGCGACGCCGCCGGGCCCTCGTCGCGCGGCACCACCAGGCTGATCGCCAGGTCGGGAAACTGCTGCAGGAACCGCGGGTGGCGACGCAGCCACGCGGCGACTTCGTGGGCACCCAGCTGCTCAACGGTTGCGGTCATGGTGTCGCGCTCTCGGTCAGTTGGCCTTCGAAGACGAAAGCCGTGGGGCCGGCCATCGCCAGCGGAACATCATCGGCGGGCCACCGGATGTGCAGTTCGCCACCCGGCAAGGCGACGGCCACGTCACGCCCCACGCGGCCGCGGCGCATCAGCACGGCGGCCGCTGCGCAGGCACCGCTGCCGCAGGCCAGGGTCTCGCCCGCGCCACGCTCGTGCACGCGCAGGCGGATGCGGTCAAAGGCCTCGACCTGGGCGAAGCCGATGTTGGCCGATTCGGGAAACGCCGGCTGCGCCTGCAGTGCAGGGCCGATCATGGAGACATCAGCGGTGGCCGCATCGGAGACCTCGAGCACCGCATGCGGGTTGCCCATGGACACCGCTCCGAAGAACACCGGTGTACCGTCCAGATCCAGCAGATAGGTGTCCTGCGCCTGCTCGAAGCCCAGCAGCGGCACGTGCGCCGGCACGAAGTCGGGCACGCCCATCACCACTTCAAAGCGGCCTTCGCCGAGGCCGGTGACGGCGTGGGTACCGACCGGGCTGTCGAGGTTGAACGGCCCATCCGCGGGCGCAGCGCCGTCGCGCACCAGCCATGCGGCAATGCAGCGCGCGCCGTTGCCGCACTGCTGCGACGGGCTGGCATCGGAATTCCAGATGCGATAACTGGCCACCGAGCCGGCGGCGCGCGGCGGCTCCACGGTGAGGATCTGGTCGCAGCCCACGCCACGGTGTCGGTCGCCGAGCAGCCGGCACAACCCGGCATCCGGTGCAGGCGTGCCGTCGCGCAGGTCGATGACGACGAAATCATTGCCGGCGCCGTGCATCTTGCTGAAGCGCAGGCCGTTGGCGCGGATGTCAGCCATCGCCGTCCTGCGTGGCAGGCACCGGGTCCGGATCGGCAGCGGCCGGCGGCGCCGAAGCATCGGTCGCGGCCGGGTCTGGCGTGGTCGCGTCCTCAGGTACCGGGTCGACCGGGGCCTCGTCCACGGGCGCCTCCACGGGCGCCGTTTCGTCCACCGGCACGGGCGCCTGCGGCAGCACCAGCGGGCCCTTGTTGCCGCAACCGGCGAGCGGCAGCGACAGCGCGATCAACAACATGGCGGTCTTCAGCTTCATGTGCGCAGTGTAGCGCGCCACGGAAGCGGCTCAATGGCACGGCGTCAGGGTTCAGGCCGCATCCACAGCCAGGTGGCCACCACCGCCATGATGGCGCTGCCCAGGGCCGCCATCCACCAGGCCGGGGCGGTGGCGAACATGATCAGGGCACAGACGATCATCATCGAGATCGCCAGCCGCTTGGCGCGGCGACTGACCGCGCCGCTGCGCTCCCAGTCGCGGATCATCGGCCCGAACTGGCCATGGGCATGCAGCCACCCGTGCAGGCGTTTGGAGCCGCGCGCGGCGGCGAACGCGGCCAGCAGCACGAACGGCACGGTCGGCAGTCCGGGCACCACGACCCCGACCAGCCCCAACCCGAGGCTGGCGTAGGCCAGCAGCAACCAGGCCCAGCGGAAACGGCCGAGGTGCGCGTCGTCTGGGGGCTGGTCGCTCATGGGCAAAGTATGCGGCAAGAAACCGCAGCACCGCTGCAACGGCGAAATATCGCGTCTGCGCGTCCGGGCAGGTGGCGTAGCGGGCTTCGCGTCCGCCACCTGCGGGCCAGCGTTACTTGCCGGCCACCACCGGCACCACCGTCGGCACCGCCAGCTGGCTCAGCAGGAACGCGTACATCTCCGACAGCTCGCGGTAGCGGCGGAAGCGACCCGACTTGCCACCGTGCCCCGCATCCATGTTGGTGCGGAACAGCACCGGCAGCTTCGAGGTGTTCAGGTCGCGCAGTCGCGCCACGTACTTGGCCGGCTCCCAATACTGCACCTGCGAGTCCCACAG
Organism: Lysobacter daejeonensis GH1-9; assembly: GCF_000768355.1. Lineage (GTDB taxonomy): Bacteria > Pseudomonadota > Gammaproteobacteria > Xanthomonadales > Xanthomonadaceae > Aerolutibacter > Aerolutibacter daejeonensis. Next base: position 12,843 of record NZ_AVPU01000041.1, read on the forward strand.
CCCGGTGCCCACGAACATCGCCGGATAGGCCTGCGCGGTGAGGTTGTCGTACGGCGAGTACGACAGCATGTAGTCGTAGTAGTCCTTCTGCTCAGGGTTGCCCCACTCGTCGTACTCGTTGGTGGTCAGCGGGATCGACGGGTCGAGCATGGTGGTCACCACGTCCACGAACGGCACCTGCGACAGGATCACGCGGTAACGGTCGGGCGCCATGTTGCTGATCGCGCCCATCAACAGGCCGCCGGCACTGCCGCCGTAGGCCGCCACGCGATCCTTGGCCGCATAACCTTCCTTGACCAGGAAGTCGGTGACGTCGATGAAGTCGGTGAAGGTGTTCTTCTTGTGGAACAGCTTGCCGTCGTCATACCACTTGCGGCCCATCTCCTGGCCGCCGCGGATATGGGCGATGGCGTAGACCACGCCGCGGTCGAGCAGGCTCACCACCGGCAGGTTGAAGCCCGGATCGATGGAATTGCCATAGCTGCCGTAGGCGTACTGCAGCAGCGGTGCGCTGCCGTCCTTGCGGAAGCCGTTGCGGTACACCAGCGATACCGGCACCTTGGTGCCATCCTTCGCCGTCGCCCACACGCGCTCGGTGGTGTACTTGGCCGGGTCGTAGCCCAGCACCGGCTGCTGCTTGAGCGTGCGACGCTCACCCGTCTTCGTGTTGACCTCGTAGGTGGTCGCGGGCGTGGTCAGCGAGGTGTAGGTGTAACGCAGCCAGTCGGTGTCGTGCTCGGAGTTGGTCGACAGGCCCATGCTGTAGGCCGGCTCGTCGACGCTCACGTATTCCTCCTTGCCGCCGGGCCTGAGCAGGCGCAGGCGCTCCAGGCCGTTGCTGCGTTCGCTGATCGCGCTGAAGCCGTCGAACAGCTCGAAGCCTTCGATGAACACGTCGTCGCGGTGGCCGACCCACTCCTGCCACTGCGCACGCGAGGTCGCGTTGCTCGGCGCGGTCATCAGCTTGAAGTTGGAGGCGGGCTTGCCGTCGGCGCCCGGCGCGTTGGTGCGGATCACCCAGCGGCCGCCGTGGTGGTCGGCCTGGTACTCCAGGTCGCGCTGGCGCGGCGCCAGCACGGTGAAGGTCTCCGGGTTGGCGGCCGGTGCGCAGCGCGACTCGCTGGACACCGTGCTTTCCACCCCGATGCAGATGTACTGGTCGTCGCGGGTGCGGCCGATGCCCATGTAGAAGCTGTCGTCCTTCTCCTCGTACACCAGCACGTCCTGCGCGGCCGAGGTGCCCAGCACGTGTTTCTTCACGCGCACGGTGAGCAGCGTTTCCGGGTCGTTCTCGACGTAGAACAGGGTCTTGTTGTCGTCGGCCCACACCAGGTTGGGCGAGACGCCGCTGATGGTGTCGGGGTACACCTCGCCGGTGTCGAGGTTCTTGATGCGGATGGTGTACTGGCGGCGGCCCACTGCGTCCTCGGCCCAGGCCAGCAGGCGATTGTCCTGGCTGACCTCGAAGTCGCCAACGCTGAAGTAGTCCTTGCCCTGGGCCATGACGTTGACGTCGAGCAGCACCTGCTCGTCGGCATCGGGGGTTTCGCTGGCCTTGAGCACGGTGGCGGCGTTGGCGCCGGCGGCATCCTTGCGGCGGGCGTGGATCGGGTAATCCTGGCCGGTGGCGAAGCGGCTGTAGTACCACCAGCCCCGCTCGCGGTATGGCACCGAGCTGTCGTCCTGCTTGATGCGGCCGACGATCTCCTCGTACAGCGCATCCTCCAGCGGCTTGAGCGGCGCCATCACCGCATCGACGTAGGCGTTCTCGGCGTTGAGATAGGCCAGCATCTCCGGCTGCTTGCGCTTGTCGTCGCGCAGCCAGTAGTACTCGTCATTGCGCTGGGCGCCGTGCGGGGCCTTGACCACGTGCGGCTTCTTGGCGGCATCGGGCGCGGTGGGCAGGTCGGGACGGCCGGCGGTACCGGCGTGGCTGGGGGTGGTGGTCATGAGCAGCGTGGCCGCCAGGATCAGGGAAGTGGGCTTCATGGAATGGGGTCCATCCTAGTCAAAAGCAACGGGCGCCCGTGGAGGCGCCCGTTGCGGTGTCACGTCAATGCCTCACGGCGCCGGCTCACTCGCTCAGCTGGTTCCAGAGGAAGGTGTAGGCCAGCGCGCTCATGTGCGCGGCCTGCGCATTGTTGGCCGCGCCACCGTGACCACCCTCGATGTTCTCGTAGTAGCGCACGTTCTTGCCTGCGTCGGACATCAAGGCATGCATCTTGCGCGCATGGCCCGGGTGCACACGGTCATCGCGGGTGGAGGTGGTGAACAGGGTCGGCGGGTACTGCTTCTTCGCGTCGAACAGGTGGTACGGCGAGAAGGTCTGGATGAACTCCCAGTCGGCGGTGTCGGGGTTGCCGTACTCGGCCATCCACGACGCGCCGGCCAGCAGGTGGCTGTAGCGCTTCATGTCCAGCAGTGGCACCTGCACCACCACCGCACCGAACAGCTTCGGGTACTGGGTCAACATGTTGCCGGTCAGCAGGCCACCGTTGCTGCCGCCCTGGATGCCCAGGTGCCTGGCGGAAGTGATCTTCTTCGCGACCAGGTCCTGGGCGACCGCGGCGAAATCCTCATAGGCCTTGTGGCGATTGGCCTTGAGCGCGGCCTGGTGCCAGCGCGGGCCGTACTCGCCGCCACCGCGGATGTTGGCAACCACGTATACGCCGCCCTTCTCCAGCCAGCCCTTGCCGGCGCCGGCGTTGTAACTGGGGGTCAGCGCGATCTCGAAGCCGCCGTAGCCGTACAGCAGGGTCGGGGTCTTGCCGTCCAGCTTCAGGCCCTTGGGCTTGACCATGAAGTACGGGACCTTGGTGCCGTCCTTGCTGGTGGCGAAGTGCTGCTCGACCACGTGCTTGCTGCCGTCGAAGAACACCGGGTTGGTCTTCAGCACTTCAGGTGCCTGGCCGAGTTCGGCGAGCGACAGCGAGGTCGGTGTCAGGTAGTCGGTGGCGGTCATCCACACCGCGTTGCTCTCGTCGGCATCCACGGCGCCGACGGCCACGGTGCCGATGGTCGGCGCCCCCACCATCGGCGCGCTGGCCCATGCGGCGCCCTGCGCGGCGTCGGCGGCCGGCGGGGTCAGCACGCTGATGCGGTTCTTCACGTCCTCCAGCACGTTGACCACGAGGTGGTCGCGAGTCCAGCTGTAGCTGGCCAGCGAGGTGCGCTCGGTCGGCGCGAACAGCGTGGTGAACACGCGCTGGCCGGCCATGAAGTCATCGAACTTGGTGGCGATCAGGCTGCCCGCCGCGTAGGTCTGGCCGCCGGCGCTGTACGGCTCGCGCAGTTCCAGCAGCAGCCACTCCTTGTGCACGCCCTTGTTGGCCGAATTGGGGGCATCGATCTTGGTGAGCTGGCCACCCTTGCCGCGCAGGTACAGCTCGTCGTTGTAGAACGCCAGGGTGCGGCTGACGAAGTCGCGCTCGTAGCCGACGGTGTCGTCATGCACGCCCGCGATGTACATGTCGTCGGTCTTGCCTTCGTACACGACGCTGGCGGCGGACAGCGGCGTGCCGCGCTTCCACTGCTTGACCACGCGCGGGTAGCCCGACGAGGTCATCGAACCTGCACCGAAGTCGGTGTAGACGTAGACGTTGTCCTGGTCGATCCAGCTCAGGCCGCCCTTGGCCTCGGGACGGAAGAAGCCATCCTTGATCCAGGCCTTGGCGGTGAGGTCGAATTCGCGGGTGACGTCGGCGTCGGCGCCCCCGCGCGACAGCGCGATCAGGCAGCGTTCGTACTTGGGCTTGAGGCACTGCGCACCGTGCCACACCCAGTTCTCGCCCTCGGCCTGGTTCAGCGCATCCAGGTCGAGCACGGTCTCCCACTGGGGCTCGGCCTTGCGGTACTCCTCCAGCGTGGTGCGGCGCCACAGGCCGCGCTGGTGCTGCGCGTCCTTCCAGAAGTTGTAGTAGTACGGCCCGATCTTCTCCACGGCTGGGATCTTGGCAGTGGAATCGAGGATGGCGCGGATGTCGCCTTCAAGCTGCTTGAACGCGGGCGAGGTCGCCAGCTCGGCCTCGGCCTTGGCGTTCTGCTGCTTGACCCAGGTGAGGGCACGTTCGCCTTCGACGTCTTCCAGCCAGGCGTAGGGGTCGGTCATCGCGGTCTCCTTGGCGTGGGCAAAACCCACGGTGGCGACGGCAGCGAAGCCGGCGGCGGCGACCAGGTGCTGGCAGGCCTTCGACAGTGGCGTCATGGGTTCTCCGGTACGGGCAACGTAAACCCCGGACGCTAGCACACCCCCTCCGCGCTACCCGCGTGGCCAAAGTCATGGCCACCAAGGGCGCGCGGCTCAGGCCGCCCTGGCGCGGGCTGACGCTCCGGTCGGCCGGACGCGGTGGCGGGCCTGCGGCGCGCTGCGG
>NZ_AVPU01000073.1 GCF_000768355.1 Lysobacter daejeonensis GH1-9
GTCGGCGCGGGCGTCGTCGCCAAGATCCTCAAGTAAGACCTGTTGACGCGGCAGTTCGCTGCCGAGTTGACTCCCGTCGATCATTCGGCCCAAGGGTCGAATGTCGCCGGGGAGAAGGAAGGGCGATGGCGGCGGTTGCCGCCTTCGCTGTTTTCGGAACCAGTCGATACGCCAGTAGCTCAATTGGCAGAGCAGCGGTCTCCAAAACCGCAGGTTGGGGGTTCGAGTCCCTCCTGGCGTGCCACCTGGTAGCGGGCCTGTCCGCAAGAGCCCGGCCCCAGTGGCTGGACTTCCCTCAAGACAACGCGCCCGCCACGGCGGGCGTGCGACGAGTCGGATGAACAGCAACGTCCAACAACCCAATTCCGCCAACGCCGGTGACATCGTCAAGTATGTCGTCGCGATCCTGCTGGTTGCCGCTGGCCTGTTCGGGTACAGCTGGTTCAGCGATTGGGCGGGTGCCCTGCGCGCGCTGCTCGTCGTGGGCGGCCTGGTGGCCGGCGCGGGCGTGTTCCTGCTGACCGCCAAGGGCGTGCAGACCCGGGAGTTCCTCTCGGAGTCCAAGTTCGAACTGCGCAAGGTCGTCTGGCCAACGCGCCAGGAAGCCATGCAGACGACGTGGGTGGTGATGATCGCCGTCGCCGTGCTGAGCCTGATCCTGGCCGGTTTCGACGTGGTCATCCAGGCCGCGGTCAAGTGGCTGCTGGGGCGCTGAGGAGATGAGCGACGTGACGAACGAAGGCAACAAGCGCTGGTACGTGGTCCACGCCTATTCCGGCTTCGAGAAGTCGGTGGCGCAGGCGCTGCGTGACCGCATCGTACGTGCGGACATGCAGGACAAGTTCGGCGATGTGCTGGTGCCGACCGAGGAAATCGTGGAGATGCGCTCCGGCCAGAAGCGCCGTTCCGAGCGTAAGTTCTTCCCGGGCTACGTGCTGGTGCAGATCGCCACCCACGACGAGAACGGCATTCCGCGCATGGACAGCGAGAGCTGGCACCTGATCAAGGAAACGCCGAAGGTGCTGGGCTTCATCGGCGGTACCGCCGACAAGCCGCTGCCGATCGCCGACCACGAGGCCGCCACCATCCTGAACCGCGTTCAGGAAGGCGTGGAGAAGCCGCGTCCGAAGGTGCTGTTCGAGCCGGGCGAAATGGTCCGCGTCATCGATGGCCCGTTCAACGATTTCAATGGCGTGGTCGAAGAGATCAACTACGAGAAGAGCCGCCTGCGCGTCGCGGTGCTGATTTTCGGCCGTTCGACCCCGGTCGAGCTGGAATTCGGGCAGGTCGAGAAGGCCTGA
>NZ_AVPU01000043.1 GCF_000768355.1 Lysobacter daejeonensis GH1-9
CGCAGCCTTTCTGGCGCCGCCAATCTGGCTGTTCCCGGCAAGTCGTGCCGTCCGATCCTGTCGGGCCGTGCCCTGCAGTGACGCCAAAACCCTGCTATCATGTGCGGCTCGCTCTCCCGGGCAGGTCGCCGTGGGAGTTGCAGCCGCCGCTTGGCGGCTGCCTGTGCAAGCAAAACGTGATGTCGGGACACGTGATTTTCCCGGCGCGATGGGGAGCCTGACGTCCAGGCGTTCGCACCCGGAGACAGAAAAATGGCTAAGAAAGTAGTCGGTTACATCAAGTTGCAGGTCAAGGCCGGTCAGGCCAACCCGTCGCCGCCGGTTGGTCCGGCCCTGGGTCAGCGCGGCCTGAACATCATGGAGTTCTGCAAGGCGTTCAACGCCGCGACCTCCAAGCTCGAGCCGGGTCTGCCGACCCCGGTCATCATCACGGCCTACTCGGACCGTACCTTCACCTTCGTCACCAAGTCGACCCCGGCCACGGTGCTGCTGAAGAAGGCTGCCGGCATCACCTCCGGTTCCAAGCGCCCGAACACCGAGAAGGTGGGCAAGGTCACCCGCGCCCAGCTCGAAGCCATCGCCCAGCAGAAGGAAGCCGACCTGACGGCGGCCGATCTCGAAGCGGCGGTGAAGACGATTGCGGGTTCCGCCCGCAGCATGGGTCTGGTGGTGGAGGGTTAAGACATGGCAATGACCAAGCGCGAAAAGGCCATCAAGGCCGCCGTTGTCCCGGGCAAGTCGTACGCCTTCGAGGACGCGATCAAGATCATCAAGACCGCCACCAAGGCCAAGTTCGTCGAGTCCGTCGACGTCGCCGTGCGCCTGGGCGTGGACGCCAAGAAGTCCGACCAGCAGGTCCGTGGTTCGACCGTGCTGCCCGCCGGTACCGGCAAGTCCGTGCGCGTGGCGGTGTTCGCCCCGGCCGGTGCCAAGGCTGACGAAGCCCTGGCCGCTGGCGCCGAGGCCGTCGGCATGGACGACCTGGCCGAGAAGATGCAGGCCGGCGACCTGAACTACGACGTGGTCATCGCCACCCCGGACGCCATGCGCGTCGTCGGTAAGCTCGGTACCGTCCTGGGCCCGCGCGGCCTGATGCCGAACCCGAAGGTCGGCACCGTGTCCCCGAACCCGGGCGAAGCGGTGAAGAACGCGAAGGGTGGCCAGGTCCGTTACCGCACCGACAAGGCCGGCATCATCCACTGCACCATCGGCAAGGCGGACTTCGAAGACGGCAAGCTGAAGGACAACCTGCAGGCCCTGCTGGCTGACCTGATCAAGGCAAAGCCGGCGACCTCGAAGGGTCAGTACCTGCAGAAGGTGTCGATCAGCTCGACCATGGGTCCTGGCATCACCGTCGACCAGTCGTCGCTGAACCTGAAGTAATTCATTTCATTCCGCTCCGTTCGCGGGGCGGGTCGGGTCGGGGGCAACCCCGGTCCATGTTTTTGAGGGCACCGCTCCGGCTCCGGTCGGGGCGGCCGCCGTCAAAGACCGCAGGTGCGGTCAGCGCCTACCGGCGACGGGCACGGAAGCTCGACATGGCAGGGAATCGCCGTCGGTGGAAGCGGGGCTGCTTAATCCGGACCTCCGGGTCGACCTGCGTAGATGGTGCCTTCTGGAAAATCTTTCTGGAGTGGCCACCACCGGGATGCCGAAAGGCATCCCCGACGCCACGGACTGGTGTCGCCCAGGACCGCACGCGGCAGGAGCCGTAAGCGGAATTCAATTGGAGGAGTGCAATGGCTCTCAATCTGTCCCAGAAGCAAGATGTAGTCGCAGAGGTGGCTGAAATCGCCGCCAAGGCGCACTCCTTGGTCGCAGCCGAGTACGCGGGCACCACGGTCAGCCAGATGACCGCGATGCGCAAGAAGGCTCGCGAAACCGGCGTGTACTTGAAGGTTGTCAAGAACACGCTGGCGTCGCGCGCCGTGGCCGGTACCGAGTTCGAGGTCGTCCAGGACGCCCTGACCGGTCCGCTGCTGTACGCGTTCTCGCTGGAAGAACCCGGCGCTGCCGGTCGTCTGATCAAGGAAGCCGCCAAGGGCAACGACAAGCTCAAGCCGCGCCTCGTGTCGGTGGAAGGCAAGCTGCTGCCGGCCGAGCACGTCGAAGTGCTGGCGTCGCTGCCGACCCGCGAACAGGCCCTGGCCATGCTGGCCCGCGTCCTGGCCGAGCCGGCCACGATGTTCGCCCGTGCCGTCAAGGCGATCGCCGACAAGCAGGGTGGTGGCGAAGCCGCCCCCGCCGAAGCTGCCGCCGAAGCCTGATTCGCGACCGCGACTCAACTAATCGATTCGTAAGATCAATTTTCCAGAGGTAATTACAATGTCCCTGTCCAACGAGCAGATCGTCGACGCCATCGCCGCCAAGTCGCTGATGGAAGTGATGGAGCTGGTGAAGGCCATCGAAGAGAAGTTCGGCGTCACCGCCGCCGCCCCGGTCATGGTCGCCGGCCCGGCCGCCGCCGCTGCCCCGGTTGAAGAGCAGACCGAGTTCAACGTCATCCTGAAGGATGCCGGCGCCAAGAAGGTCGAGGTCATCAAGGCCGTTCGCGCCATCACGGGCCTGGGCCTGAAGGAAGCCAAGGACCTGGCCGAGGCCGGTGGCGTGGTGAAGGAAGGCGCTTCGAAGGAAGACGCCGACAAGTTCAAGAAGGAACTCGAGGCCGCCGGCGCGACCGTCGAGCTGAAGTAAGCAGTACTTGCGTCGCCGGCCACCACTGGCGACCACCCAAGGCTGGGGCCGCAAGGCCCCGGCCTTTGGCCGTTGTTGAAGTCCTGCGATCGGGCGTGCCCGGCGGCAGGCAGGAAACCCAACCGAGTTGGTAGTTGGAAGCAGCAGCAGAAGGCGTGCGGGTGCCGGCAATACCCGCGGCTTCCAACTGACAGTTCTTCGTTCCCCCAGGGTCGCGGACGCGCGGCCCGCCCGAGGTCCGCCACAGCGGCCCTCGTACAACAAAACCGAGGCGGTAGCTCCCCATGACGACGTACTCGTTCACCGAAAAGAAGCGCATCCGCAAGGATTTCGGCAAGCGCCGGTCCATCCTTGAAGTGCCCTTCCTGCTGGCCATCCAGGTCGACTCGTACCGCGAGTTCCTGCAGGAGAACAAGGATCCGGCCAAGCGCGACGACAAGGGCCTCCACGCCGCCCTCAAGTCGGTCTTCCCGATCGCCAGCTACAGCGGCAATGCCGCGCTGGAATACGTCGGCTACAAGCTCGGCGAGCCCGCCTTCGACGAACGCGAGTGCCGCAACCGCGGCCTGTCGTACGGCGCCCCGCTGCGCGTGACCGTGCGCCTGGTGATCTACGACCGCGAGTCGAGCACCAAGGCCATCAAGTACGTGAAGGAGCAGGAAGTCTACATGGGCGAGATTCCGCTCATGACCGACAACGGCACCTTCATCGTCAACGGTACCGAGCGCGTCATCGTCTCGCAGCTGCACCGCTCGCCGGGCGTGTTCTTCGACCACGACCGTGGCAAGACCCACAGCTCGGGCAAGCTGCTGTACAGCGCGCGCATCATTCCTTACCGCGGCTCGTGGCTGGACTTCGAGTTCGACCCGAAGGATGGCCTGTTCACCCGTATCGACCGTCGCCGCAAGCTGCCGGTGACCGTGCTCCTGCGCGCCCTCGGTTACACCAACGAGGAGATGCTGCGCGAGTTCTTCGAGGTCAACACCTTCCACATCGATCCGCAGGAAGGCGTCCAGCTGGAGCTGGTGCCGGAGCGCCTGCGTGGCGAAACCCTGGACTTCGACCTGGCCGATGGCGACAAGGTCATCGTCGAGGCCGGCCGCCGCATCACCGCGCGCCACACCAAGCAGCTGGAGGCCGCCGGCATCGCCGCGTTGGCCGTGCCGGACAGCTACCTGGTCGGCCGCATCCTGTCGCATGACGTGGTCGACGCCAACACCGGCGAGCTGCTGGCCAATGCCAACGACGAGATCACCGAGGACCAGCTGGCCAAGTTCCGCAAGGCCGGCGTGGCGTCGGTCGGCACCCTGTGGGTGAACGACCTCGACCGCGGTCCGTACATCTCCAACACCCTGCGGATCGATGCGACCAAGACCCAGCTCGACGCGCTGGTCGAGATCTACCGCATGATGCGCCCGGGCGAGCCGCCCACCAAGGACGCCGCGCAGAACCTGTTCCATAACCTGTTCTTCACCTTCGAGCGCTACGACCTGTCGGCCGTGGGTCGCATGAAGTTCAACCGCCGCCTGGGTCGCAAGGAGACCGAGGGCGCGTCGGTGCTGTACGACAGCAAGTACTTCGCCGACCGCAAGGACGAAGAGTCCGCGCGCCTGCGCGAGCAGTGCACCGGTTCGGACATCCTGGATGTGATCAAGGTCCTGACCGAGATCCGCAACGGCCGTGGCGTGGTGGACGACATCGACCACCTGGGCAACCGTCGCGTGCGCTCGGTGGGTGAAATGGCCGAGAACGTGTTCCGCGTGGGCCTGGTCCGCGTCGAGCGCGCGGTCAAGGAGCGCCTGTCGATGGCCGAGTCCGAAGGCCTGACCCCGCAGGAGCTGATCAACGCCAAGCCCGTTGCGGCCGCGATCAAGGAGTTCTTCGGCTCCTCGCAGCTGTCGCAGTTCATGGACCAGAACAATCCGCTGTCGGAAGTGACGCACAAGCGTCGCGTTTCGGCCCTCGGCCCGGGCGGCCTGACCCGTGAGCGCGCCGGCTTCGAAGTGCGCGACGTGCACCCGACGCACTACGGCCGCGTCTGCACCATCGAGACGCCGGAAGGCCCGAACATCGGCCTGATCAACTCGCTGGCGGTGTTCGCCCGCACCAACCGCTACGGCTTCCTCGAGACGCCGTACCGCAAGGTCGTGGACGGCCGCGTCACCGACGACGTCGAGTACCTGTCGGCGATCGAAGAGAACGAGTACGTCATCGCCCAGGCCAACGCGCCGCAGGACGAGAAGGGCGTGATGACCTCGCAGTTCGTGAACTGCCGCTTCCAGGGTGAAAACCTGCTGAAGCCGCCGAGCGAGATCCACTTCATGGACGTCTCGCCGATGCAGACCGTGTCGGTCGCGGCCGCGCTGGTACCGTTCCTGGAGCACGACGACGCCAACCGCGCACTGATGGGCGCGAACATGCAGCGCCAGGCCGTGCCGACGCTGAAGTCGCAGAAGCCGCTGGTCGGTACCGGCATCGAGCGCGCCGTGGCGCGCGACTCGGGCGTGACCGTGAACGCCAAGCGTGGTGGCGTGATCGAGCAGATCGACGCGGGCCGCATCGTGGTCAAGGTCAACGAGAGCGAGATCTCGGGCGAGACCGACGCCGGCGTCGACATCTACAACCTGATCAAGTACACCCGTTCCAACCAGAACACCTGCATCAACCAGACTCCGCTGGTGAAGGTCGGTGACGTGGTGGCGCGTGGCGACGTGCTGGCCGACGGCCCATCGACCGACATCGGCGAGCTGGCCCTGGGCCAGAACATGCTGATCGCGTTCATGCCGTGGAACGGCTACAACTTCGAAGACTCGATCCTGCTGTCCGAGCGCGTGGTGAAGGAAGATCGTTACACCACGATCCACATCGAAGAGCTGACCGTCCAGGCGCGTGACACGAAGCTGGGGCCGGAGGAGATCTCCGCCGACATCCCGAACGTGTCCGAGCAGGCGCTGAACCGCCTCGACCAGTCCGGCGTGGTGTACATCGGTGCGGAAGTCCGCGCAGGCGACATCCTGGTCGGCAAGGTCACGCCGAAGGGCGAGAGCCAGCTGACTCCGGAAGAGAAGCTGCTGCGTGCGATCTTCGGTGAGAAGGCCTCCGACGTTAAGGACAGCTCGCTGCGCGTGCCCCCGGGCATGGACGGCGTGGTCATCGACGTGCAGGTCTTCACCCGCGACGGCATCGAGAAGGACGCCCGCGCGCGCCAGATCGAAGAGAGCGAGATCAAGCGCGTCAAGAAGGACTTCGACGACCAGTACCGCATCCTCGAGGCCGCCATCTACGACCGCCTGCGCTCGCAGTTGGTGGGCAAGGTGGCCAACGGTGGTGCCGGCCTGAAGAAGGGCGAAACCGTCACCTCGCTGGTGCTTGACGGCCTGTCCAAGAAGGACTGGTTCGGCCTGCGCATGAAGGACGACGACGCCATCGAGGCGATCGAGCGCGCGCAGAAGCAGATCGACGTCCACAAGGACGAGTTCGAGAAGCGCTTCGCCGACAAGCGCGCCAAGATCATGCAGGGCGACGACCTCGCCCCGGGCGTGCTGAAGATGGTCAAGGTGTTCCTGGCCGTGAAGCGCCGTATCCAGCCGGGCGACAAGATGGCGGGCCGCCACGGCAACAAGGGCGTGGTGTCCAACATCGTGCCGGTGCAGGACATGCCGTACATGGCCGACGGCCAGACCGTCGACATCGTGCTGAACCCGCTGGGCGTGCCTTCGCGTATGAACATCGGCCAGGTGCTGGAAGTGCATCTGGGCTGGGCCGCCAAGGGCCTGGGCCAGAAGATCCAGCGCATGCTCGAGGCCCAGACCAAGGTCGCCGAACTGCGCAAGTTCCTCGACGAGATCTACAACCACGACCGCAAGCTGCACGGCGAGCGCGTTGACCTGACCCAGTTCTCCGACGAGGAGCTGCTGGTGCTGGCCAACAACCTCACCGACGGCGTGCCGATGGCGACCCCGGTGTTCGACGGTGCGGCCGAGGCCGAGATCAAGCGCATGCTGGAGCTCGCCGACCTGCCGACCAGCGGCCAGACCACGCTGTACGACGGTCGCACCGGCGAGGCATTCGACCGCAAGGTGACGGTGGGCTACATGCACATGCTGAAGCTCAACCACCTGGTGGACGACAAGATGCACGCCCGCTCGACCGGTCCGTACTCGCTCGTCACCCAGCAGCCGCTGGGCGGCAAGGCGCAGTTCGGCGGCCAGCGCTTCGGTGAAATGGAAGTCTGGGCGCTGGAAGCCTACGGCGCGGCCTACACCCTGCAGGAAATGCTGACGGTGAAGTCCGACGACGTGCAGGGCCGCAACCAGATGTACAAGAACATCGTCGACGGCGAGTACGAGATGGTCGCCGGCATGCCGGAGTCCTTCAACGTGCTGGTGAAGGAAATCCGCTCGCTCGCGATCAACATGGAGCTGGAAGAGAACTGATCCGGGGGCAGGGGAGTGCAGCGTGACGCGCGCTCCCCTGGCCACGCAGTCGGTAATCCACAGCCCCTCGACGAATTCCTCCGGACTGGAGAAAAGAAATGAAAGATTTGCTGAACCTGTTCAACCAGCAGCGACCGGCGCTCGACTTCGACGCCATCAAGATCGCACTGGCATCGCCGGACCTGATCCGTTCGTGGTCCTTCGGCGAAGTCAAGAAGCCGGAAACCATCAACTACCGCACCTTCAAGCCGGAGCGTGACGGCCTGTTCTGCGCCGCCATCTTCGGACCGATCAAGGACTACGAGTGCCTGTGCGGCAAGTACAAGCGCATGAAGCACCGCGGCGTGGTCTGCGAGAAGTGCGGCACCGAGGTCACGCTGGCCAAGGTGCGCCGCGAGCGCATGGGCCACATCGACCTGGCATCGCCGGTCGCGCACATCTGGTTCCTGAAGTCGCTGCCGTCGCGCATCGGCCTGATGCTGGACATGACCCTGCGTGACATCGAGCGCATCCTGTACTTCGAAGCCTACGTGGTGACGGAGCCGGGCCTGACCCCGCTCGAGCGCGGCAACCTGCTGACCGAAGAGCAGTACATGCAGGCCCGCCAGGAGCACGGCGACGACTTCGAGGCCGCGATGGGCGCCGAGGCGGTCTACGACCTGCTGCGCACCATCGACCTGCAGTCGGAGATGGTCACCCTGAAGGAGGAGATCGCCTCCACCGGTTCGGAGACCAAGCTCAAGCGCCTCACCAAGCGCATCAAGCTGGTCGAGGCCTTCCTCGAGTCCGGCAACCGTCCGGAGTGGATGGTCATGACCGTGCTGCCGGTGCTGCCGCCGGACCTGCGTCCGCTGGTCCCGCTGGACGGCGGCCGCTTCGCGACCTCCGACCTGAACGACCTGTACCGCCGCGTCATCAACCGCAACAACCGCCTGCGTCGCCTGCTGGAGCTCAACGCCCCGGACATCATCGTGCGCAACGAAAAGCGCATGCTGCAGGAATCGGTCGACGCGCTGATGGACAACGGCCGCCGCGGCCGCGCCATCACCGGCACCAACAAGCGCCCGCTCAAGTCGCTGGCCGACATGATCAAGGGCAAGCAGGGTCGCTTCCGCCAGAACCTGCTCGGCAAGCGCGTCGACTACTCGGGCCGTTCGGTCATCGTGGTTGGTCCGTACCTCAAGCTGCACCAGTGCGGCCTGCCGAAGAAGATGGCGCTGGAGCTGTTCAAGCCGTTCATCTTCGCCAAGCTGCAGCGTCGCGGCCTGGCCACCACGATCAAGGCCGCCAAGAAGCTGGTCGAGCGTGAAGAGGCCGAGGTGTGGGACATCCTCGAAGAGGTGATCCGCGAGCACCCGGTGCTGCTGAACCGCGCCCCGACCCTGCACCGCCTCGGCATCCAGGCGTTCGAGCCGGTGCTGATCGAAGGCAAGGCGATCCAGTTGCATCCGCTCGTGTGTACGGCGTTCAACGCCGACTTCGACGGTGACCAGATGGCCGTGCACGTGCCGCTCTCGCTGGAAGCCCAGCTGGAAGCGCGCGCGCTGATGATGGCGTCCAACAACATCCTGTCGCCGGCCAACGGCGAGCCGATCATCGTGCCGTCGCAGGACGTGGTGTTGGGCCTGTACTACATGACCCGCCAGCTCGTCGGCAAGAAGGGCGAGGGCATGGTGTTCGCCAACGTCGCCGAAGTGAAGCGCGCGTACGACACCAACGACCATGACGGCAAGCGCGTCATCGAGCTGCATGCCGGCATCAAGGTGCGCATCACCGAGCGCGTGAAGAACGAGGACGGCACCTTCGAGCAGAAGACCTCCATCGTCGACACCACCGTCGGCCGCGCCCTGCTGCGCGAGATCCTGCCGGAGGGGCTGCCGTTCGCGCTGGCCAACGTCGAGCTGACCAAGAAGAACATCAGCCGCCTGATCAACTCCTGCTATCGCATGCTCGGCCTGAAGGACACCGTGGTGTTCGCCGACAAGCTGATGTACACCGGCTTCGCGTTCGCAACGCGTGCCGGCGTGTCCATCGGCATCGACGACATGACCATCCCGGACGAGAAGAAGGACATCCTGGCCGAGGCGGAAGCCGAGGTGCTGGAAATCCAGGAGCAGTACCAGTCGGGCCTGGTCACCGCAGGCGAGCGCTACAACAAGGTGGTCGACATCTGGTCGCGCACCAACGAGCGCGTGGCCAAGGCGATGATGGACACCATCGGCACCGAGAAGGTCGAGAACGCCAAGGGCGAGGTCGTCGACCAGAAGTCGATGAACTCGATCTACATCATGGCTGACTCCGGCGCGCGTGGTTCGCAGGCGCAGATCCGCCAGCTGGCCGGCATGCGCGGCCTGATGGCCAAGCCGGACGGCTCGATCATCGAAACGCCGATCACCTCGAACTTCCGCGAGGGCCTGAACGTCCAGCAGTACTTCATCTCGACCCACGGTGCCCGTAAGGGCCTGGCGGATACCGCGCTGAAGACCGCGAACTCCGGTTACCTGACCCGTCGCCTGGTCGACGTGGCGCAGGACGTGGTGATCACCGAAACCGACTGCGGCACGGTCGAAGGCCTGATGATGACCCCGATCGTCGAAGGCGGCGACGTGGTCGAACCGCTGCGCGACCGCGTGCTGGGCCGCGTCGTGGCCGAGGACGTGTTCCTGCCGGGCAACGACGAGGATCCGATCGTCACCCGCAACACGCTGCTCGACGAAGCCTGGGTGCAGAAGCTGGAAGACGCCAGCGTGCAGGCCATCAAGGTCCGCTCGACCATCACCTGCGAAAGCTCGTTCGGCGTGTGCTCGCACTGCTACGGTCGCGACCTCGGCCGCGGCCACCTGGTCAACCACGGTGAAGCGGTCGGCGTCGTTGCCGCGCAGTCGATCGGTGAGCCGGGTACCCAGCTGACCATGCGTACGTTCCACATCGGTGGTGCGGCTTCGCGTGCGGCTGCCATCGACAACGTGACGGTCAAGACCACCGGTTCGATCAAGTACAACAACCTCAAGTTCGTCGAGCACAACCAGGGCCACCGCGTGGCCGTGTCGCGCTCGGGTGAACTGTCGGTCCTCGATCCGCATGGTCGCGAGCGCGAGCGCTACAAGCTGCCGTACGGTGCCACCGTCAGCGTCAAGGACGGTGCCGAGATCAAGGCTGGCCAGACCGTGGCCAACTGGGATCCGCACAACCACCCGATCGTGTCGGAAGTCGCCGGTTTCATCCGCTTCATCGACTTTGTCGATGGCGTGACCGTGATCGAGAAGACCGACGAACTGACCGGCCTGGCCTCGCGCGAGATCACCGATCCGAAGCGTCGTGGTTCGGCGGCGAAGGACCTGCGCCCGATCGTCCGCATCGTCGACAAGGCGGGCAAGGACCTGCAGATCCCGGGTACCGACCTGCCGGCTCAGTACCTGCTGCCGCCGCGCTCGATCGTCAACCTGCAGGACGGCGCCCCGGTGGGCGTGGGTGACGTGGTCGCCAAGATCCCGCAGGAAGCGTCCAAGACCCGCGACATCACCGGTGGTCTGCCGCGCGTGGCCGACCTGTTCGAAGCCCGCAAGCCGAAGGACCCGGCGGTGCTGGCCGAGCGTTCGGGTATCGTCAGCTTCGGCAAGGACACCAAGGGCAAGCAGCGCCTGATCATCCGTGACACGGATGGCAACGAGCACGAAGAGCTGATCCCCAAGTACCGCCAGATCATCGTGTTCGAAGGCGAGCACGTGGAGAAGGGCGAGACCGTGGTGGACGGCGAGCCGAGCCCGCAGGACATCCTGCGCCTGCTGGGTGTCGAGCCGCTGGCGGTGTACCTGACCAAGGAAATCCAGGACGTCTACCGTCTGCAGGGCGTGAAGATCAACGACAAGCACATCGAGGTGATCGTTCGCCAGATGCTGCGCAAGGTCGAGATCACCGAGCAGGGCGACAGCAAGTTCCTGCACGGCGAGCAGGTCGAGCGCCAGCGCCTGGTCGAGGAGAACGCCCGCGTGCTGGGCCGCAACGAGATGCCGGCGAAGTACGATCCGGTCCTGCTGGGCATCACCAAGGCCTCGCTGGCGACCGAGTCGTTCATCTCGGCGGCCTCGTTCCAGGAGACCACCCGCGTGTTGACCGAGGCGGCCGTCCGCGGTACCCGCGACAACCTGCGCGGCCTGAAGGAAAACGTGATCGTGGGTCGCCTGATCCCGGCGGGTACCGGCCTGGCGTACCACAGCCAGCGCCGCAAGAACGCCTCGGGCCTGACCGACTCCGAGCTTGAGGTGTTGGCGGGTCCGGCCGTGACCGAGGTGGCCGAGGCCGCCGATGTCGCGGGCGAGGATTCCACGGCCGAGTAAAACCGGGTACAATCCCGGCGTTAACCCGGGCGGTGCCTTAATGCACCGCCCCAGATCACCAAATGAGGTCGCAGGAAGCGCCTCGTGTTGGGCCCAGGACGGGCGGGATCGCAGATTTTCCGGTGGCCGGCCTTTCGGGGCTGGCGTCCGGATACTGGTTTAGTCCGCGTTGACGGTAACGTCCGACGCGGGCTATACTTTTTCGTCTCGGTTGGCCGGAAGCATCCGGCTGGCCGTTCGTTTTTCCCGCGGAGGCCTTCCCGGCCCCTCACCACAAGAGCTCCAGATGGCGACTATCAATCAGCTGGTGCGCAAGCCGCGCAACCCTGAAACCTACAAGAGCGCTTCCCCGGCGCTGGCGAACTGCCCGCAGCGTCGTGGCGTTTGCACCCGCGTGTACACCACCACCCCGAAGAAGCCGAACTCGGCTATGCGCAAGGTGGCCAAGGTGCGTCTGACCAACGGTTACGAAGTCATTTCGTACATCGGCGGCGAAGGCCACAACCTGCAGGAGCACTCGGTGGTGCTGATCCGCGGCGGTCGTGTGAAGGACCTGCCGGGCGTGCGCTACCACACCGTGCGCGGCTCGCTCGACGCCGCCGGTGTCGCCAAGCGTCGCCAGCGTCGCTCCAAGTACGGCGCCAAGCGTCCGAAGTCCTAAGCGACGGCTCCCACAGCGCGGTCCGTTCCGGCGGGCTGCCCGATCAAGATTTGACGAAAGGTACGCAACATGTCGCGTAAAGGCTCCACCCCCCAGCGTTCGGTCCTGCCCGATCCCAAGCACGGCAGCGAGACGATCGCCCGCTTCATCAACATGGTCATGCAGAGCGGCAAGAAGTCGATCGCTGAAAAGATCGTCTACGGCGCCATGGACGTGATCGGCGAGAAGAACCCGAACGCCCTTGAGCTGGTTGAGAAGGCGCTCGGCAACGTGTCGCCGTCGGTCGAGGTCAAGTCCCGCCGCGTCGGCGGCGCGACCTACCAGGTTCCGGTCGAAGTGCGTTCGTCGCGCCGCATGGCGCTGGCAATGCGCTGGCTGATCGAGTCGGCCCGCAAGCGTGGCGAGAACAGCATGCCGCGCAAGCTGGCTGCAGAGCTGATCGACGCTTCGGAAAACCGCGGCGGCGCGATCAAGAAGCGCGAAGAAACCCACCGCATGGCGGACGCGAACAAGGCGTTCGCGCACTACCGCTGGTGATGGACCGCCCCGCAGGCTGAGAAGTCGCGGGGCGCCCACGGCGCAGAAGCGCTGACGCGGCGGCATTACGCCGTCACGCGAACCGGAGGCCGCCCCCGAGGCGGCATCCGGCCATCTGGAATTCACAAAACTTACGAGAGGGTCCCGTGGCTCGCACCACTCCCATCGAGCGTTACCGCAACTTCGGCATCATGGCCCACATCGATGCCGGCAAGACCACCACGTCGGAACGCATCCTGTTCTACACCGGCGTCAGCCACAAGATCGGCGAAGTGCACGAAGGTGCCGCGACGATGGACTGGATGGAGCAGGAGCAGGAGCGCGGCATCACCATCACTTCCGCGGCCACCACGGCCTTCTGGAAGGGCATGGACAAGTCGCTGCCCGAGCACCGCTTCAACATCATCGACACCCCGGGCCACGTTGACTTCACCATCGAAGTCGAGCGTTCGCTGCGCGTGCTCGACGGCGCGGTGTTCGTGCTGTGCGCCGTGGGCGGCGTGCAGCCGCAGTCGGAGACCGTGTGGCGCCAGGCCAACAAGTACTCCGTGCCGCGCATGGCGTTCGTCAACAAGATGGACCGCACCGGTGCCAACTTCGACAAGGTCGTCGAGCAGCTGAAGTCGCGCCTGGGCGCGTACGCTGTCCCGATGCAGGTGCCGATCGGCGCCGAAGACGGCTTCGAAGGCGTGGTCGACCTGTTGAAGATGAAGGCCATCCACTGGGATGTCGCTTCGCAGGGCACCACCTTCGAATACCGCGACATCCCGGCGGATCTGCAGGCCAAGGCCGAAGAGGCCCGCGGTTTCATGGTCGAGGCCGCCGCCGAGGCGTCCGAGGCGCTGATGGACAAGTACCTCAACGAGGGCGAGCTGTCCGAAGCCGAGATCATCGCCGGCCTGCGTGAGCGCACCCTGCGCGTGGAGATCGTGCCGGTCTTCTGCGGTACCGCGTTCAAGAACAAGGGCGTGCAGGCCATGCTCGACGGCGTGATCAACCTGCTGCCGTCGCCGGCCGACCGTCCGCCGGTCCAGGGCATCGACGAGGACGAGAAGGAAGACACCCGCAAGGCGTCCGACACCGAGCCGTTCTCGGCGCTGGCGTTCAAGATCATGACCGACCCGTTCGTCGGTTCGCTGACCTTCTTCCGCGTCTACTCGGGCGTGCTCAACTCCGGCGACCAGGTGTACAACCCGGTCAAGTCGAAGAAGGAGCGCGTGGGCCGCATCCTGCAGATGCACGCCAACCAGCGCGACGAGATCAAGGAAGTGCGCGCCGGCGACATCGCCGCGGCCGTGGGCCTGAAGGACGTCACCACCGGTGACACCCTGTGCGCCCAGGACCACATCATCACCCTGGAGCGCATGGTGTTCCCGGAGCCGGTGATCTCGATGGCGGTCGAGCCGAAGACCAAGTCGGATCAGGAAAAGATGGGTATCGCCCTCGGCCGTCTGGCCCAGGAAGACCCCTCGTTCCGCGTGCGCACCGACGAGGAGTCGGGCCAGACCATCATCGCCGGCATGGGCGAGCTGCACCTGGACATCATCGTCGACCGCATGAAGCGCGAGTTCAACGTTGAAGCCAACGTCGGCAAGCCGCAGGTGGCGTACCGCGAGACGATCCGCAAGTCGGACGTCAAGTCGGACTACAAGCACTCCAAGCAGTCCGGTGGTAAGGGTCAGTACGGTCACGTCGTGATCGAGCTGTCGCCGATGACCGAAGCCGACAAGGCCAACCCGGATGTCGAGAACGACTTCCTGTTCGTCAACGACATCACCGGCGGCGTGATTCCGAAGGAATTCATCCCGGCGGTCGAGAAGGGCCTGCGCGAGACCATCACCAGCGGTCCGCTGGCCGGCTTCCCGGTCGTGGGCGTCAAGTGCAAGCTCGTGTTCGGTTCGTACCACGACGTCGACTCGTCGGAAATGGCGTTCAAGCTCGCCTCGTCGATGGCGTTCAAGCAGGGCTTCGCCAAGGCGGATCCGGTGCTGCTTGAGCCGATGATGAAGGTCGAGATCGTCACCCCCGAGGAATACGTCGGTGACGTGATGGGCGACGTGAGCCGCCGCCGTGGCCTGCTGCAGGGCCAGGACGACAGCCCGTCGGGCAAGATCATCGCCGCGATGGTTCCGCTGGGTGAAATGTTCGGCTACGCGACTTCGCTGCGTTCGATGTCGCAGGGCCGCGCGACGTTCTCGATGGAATTCGACCATTACGCCGAAGCGCCGACCAACATCGCCGAAGCGGTCATCAAGAAGGGCTGAGACCGGGCCGGCTGATGCCGGCCATGGCTCTACCAAGAATCAACAGTTTCCAAAATTAGAGGTATAGGACAATGGCAAAGGGTAAGTTCGAGCGCACCAAGCCG
>NZ_AVPU01000002.1 GCF_000768355.1 Lysobacter daejeonensis GH1-9
CCGCCAGCCAGGCGGGTGCCCAGGTGGCCGCTGCCCGTGCGGCACTGGACGAGCTGCGCCATGGCACGCGCGCGGAGCAGATCGCCCAGGGCGAAGCTGCCGCCCGCGCGGCCAGCGCGCAGGTCGTTGCGCAACAGGCAACACTCGACAAGCTGGTGGTGCTCGCCCCACGCGCAGCCCGTATCGACAGCCTGCCGTACCGCCTGGGCGACCAGGCCCCCGTGGGCGCGCCGCTGGCCATCCTGCTGGTAGGCGACGCACCGTACGCGCGGATTTACGTGCCCGAGCCGCTGCGCGCCGGCGTCGCCGTCGGCACCCGCGTGCGTGTGCACGTTGACGGCCGTGCCGAGCCGCTGTCCGGCACCGTCCGCATGATCCGCAGCGAGCCCACCTACACCCCGTACTACGCCCTCGTCGGTGACGACGCCGCGCGTCTGAGCTATCTGGCCGAAGTGGCCCTCGGCGCGGATGCCGCCGACCTGCCGGCCGGCGTGCCGGTGCGGGTGTCGTTCGAAGGGTTGCCTCCCCGTGACTGAGGCCGACGCCCAGGTCGTCATCCGTACCCGCGGCCTGACCAAGCGCTTCGGCGACCTGGTGGCCGTTGATGCGGTTGACCTGGATGTGCCGCGCGGCCATGTCTACGGCTTCCTTGGTCCCAACGGCTCGGGCAAGTCGACCACGATCCGCATGCTCTGTGGCCTGTTGACCCCGTCGGCCGGCAACGTCCGCGTGCTCGGGCTGGACATCCCGCGCGAAGCCGAGGCCCTGCGCCTGCGCATCGGCTACATGACCCAGCGGTTCTCGCTGTTCGAAGACCTGACCGTGCACGAGAACCTTGAGTTCATGGCCACGGTGCAGGGACTGTCGCGGCACGACGCGCGCCGTCGCATCGACGAGCTGCTGCAGCAATACCACTTCCAGGATCGCAGCCGGCAGCTGGCCGGCACGATGAGCGGCGGCCAGAAGCAGCGCCTTGCCCTGGCCTGTTCCGTGGTCCATCGACCGGAGCTGCTTTTCCTTGACGAACCCACCAGCGCCGTCGACCCCGAGTCGCGCCGCGATTTCTGGGAGAAACTCTTCGAACT
Source organism: Lysobacter daejeonensis GH1-9 (assembly GCF_000768355.1). Taxonomy (GTDB): domain Bacteria; phylum Pseudomonadota; class Gammaproteobacteria; order Xanthomonadales; family Xanthomonadaceae; genus Aerolutibacter; species Aerolutibacter daejeonensis. The sequence goes on from NZ_AVPU01000002.1 coordinate 1,086, forward strand.
GGCCGACGCCGGTACCACGCTGCTCGTCTCCACCCACTACATGGACGAAGCCGAGCGCTGCCATCGCCTGGCCATCCTCGACCGCGGCGTGCTGGTGGCCGACGGCACGCCAGCCACGCTCACGGCAGCATTGGAGGCGCGCGTGCTGCGCGTGGATGCCGATCAGCCGCGTCGGGCACAACAGGTGGTGGTGGGTGTGCCGGGCGTCGTCAGCGCCGCCCAGATCGGGAACACGGTCCGCGTCCTGCTGGCTGGTGCTGCAGTAGGCGAGGGTGCCGCCCGCGTCCGCGATGCATTGCACGGCGAAGGCGTACGGGCCAACGTCACGTCCACCGAGCCCAACCTCGAGGACGTGTTCGTCGCTTCCACGCAACGGGGCCCCGCGCGGGAGGTGGCATGAACCTGCGTCGCCTGCTCGCGGTGATGACCAAGGAGCTACGCCAGATGCGTCGCGACCGCATCACCCTGGCGATGATCATCCTTGTGCCGGTGCTGCAACTGGCCCTGTTCGGCTATGCAATCAACACCAACGTACGCGGGTTGTCGGCCGGCATCGCCGACGAGGCCGGCACCGCAGGCTCGCGGGCGCTGGTGATGGACATGCTGGCCACCGGGGTGGTCGCGCCCGTGGCCGATGCCGCCACGCCGGAGCAACTGATGGCATGGCTGCAACGCGGCGAGATCGCCGTGGGCATCCACGTGCCGCCGGACTTCGAGCGTCGGCGCATCGACGGCCGCGAGGTCGCGCAGGTGCTGGTCGATGGCAGCGACACCGCGGTGCAGGGCGCGGCGGCGCAACTCGCGCAATTGCCCGTCGAGGGTGTCTCCACGGTGATCGTGCCCACCGCGGTGACCGGGCCACGAGCCTCCACGCCGCCAACCCGACCGATCAGCGTGGTCAGCTTCTACAATCCCGAGCGCCGTTCGGCGGTGAACATCGTGCCGGGGCTGATCGGCGTGATCCTGACGATGACCATGGTGCTGTTCACCGGCGTGGCCATCGTGCGCGAGCGCGAGCGGGGCAACATGGAACTGCTCATCGCCACGCCCATCAGCAGCGCGGAACTGATGATCGGCAAGGTGTTGCCGTACGTGGCCATCGGCCTGGTGCAGACCACTGTGGTGCTTGCACTGGGCCTATGGCTGTTCAAGGTGCCGGTGCGCGGCAGCCTGTTGGACGTCTACCTCGCCGCAGGTCTACTGATCGTCGCCAACCTCACCCTGGGTCTGCTGATCTCGACGAAGGCAAAGTCGCAGTTCCAGGCGATGCAGATGACGTTCTTCGTATTCCTGCCATCGATCCTGCTGTCGGGCTTCATGTTCCCGTTCAGCGGCATGCCGAAGGCGGTGCAGTGGCTGGCCGAGGTGTTGCCGCTCACCCATTTCCTGCGCCTCATCCGTGGCGTGATGCTGCGCGGCGCCACCCTGCCGGAACTGTGGCCCGACGTGCTCGCCCTGCTGGTCTTCACCACCGTGATGATGACGCTCGCGATCGCGCGTTTCCGCAAGCGGCTGGACTGATCGAGGGTAGGTTTTGCTTTATCTCCACCCTCAGAACCGAGTTTCCGAGGGGATGGGTTCCGCGGGATGGCGCGCGCCCGAGTCGGGGCAGGATGCCCCGACCGAGGGAAAAGCAATGCCCCGCGGGGCCCAGCCCCGGGCCCTCGAACTCAGCCGACTCCAGCTACCCGTCCGCGCAGCGAGTTGCTCAGCGCCTCGGTGATCACCACGTCCACGAACTGCCCCACCAGCCGCGCCGGCGCCGGGAAGTTCACCGAGCGCATGTTCTCGGTCTTGCCGGTCAGCTCGTTCGGGTTTTTCTTCGATGGCCCTTCCACCAGCACCTTCTGCGTGCTGCCCACCATCGCCTGTGAGATCTTCGCGGCATTGGCATTGATCGTGGCCTGCAGGCGCGACAGGCGCGCGTGCTTCTCCTCGCTCGTCACCGTGTCTTCCAGGTCGGCGGCAGGCGTGCCCGGGCGGCGCGAGTAGATGAACGAGAAAGACTGGTCGAAACCCACGTCCTCGATCAACTTCATCGTCTTCTCGAAATCCGCATCCGTCTCGCCCGGGAAGCCGACGATGAAGTCCGACGAGATCGAGATGTCCGGCCGTACCGCGCGCAGCTTGCGGATCTTCTGTTTGAACTCCAGCGCCGTGTAGCCGCGCTTCATCGCCGAGAGGATGCGGTCGCTGCCGGCCTGCACCGGCAGGTGCAGGAAGTTGGCCAGCTTGGGCACGTCGCGGTAGGCCTCGATCAGCGAGTCGCTGAACTCCAGCGGGTGCGACGTGGTGAAACGGATGCGGTCGATTCCGTCGATCTCGGCGATGGCGCGGATCAGCAGGCCCAGGTCGGCCAGTTCCGGCTCGGCGCCATCCTCACCCGCGATCGGGCCTCGATAGGCGTTGACGTTCTGGCCCAGCAGCGTCACCTCGCGCACGCCCTGCGCGGCGAGCTCCGCCACTTCCACCAGCACGTCCTCGAACGGCCGGCTGATCTCCTCGCCGCGGGTGTAGGGCACCACGCAGAACGAGCAATACTTGCTGCAGCCTTCCATGATCGACACGAACGCGCTCGGGCCGTCGGCACGCGGCTCGGGCAAGCGGTCGAACTTCTCGATCTCGGGGAAGGAGATGTCGACCTGCGCCTTGCCAGTCTCGCGCTTGGCCTGGATCAGCTCCGGCAGGCGGTGCAGGGTCTGCGGGCCGAACACCAGGTCCACGTAAGGCGCGCGCTTGACGATGGCCTCCCCCTCCTGCGACGCCACGCAGCCGCCGACGCCGATCAGCACCGGCTTGTCGCCCTGCTTGAGCTGCTTCCAGCGGCCGAGCAGGCTGAACACCTTGTCCTGCGCCTTCTCACGGATCGAGCAGGTGTTGACCAGCACCACGTCGGCCTCGGCCGGGTCGTCGGTCAGCTCCAGGCCTTCGGCGGCGGCCAGCACGTCGGCCATGCGCGCCGAGTCGTACTCGTTCATCTGGCAGCCGTGGGTTTCGATGAACAGCTTGCCGCGGGCCGGCAGGGCGGGGGCGGAAGCGGTCGGGGCGGCGGCAGCCGTCGGCTGGCCGGGGAGGGCGGTGTCGGTGGTCATGGTCAGGTCCGGGAGGGGCGGCGGTTAATCCGCGCCGGAAGGCCGGGTAGTTTACCGGTTCGCCCCGGGGGGCGCCGCGCCGTACTCCGCCGGGCCGTTTCCCGTGGCGCCTCCACCGATCCGTCCGGGGCGGTGGGGCGGTCTACTGCAACGGTCGGAGGGGGTGGAGGCCGGAACCCACCCTGCGTCCCGTTTCTCGACCAATGACTTGGCAAATGCCCTCGGGACGGGGGACACTCGGGCCGATGAAGGGGAGCATCCTGACGCTGGGGGTCATCGCGCTGCTCGCAACCGCACCCGCGGTGGCCGGCACCGTGTACCGCTGCGAGACGACCGACGGCGGCCGGAGCTACTCCAGCAAGCGTGTTCCCGGCGCCAAGTGCACGGCGGTGAGCGCGTATTCCGGAGCGTCCAAGTCCCGTCGCGCATCCGCGCCTGCGCCCGTCTCCGTTGGCAATGCGACCCCGGCCAACCCCGTGGTCGGCTCCCCGGCCAGTGGGTCGACCAAGGCGGAAACCGCCGCCGCGACCTCCAGCCTGTCCGGCCCCACCGCGGCCACGGCGCCGCAGCGGACGCCGTCCGGCGGTGGTCGGGTGGTTCGCGGGCAGGTCTATTCCTACATGCAGGACGGCGTCCGCCACTATTCCAGCCGGCCGCCGCGCGGTGGCGCCCGCGCCGTGGCGGTCCGCACCATCAAGTACAGCTACATTGAGACCTGCTTCGCCTGCAGCGCCAAGCCCGGCGTGAATTTCGGCTCGGTCCGGCTCAACACCCAGGCCTATCGCGACGAGATCCGGGCGGCGTCCAGCAAGTTCGGGGTGGACGAGGCGATCGTCCGCGCGATCATCCATGCCGAGTCCGCCTACAACCCCAACGCCCTGTCGAGGGTGGGGGCGCAGGGGTTGATGCAGTTGATGCCGGCCACCGCGCGCCGGTTTGGCGTGGGTAATGCCTTCGATGCCTCGCAGAACATCCACGGCGGTGTCGAGTACCTGGCGTGGCTGCTCAAGCGCTTCAACGGCAATCTGACCCTGGCCGCGGCCGGTTACAACGCCGGCGAAGGCGCAGTCGACAAATACAAGGGCGTCCCGCCCTACAGCGAGACCCAGCGCTACGTGCAACGCGTCGGGGTGCTGGCCGACCGTTATCGCAGCGCCGCCGGTGGCATGCAGTAACCCCAGGGGGCGGCACGGCCACGAGTGTTATGTGACGGTGATCGCCCCGGCAAGGCGTTCGCGCCTGCTGCGGATTGTCCTGCCGTTCACCGTTCCGTTACACTTCCCCGTCTTTTGAGCCGCGAGCCGTCGCCAGTGGCGGCGGCTTTGTGGTGAAACTTCGTTACTAAGCTTTGCGGAGTGCCGAATGGCCAACCAAGGGGTCAACGATCCTGTAAACACGGGACGCCGCCGCTTCCTGACCGCGACCACGGCTGTGGTCGGTGCGGTCGGGGCCGGCTTTGCGGCGGTGCCGTTCATCAAGTCCTGGAATCCGAGTGCCCGTGCCAAGCTGGCAGGCGCTCCGGTGACCGCCGACATCAGCGCCCTGGCCGAAGGCCAGCGCCTGATCTTCGAGTGGCGCGGCCAGCCTATCTGGATCGTCAAGCGTTCCAAGGCGATCCTGGACGCGCTGCCGACGCTGGACAGCCACCTGCGCGACCCCAAGTCCGACAACAAGGACCAGCAGCCGGGCTACATCACCGGCGAGCTGCGCTCCATCAAGCCGGAGATCTCCGTGCTGGTCGGCCTGTGCACCCACCTGGGCTGCTCGCCGGAGATGAAGGCCGAGATCCGCCCCGAGCCGTTCGACGCGGAGTGGAAGGGCGGTTACTTCTGCCCGTGCCACAAGTCGAAGTTCGACATGGCCGGTCGCGTGTTCCAGGGCGTTCCGGCGCCGACCAACCTGGTCGTGCCGCCGCACCACTATGCCGATGACAACACCATCATCATCGGCGTCGATCCGCAGGGGGCTGCGTAAGCCATGGCGAACATCTTCACCCGTACCGCCAATGGCGTGATGGACTGGGTCAACGAGCGTGCACCGGGCATGATGCCCGCGTACCGCAAGCACATGACCGAGTACTACGCGCCGAAGAACTTCAACCTCTGGTACTACTTCGGCTCGCTCGCGCTGCTGGTGCTGGTCAACCAGATCGTCACCGGCATCTTCCTGACGATGCACTTCAAGCCGTCCGCGGCCGAAGCATTCTCGTCGGTCGAATACATCATGCGTGACGTGGAGTGGGGCTGGCTCATCCGCTACATGCACAGCACCGGTGCCTCGATGTTCTTCATCGTGGTGTACCTGCACATGTTCCGCGGCCTGATGTACGGCTCGTACCAGAAGCCGCGCGAACTGGTGTGGATCCTCGGCATGCTGATCTACCTGGTGCTGATGGCCGAGGCCTTCATGGGTTACGTGCTGCCGTGGGGCCAGATGTCGTTCTGGGGCGCCAAGGTGATCATCTCGCTGTTCGGCGCGATCCCGGTCATCGGCAACGGCCTGGTCGAATGGATCATGGGCGACTACCTGCCGGGCGATGCCACCCTGAACCGCTTCTTCGCGCTGCACGTCATCGCGCTGCCGCTGGTCCTGCTGCTGCTGGTGGTCCTGCACCTGGGCGCCCTGCACGAAGTGGGCTCCAACAACCCGGATGGCGTGGACGTCAAGAAGGGTCCGAAGGGCAACCGTTGGGATGCCAACAAGCCCAAGGACGCCATTCCGTTCCACCCGTACTACACGGTCAAGGACCTGGTCGGCGTCGGCTTCTTCCTGATCCTGGCCGCGTTCGTCATCTTCTTCGCCCCGGCGTTCGGCGGCTGGTTCCTGGAGCATGACAACTTCACCGAGGCCAACCGCCTGGTGACCCCGGCCCACATCAAGCCGGTTTGGTACTACACCCCGTACTACGCGATGTTGCGCGTCATTCCCGACAAGCTGGGCGGCGTGATCGTGATGTTCTCGGCGATCGCCATCCTGTTCGCGGTGCCGTGGCTGGATCGCTCCAAGGTCAAGTCCTACCGCTACCGCGGCCTGCTGTCGTGGGGCCTGCTGCTGGCCTTCGCCGCGAGCTTCATCTGGCTGGGCAAGATCGGCGCCGGCCCGGGTACCGACCCGGTGGAAACCCAGGTGGGTCGCGTGCTGACCTTCTACTACTTCGCTTTCTTCATCACGATGCCGCTGTGGACCAAGCTCGACAAGACCAAGCCGGTGCCGGAACGGGTGACGATGCATGACTAACGCAACTGTTTCGAAGCGGGTGAACCCCTTCCACAAGCTCGCGGTCTTCGCCGCCGGCCTGCTGGTCTCGGTCTCGGCCTTCGCGGCCGCAGGCGGCGACGTGCAGCAGGCGGGCACCGACCTCAACGACCGTGCCTCGCTGCAGCGTGGCGCCCAGCTGTACATGAACTACTGCTCGGGCTGCCACTCGCTCAAGTACCTGCGCTACTCGCGCATGGCCGAGGATCTGGGCCTGACCGAAGACGAGGTGATGAAGAACCTCAACTTCTCCGGCGCCAAGTTCGGTGAACAGGTCCAGGTCAGCATGACCGAGGCGCAGGGCAACCAGTGGTTCGGCAAGCAGCCGCCGGACCTGAGCCTGATCAGCCGCGTGCGTGGCAGCGACTGGGTGTACACCTACCTGAAGTCGTTCTACCTGGACGAAACCCGTCCGCTGGGCTGGAACAACAAGCTGTTCCCCAACGCCTCCATGCCCAACGTGCTGTGGGAGCTGCAGGGCCTGCAGCACGCCGAGTTCGGCAAGCCCGATGCCACCGGCGAGCGCCCGGTGCTGGGTCTGACGGTGACCCAGGCGGGGGTGCAGGACGCGCAGCAGTTCGACCAGACCGCGCGCGACATCGCCGCGTTCCTCGAGTACGCCGGCGAGCCGGCAGCCCTCAAGCGCGAGAAGATCGGCGTCTGGGTCATCCTGTTCCTGGCGTTCCTGACCTTCCTGGCCTGGTTGCTGAAGCACGAATACTGGCGCGACGTCGAGCACTGACGACGTCCCAGCGCAAAGGCCCGCCTCGAGCGGGCCTTTGCACATCTGGCCCCGAGTGGGGGGGATGTGGCAAATGTGGAAAAAGCGTTAGGCTCGGACGTTGGCGACTGTCCACACGGGGTGGATAGCGTCTTGCGGCCGGCGGAACCCGGTCCACAGCGAGGTCGATGATGGCGGCTAGCCCCAGAATGCGTAATGCCCTCACCCTGTTCTCCGCAACGGATTGCGTGCTGTCCCATCGCGTCCGCCTGGTCCTGGCCGCCAAGGGCGTCACCTACGACCTGGTGCCGGTCGACCCGCAGAACCCGCCGGAAGACCTCGTTGACCTGAACCCCTATCACTCCGTGCCCACGCTGGTGGAGCGCGAGCTGGTCCTGTACGCGGCCAGCGTGGTCAGCGAATACCTGGACGAGCGTTATCCGCATCCGCCGCTGATGCCGGTGGATCCGCTGTCCCGCGCGCGCCTTCGCCTGGCGATGCTGCGCCTGGAGATCGACTGGGTGCCGCAGGTACAGGCCATCCAGCTGGGCAACAAGGCCCAGGCCGATGCCGGCCGCAAGCGCCTGAAGGAGCTGCTCACCGCCTCCGTGCCGCTGTTCAAGGCCTCCAAGTTCTTCCTCAATCCGGAAATGAGCCTGGCGGACTGCGCCATGGCGCCGATCATCTGGCGCCTCGACGCGTTGGGCGTGCCGCTGCCCAAGGACGGCAAGGCCATCGAGGATTACGGCAACCGGATCTTCCGCAGCCCGGGTTTCTCCCGCAGCCTGACGGAGCAGGAGCGCCGCCTGCGCGACCTGCCGGGCTGATTTGTTTTTGAGTGCACGCAGGCGTCGCCGCCCCGGGGCAGCGACGCTACACTGCGTGCATGACAGACCAGTTTCCGCCGATGACCAGCCACCGCCCGTACCTGCTGCGGGCCCTGTACGAATGGATCGCGGACAACGGCATGACCCCGCACCTGCTGGTGGACGCCACCCGTTCCGGTGTGCAGGTGCCGCTGCATGCCGTCAAGGACGGGCGCATCGTGCTCAACGTGGCCGAGCGGGCCGTCGCGCGGCTGGAAATGACCAATGAACTGATCCGCTTCAGCGCCCGCTTTGGTGGTGTGAGCCAAGCGGTGTCCGTGCCGGTGAGCGCCGTGCTCGCGATCTACGCGCGTGAAACCGGGCAGGGCATGGCCTTGCCTGAAGACATGCTGCCCGGTGAGGGCGACGCGGACGCCGATGACGTCGTCGCCGAGGAAGAGATGCCTCCTGTAACGTCGGCCAGCGGTCGCCCGACGCTCAGCGCGGTCCCGGACGCCGCTGCCGCGGATGGTGGCGATGAAGGAGGCGACGACCCCGCTGGCCCCGATTCGCCCAAACCGCGTCCCGGCGGGCCGTTCCTGCGCGTGGTGAAGTAAGCCGCCGTCACTCGCCGGACGAATGCAGCGTCACCGGTGCCGAATTCACCGGACCGCTGAACGATACGAGCCGCTCCCCCTGCAACACCATGCGGCCCACGTGGCGATCATCGCCATGGATCGAGTAGTCGAAGCGGAACGTACGTTCCATCCCCAGCCAGCCGCTGTCGCTGCGGTACAGGCGCCAGGCGATGGCATGCACGCTCTGGTCCAGCCATTGCACGCCCGCAGCCCGGCACGCGTCGCGCCCCACGGCCTCCGCGCGTTCGGCGGCGGCGCGATTCGCATTCCATAGTGAGACGACAATCGCAGTCGCGATCATCAGGATGATTAGAGTCGGCATGGGACTAATGTGCGGCCGCGGCGGCAACGTCGCAAGCGGCCGACCCGCAATCGTCAGCACGGGGGCTGCGAATCGATGAAGCTGGTTTTTCCAGGCGGTGAACATCCGCAGGTGTTGTTGGGGCCGGGCGTCAATCGGGTAGGCTCGGATCCCGATGCCAACGTGGTGATCAACCACCCCGGCGTGCGACCGCAGCACTGCCTCCTGCATGTGACTGGCACCGGGGTCATGCTGGAGGTGCCGCAATCGGCCGACGTCAGTGTCAACGGCCGGCCGGTGGACGGGCTGATCTCGCTGCGTGCGGGCGATTCGGTGGCGTTCCAGGGCGTGCACGCACGGCTTGCCGCCATCGAACCGGCGGCGGCGGTCAAGAAACTGTCCGATCCCTGGCATGCGTCTTCCTCCGCCAATGACGACCCGGGGGTGACGGCGGTGCGTCCGGTGGCACCCAAGTTCGTGCTGCGCGGCACCGCGGGGCGCGCCTTCGGGCGCAGCATCCCGCTGTCAGGCGCATTGACGGTCGGTCGTGGCCCCGAGTGCTCGCTGCGACTGGACGAACCCGGGCTCTCGCGTGCGCATGCGCGCCTGCTGGCGACCGACCACGGCGTGCAGGTGGAGGACGTCGGTTCCACCAACGGCACGTTCATCAATGGCAACCGGGTGCTGCGCGGCGAGGCGCGCGTGGGCGACGAAATCGGCTTCGATACGATGCGCTTCCAGGTGCTGGCGTACGGCCAGCCGGAACCGGCAAAGCGGGCGGCACGCGGGTCATCGGCCGAACCGTCGCGACGCGGTTGGCTGGTCGTGTCTGCCGTCGCCCTCGTGGCAGCTGCCGTGGCGGCTTACGCGCTCATGTGAGCGCGTACGCCCAGCCATCAGGCGGCGTTGTCGGGCGGCGGCCCCAGCTTGAGTGACAGGTCGATCGCGCGCACATGCTTGGTCAGCGCGCCGATCGAGATGCAATCCACGCCGTCCTCGGCGATTGCGCGCAGGCCGTCCAGGTCAACGCCGCCCGAAACCTCCAGCGGAATGCGACCGGCGGTGATCCGGACCGCCTCGCGGCGCGTGGCCGCATCGAAGTCGTCGATGAGGATGCGGTCGCAACCCACCGTGAGCGCCTCCTCCAGCTGGTCCAGGGTTTCCACTTCCACGATCAGCGGCAGCGCCGGGTGCATGGCACGCGCGGCATGCACCGCGCCGCCCAGTGAGCCGGCAGCGCGGATGTGGTTTTCCTTGAGCATCACCGCGTCGTACAGGCCCATGCGGTGGTTGACGCCGCCACCCACGCGCACCGCGTACTTCTGTGCTTGGCGCAGGCCGGGAATGGTCTTGCGGGTATCCAGGATGTGGGCGCGGGTGCCACGCACGGCCTCCACGTAGCGCGCGGTGACCGTTGCAGTGCCCGACAGCGTCTGCAGGAAGTTGAGCGATGCGCGTTCGGCGCTGACCAGCGAGCGGGCGCGGCCCTGCAACGTGGCCAACACGGTGCCCTTGCGCACGTGGTCGCCTTCGGCCACGCGCCAGTCGATATGTACATTCGGGTCGAGCGCGCGATGGCAGGCATCGAACCAGGCGCGGCCGCATACCACGGCGTCTTCCTTGCACAGCAGGTAGGCGCTGTCGGCTACGTCCGGCAGCAGGGCCGCGGTGGCATCGCCGTCGCCCAGGTCTTCGGTCAGCGCGGCGGCCACGTCCGCCTCCACCACGACCGCCGGCGGCGGGGCGATGGTGCGTGGACCGGGCTGGCTGCCTGCGGCCGGAGCGGCCCCGGCCTGCGCGTCGCGGTCAGACGGGCCCATGCTCATGCCGCCGGGAAGTCGGCCACCTGCGCGGTGGCTATCGACTCTTCCACCAGCAACACGGGAATGCCGTCGTCCACGCGGTAGACGGTCTTGTAGTCGCGGGTCACCAGCGCCTCGCGCACGGCCTCGGCCTGCGGGGTGCCATCACCGCGGAGGACGCCGCCGGCCTGGATGGCGGCATTCAGGGCCTGCAGGCCACGGCTGTCGAGCAGGGTAAGCGGCTGGCGGGTGGCCGGGCAGACGAGCAGGTCGAGCAGTTTGCGGTCCATACGGTGAAGCTCTGGCGGAAGGCCGGTAGAATACCGTTTTGCCGCAAGGGCCAGCCATGACCCCCCCTGAAAACGCTTCCGCGCCGCTGGTCGGCATCGTGATGGGTTCGCGCTCCGACTGGGACACGATGCAGCACGCGGCAGCCAAGCTCGAAGCGCTTGGCGTACCGCACGAAGTCCGCGTGGTGTCCGCGCACCGCACCCCGGACGTGTTGTTCTCCTACGCCGATACCGCCGCCAGCCGTGGCCTGCGGGCGATCATTGCCGGCGCCGGTGGCGCCGCCCACCTGCCGGGCATGCTGGCCTCCAAGACCGCGGTGCCGGTGCTGGGCGTGCCGGTGCAGAGCAAGGCGCTCAATGGCATGGATTCGCTGCTGTCGATCGTGCAGATGCCGGCAGGCATCCCGGTGGGCACCTTCGCCATCGGCAACGCGGGCGCGGCCAATGCCGCCTTGTTCGCCGCCGCGATGCTGGCGCACGACCACCCGGCTATTGGCGAGGCGCTGGCGGCCTTCCGCCAGAAGCAGACCGACGACGTCGCCGCCAACGACGACCCGCGTCGTTGACCTGTCCCGACGGCTCCGCCGACAAGCACGATCCGAGCAAGACTTGATGAGCACTCCTGATTCCCGCATGACCACCGTCGGCATCCTCGGTGGCGGCCAGCTGGCGCGCATGATGGCGCTGGCGGGGGCACCGCTGGGCCTGCGCTTCCTGGTGATGGACAACGTGGCCGACGCCTGCGCCGGCCAGTTCGCGCCGATGGTGGTGGGCGATTACACCGACGAAGCCGCATTGGCCGAGTTCGCGTCGCGGGTGGACGTGGCCACGTTCGACTTCGAGAACGTGCCTGCCGAGTCCGCGCAGTGGCTCACCAACCGCGTGCCGGTGTTCCCCAAGCCGCGTGCGCTGGCGACCGCGCAGGATCGGCTGGCGGAGAAGACGCTGTTTCGTGAGCTGGACATCCCGGTACCGCCGTTCGCATCGATCGATACGCGCGAGCAGCTGGATGCGGCGGTGGCGCAGATCGGCACGCCATGCATCCTCAAGACCCGCCGCCTGGGCTACGACGGCAAGGGCCAGTTCCGCATCAAGACCCCGGCCGACGCGTCCGCGGCGTGGGAGGCGCTGGGTGCGCAGGCCGGCAAGGTCGGGTTGATCCTGGAAGGTTTCGTCGCGTTCCAGCGCGAACTGAGCGTCGTGGCAGTGCGCGCCCGCGATGGCGAGTTCCGCGCATGGCCGTTGACCGAGAACTGGCACGTGGACGGCGTGTTGTCGGCCAGCCTTGCTCCGGCCACCGTGGACGACGCCATGGCCGCGACCGCCATTGGCTACGCCCGCAAGCTGGCCGAGGCCCTGGATTACGTCGGCGTGTTCGCACTGGAGTTGTTCTGCCGCGACGGTGAACTGCTGGCCAACGAGTTGGCGCCGCGCGTGCACAACTCCGGTCACTGGACCATCGAAGGCAGCGAGACCAGCCAGTTCCAGAACCACCTGCGCGCCGTGCTGGGCCTGCCGCTGGGCGACACCCGCATGGTGGGCACGGCCTGCATGCTCAACTGGATTGGCGCGATGCCGGAAGCCACGGCCGTCCTCGCCGAATCCGGCGGCCATTGGCACGACTACGGCAAGCAGCCGCGCGAGGGTCGCAAGGTCGGCCACGCCACGCTGCGCGCCGACTCGGCGACGGAGCTTGCGGCCGCGCTGGTTCGCGTGGGCGAGGCGTTGGGGCGCGAGGCGCAGGTAATGCCGGTGGTGCTGGCGCTGAGGCCCTGAGCGGGCCCCCGGGCCAAGCCACCATGTCTTTGCGTGAAAACAAACGGCCGGGTTTCCCCGGCCGTTCGCAATTCAGGCAATCGCCGTCGCTTACTTCATCTGCGAGGCGACGAAGTCCCAGTTGACCAGGTTCCAGAACGCCTCTACGTACTTCGGGCGGGCGTTGCGGTAGTCGATGTAGTAGGCGTGCTCCCACACGTCGCAGGTCAGCAGCGGGGTGTCCTCGCCGGTCAGCGGGGTGGCGGCGTTGGAGGTGCTGACCAGCGCCAGCGAACCGTCCGGACGCTGCACCAGCCAGCCCCAGCCCGAGCCGAAGGTGCCCACGGTGACCTTGGTGAACTCTTCCTTGAACTTGGCGAAGTCGCCGAAGGCCTTGTTGATGGCATCGGCCAGCTTGCCCGCCGGCTCGCCGCCGCCGTTGGGCGACAGGCAGTTCCAGTAGAAGGTGTGGTTCCAGATCTGCGCGGCGTTGTTGAACATGCCGCCCTGCGACTTGCGGATGATCTCCTCCAGCGACATGTCGGCGAACTCGGTGCCCGGGATCATGTTGTTGAGGTTGGTCACGTAGGTCTGGTGGTGCTTGCCGTAGTGGAAATCGATCGTCTCGGCCGAGATGTGCGGCTCAAGCGCGGTACGGTCGTAGGGGAGGGCAGGCAGTTCGATGGCCATGGGGCTTGCTCCTTGCAGCAGGGGCTGGCGGTTGGGGGCGCGGGGCGGGCAGGGCCCGGGTCCGCAGGGGTCAGAACGATTAGAATGGGCATTCTATCCCCATGCGTCGTTGCCCGGACGTCAAACCCGGCAACGCACCTTTGCAGGAGTTGCACCATGTCCGTGATGGACCGCATCAAGGCCGAAGTCGAAGGTCACCCGATCGTGCTCTTCATGAAGGGCACCGCGCAGTTCCCGATGTGCGGGTTCTCCAGCCGTGCCGTGCAGGCCCTCAAGGCTGCGGGCGCCACCCAGTTGCACGCCGTCAACGTGCTGGAAGATCCCGAGGTCCGCGCCAACCTGCCGCGCTATTCCAACTGGCCCACCTTCCCGCAGCTTTTCATCAACGGCGAGCTGATCGGCGGCTGCGACATCACCCTGGAGCTGTTCGAGTCAGGTGAGCTGGCGCGCATGGTCAGCGAAACCCAGGCCCAGTGAGCGCCGCGCCGATGACCGAAGCCGCATTGGCCGGCCGAGTGGTGTTGGTCGCGGGTGCATACGGTGGCCTGGGCAGCGCCGCTTCGTTGGCCTGCGCCCGCGCCGGTGCGACCGTCGTGCTGTTGGGACGCAAGGTACCCAAGCTCAACCGCCTGTACGACGCGCTCGCCGCAGAAGGCCCGGAACCGCTGCTGTACCCCTTGGACCTGGAAGGTGCGTCGCCCGATGACTACGCCGAGATGGCCGAACGCATCGAGGTGGAGTTGGGGCGTCTGGATGGCGTGTTGCACTGCGCCGCCGAATTCCGCGGGCTGACCCCGCTGCTGCAGACCGATCCGGCGGCCTTCGCGCGTGCGCTGCACGTCAACCTGACCGCGCGGTGGTGGCTGTCGCAGGCTTGCGTGCCGTTGCTGGCCAAGGCGCCGGATGCGGCCTTGGTGTTCACCGTGGATGACCTGTCGCGGGTCGGGCAGGCCTATTGGGGCGGCTACGGCCTCGCCCAGCACGGCCTGTCCGCGCTCGTCGGCATGCTGCATGCCGAGTTGGCCAACTCTCCCGTGCGCGTGGCGGGACTGCAACCCGGCCCCATGCGCACGCCCCTGCGCGGCAAGGCCTACGTGGAGGAAACCGACCGCCAGGCGCGGGAACCCGCCGCGTATGCCCGCGCCTGTGTCACCCTGTTGTCGTCCGAAGGCGCGGTGCATCGCGGCACGGTCTGGACGCCCCAGCCCTGATCGGGGTGCCCGCTGTCTGTGCCGGGCGTCCCTTCGTACTTTCCTGATCCGCCCGCACGAGCCATCAGCCGATGACGATCGCATCCGCCGCATTGCTGCTGTTCCTGATCCTGGACCCGCTGGGCAACGTGCCGGTGTTCCTGAGCCTGTTGCGCGGGCTGCCGGCGCGGCGCCAGCGGGTCATCGTCGCCCGCGAACTGCTGATCGCACTGGGCGTCCTGATGGTGTTCCTCTGGGGCGGCAAGTACGCGCTGGAGTTGATGCACCTGCGCCAGGAGTCGGTGTCGATCGCCGGCGGCATCGTCCTGTTCCTGATAGGCATCCGCATGATCTTCCCGCCGCCGGAAGGGCTGATGGGCGAGATCCCGGACGGCGAGCCTTTCATCGTGCCGATGGCCATTCCGCTGGTTGCCGGACCGTCGGGCATGGCCGCGGTGATGCTGATGGGCAGCAACGAGCCCTCGCGTCTGGGGGACTGGAGCCTGGCCCTCGTCATCGCTTGGGGCGCCACGGCCGCCATCCTGCTGTCGGCGACCTACTTGTACAAATGGCTGGGCTCCCGCGTCCTGACCGCCGTCGAGCGCCTGATGGGCATGTTGCTGGTGGCGATTTCAGTGCAGATGTTCCTGGATGGGCTGGGCACGTACCTGCAGATCTCCGCCCCGTAAGCGATTGATTGCATAGCGTATTGCGTACGCAGCTAGCCGGTCTCCGATCAAGCTGGCTGCCACCGTGCCGGGTCGATGCGTGGATCGTGCCGTTTTCTTGACGTCGGTCATGAATTCGAAACACATGCGCCTCAGTATGTTAATCTCCCATTAACCCGTGGCAGCTTGCGCGCGGGGTTGGGGCAGCTGAAACGTCAATGGGCCGTGCGCGATTTCGGGGGCGCGGGCCGAGTTCTGTCGAATCCAAAAATGCATCGAGGCCAGTTTTCATGACCGACAAGAATCGTGTTCGTATGTCCAAGCTCACCCTTGGGCTCCTGGCGGCGCTTGCTGCCGCTCCGGCGTTTGCGCAGCAGACTTCGGCTGGCGTGGGCGGCGTTGTGACGAGTGCGGACGGCCGCCCGGTCGCGGGCGCGGAAGTCACCATTACTCACGTCGAATCGGGTACCGTCAGTCGCGCCACCACCGACGCCAGCGGACGCTACAACGCTCGCGGCCTGCGCGTGGGTGGCCCGTACACGATCACCATCACCAAGGCTGGCGAAGGCGCATCCAGCGAGGACAATGTCTTCCTGACCCTGAGCACCGTGGCTCAGGTCAACAGCCAGCTGGACGACTCCGTGGCTACCGTTGACGCCGTCCAGGCCGTGTATGCCGGCGGCTCCGAGGTGTTCAGCGCCAGCAAGATGGGTGCAGGTACCAGCGTAACGCGGGAAACCATCGAGGCCCTGCCGTCCATCAACGGCAACATTCAGGATTACATGCGCCTTGATCCGCGCGTGGCGTTCACCGACCGTGCCAGCGGCAGCATCAGCGCCGGTGGCCAGAACCCGCGCTACAACGCCATCCGCATCGACGGCGTTTCCGCCAGCGACACCTTCGGTCTGGAAGGCAACAACATGCCAACCCGCCGCCAGCCGGTGGCGATGGATGCGATCGAGGCGCTCAACATCGACCTGGCGTCGTACGACGTGACCATCACCGGTGCCACAGGCGCGGTGGTGGATGCCGTGACCAAGTCCGGCACCAATGAATTCCACGGTTCGGTCTACGGTTACTACCGTGATGGCGACTGGTTCGGCGACGACCCCACTGGCCAGAAGTTCAATGGTTTCGAGGACGAGCAGACCTACGGCATGACCTTCGGTGGTCCGCTGGTCAAGGACAAGCTGTTCTTCTTCGTCAACTACGAGAAGTTCAAGCAGTCCGCGCCGGGCGCCGACATCGCGGGCAGCGCGCTTGGCAAGGCCAATGCCGTCATCGACATGGATGACATCGCGCGCGCCCAGCAGATCGCGCAGTCGTATGGCTTCGACGCGGGTGGCCTGGACTCGTCTGGCGACACCGATCTGGAAGAGTACGCCGCCAAGATCGACTGGAACATCAACGACGCCCACCGCTTCAGCCTGCGCTACTCCAACCTGGAGCAGAGCAAGCTGCGCGTCAATGGCATCAACTCCAGCTCGATCTCGTTGAGCTCGTACTGGTACCAGCACGCCAAGAGCGTTGAGAGCTATGTCGGCCAGCTGTTCAGCGACTGGACCGACACGTTCTCGACCGAGTTCAAGGTCTCCTACCGCGACTACTCCGCCGTTCGCGAGACGCCCACCAGCGCCCCCAGCGTCCGCATCTTCTTCGGTGGCACCGAAGCCGCGCCGTCGGGCGATTCCCTGTACCTCGGCACCGAGGTCAACTCGCACCAGAACGCGCTTTACACCGAAACCTGGAACGCCTTCGCCGCCGGCACGCTCACGTTGGGCGACCATGACGTGAAGTTCGGCTTCGACTACAGCGACAACGACGTCTACAACATCTACGGACCGCAGCTGTTTGGCGTGTACGAGTTCTGGGGCCTGGACAACTTCGCCTTGGGCAAGTGGAACACGTACAACCTGCGCACCCCGCAGCCGGGTCTCGGCTTCGACTCGGTCGCCGGCGCCTTCCAATACGACTCGTTGGGCCTCTTCCTGCAGGACACCTGGTACGTCAGCAGCAACCTGACGTTGAACTACGGCATCCGTGCGGACAAGCCGGGCCTGAACACCGAGCCGACCTACAATGCCGCCGCCGAGGCTGCGTTTGGTTACGACAACTCCAAGGTCCTCAACGAAGACTGGCTGGTCCAGCCGCGCTTCGGTTTCAACTACACCTTCAACAGCGCGCGTCCGACGCAGCTGCGTGGCGGCTTCGGCCTGTTCCGCGGCGAGTCGCCGCAGGTGTGGCTGAGCAACGCATACAACACCACGGGCTTCAACTACATCCAGTACAGCCAGAACACGGCTTCGGCTGAGGACTGGCAGGACCTGCCGTTCAGCGGCGACGGTTACAACCAGCCGGTGCCATCCAACCCGCGCGCGGCGCTGATGAATGTGAACTTCGTCGCGCCGGACTTCGAGCAGCCCTCGGTCTGGAAGGCCAACCTGGCGTTCGAGCACGAGTTGCCGTGGTACGGCATCGTGGGCTCGGCGGAACTGCTGGTGAGCAAGGTCAAGACCGCGCTGTTCTACCGCAACCTGAACCTCGGCGCGTCCACGCTGGAAGGCCAGGACGGCCGTGACCTCTTCTGGAATCCGACCAACGTCGGTCGCTCGTGGAGCTCTTCGAACAACCGCTTCAACCGTAATCGCGCGTTTGACGCCGTGTACCTGCTGGACACGACCGACGAAGGGCGCAGCCAGCAGCTGACCGTCTCGCTGAACAAGCCGTTTTCGGACCAGAGCGACTGGTCGTGGTTCCTGGGCTACACCTACACCGACGCCGAGGATGTCAGCGGGCTGACCAGCTCGACCGCCGGCTCGGGTTGGAACTACAACTACCTGTTCGATGCCAACGAGGAGGTCGCTTCGACCTCGCGGTACGAAATCCGCGATCGCATCAGCGGCCAGTTGAACTGGAAGCATGCGTTCTTCGGTGACTACGAGACCCGTGTAGGCCTGGTGTATGAAGGCCGCAGTGGGCGGCCTTACAGCTGGGTGTACTTCAACGACGCCAACGGTGACGGCCGCTCGGCCAATGACCTGCTCTACGTGCCGAGCGGCCCGGGGGACGTGTTGTTTGGCAGCCTGTCCAGCGCGGGGGTGTTCACCGCCAACCCACAGATGGAGCAGGCGTTCTTTGAGTGGCTGAACGAGAACCCGGAGCTGAAGCGCTACCAGGGCGGCGTTGCGCCGGCCAATGCGGGACGCGGCGAATGGGTCAACACCTTCGACGTGCGCTTCACGCAGGAGCTGCCTGGCTTCTTCAAGGGCCACAAGTCCGAGATCTGGCTGGACATCCAGAACGTGGGCAACCTGATCAACAAGGATTGGGGCCACATCATGGATTACGGTTTCTTCGCCAACCAGCGCGTCCTGTCGGCCAATGGCATCTACAACGGCAAGTACGTGTATGACTTCCGCAGTCCGGATGCCCCGACGGCGGCCAACGGTGATGCCGACGGATTCAACACGGGCGTGTCCCAGTGGTCGCTGCAGGTGGGCTTCCGCTACAAGTTCTGATCGATCCGTCAGTAGCGTGTGTCAGAAACGGCCGGGGAAACCCGGCCGTTTTATTTTGGGAGCCCCAGTGAGATACAGTCAGCGCATGAGCAACGATAGCCAGAATGTCCCCATGTACCGTTCCACCGTGCTGCCTACCGAGAGCACGCGCATCTACCCACGCGGTGGGCTCGATGTCCTTTCGCGCGAAGAGGTCGCCAAGTTCCGCGACGCTTCCACTGGCATGCATGACCTCTTGCGCCGTTGCGCGCTGGCCGTCCTGACCACAGGCAGCACCTCGGATGATCCGCGTGCGGCCCAGGAGCTCTACCCCGAGTTCGACATCGAGGTGCACCAGCAGGATAGGGGGCTGCGCATCGACCTGCATAACGCGCCGGCGACTGCCTTCGTCGATGGTGAGTTGATACGAGGCGTCGCGGAGCTGCTGTTCGCGGTAGTTCGTGACCTGGCCTATACCGCGATTGAGCTGGTCCCTGAGGGTGGACGTGACCTGGGGTCCAGCGTGGGCCTGACTGATGCGGTCTTTGACCTGCTACGCAATGCGCGCACCCTGTTTCCGACCGATCCCAACTTGGTTGTGTGCTGGGGCGGCCACTCCATCTCGCGAGAAGAGTATGTGTACACCAAGCAGGTCGGCTATGAACTGGGCCTGCGAGGACTGGACATCTGCACCGGCTGCGGCCCCGGCGCGATGAAGGGGCCGATGAAGGGCGCCACCATCGCCCACGCCAAGCAGCGCAAGCACCGCCCGCGTTACATCGGGATCACCGAGCCGGGCATCATCGCGGCGGAGTCGCCCAATCCGATCGTCAACCACCTGGTGATCATGCCGGATATCGAGAAGCGCCTTGAGGCCTTCGTCCGCATTGGTCACGGCATCCTCGTGTTCCCCGGCGGCGTGGGGACGGCGGAGGAGATCCTGTACCTGCTGGGCATCCTGCTGCGGGAGGAGAACGCCCATGTCCCGTTCCCGCTGATCCTCACCGGCCCGACCGCGTCGGCGCCGTACTTCGAGCAGATCGACAGGTTCCTGCGGCTCACCCTCGGCGAAGCCGCTACCTCGCGCTACGAAATCATCATTGCCGATCCGGCCGCGGTCGCGAAGCGGATGATGGCGGGAATTCGCAAGGTGCGCGACCATCGGATCGCACAGAAGGATTCGTTCTTCTTCAACTGGTCGCTGGACATCCCGCTGGCCTTCCAGCAGCCATTCGTCCCCAGTCATGAAGCGATGGCTGGCCTGGACCTGCATCACGGGCGCAAGCCGCACGAGCTCGCGGCAGACCTGCGGCGAGCGTTCTCAGGCATCGTGGCCGGCAATGTGAAGGAGGACGGCATGCGCCGCATCGAAGCGCACGGGCCGTTCGAGATCCATGGCGACAGCGGAATGATGCAGTCGCTGGACGCGCTGCTCCGGGCGTTCGTGGAGCAGCGCAGGATGAAGATTGCGGGGGATTACCGGCCGTGTTACCGGGTGGTGGCGTAAGCCGTCACCAGCAGGTGGTGGGCGTCTTGGAAATGGCGCCCGCTGCGTTAACGAGGCTCAGCTTCCCGCATTTGTCGTTCGCCTGATCCCCTTGGGGGGTTGCCTCCAGGGTATACCCGGTCGCGCTGGTGCCGGATAGCGCGAACGTATAGTGGCCATTGTCCAGTCCCGCAGGTAGCGAGTAAGTCGCAAAGGACGCGTGGTCCACGCGGTAACGTTCCATCGCGAGCTGCTGGTTCTGGAGGGTCGTGAGTGCCTCGGTGCGGCGGCTCTTTCGCATCTGGTCGCCAAAAAGTGGGACGGCGATCGCAGCCAGGATGCCGACAATGGCCACTACCACCATCAACTCGATAAGCGTGAAGCCCCTGATCTTCATGTGGTGCATTGGCGAGCCCTGCGTATTGGTACTGATTTGAGATGGTAGACGCTGGAGGCCCTGAGCATAAGTGGGGTGCTGGTCGTTCGTCCCGCTACAGGCGCCGCCCGTCCGGACTTCGTTGCCGGCCCTAGACGGGGGCGCTAGATTCTGCTGGCGGGGCTGTGCCTACCGATGCAGGTGCAATGGAGTGGCAGATGCGATTTCGTTCTAATGGTTTCACGTTGGTCGAGTTGATGGTGACGATCGCGGTACTGGCGATCCTCTTGGCCATTGCTGCGCCCTCTTTCAGCGACACCGCCGAGCGGCGCGCCTTGCAGGGCGCGGCCGACAGCGTGGTGGCCGTCATCGGAGCCGCGAAATCGGAGGCCGCCAAGCGCAACGCGCTCGTCAAGGTGGACTTCAAGGCAGTGGGGACGGGTTTCTGTGTCGGGGCGGGCGTCGTTGCGACACCATCGGCCGCAGGGTGCGACTGTTCGAGCACCACGTGCCCATTGGGTTCATTCCCGTCCAATGGAAATGAATTGAGAAACGTAAAGCTTACCGAGGCTGCCAAGTTCGGTTCGGCGACGTCGTTCGTGATCGATCCGCGCACTGGGATGCTGTCCGATGAAAGCACTGCGGGTAGCGTCAAGCTGGAGGTGCCTCGGGGGTATGGACTGGAAATCAAGGTGAATGCCATGGGGCGAGCCAGGCAGTGCGCCCCTAGCGGAAGGAAGGCGTTGCCTGGCATGGAGGCATGCTGACCATGCGCAACTTCAACCAGAAAGGGGTTCGTGGTTTTTCGCTGATCGAGATGATGGTGGCGATCGTGGCCGGCATGATCGTCATCGGTTCCGTGCTCGCCTTTACCGTTTCCATGCTTCGTTCCTACAACGAGAACATCCGCTCCACGCGCCTGACCCAGGACTTGCGGACGACGATCGGCCTTGCGGTTCGGGAGGCAAGGCGCGCGGGTTACGACCGTTCGTCGGTGCAGCGAGTGATGACGGACAACATTCCCGTGCCTAATCTTGGGGCTTTGGCCGTTTCTTCGACGGGCAACTGTTTCACCTATCAATACGACCGCGGAAACGCTGTCGCATCCCGCCAGAACCGTGCGATCCGCTGGAACTCAACGGCGGGGACGCTGCAGATGAAGACAGCGGATAGCGCGGTGACGTGTACCGACGCGAGTGGATGGGAGGACGTCTCCGACCCAGCGGTCGTCAACATTACTGGATTCAAGGTTGTGGAACGCAAGAGTCCCTTCTGCGTTGATATCAACAAGACCAAGGATCCGGTGACCGGGGCCGATGTGTACCTGCGCGCCGAGGGGCTTGTGCGGAACCTTTCGTTCTGCGTGCGCGGCGCCCTGCGTAGCGACGCGACGATCATTCGATCGATTGCCGATTCTGGGCGCACCCGTGCCGAGGTCGTGAATTTCCTCAAGAACCAGGCAGCTGCGTGCCCGACCACGCATGCTGCGCCTGACGCCATGAAAACATCCGCGGAACTGATTGCCGACTGTGGGGTGAGCCCATGAATTCGATCCAGCTGACCCCGCGTCGCCGCCAGCGTGGCGTATCCACGCTGCTGATCGCGATGCTTTTGCTGGCGATCCTGACGATCATCGCCATCTTCTCGGCCAATGTAGGCCTGTTCGAGCAGCGTACCTCGGGTAACGAGTACCGCTACAAGCTAGCGTTCCAGACCGCCGAGACCGGTATCAATCAATCGATCGAATACCTGCGTGGCAATTCCCGTCAAATGCTTTCCACTGCGACTGGAGGGTGGCTGCCGCCTGCCACTACTGCACGCTGGCAGAGTTGTGCGGATGCGCTTCCCGCGGGAATGGCATTGGACCCCTGCCTGGCTGAGTCGGACAGTATCCGTCGCGGCAACATGTTTCGCTATGTCGGTAGCACCAACGGCATACTTCCGGTTACGGGCATGATGAGCGGGGCGGCGGCGATCACGACGTCGGGTGGTGGTGCGAATTTCGCGACGAACTACCAGACCTACGCCACCCTCTGCCGTCTGGACATGACGATCCCTGAAAAGCCGGTATGTTCGTCGGCGCCCACCAACGAGGGCACTTTCTACGTGACCATCGTGTCGCGTGGGCGATTGACGGACGAAAGCGCCGAGGCCACCGTCAAGCAGTCTTTTGGTACGTTCCGCCTGCTGGGTGCAGTGCCTGCCGCGCCCTTGATCGCAGCCGGTACGGCGACCGGATTGGGCAACGCTCAGATCGTGCCTAACCCTGATGCAGCGGGTTTCAGCCTCCCGGTTTCGATCTGGTCATCCGGTAATGCCAAGATCGACCAGGCGAGCTTCGCCTCGTGCCAGCTGGGAGAGTGGCTGGCGAACTATGGCACACCAGCGCCCACGTCCGCCGATATCCTGGACGGGGTATGCAAGTCGTGCACCTGCAATGGCTTGTGCCCAGGCTATGGCCTGCTAAGCGGCAATGCAAAATCGTGTGCGGTCGCCAAGGACAAGATCGAGGGTGAGGACATCCTCGACAGGGATTCCAACTACAGCGACGCCAGCCCGAAGGTGCGCGACAGCACCAATTTTCCGACAGATCTGTTCGAGTATGTTTTTGACGTCCCGTCCAGCCAGGCCGATGACTACCTCGCCAAGTACGCCAAGCCCTTGGCGGATTGTGCTTCGTTGAATGCCGCGAGTGAGGGTCTGTACTGGTACAAGGGAACCGACTGCAAGCTCGGCACCGATATCGGCACGCTGCAGTATCCCGTCGTGTTGGTGAGCGATGGGGTTGTTACCGTCCCGGCCAACAGCACTTACTTCGGCATCCTTTTCGTGCGGAGCAAAGCGGGCACGGGCGAGCTGCTGAAAGCGAGTGGTGGTGGCCAGATCTATGGGTCGGTCATTCTGGAGGGCGAAGCAAGCATCGCCGGCAATCCCACCATCGTGTACAACAAGGCGGTGTTGCAGAACATCTCCAACTCTCCAGCCTTTATCCGCTACGGGCCAATCCCGGGCTCCTGGTCGGATCGCTACCAAGACGCGAGCGCAACGCCATGAAGAACATGCTCAGTGGACCGCGTGGCCGAAAGGGTTTCAGCCTGATCGAGGTCATGGTGGCGGTTGTCATCCTCTCGTTCGGGCTTCTTGCCCTAGCGGCGCTTCAGGCGAGCCTGTTCCGTGCCGGCGCGGAATCCAAGGCCCGCGAGAGTGCGACCGCCATTGCCCAGCAGGTGATCGAGGACGCGCGCACGTTTGCATTCGTCACGCCGCCAACCGGCTACACGGGCTATACCTACCAGGGGCTCGATACCGCGAATCTTGGGAAAACCACCATGGGTGGCGTGGAGTTCACGACCACCCGGACGGTATCGCGTTGGGTCAACGCGTCTGGTACGACCACGTTCCAGATAGACACCGCGAACACCGGTGCGGTTACTTCGGGTATTCCGGAGTTCAAGATGGTCACGGTCGCCGTGTCCTGGGCGGATGAGGCAGGCAATACCAAGTCGGTCGAGATCAAGGATGCCATCTCCGCGATTGCCCCCTCGGATGCGGCCCAGGTGGCAAAGAAGCCTGGTGATGGTCCTGAGGCACCGAAGGTGTATATCGAACCACCGAACAAGGACAATCCCCAGGTCGTCCCCATCGCCGTGGGTGGTGATCAATCGTCCGCGAGCTCCAATCCCAAGCCCCAGCAGTTCGTGCAGGACGTTTCGGCAGCTACCGTGTTCAGCGTCATGACGTTCACGGGCAGTTCTTCAGCGGAACAGGTGTTGCTCAACCGCAAGCTGGATGTTGCGGCGGTAAGTTGTATCTGTTCGGCCGGTGGTGTCAGCACGACCGCCAATCCCAAGTTTGAGCCAGCGGTGTGGAGTGGCCTGCAGCTGGCCTACCTGCAGCCGAAAACGTCGGCAGCGGGATCGAAGGTTGGCACGCCCGTGGTGTCGAACTCATCGCCGGAAATCAAGGAAATGTGCACGGTGTGCTGCCGTGATCATCACGATGGCGCGCTGAAAGAGGCTCCTACCAGGGCCAAGCCACGTACGGATCCATGGCGTCTCTACACGGCGGCTGAGGTCGACTCCAAAGAGGAGCATTACGGCTATCCTCCGAGCTCGGGTAATGGGTTCGAGCTTGAGGTGTTGCGGCCGTTGGGCGACGATACGGCGAACCGCTACATCGATTCGTGCCAGCTGATTCGCGTGGGTGGAAGAATGCGGTTGGCCGTTGACCCGCAGCAGAGCAATCTGCTGGTAACGCCCATAACTGGCACCACCTATGACGTTTCCAATTTTGTAGATAACTATTCGAAGTTCGTCACGAAATCGGTCGCCGCGGGTGTTACCCAGATCGC
This sequence comes from Lysobacter daejeonensis GH1-9, assembly GCF_000768355.1. Lineage (GTDB taxonomy): Bacteria > Pseudomonadota > Gammaproteobacteria > Xanthomonadales > Xanthomonadaceae > Aerolutibacter > Aerolutibacter daejeonensis. Next base: position 26,004 of record NZ_AVPU01000002.1, read on the forward strand.
ACCGACGACGTCCAACTATCCGTCTCCAGCCCAAGCGTTCCCTGTATTCACGGTCGGATCGGGCGATGGTCTGCGACTTGCGGCCCCCATCAGTTTGAACAATCCCGGCACCAGCCCGGACCGCCAAAGCTTGATCGCGTTCGGGCTGTACGTGGACTACCTGACCCCTGAGACATTGGCGGCGTACAAGTGCGCCTATGGCACCAGGCAGGATCCGGAGCCGGCGGGGTGCGAAGGTCAGACCCAGCGCAACCCACTTGAAACGATCCCCTTCTACGCGGTGAACGTCGCGAACCTGGGCGAATGGCGGTCGCGCGTTCCTGAGGCCATCCGGGCCCAGAACACGCTGTATACGACTGGCGGCCTGGTGGCTTCGGACGGTGGCCTTGTGCGCTCCAATGCCGCCGCTGCCGGCGGCACGGTGCCTGTCACGTTGCGCATGAGTGCCAGCGCCTCCGGTTTGGCCAGTACCTTCCCGGTCGATCCCGACGACGCGCGCGGCGCGAACTTCCGCGAAGACTCGCAGGATTTCTCGCGCAGCGGCGGCGACACGGGCGTTAAGGCGTACTCGGTGGTCATGAAGGTGGAGATTGCGGACAGCACCAATCTGTCCAAATACAACTTCGACCAGCCAAACTCGTCCAAGGTCACTTGTGAGGGTCGCTTCAGCGTGGTCTGCACGGTGAGCTACAACGGTTCAAAGCCGTTGTCCGCGCAGATCCAGATCGCCAGCTACAACTCCTTTGCGGCAGATGGCACCGTGATCAATCGACGGGTCTGCATCTCCGACAGCCAGCCGGGCGTCCAGGCAAGCGTAAGTAATGACGGTGGAATTGCTGAGGGCGTCACCCTGACCATCCCAAGCACCTTTGATACGCTGGGGTTGGCTGTGATCGACGGGAGCTCCTGTCCCACGGGTTACTATTGAGCGAAGGGTCTGAGCGAGGGGTGGCGGTGCCGCCCCTCGACGTTTCCAGGAGTCGAGATCATTCTGGAAGCACAAAAAAGCCTGCATCGCTGCAGGCTTTTTCTTTGAATCTTGGCGCCCGAAGTTGGACTCGAACCAACGACCCCCTGATTAACAGTCAAGTGCTCTAACCGGCTGAGCTATTCGGGCGGGGACGCATATCCTAGGAGGACCGGGGCGGCAGGTCAATAGGTTTCACGCGCCATAAGCACATTGTTGCGCGGCGGTTGCGGTCGGGCGTCCCCAGCGCATCCGGCCATCATTGGCCAGAACGAAGGTCACCGCCTTGTCGGCGCCGCGCTCGTCGCACAGGGTGAAGGTGACATTGGAGCCGGCATTGCCGCCGTTGGGTTGAAAAACCAGTCGTGTACGGCCCCCCGTGGTCCACAACTTAACACCCCCTTCAAGCGCAGGTTGGCGATGAACCACCGGCTCATTGGCGTCCCGTAGCCGGTTGCCGTTAAGGTCTGCAAAGAGGGCCCACCCGCCGCTCCAATTGGTGGTGTTGGAACATTCCCCTACCGTCTCGTTGGCAGGGTGGCACAGGACCACTTCGGCTCCGGCCAAGGATGAGTGGCGGACTGCGACCATGATCGTTTCCAGCATCTCCGTGCGGGCTCTGCCGGCATGGGCCGAGGCCCGCGCTGCCCGCCAGGAAGGAATCGCGACGCCCGCGACCACAACCAACACTGCCATCGAAGCCATTGCCTCCACCAGCGTGAAACCTCTCGCTTCCTTGCGCATTCCGATCTCCTTTCGACTGGCGACAGCTTCCTCGGTGGCGTGGTCGATGGGTATCGGGCGTGAACGCTCCCCAGGGTCAGAAAGTTCCGAACGCCGCCTCGGATTCCCCCGCGCTACACTCAGCGGTCGCCACATTGCAGCCCTGCATGAACGATCCCACTGCCCCCGAATCCGTCCCGGAAGGCCAGTTCCAGCTGATGGCGCCCTATGAGCCCGCTGGCGACCAGCCTCCGGCGATCGCCCGGCTGGTGGCCGGGTTCGAGTCCGGTTTGGCCCACCAGACCCTGCTGGGCGTTACGGGATCGGGCAAGACCTACACCATCGCCAACGTCATCCAGCAGGTGCAGAAGCCCACGCTGGTGATGGCGCCCAACAAGACGCTGGCGGCGCAGCTTTACGGCGAATTCAAGGCCTTCTTCCCGCACAACGCGGTGGAGTACTTCGTCAGCTACTACGACTACTACCAGCCCGAGGCCTATGTGCCGTCGTCGGACACCTTCATCGAGAAGGACAGTTCGGTGAACGAGCACATCGAGCAGATGCGGCTGTCGGCCACCAAGGCGTTGCTGGAGCGCCGCGACGCGATCATCGTGTGCACGGTGTCGGCCATCTATGGCCTGGGCGACCCCAACGAATACTTCCGCATGGTGCTGCACATGGTGCGCGGCGAGCGCATCGACCAGCGTGAACTGATCCGTCGGCTGACCGAGATGCAGTACACCCGCAATGACACTGAACTCCGCCGTGGCACTTACCGCGTGCGCGGCGAGGTGATCGACGTGCACCCGGCGGAAAGCGACAGCGAGGCCGTGCGCATCGAGCTGTTCGATGGCGAGATCGAATCGGTGACCGCCTTCGACCCGCTTACCGGTGAAACGCTGCGCAAACTGCCGCGCTACACGATCTACCCCAAGTCGCACTACGTGACCACGCGCCGCACCGTGCTGGACGCGATCGAGGCGATCAAGGAAGAGCTGCGCGTGCGCCTGGAGCAGTTGTATGCCGCCAACAAGCTGGTGGAAGCGCAGCGCCTGGCCCAGCGCACCCAGTTCGACTTGGAGATGCTGGCCGAAGTGGGCTACTGCAATGGCGTGGAAAACTACAGCCGCCACCTGACCGGGCACATGCCGGGCGAGCCTCCGCCGTGCCTGTTCGACTACCTGCCGCCCGACGCGTTGCTCGTGGTGGACGAGTCGCACGTGACCGTGCCGCAGATCGGGGCCATGTACAAAGGCGACCGCTCGCGCAAGGAGACGCTGGTGGAGTTCGGCTTCCGCCTGCCGTCGGCGCTGGATAACCGTCCGTTGAAGTTCGAGGAGTGGGAGGGGCGCTCGCCGCGGGCCATCTTCGTATCCGCCACGCCCAGCCGGTACGAACTGGAAAAATCGCAGGGTGAAGTGGTGGAACTGGTGGTGCGCCCGACGGGCCTCGTGGATCCCGAGGTCGAGATCCGGCCGGTCGCAACCCAGGTCGACGACGTGCTGGGCGAGATCAATCTCCGCGTGGCACAGGGCGACCGTGTGCTGATCACCACGTTGACCAAGCGCATGGCCGAGAACCTCACCGAGTACCTGGGCGAGCATGGCGTGAAGGTGCGCTACCTGCACTCGGACGTGGACACCGTGGAACGCGTGGAGATCATCCGCGACCTGCGCCTGGGCAAGTTCGACGTGCTGGTGGGCATCAACCTGCTGCGCGAAGGCCTCGACATGCCCGAGGTGTCGCTGGTCGCGATCCTCGACGCCGACAAGGAAGGCTTCCTGCGGTCCACCGGCTCGCTGATCCAGACCATCGGCCGCGCCGCCCGCAACGTGCGCGGCAAGGCGATCCTGTATGCCGACAGGATCACCCGTTCGATGCAGGCCGCCATCGACGAAACCGACCGGCGTCGTGCCAGGCAGGTAGAGCACAACCTGGAGCACGGCATCACCCCGAAATCCGTGCACCGACCGGTGGTGGACATCATGGAAGGCGCTCGCGCCGAGCCCGATGCCGCCAAGACCCGTGGCCGGGGCCGGAAGGTGGCGGAGGAGCCGGTGGATTACGCCACCTTGCCGCCGGCGCAGATCGCCGCCCGGATCAAGGAGCTGGAGCAGAAGATGTACCAGCACGCCCGGGACCTGGAGTTCGAGCAGGCGGCGGCGGTGCGCGATGAGCTGCGCAAGCTGAAGGATGCCGAGTTGGGGGCGTGAGGTCTTGCCGGGTCCGCCCGGACCGTTTACACTGCGCGACCTTCGCCGGGTTAAATGGCGACGGGCGGTTAGCTCAGCGGTAGAGCACTACCTTGACATGGTAGGGGTCACAGGTTCGAACCCTGTACCGCCCACCAATTTGGTGACAGAACGGCGTGATCCCTCGGGGTCGCGCCGTTCTGCTTATGGGGTCTGCGCCCCTGGCCGGCCTGCCGGGTCATGGCCGAAGGGCGGGTCCGGCAGGACGGTGGGCCCCGCACGTTGACTTGAAGTCAACGCTGCCCAACCATAGTCGCATCCCGGCCGTGCTGGCCGCAGCAGCTAACCAGGTGGCCCGCGCCAACGCGCCGGCCGAGCGTGTGACATGAGCACTACCACCGCCCATCGCTGACCTCCGCGAGGCCCCGCATTTCAGCCGGCGCCCTCGTGGCGCTTTTTTGTTGCGCCACGATTGCCTTCGCGTGATGCCGCTTGCCGCGCTGCCCCGCGCCCCCAAAGGGGGCCACATCGACGCTACTGAGTCCCGTTCCCATGATTGCCATTACCCTTCCCGACGGCAGCCGCCGTGAATTCGACAACCCCGTGACGGTGGGCGACGTCGCCGCCTCCATCGGCGCCGGACTGGCCAAGGCCGCGCTGGCCGGCAAGGTCGACGGCAGGCTGGTCGACACCAGCTTCCGCATCGACCGCGACGCCGAGCTGGCCATCATCACCGACAAGTCGCCCGAGGCGCTGGACGTGCTGCGCCACTCCACCGCCCACCTGCTGGCACAGGCCGTGCAGCGACTGTTTCCGGGGGCGCAGGTCACCATCGGCCCGGTGATCGACAACGGCTTCTACTACGACTTCGCCTACGAGCGCCCGTTCACGCCCGAGGACCTGCCGGCCATCGAGGCCGAGATGCAGAAGATCGTGAAGGAAGCGCTGCCGGTCAGCCGCAGCGTCAAGTCGCGCGATGACGCGGTCGCTTTCTTCAAGGGCATGGGCGAGGCGTACAAGGCCGAGATCATCGAATCGATCCCGGCCAACGAAGACCTGTCGCTGTACAGCCAGGGCGAGTTCACGGACCTCTGCCGCGGCCCGCACGTGCCGGGCACCGACAAGCTGCGCGCGTTCAAGCTGATGAAGGTGGCCGGCGCCTACTGGCGCGGCGACAGCAACAACCAGATGCTCAGCCGCATCTACGGGACCGCGTGGCTCAATGACAAGGACCTCAAGGCCTACCTGCACCAGTTGGAGGAGGCCGAGAAGCGCGACCACCGCAAGATCGGCAAGGCGCAGGACCTGTTCCACCTGCAGGAAGAAGGCCCCGGCCTGATCTTCTGGCACCCCAAGGGCTGGTCGATCTGGCAGGTGGTCGAGCAGTACATGCGCAAGGTCTACCGCGACAGCGGCTATCAGGAAGTGCGCTGCCCGCAGATCCTGGACGTGTCGCTGTGGCAGCGCTCGGGCCACTGGGACAACTACAAGGAGAACATGTTCTTCACCGAGTCCGAGAAGCGGACGTATGCGGTGAAGCCCATGAATTGCCCGGGCCACGTGCAGGTGTTCAATTCGGGTCTGCACAGCTACCGCGACCTGCCGATCCGCTACGGCGAGTTCGGCGCCTGCCACCGCAACGAGCCCTCCGGCGCGCTGCACGGGATCCTGCGCGTGCGCGGCTTCACCCAGGACGACGGCCACATCTTCTGCACCGAGGACCAGATCGAGGCTGAAGTGCGCGACTTCCACCAGCAGGCGCTGGGCGTGTACGAGGCGTTCGGCTTCAGCGACATCCAGATCAAGATCGCCCTGCGCCCGGACTCACGCTTGGGTGACGACGCCACTTGGGGCAAGGCCGAGGACGCGCTGCGTTCGGCCCTGCGTGCCGCGGGCGTGGAGTGGGAAGAGCTGCCGGGCGAAGGTGCCTTCTACGGCCCCAAGATCGAGTACCACCTGAAGGATGCCATCGGCCGTACCTGGCAGCTGGGCACAATGCAGGTCGACTTCATGATGCCGGGCCGCCTCGGCGCCGAGTACGTGGACGAGCACAGCCAGCGCCGCCACCCGGTGATGCTGCACCGGGCCATCGTCGGCTCGATGGAGCGCTTCATCGGTATCCTGATCGAGCACCATGCCGGCCAGTTCCCGGCCTGGCTGGCTCCGGTCCAGGCCGTGGTCATGAACATCACCGACGCCCAGGCCGAGTACGTGGCCGATGTCCGGAAATCCCTTGCAAATCAAGGCTTCCGGGTCGAGGCCGATTTGCGGAACGAAAAGATCGGCTATAAGATTCGCGAGCACACCCTGCAGCGCGTGCCGTATCTGCTGGTCGTTGGCGACCGCGAGCGGGACAATGGCGAGGTGTCCGTGCGCACGCGGGGAGGGGAGGATCTGGGGACGATGTCCGTCGCCGATTTCGCCTCGCGTTTGCAGGGTGAAGGCGCCCGTTAAGCGCCGCGTGTAAGCTATAGGCCCGTCCCGCCGGAGCGCGGGACGGCATGATCCATTCCGGAGATTGCAACATCAGTACCCCCGAAAAGCCCAACCGCAAGAACCAGGAGATCCGCGTACCGCGCGTGCGCGTGATCGGTAGCGATGGCGAAATGATCGGCGTGCTTTCGCGCGACGAGGCGTTGCGCATGGCCGAGGACGAGGGTTTGGACCTCGTCGAGATCCAGCCCAACGCGGATCCGCCGGTCTGCAAGATCATGGACTTCGGCAAGTTCAAGTTCGAGATGCAGAAGAAGGCGAACGAGGCCAAGAAGAAGACCAAGCAGGTCGAGATCAAGGAACTCAAGTTCCGACCCGTGACCGACGAAGGCGACTACCAGATCAAGCTGCGCAACATGCGCCGCTTCCTGGAAGAGGGCGACAAGGTCAAGGTCAACATCCGCTTCCGTGGCCGCGAGATGAGCCACCAGGAACTGGGTCGCGAGATGGCGTCGCGCATCGAGGCGGATCTGGGCGAGGACATCGTGGTCGAGTCGCGGCCGCGGTTGGAAGGTCGCCAGATGGTCATGATGATTGCGCCCAAGAAGAAGCAGTAAGGGGTGAGGGGGCGGCTGCCGGGTAGTCCGGTCATTCGCTCCCCGATACTCGCTCGGTGACCGAACTACCCGGCAGCCGCCTCCAGACTCTGAGGCGGCTGCTTTATTTCGGTGACGCCTTTGATTTCAAAGGGAAAGATTGCAATCCCAAGCCGCCCCCGCCATAATGTGCGGCCCGCTAACCCGGGATTGTTGTACGCAGTAGCACGGACCTGTCGGGATCTTTCTTTTAAGATCAACGACTTATAGCCGGCAAGGGCAGGACGGAAAGCGTGGCGACAGCCACCGCCCAGGCCAGTGACCAACATCCGAAAGGACATCGCAATGCCCAAGATCAAGAGCAGCCGTGCGGCAGGCAAGCGCTTCCGCAAGACGGCATCCGGCAAGTTCAAGTGCGGCCACGCCAACCGCAGCCACATCCTCACCAAGAAGGCGACCAAGCGTAAGCGCAACCTGCGCCAGACGAACCACGTCCGTGCGGAAGACGCCGGTCGTATCACTCGCATGCTGCCGTACGCCTGAGGAGAACTGAGAAATGGCACGAGTCAAGCGTGGCGTGCAAGCGCGCCGTCGTCACAAGAAGATCCTGAAGGCCGCGAAGGGCTACTACAACGCCCGTCGCAAGGTTTTCCGCGTCGCCAAGCAGGCGGTCACCAAGGCGTTGCAGTACGCCTACATCGGCCGCAAGCAGAAGAAGCGCAATTTCCGTTCGCTGTGGATCACCCGTATCAATGCGGCTGCCCGCATCAACGGCCTGAGCTACAGCCGCTTCATGAACGGCCTGATGAAGGCCGGCATCACCCTGGACCGCAAGGTGCTGGCGGACATCGCCGTGCACGACGCCGACGGCTTTGCCGCGCTGGCGGAGAAGGCGAAGGGCGCGCTCGCGGCGTAATTTGTCGCAGGCCGCGGACGGTGGTGCACCCAGGTGCCGGTCCGGCCGCAGGTCGAAGACAATGAGGTACACGCATGGGGAAGGGCGCAAGTCCTTCCCCATTGCTTTTTGGGGCGCCGTAGTTTGGCGCTGCCGACCGCGTTGCTGTCCCGTGGTCGGGCCCGCGCACTGACGCGGGGCGGGTGAACGCCCGCAAGGGGCAGCAGGATTTTCTTGAGGTTCGATGGGACATGAGTGGAATCGAATCATTGACGCAGCAGGCACTGGCCGACATCGCCGCCGCGTCCTCGCCCGAGGCGATCGAGGCGTTGCGCGTGGCGTTGCTGGGCAAGTCCGGCAGTGTGACCGCGCAGCTCAAGGCGCTGGGCGCGTTGCCGGCCGACCAGCGCAAGGCCGCTGGTGAGGCGATCAACAAGGCCCGCGACCTGCTGGGCGAAGCGCTGGCGCAGCGGAAGATCGCTCTGGACGACGTCGCGCTCGATGCGCGGCTGGCCAGCGAGACCATCGACGTCACGCTGCCGGGCCTCGATGGCGCTCGCGGTGGCCTGCATCCGGTGAGTCGCACGCTGGAACGCATCGTCGACATCTTCGGCCGCCTCGGCTTCGAGCTGTCCACCGGTCCCGAAATCGAGGACGACTGGCACAACTTCGAAGCGCTGAACTTCCCGCCGCACCATCCGGCGCGCGCGATGCACGACACCTTCTACTTCGGTGACGGGCGCCTTCTGCGTACGCACACCTCGGGCGTGCAGGTGCGCTACATGAAGGAACACCAGCCGCCGCTGCGCATGATCGCCGCCGGCAAGGTGTACCGCAGCGACAGCGACCAGACGCACACGCCAATGTTCCACCAGGTCGAAGGCCTGCTGGTGGACGAGCATGCGAGCTTCGCCGACCTCAAGGGCACGCTGGCCGAGTTCGTGCGCGCGTTCTTCGAACGCGATTTCGAAATGCGTTTCCGCCCGAGCTATTTCCCGTTCACCGAGCCTTCGGCGGAAGTGGACATCGCATGGCAGCAGGCCGATGGCAGCACGCGCTGGCTGGAGGTGTTGGGCTGCGGCATGGTCCATCCCAATGTGCTGCGCAATGTGGGCATCGACCCGGAGAAGTACACCGGTTATGCCTTCGGCCTGGGCGTGGAGCGCTTCACGATGCTGCGCTACGGCGTGGATGATCTGCGCAGCTTCTTCGAGAGCGACGTGCGCTTCCTGAAGCAGTTCGCGTGAGGACGACAGGCCGCGTGGCGCGTCAATGCTTGATGCGGCCGGCGGGGCTGGGAAGCACGGCCCCGAACCAGATTGAACGGTTGGCGGCTTCGGCTGCCGGACGGGCGCGGTAACCGCCGCGCCTTCGACGGAACCAGATGGATTCACGATGAAATTCTCCGAAAACTGGCTGCGCCACCATGTACCGACCACCGCGACGCGCGATGAACTCGCCGCGACGCTGACTGCAATCGGGCTGGAGGTGGAAGACGTCACGCCGCTGGGCGAATCGCTGGACGGCGTGGTCGTCGCGCAGATCGTCAGCGCCGAGAAGCATCCCGAAGCCGACCGGTTGCAGGTGTGCCAAGTCGACACCGGCAATGGCACGGTGCAGATCGTGTGCGGCGCGCCGAATGCGCGTGCGGGCCTGAGGGCGCCGCTGGCGCAGGTCGGCGCGGTGCTGCCGGGCGGGATCAACATCAAGGCGGCCAAGCTGCGTGGCGTGGAATCGGCCGGCATGCTGTGCTCGGCCAAGGAACTGGGCATCGACGCCGATGCGTCTGGCCTGCTGGAACTGCCGGCCGATGCGCCGGTGGGCACGCCGCTGGCCGATTACCTCGGCCTGCCGGACGCCAGCATCGAGATCAAGCTCACGCCCAATCGCGCCGATTGCTTCGGTGTGCGCGGCATCGCCTATGACGTGGCGGCCGCATGCGGTGGCGAAGTCGCGCATTTCGACGCGACACCGATGCCGGCGCTCAACAATGAAGCACTGGCCATCGAACTCAACGCAGGTGCGGACGCACCTCGCTATCTGGGCCGGGTGATCGAGGGCGTCAACGCCGCGGCCAGCACGCCGGTGTGGATGGCCGAGCGCCTGCGCCGCAGCGGCATCCGCCCTGTCTCGTTCCTGGTGGACGTGACCCAGTACGTGATGATCGAGCTGGGCCAGCCGATGCATGCGTTCGATCGCGACCTGCTACAGGGCCCGGTGGGCGTGCGGCGTTCGCGCGCTGGCGAGGCGCTGAAGCTGCTCGACGGCCGTGACGTGACCCTGGACGACCAGTTCGTGGTCATCACCGACGCCGACCGCGCGGTGGCGCTCGCGGGCGTGATGGGCGGCTTCGATACGCGCGTCACCGATACGACGAAGGACGTGTTCCTCGAATCGGCGCACTTCGCGCCTGCGGCGATCATCGGCCGTGGCCGCAAGCTGGGCTTGCATACCGATGCCGGCCACCGCTTCGAACGCGGCGTGGACCCGGAGCTGCCGCGCATCGCGATGGAATATGCGACGCGCCTGATCGTGGAAGTCGCCGGCGGTGCGCCGGGCCCGGTGGTCGAGGCGACGCTGTCCGAGCACCTGCCGCAGCCGCAGCCGATCGCGTTGCGTCGCGCGCGTCTGGCTCGCGTGCTGGGTCTGAAGGTGGCCGACGCCGAGGTGGAGCGCATCCTGCGCGCACTGGGATTGGCGGTGGAGCCGCTGGCCGCGGCGGAAGGCTGGCGCGTAACCGCACCGACCCGCCGCTTCGACATCGCCATCGAAGAAGACCTGATCGAAGAGATCGCCCGCATCCACGGATACGACCGCATCCCGACCACGCTGCCGGCCGGTGCTGCGCGGCTGGTGGCGCCCACCGAGACCCGCGTGGATGAGCCGACGGTGCGCCGCCAGGTCGCCGCGCGCGAATACCTGGAAGCCATCAACTACGCGTTCGTGGATGAGGCGCTGCTGACCCGCTGGGGACTGGCCGAAGGCGTCGTGCCGCTGGCCAACCCGCTCAGCGCCGAGCTCGGCGTGATGCGCCCCTCGCTGCTGCCGGGCCTGGTCGCGGCGCTGGGTCGCAACGTGGCGCGCCAGCAGGGACGCGTGCGCCTGTTCGAGCTCGGCAACGTATTCACCGCTGACGGGGCGACGCCTTGGGTCGGTGGCCCGACCGCGCACGGCCACAGCGCCGGCGAGGGCGCGCCGCTGCATACCCAGCGCGTCGCTGCCGTGGCCTGCGGTGCGGCCGGCACCGAGCAGTGGGCTGCCAAGGCCCAGCCGGTCGGCTTCCATGACGTGAAGGGCGACCTGGAAAGCCTCGCCGCGGTGGCGGGCGCGCGCCTGGAATACCGCGCGTCCCGGCCGGGCTGGGCGCACCCGGGCCGCTCGGCCGACGTGTTCCGCGTCGGCGACGACGGAGCCGCGTCCAAGCTGGGCTGGATCGGCCAGCTGCACCCGCGCCTGCAGCGGGCCTTGGACCTGGACGTTGACGTGGTTGCTTTCGAGCTGGACCTGGAGCCGCTGCTGGACCGCGCCCTGCCGCGCGCGGGCGGCCAGTCGCGCTTCCCGTCCGTCCGCCGCGACCTCGCGTTCGTCGTGCCGGAAGCGGTGGAGTGGGGTGCGATTGCCGCTACCGTGAAGGCCGCCGCAGGCCCGTCGTTGCGCGATCTGGTGCTGTTTGACCGCTACCAGGGCAAGGGTGTCGAAACCGGCTTCAAGAGTCTGGCTATGGGCTTGATTCTGCAGGAAGAATCACGCACCCTCACGGATCAGGACGTGGACGCGGTGGTGTCGTCGGTGACCCAGGCCATCGATGCTGCCCACGGCGCCAGGATCCGCGGCTGACCGCCGCACGCAGTTGCAACACCGGTGGCCGGGCCCATGGTCGGGCCACCGTACACAGGGGAACGATGTGGCTTTGACCAAGGCTGAAATGGCCGAACGCCTGTTCGACGAAGTCGGACTGAACAAGCGCGAGGCGAAGGAGTTCGTCGATGCCTTCTTCGACGCGCTCCGCGAAGCGCTGGAGCAGGGTCGGCAGGTGAAACTGTCGGGCTTCGGCAACTTCGACCTGCGCCGCAAGAACCAGCGGCCGGGCCGGAACCCGAAGACCGGCGAGGAGATTCCAATTTCGGCGCGTACGGTGGTGACGTTCCGTCCGGGGCAGAAGCTCAAGGAACGCGTCGAGGCCTACGCTGGAGGTGTGAATGCTTGATCCCGGCAGCAACCGCGAACTCCCGCCCATCCCGGCCAAGCGCTACTTCACCATCGGTGAGGTCAGCGAGCTGTGCGACGTCAAGCCGCACGTGCTGCGCTACTGGGAGACGGAGTTCCCGTCGCTGAATCCGGTCAAGCGCCGCGGCAACCGCCGTTACTACCAGCGCCACGAGGTGCTGATGGTGCGCCAGATCCGTGGGCTGCTGTACGAGCAGGGCTACACCATCGGCGGCGCGCGGCTGCGCCTGGAGGGTGAGTCGGCGAAGGACGAGTCCGCGCTGAGCTCGCAGATCATCAAGCAGGTGCGGATGGAACTGGAAGAGGTCCTGCAATTGCTCAAGCGCTGAGCAAAAGCGGTTATACTTTCCGGCCGCCGCAAGGCGGCACATTGCAGGTTCAGTCGGGGCGTAGCGCAGCCTGGTAGCGCATCTGCCTGGGGGGCAGAGGGTCGTCGGTTCGAATCCGGCCGTCCCGACCAACTTGCACGTCACAGGCAGCGGCCTTCGGAGCGATCCGGGCCGCTGTTTTCGTTTGTGCGTTTCGGTCTACGCTGGAGAGGCTTGCCGGGATTGGGAGCCAGCAGCAGTGACCCGGTTGAACTTTCACACTGGTGACCGTGTCAGACCGGGCTTCATGGACAGGAAACGGAGTTTGCATGCGGAGCATCGGATGTGCGGCGCTGTTGTGCGTGATCGTGGTGTCGGGAAGTGCGATGGCGGAGGTGGCGAAGCCATCGGCCCCGGTGAACGCGACGGAGGCGCCATTGCCGATCGTGGACGCGGCCCCGGTGCCGGTGAATGGCCTCAAGGCCGGACCGGGTCTGTGGCAGGTGCGCAAGGGCGACAACACGCTGTGGATCTTTGGCACCGTGTCGCCGATCCCCAAGGGGCTGGAGTGGTATTCGCCGCAGGCCGAGCGCGCGCTGGCGCGCAGCACGCAGATCATCGGCACGCCCAGCGTGGGCGTGTCGGTGGGCGTGGGCGGGATGTTCCGCGCGGCGTTCGCCATGCCGACGTTGCTCAAGGCGCGCAAGAACCCCGACGGCAAGACGTTGCGCGAGGTGCTGCCAGCGCCGCTGTATGCGCGCTGGTCGCAGTTGCGCCAGCAGTATCTGCCGAAGGACGATGACATCGAAGAGTTCCGCCCATCGTTTGCCGCGAGCAAGCTGTACATGGCGGCGCTGGAGCGTGCGGGCCTGGTCAGCGCAGGGGCGGTGTACGAACGCATCGACAAGGTGGTCAAGAAGCACGACGTGGAGCGCGTCAGCACGTCTGTGAAGACCGAGGTGCGTGACGTGAAGGGTGTAGCCAAGACGGTCATCCGTTCCAGGGTGGACGAGACCGGCTGCTTCCGCGAGGTGCTGGATGCGCTGGAAACCGACGTGGCGCAGGCGACGCTGCGCGCCAACGCCTGGGCCGAGGGCGACGTGGCCACGCTGACGGCGCTGAGCGAACGCAGGTCGCGCCAGGAGTGCGATGAGACGTTCTTCGCCAGCGAGCTCGCCGCGGAGCTCGGGCTTGCCGATGGCCGGGCACGCACGGAGGCGCAGTGGCTGAAAGCCGTGGACACGGCGCTGGCGCGCAACCGCGACACCTTCGCGGTGTTGCCGGTGGGCTCGATGCTGGGTGAGACCGGTTGGCTGGCTCGCCTGCGTGCGCGGGGCTACGAGGTGGTCGCGCCGGAATGAACGTGAGGGTCCGCCACTGGCCTCGGGCGAGTGGCGGACGCGGTCAGCCGGCCGCGCTGAGGCTGGACGCCGTCAGATGCGGCCAGCGCGCCAGGATGGACCCGCGAATGCCAGCCGCATCGAGGCCGGCCTCGGCCAGCAGCTGCTCGCGGCTGGCGTGGTGCTGGAACGCATCCGGCAGGCCCAGGTGCAGGATCGGCAGGGTGACGCCTTCGGCAGCCAGCAGCTCGGCCACGCCGCTGCCCGCACCGCCGGCCACCACGTTGTCTTCGAGGGTGACGAAGCCGTCGTGCGTCTTCGCCAGCGACAGGATCATGTCGCGGTCCAGCGGCTTGACGAAGCGCATGTTGACCACGGTCAGGCCGAGTTCCGCGCCCACCTGTTCGGCCGCCGGGACGATGGCGCCGAAGGCGAGCAGGGCGATGCCGTGGCCATTGCGGCGCAACTGCGCCTTGCCGATGGGCAGCGGCTGCAGTTCCGCTTCCATTGCCACGCCGGGGCCGGTGCCGCGCGGGTAGCGCACCGCCGCCGGGCCCGGGTGCAGGTGGCCGGTGGTCAGCATCTGCCGGCACTCGTTCTCGTCGGACGGCGCCATCACCAGCATGTTCGGAACGCAGCGCAGGTAGCTCAGGTCGAGGTTGCCGGCATGCGTGGCGCCGTCCGGGCCGACCACGCCGCCACGGTCGATCGCGAACAGCACGTCAAGCTCCTGGATCGCCACGTCGTGCACCAGCTGGTCGTAGCCGCGCTGCAGGAAGGTGGAATAGATCGCGACGACGGGCTTGGCGCCCTCGCAGGCCATGCCCGCAGCCAGCGTCACCGCATGCTGCTCGGCGATGGCCACGTCGAAGTAGCGCTGCGGGTACTCCTTGCTGAAACGCACCAGGCCCGAGCCTTCGCGCATCGCCGGGGTGATGCCCATCAGCTTGGGGTCGGCGGCGGCCATGTCGCACAACCAGTCACCGAACACATCGGTGTAGGTGGGCTTCTTCGCGCCGCCCTTGCTGACCATGCCCTGCGCCGGGTCGAACGGGCTGACCGCGTGGTAGCCGATCTGGTCGCCCTCGGCGAGTTCGTAGCCCTTGCCCTTGGTGGTGATGATGTGCAGAAGCTGTGGGCCCTTGAGGCCTTTCAGGGTCTTCAGCGCGCCCAGCAGTGCGGGCAGGTCGTGGCCGTCGATGGGGCCGGTGTAGTGGAAGCCCAGTTCCTCGAAGAAGGTGGACGGCAGGACCATGCCCTTCCACTGCTCTTCCCAGCGCTTGACGAAGCGCGCCGGCGCACCGTGCTTGTCGCCCAGCAGCTTCTTGCCGCCCTCGCGGATGGCGTTGAGCGTACGGCTGCCGGAGAGTCGGCCGAGCATGCGCGTGACGCCGCCGACGTTCTCCGAGATCGACATCTGGTTGTCGTTGAGGATCACCAGCAGGTTCGGCTCGATGCCGCCAGGCTGGTCACCCATGCCGCCACCGTGCGCCAGCGCCTCGAAGGCCATGCCGCCGGTGATCGCGCCATCGCCGATCACCGCAACGACCTTGCGCTCGTCACCCATGCGCTGCAGGGCGATCGCCATGCCCAGCGCGGCGGAGATCGAGGTGGACGAGTGGCCCACGCCGAAGGTGTCGTACTCGGACTCCTCGCGCTTGGGGAACGGCGCCACGCCGTCCTTTTGCTTGACCGTGTGGATGGTGTCGCGGCGGCCCGTCAGGATCTTGTGTGGATAGCACTGGTGGCCGACGTCCCAGACCAGGCGGTCGACCGGTGTCTCGTACAGCCAGTGGAGCGCGACGGTGAGCTCGATCACGCCCAGGCCGGCGCCGAAATGGCCGCCGACCTTGGCCACCTGCTCGATCAGGTAGGCGCGCAGTTCATCGGCGATCGCCGGCAGTTCCGATTCGGGGAACTGGCGCAGTTCGGCAGGCAGGGCGATGCGCGACAGGCGCGGGTAGCGTTGCGGATCGATCATCACGTCGCAGTATGACGGTAAGCCTGCCATTGTCCCGCGACGCCGGAAGGGGGGCAAGGCATACCGCCCCGTATGCCGGGGCGATGGGGGACTCAGCGACCGCGCAGGCGACCGAACAGGCCGCCGGCCTTGTTGGCGTCCGGTTCGGGTTCCAGCTCGCGATAGGGCTCGGCGAAGCCTGTGGCCAGGCTGGCGTTGACGAAATCGTTGACTTCCTGGCGGGTGACACCGCTGGCGTCGGTGATTTCGGACAGCGTGGCGGGGCCCTTCATCATCACCGTGGCGATGCGGAAGTGCTTGGGATATTCACGCTCGGTCTGCGGCCATTTCAACAGGCGGTAGCGGTCGCTGGGGTCGTAGCCCGAGGCCAGGGTGCCGTTGCCGCCCAGCAGGCCGCCGAACCACACCAGGCGCGACAGGGGCTGCGCGCCACCCTGTGCGGCGGTGTCATGGTCCCAAGCGGCGTCATTGACCACTTCGAAGCTGTCGCGGCCCATGCGCTGGCCGAAGAGTTCGGCCAGTGGCTTGAGCGAGGCGGGGCCAAAATAGGTTTGCAGATCGTTGTCGATCAACACCGACAGGTGGCCGGCGCGGACGCGGCAGCGACCCTTGAGCTGCCCCGAGGCCAGCCAGCCAGCCAGTGTGGTTGGCGCGGTGGTGGTGGGGGCTGCCGTTGTCGGCTCCGCAACCGCCTCGGGCGCGCTGGCCCGCGCGGGCTTGGCAGCGGTGGCCCAAGCCTCGGGCAGGGCGGTGCCTGCAGAAGCGGGGGCGGGTGCGGCGGCCGTGGCGGGCGCTGCGGTCCCGGCAGCCACGGCTACCGCGGCTACCGCGGCAGCCGTTTCCATGGCTGCCCCTCCCGTAGGGATGGTCGCAGCCAGGTCGGCGAAGAATTCGGGGAAAGCGTCGGTCAGTTCCTCAGGCGCGGCAGGTTCGGCCGGAAGTTGCGCAGTAGGCATCGCCGGGATGATGGGCTGGCCTGCGGCGGCCGCCGCCTCGCACAGCAGCGCGCGCACGCTGGCGGCGGTGAACGGGCGCTCCAGCCGGAAATCGGCCTGGGTGCGTGCGGCCGTGGTCAGACCGATCACCGTCTTGTCGGCGGCATGCAGGCGCAGCCAGCTCATCGGCCCGTACAGGGTGTCCATGTCGACGACGACATAGGCCGCGTCCGGCTCGGGCACCAGCTTCCACGCGCCGCCGATATCGGCATTGGCCTCGGTGAAGGCGCCCTTGAGGGCGGTTTCGGTGGCCGGGTCCATGCCGGTCATGCCGAGGGTCAGCGACATCGTTACACCCGTTACGGATTGATTCAGGCGAGTGTTGCGGAGGCAGTCGCAATCGTCAACGCGCGCATTGCGTCGTAAATGTGCGCGGGTGGGCACTTTGCCCGGCTGCCTCACCCTTGGGAGCGGGCGTTGCGCGGCAGCTGGTTCTTCAGGAAGGCCATCTGGTCGGCCAGGATGTTGCGGTTGGACAGGATCAGGTGCTCGATCCAACTGGGCCGGTAGGGCACGGCCAGCAGCGGCATGTTGGCCTGCTGCGGGGTGCGGTTGCTCTTGCGCGAATTGCACTGGAAGCAGGCGGCCACGACGTTCTCCCAGATGTCACGGCCGCCCTTGGACACCGGCATCACGTGGTCGCGGGTCAGGTGCGCGCGGCCGAAACCGCGACCGCAGTACAGGCACAGGTAGCCGTCGCGGGCGAACAGGGCAGGATTGGTCAGTGCGGGACTGGGCGAGAGTGCGCGCGCATGGGCATGCCCTCGCGCGGCCACGATGGGGTGCAGGGCGATGACGCTGCGCTCGCCGCTCAGGCGACAGATGCCGCCATGCACTTCCATGCACGGGTCACCCAGCGTCCACGCGACGGCGTCGCGGGCATACAGGCATGCCGCGTCCTGCCAGTTGATCCAGTCGAGCGCGCGGCCATGCGCGTCCAGGGCCAGCAGGCGGACGGCGTTGAGTTGCTCGAGGGAGTTGCGCGGGACGATGCGCGGAGTGAAGCGGGGACCGTCCGGATCACGCCAGCCATGGTTGGCCAAGGTGCCGGATTGGACAAGGCGCAGGATCGCTCTGTCAGTCTCCATTGGAGACCAAGGATATACGCCTTTGGTGACGGATTTGCTACCCCGGCGTCACGGCGTACGGCACCAGTCCAGTGGCGGCGCGGACGGTAGCCCCGATCCGCGCCGCTTTCCGTGTGTTCAGGCGTCGAACGCGTCGGCGTCCAGCGTGGTCAGCGTGCCGGCGCCGCTTTCGATGGCGGCGGCGTGGGCCAGCGTCCGCGGCAGGATCCGCGCGAAGTAGAAGCGGGCGGTCTCGCGCTTGCCGGCCTTGAACGCCTCCGACTGCGACGAACCCTCGCTGGCGGCTACGCTGCGCGCCCACCAGTAGGCCAGCGCCACGTAGCCGGAATACATCAGGTAGTCGTAGGCGGCGGCGCCGATCTCGTCCGGGTTGGCCGCGGCGCGCTGGCCCACCTGCTGGGTGAGTTGCTGCCATTGCGCCGCCTTCTCGCGCAGCGGGCCGAGGTACTCCGCGACGGCGGCATTGCCCGCGTTCTCAGTGCAGAACTGCTCCACCAGGGCAAGGAATGCGCGCAGCCCTGCGCCCTTGAGCTGCATGATCTTGCGGCCCAGCAGGTCGAGTGCCTGGATCCCGGTGGTGCCTTCGTACAGCGTGGTGATGCGCGCATCGCGGGCCAACTGCTCCATGCCGTGTTCGGCGATGTAGCCGTGGCCGCCAAAGCACTGCACCGCGTGGTAGGTGCATTCCACGCCCCATTCGGTAAGGCAGGCCTTGACGATGGGGGTCAGGAAGCCGGCCAGTGCATCGGCCTGTGCACGCTCGGCGTCGTCGGTGGAGGCATGGGCGATGTCGAGCTGCAGGCCGGCGTGGTACGACATCACGCGGCCGCCTTCGATCAGCGCCTTGCAGGTCAGCAGCATGCGGCGCACGTCGGGGTGGACGATGATCGGATCGGCCGGCTTGTCCGGGAATCGCGGACCCGACAGGGCGCGCATCTGCAGGCGCTCACGCGCGTAGCGCAATGCGTTCTGCTGCGCGCGCTCGGACAGGCCCAGGCCCTGCAGGCCCACGCCCAGGCGCGCGGAGTTCATCATGGCGAACATGGCCACCAGGCCCTTGTTCGGCTCGCCGACCATGTAGCCTTCGGCGCCATCGAAGTTCATCACGCACGTGGCCGAGCCGTGGATGCCCATCTTGTGCTCCAGGCTGCCGCAGCGCACCGCGTTGCGTGCGCCCTGCGTGCCGTCCTGCGCGACCTTGAACTTCGGCACCACGAACAGCGAGATGCCCTTCACGCCAGCTGGGGCGTCCGGCAGGCGCGCCAGCACCAGGTGCACGATGTTGTCGGTCAGCGCGTGCTCGCCGGCGGTGATGAAGATCTTGGTGCCGGTGATGGCGTATACGCCTTCGCCCGCCGGCTCGGCCTTGGTCTTGAGCAGGCCGAGGTCGCTGCCGCAGTGCGGCTCGGTCAGGCACATGGTGCCGGTCCAGCGACCATCGACCAGCGGCTTGAGGAAAACCTCGCGCTGCCAGTCTTCGCCGAAATGCAGCAGTGCCTCGGTGGCGCCGTGCGAGAGCAGCGGGAAGTTGCCCCACGCCAGGTTGGCGGAGTTGATCATCTCCTTGAGCGGGAAGCCGAGCGTCTGCGGCATGGCCTGGCCGCCGAACTCGACGGGCGAGGTGAGGCCGGTCCAGCCGCCCTCGACGAACTGGTCGAAGGCCGGCTTGAAGCCCGTGGGCACGGTGACTTCGGCGGTGGCCTGGTCGAGCTTGCAGCCCTCGCGGTCGCCAACGGCGTTGAGCGGGGCGAGCACGGTTTCGGTGAAGCGGGCGGCCTCGTCGAGGATGGCGTCGATGACGTCGCGGGATGCCTCGTCGAACCCGAGGCGCGCGAACTGCGCATCGGCGCCGATCACGTCGAACAGGGCGAAGCGGATGTCGTTGAGGGGGGCTTTGTAGCTGCTCATGTCGGGCCCGAGGGTCTAAGTGGTTTGAGTCGGCGAGGGATCAGCGCAGCACACCGGGCAGGCCCGGGGCGGGGCTGAGCGCGCTGTTGCGGTCGATCTTGAAGCTGCGCTGCCGGGTGTTGTCCGGGGTGGCAGCGACAGTGCCCTTGAGCGTGTAGTCCACGCCGCGCCCGGCGGCGAGCGCATCGGCCACGGCGAGCTTGGCGGCGGCATTGGGGGCAAGGGTGACGGTGACCACGTCGGCCGATTCCTTGCCGATCGACAGCGCCGGCTGCGCGCTCAGGCGCCCGGCGTCCTGGCCGGCGACAGTCAGGGCCAGGTCGATGCGGTCAAAGCGCATGGCAATACTGCTGAAGTTCTCGATGCGCAGGTCGGTGGACCAGCTGCCATCGGCGCGGACCGTGAGCTGCTGGATGCGCGCGGACGGCTCGGAGACGCGGCGGACGGGGCCGCTTGCACAGCCGGCCAGGAGTGCCACGCACAATGCCATGCCAACCAACCGCGTCAACTTCATTCCACTGCTCCAAGCTTGGGGGCTTCGAGCATACTACGGCGAATGGAAAAATCAGGCCCACCGGCAGGGCCGGTGGGCCTGGTGCGGCGTCCTGCCGCGGGGACGCGAGGGGCCGCGTGGCTTATTGCCGGTACACGTCGTAGCTGCGCGCCGTTGCCGCCGCGAAGTCGGCGCGGGTGACCCACTTTCCTCCATCGAAGTAAGCGGTGAGGCGGGGCTGCAGGTCGTACGGGCCCTGCACCAGGGTGAAGCGCGCAGGAATCAGCCCCAGATCCAGCGCCATCTGCACGTAACCGCGCAACGCCGTGGGGACCGAACTGGAGTCGGCGATGGCGATGCGTTCGCTGCCATTGAGCACCGTGAGCTGGTCGACCGGTTGCTCGGCCTGCGCCTGCAAGCCCATCGCCTGCACCAGTGAATAGGCGAGGCTCACACGGGTGACCTTGTCGTCGGGGCGGAAGCTGCCGTTGACCGAGCCCATCACGCCGGCCTGGGAATAGGCCAGGTCACGCTGCGGTGCACCGGCGGCGGTGGCCGCCTCGACAAAGGGCCAGGCGGGGTGCGACGGACCCACGTCGCCGAAGCTGGCAGCATTGCCGAGCGGCAGCGATTGTCGAACGCCGGAACCTGTCACCAGGTAATCCGCCATCTCGGCGCGGCTCAGGGCGGCATCGGGATGGAAGGCACCGTCGGCCTTGCCATCCAGCAGGCGGTTGGAGATGCCGTACTCAATGAAGCCGCGCGCTGGGTGCGTTGCGACGTCGGCCAACCCGCTGAACCCATCAGTGCGCAGCTGGCGCACGGTGACATCAACCGTGCCCGGTATTCCATAGCCGTTGGTGACGCGCAGCGGATCCAGCGCGACGCCCGACACCGAGCCGACGCCGCGGACCGTCACCGTCCACGTGCCGGGCACCCCGGGCGCGGACACAGCGATGTTCTGGCCCAGCACCGGCAGCGCGATGGAGGACCCGTAACGCTTGCCGTTCGGATCGGTGAGGGAAATGGCAACGGTGTTGTCACCGACGTTGGCGCTGGCGCTGACCACCGCGATGTTGCCGTCGACCGTGAACTGGCGGACGTCCGGCGGCAGGACCGGGTCGAACTGGATGGGATAGCTGGTGCTGCCAGCCACCGAGACCTGGGCCTGCGCGTTGAACGTGCGCGCGGCATTGACGGTTGCGCCGAAGCTGCCCGCCTGCATGGCCGCCTGCACCGCGGCATAGGCGTTGACGTATCCCGCGCCGGCTTCCCAGCTGGCGCGGCCAGGCATGTTGTTGGCCGTTTCCTGTAGAATCCGCTTCACCTCGCGCCAGCCCAGGCTGGGATTGGCTTCCAGCATGAGTGCGACGATGCCCGACACGTGTGGTGCCGCCATCGACGTTCCCGACATGTGGGTGTAGTACACCGCCTGCCCGGGCCCGAGGATCTCGATATCGCTCTGGGCGGACGTCTTGTCCAGCGCACCGAGCGAGGCCCGTGCGGAGGCGATGTCCACTCCGGGCGCTGTCACGGTGGGGCGGTCCTCCCATGTGAACGTCTTGCCACCCACCACGACCTCGCCACCCTTGCTGCGCCGCCCACGCGAGGAGAAGTCGGCCAGGAGGCCTCGCTTGTCGCCGGCCGCGACGGTGACCACCCAAGGCGCCTTCTTGAAGTTGCCGGTGATGGTGCCTTCGCCCGAACCGGAGTTGCCGGCGGAGAAGACCACCACCACGCCGCGGTCGGCAAGACGCTTGGTGGCGATGTTGGTCGGGTCGTCCGGATCGAAGTCGGTGCCCGTGTCGCCGGTGTTGCCGAACGAGTTGGACACCACGCGGATGTTGTACTGCGCCTGGTGCGTCAGTGCGTAGTCGAAGCCGCCGATGGTATCGAGGATGAAAAGGCCCGCACCCGACCCGTAGCCGATGATGCCGGCGCCCGGTGCCACACCCTCCTGGGCACCCGCCGATGCGGCGCCATTGCCACCGATGGTGCCTGCCACGTGGGTGCCATGGCCGCCGCCGATGTCGGTGTTGGGTACGCCCTCGGTGTAAGTGATGGGCAGGACGCTGTCGACGGAGTAAAGGTTGGTCTGCGCCGCGACGTTCTGTCGGGTGTGCTCAGGGAACTTGAGGTCGGGATGGGTGCCATCGACGCCTGAGTCATTGACCAGCACGCTCAGGCCTCGACCGGTTACCGGCATGCCGGACACGCGCAGGCCCTCGTCGGTTCGCAAGCGGTCCACGCCGGTCAGTTGGGTGGCCTCCCGGTTCTCCAGGTCCAGTGGCGCGTTGAGCCAAACCGAGCGCACGTCGTCCATGGCCAGGAGCGCCTTCACTTGGCTGGGCGTGGCCACGGTCCCGACGATGGGGAGCGACCGCATGCTCAGGCCCTTGAGGCCCATGGCTTCCAGGCGGGATTTCTGCGCGCTGCTGATGGGTGCCTCGCCGTGGAAGGCAACGATCACTTCGACGGTTTCGCCCGGCGGCACGCCGGGGAGCATGGATTCAAGCAGCGGGTCGAGACGGCGGGCCTCGGCCAGCATCGGAGTGGCAAGCATGGCTGCGGCCAGGAGGCCAGCGCGAAGGGCGGGGAAGTGCATGCGAAGGACCTTGGGCGGATCGCGCGGAGTGCGCGTTGCCCAGCGTGGCCTTGCTGGTGGGGACTGCGAATCCGGAATCGCACCCAGACCGCCATGGGGATTTCCCCTATGCGCGCCGGCCCCTGGCGTTAGTCCAGAAGCCCCTTGCGGAGCGCGTAACGGACGAGTTCGGCGGTGTTGCGCACGCCCAGCTTGTCCAGCACTCGTGTGCGGTGGTTTTCCGCAGTCTTGGCGCTGATGTCCAGCTTGCGTGCAATCTCTTTCGTGGTCAGGCCTTCGGCGATCAGGTGGAAGACCTCACGTTCGCGGGCGGTCAGGCGTCCGTAAGGGTCGTCGACGCCCCGGTCGGGATTCTGCAACTGGTCGGCGAGGATGCGCGCTGCCTGCGGCCCGAAGTGCCCGCGGCCTGCCTGCAGGTTGCGCACTGCGGCGAGCAATTCCGCGGCGGCGCTATCTTTGACCAGGTAGCCGCTGGCGCCAGCGCGTACGGCCTGCAGCACGTATTCATCCTCCTGGTGCATGGTCAGAACCAGCACGCGGGTGTTGGGCAGCGCCTCCTTCAGTCGTCTGACCACTTCAATGCCGTTGAGCCGGGGCATGGACAGGTCTGCGACGACGATATCGGGGCGGGTGGCGATGGCCTTTTCGACGGTCTCGATGCCATCGGCGGCCTGGGCCACGACCTGCACGTCACCCTCCGCCTGCAACAGGCCGACGAGGCTCTCCCGGACCAGGGTGTGGTCGTCGGCAATCAGGATGCGGATGGGCCCCAGTGGCATGGCTCCACCCTGCGCGGGACGCCGCGTCACGTCAAGCGGGGGGCGGGGGTGCCAGGGGTACGGAGACGCGGACGCGGGTGCCGTGGCCGGGGGCGGAGCGCACGTCGAACTGGCCTTCGTACAGGCGCACGCGTTCGCGCATGCCGCCAAGGCCGCTGCCACCGGACTGCAGCGCAGCGGCGACGTCGAAGCCGTCGCCGTCGTCGATGACCTGCAACTGGGCGCGGCCTGCATGTTCCACCAGTCGCACCAGCACGCTGTGGGCGTGGGCGTGCTTGATGGCGTTGTTGAGTGCTTCCTGGGCCACGCGGAACAGCAGGGTCTGCACTTCACCGGCCAGCGCAGGGAGGGGCTCAAGATCGAGGACGATGTCGATGCCGCTGGCCTCGGACTGGGCGCGCACCAGCCAGCGCAACGCGGCCTCCAGTCCGAGGTCGTCGAGGATGGGCGGGCGCAGCAGGCGCGAGAGGTTGCGGGTGTCTTCCAGCGTATCGCCGCACAGGGCGATGGCGGCTTCAAGTTGCGCGCGCACGACGGTGTCTTCGACAGGAAGGGCGTGCGCTACCTGCGACAGGCGATGCTTGAGGGCGGTGAGGTTCTGGCCGAGTCCGTCGTGAAGCTCCCGCGCGAGGCGGCGCCGCTCGTCCTCCTGCACGCGCCACACAGCGCGGCCAAGGCGACGGAACTCGCGCTCGTTGCGTTGCAGGCGGTCAAGCAGGTCCTGGTACTGCTGGCGCAGCTGGGCAAGGTCATCCATGGGGCGGCTCCGCGGTTGGCGCCAAGGGGAATGCCTTGCGGATGGTGTTGTCGAAAGCAGCGCGGAGCGGTGGCGGGATGTGACGGCTTCGCACACTCCAGGCCGCTTGCGCACTGCGCGATGCGCTGGCCGCAGCATTGGCATCACCGGTGGCGCTCAAAGCCGTGGCGCCCATGGTGTGCAGGGCTGCCGCATCGAGGTGGTCGCCCTTGCGCAGCATGGGCACCACATCGCGATAGATCGCTGCGGCACGCGCAGGTTGCTGGCCATCCAGTGCCTGCTGCATGGCGATCCGCGACCAGTGCAGGCGCAGCGGCAGATGCCCGAGTGTCGCGGTGTTGCTTGCCAGTGAGGCGGCCAGCGGCGCGTGGCGAGCCCCTTGCAGCGCCGCCTGCAGGATCAGGCTGCGGACGCCGGAGGCTTTTGCCAGTTGCGTTGCGTCCTGCAAGGCCTCGGCCTCGGCGTTCTGGTCACCGCGCCGATGCGCCAACTCCGCGCGCAACAGGTCGGCGATGGCGCGCTGCTCGGTGGAGGCAGCGGCAATCTGCTTGGAAAGTCCTTCCAGCGCGCGACCGGCGTCCGTGTCGGCGTGGGCAGCCAGCAGTGCCTGTGCGCGCAGCAGGCCGACGTCCAAGAGTCCGCGATCGTCGTCACGCTGGCGGAAAAGCGCGGCGGCCTTGTCGGCCTGCGAAAGGGCATCGTCGACATGGCCCTGGAGCAACGAAAGCTCCGTGAGGTTGCGGTAACTGACGGCCGCCTCCTCCAGCATCTGCTGTGCTTCGGCGGCGTCACGGGTCTGCTCGAACAACTTGAGTGCTCCGGGCCATTGGCCGCGTGCCATGGCGACCAATCCCTGGTTCTGCTGAGCACGGATCCGGCCGGTGTCGTCGCCCAGCGTGGTGCTGGCCGTCGCTGATTGCGCGAGATAGGCCTGCGCGTCGTCGTAGTTGCCCAGCTGGAAGTGGGCGAAACCGATGTCGTTGAGCACCATGGCCGTGCCGCGCGGATCGCCAACCTGCTGCCACGTCTGTAGGGCGCGACGGAAGGCCGCGAGCGCGGCGGGGTAGTCACCCCGTTCTTCGGCCAGCAGGCCCAGCTCCTGTTCCACGGCCGCCAGGCCACCCCGGTCACCGAGCGATTCGTGCAGGCTGCGCGCTTGCTGCAGGAACGTGGTGGCTTCGGCGAACTCACCGCGCTGGCTCAGCGCGGAACCGAGGTTGCGCAGGCTGGTGGCGAGGCCCCGGCGGTTACCAACGCTTCGCCGCAGCTCCACGGCCTTGCGGTACTGCTCCTCGGCGTCGGCGTGTTGCCCCAGGCGGGCATAGCCGATGCCCATGGCATTGACGGTTTCGCCTTCGCCGTAGCGGTTGCCGCTACGCTTGTAGAGCACCAGTGCGCGGACCAGGTAGTCCTCCACCGCGCGCCGTGCGTCGCCGTGCAGGATGGAGAACTTGCCCAGTTCAAACCACGCGCGCGGATCGTTCGGGTCGCGGGCGGTGAGCCGTTGCAGGCGTTCGGTGGCGGCCTTGAAGTCACCGCCACCGCCCAATGCTCGCGCCCATTGCAGCTCGGCGAAGGTGTCGTCTGGCGTGGATTGCAGGCGCGCGCGCCACACCGCGGCGGCGGCTGGTGCATCGCCATCGAGCATGGCGCGGTCAGCCTTCAACCGCTGCATCATGGCCGCCGGTGCATTGCCCATCGAGGCTTGGCCGCGTTCGATGGCGTCGTACGCCACATCCTGCTCGCCAATCAGCTGCGCCACTTCGGCCTGTGCCATCCACGCGGCGGTAAAGCCTGGCGCCCGTTGGGTGGCTTCGCGCAACTGGGTCAGGGCATCGGCAGGATTCCCTCGCTGCCAAGCGGTGAGTCCGGTGCCATACAGGGCCAGTGCTTGCGTGTCGTCGGTTGCACCCAAGGGCAGGCTTGCCCCCAGCACGGGTTTCAGCGCGCCACCGGTGAGCAGGGCCTGCACGGCGCGAGCGGCGTTGCCGCCGGTTGCCTTGGCGTGCAGCGGCGCCCCGCCCGGCCGTTCCAACCTTGCCGAAGCCTGCCACTGCGTCCCATGGGTACTCACGTCGATCTGCAATGTTCGATCCGCGCCCACAATGCGCTGTAGCCCTGGTGCATCCAGGCGCGCGGTGCCCGACGGGTCCAACTGGCGGAGCGCTTGTTGCGTACGGTCCTCATCCACCACGGCAACGCCGGGTGCGGATGCCAGCGATTGGCGCAGCAATGCGGCCAATGCCGTGCGCTGCGCGGCATCCAGCGATCCATCGGGCGAGGTCACCGGCAACACCAGCAGGCGGTGCAGTGGAGCGATGGTGGCAACACCCCCGGGCGCAGGCCGCTGTTGCCATTGCCATATCGCAACACCGCCCAGCGCCACCGCCAACAGCGCTGCCAGTGTCAGCCAACCCGCGCGGCCCCAGCGCCACTCGCGCGGCACCTCGCGCCGGTCGATCGCGCGGATCACGTCATCCGCGCATTGCAATCGGTGCGCGGGCTGTGGACGCAACAGGCGGTCAACCAGTCGCACCAGCCACGGGGGCGTATCGGGCCGGTGGCGCGTGACCGGCGCCGGCGCGCGCACCATCCGCTGCGCCAGCGCTTCGCTGACGGTGGCGCCGGCAAACGGCATCCGGCCGGTCAGCATTTCGTAGAGGATCAGGCCCAGCGCATAGAGATCGCTGCGGGCATCGACCGCCTCGCCGCGCGCCTGCTCCGGCGAGAGGTAGTCGGGCGTGCCCACCACGGCACCGGTCTGGGTCAACCCTTGGCTGGCCAGCGAGCGCGCCACGCCGAAGTCGCTGATGTACGCATCGCCCGCGCGATCCACCAGCACATTGGCGGGCTTGAGGTCGCGGTGGATCACGCCGCGTGCGTGTGCGGCCGACAGGCCTTCGGACAGTTGCCGGGCGATGTGGATTGCGCGGTCGACCGGCAGTGGTCCCTCGCGGTCGATCAGGTGGTCGAGGCCTTCGCCGTCGACGTAATCCATGCTGATCATCCACTGGCCATCGTGCTGGGCGAGGTCGTGGATGCGGACCACGCGCGGGCTCGACACCTGCCGCGCCATCAGCAATTCCTGGCGGAAGCGTTCGAAAGCGTCGGAGCGGCTCGCCAGCTCCGGTCGCAGCAGCTTCAGTGCGACGGGCACATCCAACGCGGTGTCGGTGGCGCGGTACACCACGCCCATTCCGCCGATGCCCAGCATCGCCTCGATGCGGAATCGCCCGGCGAGGAGGGTGCCGGGCGACAGGTGCTGCGAGGTCTGGATGCTGGTGGCGGTGGGTTGCGCGGGGTCGGTCATGGCGCCGCCTCCGCGCTGTCGCGGTGCACGACGGTGCCCCAGCGTGGCGCGCTGTCGAGTGACTGCATGGCTCGTCGCGCCAGCAGCCAGAGGGTCGCGCTTTCGGCAAACGCCCCGAGCAGTTCAAGGTCGAAGTCGGTGATCGGCTCGCCCGCCTCGCGGCGATCGGCGTAGATGGCGCCTACGGTGCGGCCATGGTCGAGCAGCGGCAGGCAGACCAGGCTCTGCAACCCGCTGCCCGCCACCGAGCGCCGGCGCGCCAGCCACGGTTCGCGGTCGACATGGTTGACCACCACCGGTTGGCCGCTCTCCAGTGCGCGCTGCACGGCGCCCACGCTGCCGTGGAACACGGCGGGATCCATCGCGGCGGGGTCCAGCAGCAGGCTGGCGCACACCGCGAAGTCATTGGCGTTGGCCAGCAGCATGAAGCCGCGCGAGCAGCCGGCCAGTTCCACCACGCCGCGCAGCACGTCGTCCAGCAGCGAGTCGGCGTCATGGCGCGCCGCAATGCGGCGCGTGGCGGCCATCGACAGTGCCCGACGCTCCTGTTGGCGTTCGCGCAGGGACCGGGCCTGCGCGTCGTCGAACACTTCGAACTCGCAATGCACGTCACCCAGCCGCAACCAGGCGGTGTGTGGCAGCATCTGGCCGAGCGTGGCGATGCCGTCGATGAAAGTGCCGTTCTTGCTGCCCAGGTCGTTGAGGCGCCAGTGGCCGCCACCCTCGACCAGCTCGGCATGTGCACGCGATACGGAGGGGTGCGCCAGGACCAGGTCGCAATCCGCGCCACGGCCAATGCGAAGCCGCGCCCCCTCATCGACCCAACGGGTCAATGCGGCGGTATCGGGCGGATAGACGATCAGGCGGACCGGCATGGCCCCATCTTATATCCAGGACGGGGCGGCCGATGGGACGAGCGGCTTGCTATCGATTACTGCCCGTAGTCGCGCAGGTAGGCCACGCTGAAGCGCAGGGTGGCCGCGCCCGCCACCAACTCGCCGGCGTGGTTGGTCACGTCGCGGGTGGCGCGCCACTCATTCGCGAGGAAGTCGCCGGCCCGGGCCTGGGCGCGCGCCCGGATGTCGTCGATGGCGCCGATGGCCGTGTCATAGTCGGCCGCCGCGATCGCCGCCTGGGCGATGTCCAGCTTGGCCGTGAACGGCTGACGCTCGCTCAAGGGCAGGGCGCCGATGCGGTCGCGCAGGTAGCCGATCTTCTCGTTGATCACCACGCCGGTTGGGCGCAGGTCGGCCACGATCAGGAACTGGGAGAAACCGCCGTAGGTGGTGCGCGCACGCACGCTGCCTTGGGCGATCTCGTCGCTCACGTCGCGGAAGTTGCCGCCCAGCGGCGCCTTCAGCACGCGGAACGCGCTGCCGGGGACATAGGCAAGGGCGTGCGTGTGGATCTCCAGCCGGCCGGTGTTGCGGAAGCTCAGGCCGCCATTGGCCGGCGGCTCGATGGTGATCAACAGCGGCAGGGCGGCCGGCAGCGTTGTGAGGCTGGCGTCGGGCAGGCGTGCCAGCAGCGCGGTGTCGGTCAGGCTGACCTGCTGCACCGAGACGCCCAGGCTGGCAGGACTGAGGCCCGTCGCGTCCTGGAACGCCAGGGTGACGTCGGCCAAGGGGTTCACCGGATCGCCGATGACGATGCTGGCGTCATTGCCGGACGCATCCACCAGCACCGAAATGGAGGACTGTGCATTGGCCCACGCGCTCGCGGCGCACAGGGCGCCTACCGCCAACAGCTTCGAGGCCCAATTGAGGATCGCCATGCCACCACTCCCGACCAATCGCCCCCGGCTCATTGGGATATCCATTCCGGCGCGTCCGGGGGCTGGGCGGGCGGGCCACGCCGTTCCTGGCGGCGCCACCCAAGACTAACCGCACCGTGTGAAGAGTGTCTGTAGGGGATTTCACTCAGTGGCCCGGGCGTTCAGGGGCGGGACGGCCACTGAGGGAAATCCCCTGTTGCCCTTGGGGGGCAATCCGGATGGGAGCGGGGTTACGGGCTTCGCATGCTGGTCCCGTGCCCAGTTCCGGGCGCCAGCCACCGGAGTGCCCCGACCATGTTGTCCCGCCGTAGCTCCCGCCATGCCTTCCGCCTTTCCGCGATTTCCGTCGGCCTGCTCGCCAGCGGGGTCGCCCTGGCCGACGCCCACCTCGACCCGCAGCTGGTCTCCTTGATGCAGAGCGCCGGCGCGGCCGATGAACTGCAGATCGTGGTCAGCTACGAGCAGTCCGGCCCGGTGACCGCCGCCCAGATTGCCGCCCTGCGGCAGTTGGGCATCACCAAGGGCATCACCATGCGCACCCTGCCGATCGCCGGCGCGCTGGCTACCCCGGCCGAGATCCGCGCGCTGGCCCAGCGCGACGACGTGGCCTCGATCTACTTCAACGCCCCGTTGCGCTACTTCAACAAGGAAGCGCGCGAGATGTCCGGTGCCGCCCGCGCCGTGCAGAATCCGGCCGACTTCGGCCGCCCGGTGCCCTACAGCGGCAAGGGCATCACCGTGCTGGTCAACGACTCGGGCGTGGACGGCACGCATGACGACATCAAGTTCGGCGACCACCTGGTGCAGAACACCCAGGGCGTGACCAACCTGGCCTCGGTGGACAGCATGCTGCCCATCACCTACCTCGAAGGCATCCCCAACACCGACTGGGGGTCGGGCCACGGCACGCACTGCGCCGGCACCATCGGCGGCACCGGCGCCAAGTCCAACGGCCTGTATCGCGGCGTGGCGCCGGGTGCTGACCTGGTGGGATACGGCTCGGGCGCGGTGCTGCTCATCCTCGATGCGGTCGGTGGCCTGGACTACGCGGCCACCAACCAGTTCACCTACGCCAACACCATCCGCGTGACCAGCAACTCGTGGGGCTCCTCGGGCAAGTTCGACCCGATGAACCCGGTCAACATCTCCACCTATGAGTTGTACAAGCGCGGCATCGTCAGCGTGTTTGCCGCAGGCAACGACGGCCCTGGCGAGGACACCCACAACCCGTATGCGCAGGCCCCGTGGGTCATCTCGGTGGGCGCCGGCGAGAAGGACGGCGTGCTGACCTCGTTCTCCTCGCGCGGCAAGCGCGGCGAAACCGGAACCTTCACCATGCCCGACGGCCGCAGCTGGACCTACAGCAACGAACCCACCATCGTCGCTACCGGCGTGGACATCGTCTCCACCCGCACGCTGACCGGTGCACTGCCGGCCACCGAGGCGCAACACGATGCCGAGACGCTTGATCCGGCACACGTGCCGTTCTACACCCACATGAGCGGCACTTCGATGGCCACCCCGCACGTGGCCGGCATCGTGGCGCTGATGCTGGAAGCCAACCCGTACCTGACCCCCGCGCAGATCAAGGACATCATCGAGCGCACCGCGTCCAACATGACCGGGCGCCTGTACTGGGAGGCAGGCACCGGTCACGTCAACGCCTACGAGGCCGTGGCGGCCGCGGCAGGCCTGCGCAACGACCACGGCGCCACCGTCAACGCGCTGCGCGAGTTCAACGCCAACGCCGTACTCGCTGGCGGCGTGCCAAATGAGCCGTTCTCGGTGTTCTTCGCACCGGTCGGTACCGTGGAGGAGCACTCCTTCACCGTCGGCAGCGACATCGCATGGGTCTCGGCCCGCGCCACCATCGGCGAGAACACGCTGGCGCTGGTGCTGACCGACCCGGATGGCGTGAAGTACGGCTCGTCGATCGCATTGCCGGTGCTGGGTGACACCGTCACCACCGGTGCCCCCGGCAAGCCCGGCGTTTGGAAGGTGAGCGTGCGCGGCATTGGCTCGGTATCGGGCACGGACCTGGATCCGCTCAACGTCACCAACGGTTACGCCGCACCCGGCACGGTCAGCGGCGAGATCAGCTTCCTCAAGAGCGGTGGATACACCGGCATGGACGACGTGGCCAACCACGCGGCACGCCAGGCGATCGAGTACGCGGTGGCCAACCGCCTGGTCGATGGCTACTCGGACAAGAAGTTCCGCCCCGACCAGACCCTCAAGCGCAGCGAACTGGCGCAGTACCTGGTGATGGGCACGAGCGTCCGCCAGCACCTGCCGTTTGACGGCAAACGCACCATCAACGACGTCGATACCACCCACCCGGCCTATGCCTTCGTCGAATCGGTCGTGGCCCGCGGCGGTTCGCTGCGCGACCTCAGCCAGAAGCAGGACGCGGTGATGGGTACCGTCAACGGCGCGTTCCGACCGACCGACAGCGTGACCCGTGTCAGCCTGGCCTACTCGCTGGTGCAGTCGCTGGCGCTGCAGTCGCAGGCCCAGGCCTTCACTGGTGAGCTGACCGCGTTCTACGACGGCCGCCGCATCCCGGTGGAAGACGCCGCCAGCATCCCGGCCAGCCTGCGTGGCTACGTGCAACTGGCGCTGGATCACGGACTGATCAACGCGCGCTTCGCCCTGACCCAGGGGCCGTTCGACCTGCAGCCGACCCTGCATGCGTACTTCGACCCCGGCAAGACCGTGACCCGCGCAGCCTATGCCGTCGCCGCCGGTCGTTACATGGCCCACTACCAGAGCGCCGAAGACTAAGCGCACATCCAGAGCTCCAACCCCTTGGGCCCGGCACCGCCGGGCCCTTTCTTTTGCGTGCGACCAAAGGGCGACGGGTCAGCTCGCACGGCGCCGCTAAGATGATGGCCCACGGGCAATGGAGAGGTGGGTGATGCGGATCCTGATGGTGGGCGCTGGGGGCGTGGGTGGCTACTTCGGCGGGCGGCTGGCCGCCGCGGGCCGTGATGTCACCTTCCTCGTGCGCGAGGCGCGTGCGGCCACGCTGGCCCGCGATGGCCTGCGGGTGCGCAGCCCGTTTGGCGACATCGACCTGCCGTCACCGCAGACCGTTACGCGCGACACGCTCACGACGGCATTCGACCTGGTCATCGTGGGCTGCAAGGCGTATGACCTGGCGCCTGTGATCGACGACATCGTGCCTGCGGTGGGGCCGGACACGGCGGTCCTGCCCCTGCTCAACGGCATGGCCCATCTGGACGCCCTGGATGCCCGCTTTGGCGCCGCGCGCGTGCTGGGTGGCCAGTGCCACATCGCCGCAACGCTGGACGGTGAAGGCGTGATCCGCCACCTCAACCGCACGCACAGCCTGACCTTCGGCGAGCGCGACGGCAGCGACTCCGCCCGCATGCAGCGCATCACCGCGGCGTTGTCCAATACCGGGTTCGATGCGCGGCCCAGCGGGCACATCGTCCAGGACATGTGGGACAAATGGGTGTTCCTGGCCACGTTGGCCGGCGTCACCTGCCTGATGCGCGCCTCCGTGGGCGACATCATGGCCGCCCCCGGCGGGCGCGAGATCACCCTGGAACTGCTGGGCAACTGCCTTGCCGTCGCCGCCGAGGCAGGCCATGCGCCGGACGAAGCCGCCAACGAGCGCACCCGGCAATCACTGACGGAGCCAGGCTCAACGTTGACCGCGTCGATGCTCCGCGACATCCAGCGCCGCGGCCCCATCGAGGCGGATCATATCGTCGGCGACATGATCGAACGCGCTGGCCGTCGGCGCGCCAGCATCCCGCTGTTGCACATCGCCTATGCGCACTTGAAGGCGTACGAGGCCAGCAGGCTGCGCGCCAGCTGATTGCGGCGGTCATAGATCCGCACCTCCACGTCCGTGGCCTGCACCACGGTCATGGCATTGGCCTCTACCTTCGCTATCCGCAAGGCGTCGAGCAGGGTAGGGAAGCGACAGTGGCTGACGCGGTGGTCGATGGTGCGCGGCGCGGGCGTCGTGGCCCGGAACTCGACTCGGTAACCCATGGTCTGTCCTTGCTCCCGTGTGCTGTAGCACCGCATGGCCGGTGGGCGCGAGCGGAGTGGGACAAGGGTCACGCTTGGCGCGCGCGTTGTATGTAGGGGGATGTCGCGTCGTCGTGTAGGAAAATTCCTACAATGGCTATCCCCGTGCTACTTCGCGTCTGGGCGGATGGCCGCAAGCACCCAAAACGAAAAACCCCGCAGGGCTTGTCGCCTTGCAGGGCCTACGTTTCACGCTATCCACCGAAATGGTGGCCGGGGAGGGAATCGAACCCCCGACACGGGGATTTTCAATCCTTGCTACCGTTCGTCTGCTAGGTACGGGGATTTACGTACCCCTCTTGTAAATCATTAAGATACGACGCATTATCGCCCTAGGAGTACGAGGGTTTACGGGCATTCCGGTACCCCCTGCGTACCCCCAATGGGGATGGTATGCCGATCACGGTCAAGTTCACAGAAGCTCGCGTTGCCGCGCTGCGCTCTGAGGCGAAGCACGGCCGTGTCGAGTACCAGGACGAGCAGGTCTCGGCCCTTTGGCTCAGGGTGAGCCCGACGTCCGCCTCTTGGTACGTGATCAAGCGCATACCGGGCGGCCAGCGCCAGCGCGTTCTGCTTGGCAAGGCGGACGAGGTCTCCGTTGCGGCGGCGCGGGTCGAGGCCCAGAAGGTGATCGGTCGCTTGATGGCTGGTCAGGACGTCCAAAGCGAAAAGCGCGCCCGGAGGGTCACGCAAACCCGGGACAGCCTGACGCTATCTGAGGGGTTGGCCATCTACTTGGCTGAGCGGGACAAGCTCCGCCCGGCCACCAAAGCCACATACGAACGCGACCTCCGGACCACGTTTGGCGACTTCTGGGACCGCCCCTTGTCCGAATTGACCCCGGAACGGGTGCGCGACCGCCATAAGGACCGCAAGACCCGCGACGTACGGGCACAGGCCAAGGTCGAGAAGGCGGCGGACCGCAAGCGGATCAAGGCCAGCCCGTCCAGAGCGGACGGCGCGGTTAGGGCTCTCCGCGCGGTGGTCAATTACCTTCGCTCCGAGCGGCAATTAGACCTCCCTGACGTCGCGCGCCGCATTGTGGCTACCAAGGGTTGGGGCAACGTTCCCCGCCGGAAACGGGCCCTTCTTGGCGACGCGTTGGGCGAGTTCGTCGCATCCGTCCGAGCCCTGCCGGATGACCTGCCGCCGGATCTAACCGGGACTCAGCGCGACCTGACCCTATTCCTCCTGTGCACCGCCCTGCGCTGGTCGAGTGCGGCGGGCCTGCAGTGGTCGGAAGTGGACTTCAAGTCCAAGGCCGTGACCATCCCAGCCGACCGCATGAAGGGCAAGAAGGAACACACCTTGCCGCTGGGGCCGGCGATGCTGGCCATGCTCAAGCATCGCAAGTCCGAGGCGCGGTCCAAGGTCTACGTATTCCCCGGACTGCCGCACGAGGAAAGGGGGCTCACCCCCATTGGGCGGCTGTCCTCGCGCTTCCTGGCCAAGATCAAGGACGCCGAGGGACAGCCAATTACCTGGTCACCCCATGACCTTCGGCGCACGGCGCTATCCGTCCTGGAATCCATGGACGTATCTGCCTATGCCCTCAAGCGCATCGCTGCGCACAGCCAAGAATCTGACGTTACCGCTGGTTACTTGGCGGACGACGTCCACCGGCTACGCTCACCTATGGAGCGGCTTGAAACAGCGCTTCTGTCAGGAAAGAAAACTGCCCACGTGGTTTCCATAGGGCACAAGAGATCCGGCTAAGGCCGGTAACGGCGGAGCCGGGTGTTAGTGGCACCCGGCCCCGCCTCCCACGACCGTTCAGGAGGAGAACGACCATGGCAACAGAGATTGTAAACGACGCTCCCAAGGCCTTCGCTGGCTGGGATTCCTCGATCTATTTCGCATGGATGGAGGCATTGTCCGACCTGATGATGTGCGCCAATACGGAAATGCTGAGCAAGGAGACCATCCCGACAATCGGGGGGCTGATGCTGGCTCTAACGGGGGCGACGGGCGAGGTGACAGACCGTGAGTACAGCGAAGCCCGGGCGCGCCAGACACCGAAGGCGGCGTGATCATGGACGCTGACAACGTGGTTGGATTCGATCCGAGTCGCAGGCGTGAAGGGCGGGAGCCACCGCTAACTGATTCCGAGCTGTCGCAATTGCGCCAGTTGCTGCGGCAGCACTCCTGTGTTGTGGGCGAATGCCCCGTTGCCCGCCATATCCTGGCAGGCGACGAGAGTTGAACGACTATCCCGCACCTAGTCCGACGGGACGAAAAGTCGGTGACCCTGCCGGCCTGGTGCGGGACTCTTTCAGGGGCGCGGAGGGTTGCGCTTGTGATTCAGAAGAAGTTTTTCACGTGGTTCGACTTCTGTAAGGAACTGGGTGTCGATGGGGAAGCTGTCCGTCAGGCGGTTGCACGTGGCGAACTCCCCGCGTACCTGCACTTACGAGGCACTACCGCGCAGCTCCAGTTACTCTCGTTTCAAGGAGGGGTAGAGCCAGCAAGTGGCCACGGTGAAGTATCCATGTGGCACCGGACAGAAAAGCCATTTCCTGGTGCTGGCGGGAGCTACTACAAGCTCACGGGTTGGTTTCAGGTTGACCCCTACACGCTACGCCAGGCTGGATTGGTCGGCGAGTTTCGATCTACTCCCACGGTCCTGCCAGCGCCGGAGTGCGATGGGCTCAATGATGGCGACGTTTGGGAGCTTTCAACCGAGACGTATCACGAGTACGAGGGCGTGCCGTACTTCGAGGAAGATTGGACTATCGCACCAACCCTTAGCGACCTGTGGTTCCGCGATGAAACTTTGGCGAAATTGATGAGCGGATCAAAGGCGGGGCCAACAGACGCAAACGATAAGTCACTTACCACGCGCGAGCGAAATACGCTCCTGCGAATTATCGCCGGCCTGGCAAAGTACGCTGGAATAGACGTAACCAACGGCAAGGCGGCTGCGCAGATTGAAGCGGCCGTGGCCACTGCTGGGTTTGATGGCCCCAAGGAAAAGACGATCCGAGGCGTCGTGTCCGAGTTGGGCAAGCTGGACTAGGCCGGTAATTACTCAGTTAGTCGCGGTAATTCCCGACTAATGCGACAAAACCGCTATTGAATACGTTCCAACTCGGCCAACACTCGCCGGGATGGAGCAACAACGGTGGCACGCAACCTTCAGACGGTTTCACAGTTCGCGGGGGATACCCCGTTTACGGAAGCCCAGCTGCGCTGGTGGATCTTCCACGCTGATTCGAATGGCCTAGCTGAGGCCGGGGCGGTTGTCCGCATTGGACGGCGCGTCTATCTGGATACCGACGGCTTTGACCGTTGGATCACACGTCAAAATTCCGACCGTCAAAAATCTGACAGCGGGACGCCTGCATTGGAGGTCGCCAATGCCGGCTAACTGCCACTCAATCGGGGCCGGTTACGGCAACGGGACTGGATTTCCCGCCCCTAACGTCGTGCCTATGACGAAGCCCGACACTGAGAGCGACAACGCACCCCGCCGCAACCTTTCCGAACAGGAGGCCGCCGACTATCTGGGCGTCCTTTCCGTTCGGACCCTCCAAGACTGGAGGCGCAAGCGTACTGGTCCTGCCTATCTGCGACTTGGTCGGCGGGTGGCATATCCGGTAAGAGACCTGGACGCATTCCTGATGTCCGCGCGCGTCGCGCCAAAGGGTGCATCTTGAGGCCGCTGGATATGGGGCTGCATCCCCATCCGGTGCAGATCGCGGACGTTGTCCTCCACGAGCCATCGGGCTTCCTAACTTGGCCAGCCAAAGGGCTGATCTACGGCCGCAGTGGAGAGGTCATCGGGAGCGACTGCGCGGACGGTTACGTGCGCGTCGGTCCCCGCCAAGGGCTCACCAACTACCAATACCCGCACAGGATCATCTGGGAGGCGGTTCACGGGCGCATCCCGGAAGGCTATCAAGTCGATCATCTCAACGGGATCAAGCACGACAACCGTATTGCGAACCTGGACGCCGTGACTCAATCCGAGAACGTTCGGCGGGCAATCGCGATGGGGCTGGCACCCGTAGGTGAGGCGCGCTCGGACTCCAAGTTGACCGCTGAGTTGGTCCGCCAGATCAGGCGCACTACCAAAGCGGGGCAAAAAACAGTCGCACAGTGGGCCCGTGAGTTGGGCGTGGACCCCGCAACGATCCGCAGTGCGCGCGACGGCACAACCTGGCGTCACGTGGCCTGCCGAGGGCGGTCCCGTGGGGGGCTTAGTACCACCTTCGGTGGCCACCATCCCGGCAAGTCCCGCAGGAGGCCAAAATGACACGGGAAGCCTTCAAGAGCGGCCAATTTGGCTCCGCTACAGCCGACGCAGGGCCCGGGTGCTACGACGGTACAGGCGAGGCCCCAGAGGCCCCGAAAAAGGGCCTCCGCGCGGCTATCGACGCCCACTGCCGCTGGTGTTGCCACGACCCCGCCTCTGGACTCGGCAACTGGCGGCAGCAGACCGGCGCGTGTCGGATCACTTCATGCGCCCTTTGGCCTGTTCGTCCTGTGTCCAGGGGAGGTGACCGTGATTGACCGTCACCCGATAGCTACGCGACTGCCCGACTTGGGCGACCTGACGCGGTCTCAGCTTCTTGAGCTTGCCCGAGAGCCGTCCGCCGACCGGTGTGACTGGATGCTCCGCGCCTTGGCGGAAGTGTCCACGGTCGTTCGCCGGTTGCAAACCCAGCTGGAGCGGGGCGACCCGCCTAGCCGTTAAGTCGCCGGGGGGCGGAATGGCAAACGACACGACTCGTCGGCGCAAGACGACCGGGCGAAGTGCGGCCACCTATCTGGGCGTCCCGCATTACGTTTTCAGGTCTGCTGAGTTTGGCGAGCTGGACGGCTGGGAGCTCAAGCTGTTGATTGAGCTTGCCGGCAAGTACACCGGCTTCAACAACGGTGATCTGAGCTGCGCA
The DNA here is from genome assembly GCF_000768355.1 of Lysobacter daejeonensis GH1-9. Lineage (GTDB taxonomy): Bacteria > Pseudomonadota > Gammaproteobacteria > Xanthomonadales > Xanthomonadaceae > Aerolutibacter > Aerolutibacter daejeonensis. Next base: position 64,335 of record NZ_AVPU01000002.1, read on the forward strand.
TTCTCACAGCTCAAGCATCGTGGTTGGCGCAGCAGCGGAACCCGCCAGAAGGCGCTAAACGGGCTACTGGCGCGCAGCTGGATCATCGCTACCCGCACGGGCAGCCGTAACCGCTGCGCCCTGTATGCAGTGACCTGGTGGCCAATTGACCCTTGCGAGGGCAAAGGGCTGGAGGTGCGGGCAACTGCGACCGCCAGCAACTCATGGCAGAAAACAAAATCTGTGGTCGCTATGCGAACCAATGTGGTCGCTATGCGAACTGAGGAAGCGTCCGAAAGGGGTCAAAAATGACCCATTGGTCGCTATGTGAATCAGTCTCGGGTTGGATTGAGCTTTCAATTGGTCGCTATTCGAACACCTTTATAGGTTACCAAGGGGGGTGTTGGGGACGGCCGCTCTGCTCTAGCTCTGGATTTGAGGCTTCAGAGCACTCGGCCATTTTCAGCGAACCCGTCGCACAGTCAGACAGACCTCTTGCAGCGGCGTTAGCGGCAGGTGCGCCATGACTGGACGACCTAACCTGGCAGGTTACGGCCGCAACGTTTTCCAGAAGAGTGAGCAGTACCCTGGCTCTGCGGTGGATCAGGCGGCCCGCTACCTGTCGTCATGGAAGGGCGCCGGCATGGCTTGGCATGCGGACTTGGACTGGGTGGCGCCTGACCAGCCCGATAACCCCGAGTTGGCCGCATTGCGTGTCGTGAAGCGGGCCCGGTTGTTGGAGGGGGCGGCTAAGTCGCTGCGGGGTAGTGGGCGAGTCGGCCAAATGCGCGAATGGAAGGCGTCCGGAACAAAGGTGGTCATTCCCAAGCACAGGTCCGGGGCGGACATTGCTGCCGCGCTGGCCATGGCGCAGCTGGATGGCCCCTTAGAGGCCATCCTGCTGCTGGTCTGTTGCGAGGATCTGAGCCAGTGGCCCACCGTGTTGCGTTACGGACGGGTCCGCCTGGCGCACCGGTTCGCGGAGGAGGCGCTGACGGATGCCATGCATCGGATCATGTGGCGGCGGCCGGTCATGGCCTTGGAGGCGCGGGCAAAGTCGCTGGGTGTACGCAAGGACGCATATCGCCTGGCTCGAGTACGTGCTGAAGAGATGCTGGGTGGCTGGACGGAGAACGCCGCAGTCCGATTTCTCTTGGCGTTTCGCAGCGATGCTTGACCCAGAATGCCGAGAGACACACCATTCCCATGGGTTATTACCGTTTCTTCGGAGTTGGTATGCGCGCGATAGTGACTGCGCTGCTGCTTGCCGCCAGCGCAAGCTTGAATGCGGCGGAACGTGTAGACGAAATCCCCCCGCAATTTCGCGGGAGTTGGGATGCTCGGTTGGAGGACTGCGGTTCTGGCCGAAACGATTCGGCCCTATCCGTTCGAGCTCGCGATATTTCCTACTACGAAAGCGAAGGGCCGGCTCGTGCTGTGGTTATCAACGGCCGGTATGAGGTGGCGTTGATTCTAGAGCTTTCCGGCGAGGGTCAAACGTGGCTGACAACAGAGCAATTCAAGCTCTCCCCGGGTGAAGATCGTCTAATTTCGACTAGTGACAGCGGGGCGGAGTTCGTTAGGTTCCGTTGTCCGCAGTCTCCTAAGTCCATCTGGCGATGAACCGAAGGGGCGGGACCGGTTTACACCCGGCCAATGACCTATAGGGATAGGGACACTCGCCCCCCGGCTATGTCACCTCGCGCGCCACCCCGCGATACGGGTGGCAATCCCTATTCCCGTTCAAGACGGGGTGATTAGGGGGAGATTGGTGGCGCTTCCATCTTGGCGGAGATGGGCGCTCGGTTGTCCACCGTGTCCGGCGGTCTATCCGGACAACACCCGCCGCCTCGTCAGGCTCAAGACGACCGCGCCGCCCCGGTATACGGGCGGCCCCTTTTTCTGGGTCGCAATGACTGCGGCCCTTCATTAACTCCACCTGGCGGGTGGGTCAAGGACGACAAATGGCGAAGTACCGGGTACAGGCTCCTGATGGGAGTGTGTTTGAAGTTCAGGCACCTGAGGGCGCGTCTCAAGACGAGGTATTGGCGTACGCGCAGGCCAACTATGGGCAGGGTCGAAAGACCTACCCCGAGGCGCAGCTAGGCAGCGCCCTGCAGAAGGCGCACGCAGCAGGGGACGTGGCCGGTGCGCGTCAGCTAGCGGATCAGATCCGCTGGCAGCGGGCACAAGGCGCCGAGGTTGGCGGTGGCGACTTCGATGACCTGATCCCCAAGCAGCGAGGGGACTTTGATGACCTGATTCCGCAGTCAACCGACGGCAATGCGACCAGGGCGCCTACCCGGCGACTCGCGGAGATGACTGCGCGGGCAAAGTTTGACGAGCTCAAGGCTTCATCGCCCGCCTATGCGGCAATGAGTGATGACGAGTTCGCCCGGCGCGTATATCAGAAGCATTACGCGGGCCAAATGTCGTACGGCCAGTACGCCGCAAAAGTTGGCCTGAATCCGCCACCTGAGTCCAACCGCGCAGGCCGCGCCGATTTCGGCAACGTCCGCGCAGGTGTCGCTTTTGACGGCGCTGGCGCCAAGCGACGCGACCCGTTGGAAGTGCGAGCGATTGGCGGCCAAGGACACCCGTACACAGGGCCGTTGCTTTCGGGGCCCGGCGCTGGACCTTCTAAGTCTGACGCTGAGATTGCTCAGATCATGGCGCAGTCCGAGCGTGGCGCGATTCGTCGCACGCCAGAACAAGCCAAGCGTGACGCCTTCCGCGAGCTTCCTGCGCCGGTTCGCGCATTGATCGGCGTTGGCTCTAGCGTCGGGCGGGCTGGGCGCGGGGCTAACCAGTTGTATGCAGCTGCCGCTGATTTCATTGCGCCGCAAAATCAAAGCCTGTCCGGGCTGATTACCGGTGAGCCCACGTCGCGGTATCGACGGGCGCTGGCCAATGAAGTCGAAGCCCGCAACCGCGACGCGTATATGCAGGGTGATCTGGCCGCCACGTTGGGTGGCGTTGCCGGTGACATTGGTTTGATGGCTGCGCCGGGTGGTGCTGTGGCGCGGACGTTTGGAACGACCGGGCGGGCTGCAGTTGCGAGCAATGCGGCATTGGCTGCGGGCTACAACGCACTACAGCCTGTAGCCCACCAGGAGAGCCGAGGCCAAAATGCGGCTGTGGGTGCTGCGTTCGGTGCGGGTGGCCAGTGGGTGGGGAATGCTCTGGGCCAAGTCGGTCAGCGTGCGGCCAACGCCGTGCCTGAGCTGACGCAGGCGCTTGGGCGCCGAGCGCAGGCCATGGGGATTCCCCTGCATGCATCGCAGGTGTCCGACTCGTTGCCGGTGAAGGTCGCGGCCAGCGCCGGCAAGTACCTGCCCTTTAGTGGCTATGGCGGTGCGGCAAAGCGGCAGCAAGAGGCGTTCAACCGAGCGGTGGGCCGTACCTTCGGCGTGGATGTTCCCAAGATCACGGATGACGTGATGCGGGATGCCCGCCAAGCCATGAGCCGGCAGTTTGAGGGCATCTACGAGCGGAACGCTGTACCTCTGACCGAGAAGGGCGTCCGCAAGCTGGCCGAGATTGAGCGGGAAGCGTCGCGCCGTCTGACCAATGACGAGGCCCAAGTCCTACGGAACCAGCTGGACGACATTCTGGCTAACGCAGACGACGGGCTCCTCACCGGGCAGAAGTACCAGGCTGTGCGCACCACGCTCAAGAAGGCTGAGGACAAGACCAAGTTGGGCCTTGCCGTGCGGGATATGCGGCAGGCTCTGGACGACTTGGCCGCCGACTCAGTGGGCCCGGAGGACGCTGCAGCACTCAAGGCACTGCGATCTCAGTGGGCGAACTTCCGGACCGTGGAGAACGCGCGGAAGCAGGCCGCCGGCGCGAGTGACGACATTCGCCCCGGCGCATTGTGGCCCCTGATCCGCAACGGCAGCACCAAGGAAATGCGGGAGCTTGCTCGGATGGGTCAGACCATCCTGAAGGACCCGATTGCCGACTCCGGCACTGCGCAGCGGTCGATGATCTACAACGTCCTGATGGGCGGCACGAGCATCGCCAACCCGGCCTTGATTCCGATGGTTGGGCAGGCGGCGCTAGGCGGGGCAACGCTTGGGCGCGCGGCGAACAGTAACGCCCTTGCCAAGTTGCTGCTTCGGGAAAACAGGGGCTTGCCTACGAGCAAGCTGGCCAAGCTCCTGCAGGGGGCAAATCCCCGCGTGATGCCCGCTGCCGGCGCGGCTACCAACCGGGCGGGACTGGAGTTTGAAGTGACGGGCGGACGCCCAATCACGGACGACGAATTTGAGCGCGAGTTCGGCTACCGGCCGTGAACGCCAGCGAGGCTGATTAGCGATGACGAAAGAAAATGAGAAGAGGGACCCGGGCGTCCTTCAGATGAAGGACGACGGTCGTCCCGAGCCGGACCAGGTGGCGGACGCAATCATGCAGGGGGTGACCCATAGCGCCGTCACCGCCCATGTTTTCGCAAGCCCGTCTTGGGCCGGGTTGGATCTGACGAGTTGCGTGCATAGCCTTCGCGACCAGGTGAAGGCCGTGAACGGTGGTGACCTTGCAGGGCTGGAAAGCATGCTCTTGGGGCAGGCGGTGGCGTTGTCGGCAATGTTCAATGCCTGCGTCCAACGAGCGGCGACAGCCATGGGCACACACCCCAAGTTGATGGAGCAATACATGCGCTTGGGTTTGAAGGCACAGAGTCAGTGCAGGACGACTCTGGAAACCATTGCGGAGATCAAGAACCCACGTCCGGTGGCCTTCGTGAAACAGGCCAACATTGCGAACGGGCACCAGCAGGTCAACAACGGCGTGGCCACTGATAGGGACCACGCGCGTGGGGAGGAAAACCCTTTTGCGCCAAACAAACTTTTGGAGGGTGGGAATGTCGCACGGCTGGACACCAGAACGACGCGCGCGTCAGGCGGAGATGATTCGACGCTGGAAACCGTGGGAACACGCGACCGGGCCGCGAACGGACGCGGGTAAAGCGGCCTCATCGCTCAATGCGTGGAAGGGTGGCGCGCGCCCTGCGCTGCGTGAGCTTGCGCGGCTACTGCGCGAGCAAAGAGAGTGGCACGAGGCCCTGTAATCGGGGCCCCCTCAACGGTTGCCCAGCAAGGGCAAGTTGATGGAAACCAGCCCAGGAGGGGCGATGGAACACGAAAACACGGACGGCCTGACACCGAACGAACAGCTGGTAAGGGCGCTGGAGGCGACTTCGCTGGCCGAGGCCTGGCGGGTCAAATGGCGCGGCTATCTCGTGTTCGGCCTGGTTGTGCTTTGGCAGCTACTTCCGGGGCCACTTGGGCAGGTAGCGATATGTTTGGCAGTGGCCGCCGCCCTGTACTGGATTCTTGCCGTCGGCGACCTGATGGCGGCCCATTGGCTGGGGTTCCTTGCCAAGGAACATGCCCGGTTCAAGCCCCGCGACCCTGACGTGCCCTACATCGCGTCCGTCATGGATCTGCTAATAGCGCCAACTGAGAAAACGTCTCAAGATGGCTCCTGATTGATTGCGCGACCCCGCTTGTAGTCCCAGCATGGCGAGATGGGGCCAGTTTTCTGTGAGGGGGAGGAATCTAGTGAAGGCATTTCTCCTGGGGTTAGCGCTGGTTTGGACGGCTACAGGGTGTAGTGATTCGCTCTCGGATCGTCTTGAGCGAGCGGAGGCGGTTGCGGAAGAGGCTCAAGCTGAAACGGAGCAACTCCGACAACGACTGGATGATCTGGAAGCGCGGCTTGAAGAAGCCTGCGCCCAGGTTCCCTCGGGATGTTGAACGTGAGCCTCAGTCCTATGGATAAGGCTAGGGTCGGTGTCGTAATGGCGCTGCTCGCATGGAGTGGTGCTGTTTGGTCACAATCCCCGGCACATTCGGTAGTACGGGGGACGGTCTACAGCTACACCAACGGTGGCACTCGGTACTACAGCGCCCGACCGCCGGAAAAAGCTGATGCCGGCTCTGTTCGCGCCATCCCCTATTCCTACCTGCAAGAACGAAGTTCTGCGACTCTTCCGGTTTTCCGTTGCACGCTGCCGAACGGAGCCCGTACGTACACGTCCAAGCCAGTCGGAACCTGCGTCACAGTGTCCCACTATGGTCTGGCTGCGCCGGCGGTGCCCCTTGGACCTACGTACCGAGGCTATGCGTGCACCGTCGATTGTTCAGGCCATGAGGCGGGCTACGCATGGGCTGAAGGCAGGGGGATTGAACACCCCGACGACTGCGGTGGTCGGTCACAATCGTTTATCGAGGGGTGCCAGGCGCACGCGGAAGAACTCCACGCACAGCGAATTGAAGACGGCGAGTGTGAGGACGACGATGGGGATGACCTTTGTGACTAGTTGGCGTTTTCCAGTCGCGCTGGCACTGGCTGTATCGCTCCTTGCCGTTCAAGGATGCTCGACCGACGAATGCCGGAAGTACTCCGACTACTCCTGTGAGCAGTTGAAGCGGCAGACATTCAACGTCTATTACTACGACGTTCCGAAGGATGCCGGCGAAGAGCGCAACCTCTTTGCCGGTCAAGTTGTCGGGCTAGAAGCGTGCGGGATGGCAGCTTCGAGTATGGCCACGGTCATGGAGGAGAGGAGGGAAGGCCCCTGGTCCTACGTCTGCTGCCTCAAGACTGACGAGTCTGGCTGCGCTGAGAAGCACCGTTAGGTGTCCGTCGGCTTCTGCCCGTACACCGTGGCGACATAGCGCCCCCGGCCGTCCCCGTGCCCAGGTCCATTGATGTATGGGCTCTGGCTTCGCGGGCCGTGTAGCCCTGGGCGACATAGCGAGCAATCGACTCTTGGGCGAAGGCGTACCGCAGTGCATGGCCTGAGGAAGCCGCCTGGATCACTTGCTAGGCAATGGTCCGCTTCACTTTCTCAGTAGGGTGGCGGAAACCCAGCTGCGACTCTGGCTTGGCTGGGCGTTCGCGGTGTGCGTCACTTGCTTCGTCTCACTACGGAAGATCGAGGATCGGCCCGAGATCCACAGACTCCCCTTGATTGCCACTGGTTCCACAGGCGCGTCCGTCGCTGAGAGGGTTCAGGCACGCGGTGACTACCCACCTGACAGGCCTGCCGTCCCCCAATGGGTACGCGGCAACCTCGGGGAGTGGGTTAATGCCAAAGCTAATTGGCTTACTTGTGTCGGCGCTTCGAACACAATGCGTTGTGGTTAGGCCTGGACGCACCCAGCATCTTCCCTCATGGGCCTGCCCCTCCTTTACGCAGTAGCCATGCCAATCCGGATATTTGTACTTGACGTCTTGGCAGCCGTCGTCGGTTGAGCATTTGGTCCCGCCTACGCCGTGGAGACTGAGGTCGGCAATGAGACATGCTCCCCCCATGAAGCCAGTCTGGACGCCGCTAGCGCGATCCAACCTCACTGAGTACGAACCTGTAATGGTGTGTACGACCGCACCAGGGATTCCAGAAGGTGTCGGGCGTTGGTCCATTGAGGCATCCGCGACAGACGCTGGACCGGCCACAATTGACCACATATCGGCCACGATTGGAGGCTTGGTCGCACTGCCTCCAATGATGACCTTTCCTTGGCCAGAAGCGGTTAGCGGCGCAGCACAAGCTGCGACAACTGCGAGCACTCGAAGCATCTTGATGTCCTCGCCCTTGGGGCGGCTGCAATACTCCGCTCCGGGCCGTGGCTACCCCTGCCCAGTCGAGAACGACTAGGACTGCAGGAATCGGCCAGAGAGGACAGAAGGCCCCGGCGCCGACGCTTGGCTTCCTGCCTTCAAACAGCCACCTTCCGTGGTGGCCCGAATTGGCCTAGGCGTCCGGGGTGGAGATAGGCTCGCAGCGCCGATTGGCCTTGTCTGTCAGCAGATCACGCTTTGTCGTGTAGGAAGATTCCTACACAGGCTGGGCCTTGGTCCGGCCGATCACTGGCTTTGGGGGCTGGAGGCGTCCGCAATCGGGCAGGCGTAATAGTTGGCCAGCATGGTTGTATCGCTCCCGAACACTGAGAATAGGGCGCCCGACTGCGAACTAGTCATTAGCAGCATGATGGCATTTGCCCCAGCTTCGACCGCGTTGTCCTTGTGGGAATCGACACATTTGTCCGCTGAGCGTGATGTTTCGCACGAACGCTGGGCGACATAGCGACAGCCTTCGGCCTGCTTCTCGGTCAGGACCATAACCTTTGTGTAGTCGAGGTATGCAGTGCCGGCCTCGGCCGCTTCCCTCAGCGTCTCCTGCGCACCCTTGGCGTGGCGAGCGATCCCGCGAATGTCGGACCTAGAAAGCTGTTCCAAGAGCGGCATGTACGCCATATCCCCAGAAGTGCCAATGGCCTTGGCATGCCACGCCAACTCGTCAACCTTGGGCGAATCCTTTGTCACGGTTGGAAGCACCTCACCGATTCGTTTGGCAACTTCCGCATACAGCGCCTTGCTGTTGATGCCGGCCCCGAATATGTCTTGGGACGCTCTGGTTCGCTCGGCAACGGACTGGGACTGGAGCCTCGCGATAAGGTTGTCAACGGAAGGCATCGCCTGAGCGTAGAGCGTGCCAGAGGCGGCGACTGCAACCAAGAAGGCGACGGCCAGGCGTCTCAGGTGACTTGTCATGGTGGGCTCGCGAGGCATTGGGTGAGGGGATTGTGCCTTCAAGACTATGCGGCCGACCACCGAGGGGTGAGTCACTTGGGTTGGGAGTCTGCATCGGGACGGATGGGAAAGCCGCGTCGCCTGCGGCATGCTCTACCTTCGTAATCCTCTCGGAGGCCCCTATGTGCTACTCCGCCCAAGTCGAAGCCGCCTACCAGGAGTACGTCCGGATGTTCGGTGCGGACATCTCGCTGAAGGAGTTCGTTAAGCGGTATGCCGACCGACACGGGGGAGGGCACTTCAGATTCCCCAAGGCCATGGATGCGGCGTTTGCCAATCCAAAAACGCCCGAAGAGCGCGAAATCCACGACCTGATCCTGGCTTACGACGCGGCGCAGGTGGCTAAGTTGGAACAGGAGTTGTTCAAGCAGAAGAAGCGCTTGGCGGATGCGGAGCGCACCCTGCAGACCAAGACCACCAAGAAGGCGCTGGAAGATCAGCGCATCGCGACCACCAAGATTGAATGGACGAAGGGAAAGCTTGCGGACATCAAGCGGACTGAGCTGAAGGCCAAGGACAGCCGCATCTTCCCGGGCTGGTACGCACCCGTAATGATCTGGGAGAACGGCCGACGGGTGGTCAAGCCAATGCGCTACCAATGCCGGCCAGAGGGGAAGCCCCCGCTCTACGACACAAAGTACCCCGGCACCTACAACGCCCGCAGGGACAACCTGGAAGGGTTCTGGAAGGGCCAGTTCGGCCACACCCACGGAATCATGGTGGTGAGTGCGTTCTACGAGAACGTGGCCCGACACGCAGCAGAGGGGCGGGAACTGGCACCTGGCGAGGCAGAGGAAAACGTCGTTCTAGAGTTTCGCCCCCGTCCAGCCCACGCCATGCTAGTGGCGTGCCTGTGGTCGCATTGGATCGGGAAGGACGGAGAGGACCTGTGGTCGTTCGCCGCGATCACGGATGAACCACCCCCGGAAGTGGCGGCGGCTGGCCATGACCGATGCATCATTCCCATCAAGCCCGAGAACGTGGACGCCTGGCTCAATCCTGACCCCAACAACCTAGCGGCCCTGTACGCGATCTTGGATGACCGCGACCGGCCCTATTACGAACACCGGATGGCGGCCTAGTCAGGCGGCCGGATCAATCCAGCCTACCTTGATGAGCATTGCGTCTAGCCGCTCCTGGACTGCCAGGTGGGCGATGCAGTGGTCGTGGGGGTCGTCGCTAAGAGCGGCATCGTGGAGGATCTCTTCGGCAATCCCCGCGAATGCCTCCATGCGGTCGCCTGGGCATTCGTACTCAAGCCCTAAGGCGGCGAGGCTGGCTTCCAAGGCGTCGCAGCGGGCCATCAGGGCATCAAAGGTCACGGGCATGGGGCTGGTCTCCCGCTGGTGTGGTTGATGACGGTTGAAAGTACGAGTGCGCGGTGCAGAACTGGGTGACGTCGGGCCGAGCCCGCTGGATACGTGGGTCCGCAACCCGAACCCACGCCTGTAGCCACTGCCTGGCTTGGCGAGGCGTCGCCGCAATGCATTGCCGCTGCTTGGCCTGTCCAAAACAGACATTGGTCGTGGTCAGCCATCGACCGTCAGGCATGCGCTCGGCTAGCGCGACGTCGTAGGTGCCCCTTAGCACCAACTCAAACGCATCCCTGCGGCCCTCGTGAGAGCGCCATGCATAACCCGGGGGCAGGGGAGGGAGCGCGCGTGCCATGGGGCGAGTATCCCGCTTCCGGTCGCAGGGATTGCGAACGCGAGCTCATGGTTCGCGTTTGCTCAATCTGGCGTATCGGCGGTGCTGCTGCGCTGCAGGACAAATTCTCAAAGTGGGCCGGTTGGCGCTGGCGTGCCCCCGGTGTACCCCCGAACATCCGCGCATGCATCGCTGCTTCCCAGCAAACGAAAAGCCCCGCAGGGCTCAGGGCCTTGCAGGGCTTACGTTTCAGCGTTACCTGAGAAATGGTGGCCGGGGAGGGAATCGAACCCCCGACACGGGGATTTTCAATCCCCTGCTCTACCAACTGAGCTACCCGGCCAAGAACTCGCCGGTAACGCGAGAGGCGGCATCATACGGGTAGTGGCGCCGGCTGGCAAGCCTCACCGCGGCTGAATGGAGTTGAGGGCGGCGTGCCGCGTTGCGCGGGAAGGCGCAAGATGGCGGTGAATCCCCGCAAGCCGCTCACCACGAGCGAGGAGGCGACGATGAAAAAGATGCTGCTGATTGCCGCCGGGGCCGTGCTGACCATGGCCGGTTGCGCCACCAACCGGCTGGGCGATGCCGAACGGCTGGCCATCTACCGCGCCCATGCCGGCGCGCCTGTTTCCAGTTTCCACTACTTCACCGGGCTCAATGGCTGGACGCCACTGGGCGACTCCGCGGTGGCGGTGTGGGCGCGCCCCAATGACGTCTACCTGCTGGAGCTCAGCGGCCGTTGTCCGGAGCTGGATTTCGCGCAGGCCATCAGCGTGACCAGCCAGATGGGTACGGTAAGTGCCCGGTTCGACAAGATCATCGTGCTGGACCGCAACGCAATGACCATGCCGTGCCAGATCCGCGAGATCCGCCCGGTGGACATCAAGGCGATCCGCCACGCGGAACAGGATCGCCGCGAGATGGCTCAGCCTTCCGGCGGGACGTAACCGGCCGGTTTGTCGGCGCCGCCGCCGAACAGGAACTTCTGCATCTCGCCTTCGAGGAAGGCGCGGTGCTTGGGGTCCATGGGTGAGAGGCGGTTCTCGTTGATCAGCATGGTCTGGTGCGCCAGCCACTTGCCCCAGGCGGCCTTGCCGATGCCGGCGAATACGCGCTTGCCCAGTTCGCCGGGCCAAGGGATGAAGTCCATGCCTTCGGTGTCGCGCTGTTCGTACTGGCAGAAGACGGTGCGGGGCATGGCGGTTCCGAGAGAGGCGGCAGGGGGCAAGGATGCGGCCGCCCGGGCCCGGCATCTTTGACCGGGATCAGGCGCTGGCCAGCAGCCGGCGGATCGGCGCGGGGATGCCCAGCGATTCCAGTTCGCCGCGGGCGACCCAGCGCAGGTCGCCATTGTCGCCCATGCGGGCACGCAGGGCGACCGGGCGCACGCGCAGCGGCTGCAATTCCAGCTTGTAGTGGCTGAAGGCGTGGGCAATGGGCGCAAGGATGTCGCCGCGCCCAAGATCGCCTTCCACGTGGCCACTGAACCACGCGTGCGCGCCGGTGGCATCCTCGGCCTGTGGCAGTGTCCACAGCGAGGCCCAGATGCCGGTGGGCGGGCGCCGTTGCAGCAGGATGCGGCCGTCGGCGTCTTCCAGCCACAACACCTGGGCGTATCGCTGCGGCAGCGGTTTGCCTGGCTTGGGCGTGGGCAGTTCCGCAGTGCGGCCTTCGCGCCGCGCGACGCATTCGTCCTGCAACGGGCACAGCACGCACGCAGGGTCGCTGCGGCTGCACAGCGTGGCGCCCAGGTCCATCTGTGCCTGGGTGTAGTCGGCCATGCGGTCATCGGGCAGGTGTGAACCGGCGAATGCCCAGAGCTGCTTTTCCACCGCCGGTTGGCCCGGCCAGCCATCGACGCCGTGGTAGCGGCTGAGCACGCGCTTCACGTTGCCGTCGAGGATGGCGTGGCGATCGCCCCATGCCTGCGACAGGATCGCCGCGGCGGTGCTGCGGCCGATGCCGGGCAGCGCGGTGAGGGCGCCGATGTCGCGCGGCAGCTCGCCGTCGTGCAATTCCACGCACCGCTGCGCCGCGGCGTGCAGGTTGCGTGCGCGGGCGTAGTAGCCCAAGCCCGACCAGAGCGCCAACACGTCGTCCAGCGGGGCTGCGGCCAGCGCCGGCAACGTGGGCAAAGCCGCAACGAACCGCTCGAAGTAGGGCGCCGCCGTCTTGACCTGAGTCTGCTGCAGCATGATCTCCGACAGCCACACGCGGTAAGGCGTGCGTGGGTGCTGCCAAGGCAGGTCGTGGCGGCCGGACACGTCGAACCAGGCCAGCAGACGGGTGGCGAAGGCGTCCTTGTTCACCGGTTCGCACCGCTCGCGGTGGTGCGTGCGGGCGGCGGACCGTTGTGAGCGGCTGGTGGCGTGTCCCGCGCGTCCACGTCGTCGTCCTCGAACTGCACTTCAACACCTTCCAGTTGTGCGCCTGCGATGTCCACGCGTGGCGTGCTCAGCGTGCCGGTAAGCGGCGGAAGCGGGCCGCCGGCTGCGGCAGCCCGCGACCACTCCAGCACCACGGGAACCCGCAGGCGCCCGTTGAACCGGGTGGCGTCGCGGCGCAGTGCGAGGGCCGTGGTGTCCGAGAGATCGACGGCCCCGTCGTAGGCCAGCCCGAACGGCAGTGGCGAAGTTGATTGGCCAATCGGAGGCGGTAGCGCGGGCCATCCGGCCGGCCACTGCGCGATCATGCCGCCGAGTTGCAGCGAAAGCCCCTTGCCGATGGCCAGTCGGCCGTGTGCATGCATATCGGGGACGATCGATGGCATCGGCTTCGAGCTCGGTGGGCCTGTCCGCTCGCGCAGTACCGCGCTTGCCGGTGCCAGCGTCCATGTGGCTTCATCGAAGAGCAGCGGGCCGTGCAATCCCAGCACGAACGGGATGCGGTGCTCGCCGCTCACGTACTGCGTCGCGATGCCAATGCGGGCCGGCGTCAGGCGTATCGCATCGCGGCCGAGGTCGAGCGGGCCCGAGACGGTGATGGACGACGGCATCGACCAGTCACCGTGGTCCAGGGTGAGGTCGCCACGCGCGCGCAGGTCGGCTTGGCGCGCGGGTCGCGACAGGGCCACGTCCAGGTCGAAGGGAATGGTGAGGGGCGCATCGACGTAGCGGCCGCGTAGGCGCGCCTGCGTCGGGCGCCCGGGGTGCACCGAGGGCAGGCTGGCGTCGATGCCGTCAATGAACCAGCCGATGTTGGTGATGGTGCCGTTGTTGACCTGCAGTCCGTCGGTGAGGGTGGGGATGCGCTCTTCGCTCGGCGGGCGCGTGGCCAGCCAGTGCTGCAGCGCGGGCACGTCAAGGCGCGGGTTGTCCAACTCGATGCGACGGATGGCCAGCGTCTGCCCGCGGCTGCGGACGGTCGACCACGGCACGGATACGTGGATGCGGTCGGCGCGCAGCAGCGGCGTAGCCGCGCCGGGCTCGCGCACCACCACGTCGCGTACCACCAGCAGTGGTGTGTCGCGCAGGCGGTATTCGCTGGCACCGCCAATGGTGATCTCCAGGCCCAGCGAGCGCCCAAGGGTGCCGGTGACGAGCGAGGCGAACTGGGGCGGTCGACTGGTCCAGTACAGCAGCGCCGCGAAGCCCGCCATGACCAGGGCCAGCCCCGCCAGCAGGATCAGCCTGCGCCTGGTCATCATCCGGTCGTGGCCTCGTCGGGGGAGGTCATGCGGCCATCGCCCTTACGCACCCAGCGCCTCGGGCAGCAACGCATCCACAAAGGCCTCTGCGTCAAACACGCGCAGGTCTTCCGGGCGTTCGCCGATGCCGGCGAAGCGGATGGGGATGCCGAACTCGCGGGCCAGCGCGAACACCACGCCGCCCTTGGCGGTGCCATCGAGCTTGGTCACCACCAGTCCGGTGACGCCCACTGCCGCGTGGAACTGGCGCAACTGCGACAACGCGTTCTGGCCGGTGGTGCCATCGATCACCATCAGCACTTCGTGCGGCGCAGCGGGGTCCAGCTTGGCCAACACACGCTTGATCTTGCCCAGTTCGGCCATCAGCCCCTGCTGCGTGTGCAGGCGCCCGGCGGTGTCGGCGATCAGCACCTCGGTGCCGCGTGCCTTGGCGGCCTGCAACGCGTCGAACGCGACCGAGGCGGCGTCGGCATTCTGACCCTGCGCCACCACCGGCACGCCGTTGCGGTCGCCCCAGGCCTGCAACTGCGCGACGGCCGCGGCGCGGAAGGTGTCGCCGGCGGCCAGCATCAGGGAGCGGCCTTCGTCCTTGAAGCGTTTGGCCAGCTTGCCGATGGTCGTGGTCTTGCCGACGCCGTTGACGCCCACGGTCAGCAGCACGAAGGGTTTTGCGGTGGTGTCGATCTGCAGCGGCACGGCCACCGGGCGGAGCATCGCCAGCAGGTCGACGCGCAGCGCGGCAAGCAATGCCTGCGCGTCGGCGAAATCGCGTGCCTTCATGCGCTTGCGCAGGCTTTCGACCAACTGGGTGGTGGCGGCCACGCCAACGTCGGCCGTGAGGAGGGCGGTCTCGATCTCGTCCAGCAGGTCGTCGTCGAGCTTGGGATTGCGCGAGAACAGTCCACCGAACGCGCGCGCGAAGGCGGTGCCGCGCAGGCGGTCGCGCCAGCCCGTCCTGGCGTCTGAGGTGGCGGACGGGGCCTCGGGCGCCGAGTGGCCCGGCTCAGCTTCCGTTTCGAGTGCAGCGGCAATCACCTCGGCCGGCACCGGCTCCGGCGTCAGGCCGGCGCCCAGCGCGGAACTGTCCGGGGCGCCGCCAGCATCAAGATTCGACGTGGCATGCAGCGGGGCATCGAGCGGCGCGTCGGCCACGGCCGGGGCGTCCGAATGGGGGAACGCCGCAGCCAATTCATCGACGCTGGGGCGCTTGTTGGCATCGGCGGGGGCCGCTTCGGGCTTCTTGCGGCGGAAAAAACTGAGCATCGCGTGGGGACATTCCGTGAATGCGCGAGAATGTGCACATGCTAGCACCGGCCCCCGCGAGCCCCCGATGAAAACGCCTCGATTCCCCCGGCCTTCCGCTCCCCGTCCGCCTGCCGCTGGCACGCCCGGGCGGGTGCGGCTGATCGGCGGCAAGTGGCGCGGCACGCGGCTGGACGTGCCGGACGCCCCCGGCCTGCGACCCACCTCCGACCGGGTGCGCGAGACGCTGTTCAACTGGCTGATGCCGGTGTTGCCGGGCGCGCGGGTATTGGACCTGTTCGCCGGCAGTGGCGCGTTGGGGCTGGAGGCGCTGTCGCGTGGGGCCGCCTCCGCTGTGTTGGTGGAGCGCGACCGAGGCTTGGCCACGGCGCTGACGCGGACCCTGTCCCGCCTGGAAGGGGGCGAGGCCGCCGAGGTGGTCAATGCCGACGCACTGGCCTGGCTGGCCACCGGTGGCGGGGAGCACTTCGACCTGGCTTTCCTGGACCCGCCCTTTGCGGCCGGATTGTGGGAGTTGGTTGTTCCCCGGCTGGTCAATCGGCTCTCGCCGAGCGCCTGGTTGTACGTGGAATCCCCGGCCGACCAGGCTCCGCCGCTGCCCGCGGACTGGCACTTGCACCGGGAGGGCGGCACCCGCGAGGTCCGCTACGCCCTGTACCGGCGGCACCCGGCGGCCACTGATACACTGGCGTGAACGCGGCCGGTACGGCCGACACTTTCCGTTACGCTACCTCCAGCGAATGACCCAAGCATGACCGCGGCCCGACAACGCATCGCCGTCTATCCCGGCACGTTCGACCCGATCACCAATGGCCACGTCGATCTCGTCGACCGCGCGGCGCCGCTGTTTGAACGGATGATCATTGGCGTGGCCGAAAGTCCTGGCAAGGGCCCGGCGCTGCCCCTGGAGCTGCGGGTCGAGCTGGCGAGCAAGGCGGTGGCCCACCACGCCAACGTGGAAGTCCGCGGTTTCAATTGCCTGCTGGCCCATTTCGTGGCCGAAGTGGGGGGCGGGGTGCTGCTGCGTGGCCTGCGCGCGGTATCGGACTTCGAATACGAGTTCCAGCTGGCCAGCATGAACCGGCATCTGATTCCCGAGGTGGAAACGCTGTTCCTGACGCCAGCGGAGCAGTACGGCTTCATTTCATCGTCGCTGGTGCGGGAAATCTCCCGCCTGGGCGGCGACGTGTCCGGTTTCGTGCCGCCGGCCGTGGATGCGGCGCTGCAGGCACAGTGGCAGCAGCGCACGACAAGTTGACCGCAGGGATGCTCCGGGGCGACTGGTCACATGCCCTGTACGATTGACTCCATCAACGCTTCCAACCGTAACACCCACAACAACAGGGGCTCCCCGATGAAGACCACCACCCGTCTGATGCTCACCGCCTGCCTCGCGCTGCCGCTGCTGGCCGCGTGCAAGAAGGAAGAGGCCGCCAAGCCGGAAGCCGTCGTCCAGGCGCCGCTGGTCGCGCCGACCACCAATGATGAAAACGCCTGGGGCAGCTACCTGCAGGAAGTCGTCAAGCGCAACCTCGATGGTGTGACCGGCCAGCCGTACCTGTACTTCCTGCCGGCCGAGGAAACCCCGGATTTCCAGGGCTACTACGACCGCCTGCTGGAGCAGTCCTCCACCGACATGCAGCGCGGCATCGTCGAAGGCAACCTCGTGGCATACGGCTCGCCCTCGTCGGCCCGCATGGCGGACCTGATGATCGCCTCGTTCGAAAAGGTACAGGCCGGCTCCATGAAGGGGGTGAAGGTGCTGTTCCTGGGCAAGCCCGCCGACGGCGAGCGCGTCAAGGCGGCCATCGCGCCGACCGGCGTCGACTACAAGTTCATCGAGACCAAGTAACCGGCCTCGTGCCTGCCGCGCCCGCAACGGGCGCGGCAGGCCTTGCCGGCGTACAGGCGCCCCCACCGCCATGTCGCTGAAGATCAACGAGCTCTGCGTCAACTGCGACGTCTGCGAACCCGCCTGTCCCAACCAGGCCATTTCGCAGGGCGAGACCATCTACGTGATCGACCCGGCACGCTGCACCGAATGCGTCGGTCACTTCGACGAGCCACAGTGCGTGGTCGTCTGTCCTGTCGAGTGCATCGACCCCGATCCCTCCTTCCCCGAGACCCACGAACAGCTGCTCGCCAAGCTGGCGAGGCTGCAACAGGAGTGACTTCGCATGCCTTTTGATCTGCGCGCACGGACCGCGATGATGTTGTTGGCGGTGGGTCTGTCGTTCGCGCCGGTCATGGCCGCGCCTGCGACATCGTCCACGCTGGAGCCGCCCGTGCCGGCGCCTAGCGGCTCGTCCCGGGCCACGCCGCCGGGTGCGGTGATTGCCAGCGCCCATGCGCTGTCCACCGATGCAGGCATGGAGATCATCCGCGCCGGTGGCAATGCGTTCGACGCCGCCATTGCGGTGTCGGCCACGTTGTCGGTGGTCGAGCCGATCAGTTCCGGCATCGGTGGCGGCGGTTTCTTCCTGCTGCACGATGCGCGCACGGGCCGCGATGTGTTCGTGGACGCGCGCGAGACCGCGCCGGAATCCGCGACCCCCGCGGCTTTCCTTGACGGCAAGGGCGAGCTCAACCGCGACCGTTCGGTCAACGGCCCGTGGTCGGCGGGCATTCCCGGGCTTCCCGCGGCGCTGGTGCATCTGGCGGAGCGTTACGGCCGTTTGCCGCTGAAGACCTCGCTGGCGCCGGCGATCCGCATCGCACGCGAAGGTTTTCCGATCTATGCACGGCTGGAGAGGGGTTACGGCTCGCGCCGCGAGGTGATGGAGCGTTACCGCGGCACCCGTGCAGTGTTCCTCGCCGATGGCACGCCGCCGCAGGTGGGCGAGACCCTCAGGCAGCCCGACCTTGCCCGCACGCTGGAACTGCTGGGCGAGAAGGGTTTCGATGGTTTCTACCGCGGCGATGTCGCGAAGAAGCTGCTCGCCTCGGTCAAGGAGGAAGGCGGCAAGTGGCGCGCCGACGAGCTCGCCGGTTATCGGGTGAAGGAGCGCGAGCCGTTGTGCTTCAAATACCGCGGCTGGGACGTCACCACCGCACCGCCGCCGTCGTCGGGCGGCGTGGCGATGGCGCAGATCCTGCAGATCCTGGAAGGCTGGGACCTGTCCAAGCTGGATCCCGCGCAGCGCACCCACCTGGTGGTGGAGGCCATGCGTCGCGCGTACCGTGACCGCACCATCTACCTGGGCGATCCGGACTTCGTGCAGGTGCCGGTGGCGCGCCTGACCAGCCGCGAGTACGCGGCCGGCCTGCGTGCCTCCATCCACCCGGACAAGGCGCTGCCCAGTGCGTTGCTGTCTGGCAAGCCAGCGCCGCTGGAGGACGACGAGACAACCCATTTCTCCATCATCGACGCCGACGGCAACCGCGTGTCGGCCACGCAGACGGTGAACCTGTTGTACGGCTCCGGCCTGGTCGCACCGGGCACGGGCGTGCTGCTCAACAACGAGATGGACGATTTCGCGCTGCGTCCGGGCACCCCCAACGCGTTTGGCGTGATGGGCTTCGAGGCGAATGCACCCAAGGCCGGCAAGCGCATGCTCAGCTCGATGACGCCCAGCTTCATCGAATCCAAGGACAAGGTCGCCGCCATCGGCGCGCCAGGTGGCAGCCGGATCATCACCGAAGTGTTGCTGGGCATCCTGGCGTATGACGATGGCCTGGCGCCGCAGCAGGTGGCGGCCCTGCCACGCATCCATCACCAGTGGATGCCTGATGTCATTTCCGCCGAGGCCGGCGCGCTCGCCCCGGAGACGGTGAAGGCGCTGGAGGCGATGGGGCACAAGGTCAATGCCGCCGAGCAGCCGTGGGGCAACCTGCAGACCGTGGCTTGGGACAAGGCAGGCAACACGCTGGAAGGCGGCACCGATCCCCGCAACCCCGTGGGCAAGGCGGACGTGATGCCGGCGCCGTCGAAATAACGACGCCAACCCTTCCGGCGAGCGCCGCCTCGCATGTGGGCAGTGCTCGCCTGCGGGCTGCATCGTTGCGCGCGATGCAGCCCTTGTGCAGCTGGCGGCGGTATCATTGATGCGTCGTCAGGATGTGCGCGCGAGGTGGTTGGCATGAAACTCTGGTCGCTGCTGGGCAACAGCCAGAAACTCGATGGCGGTGCCATGTTCGGCAACGCGCCGCGCGCCATGTGGGCCAAATGGGCGCAACCCGACGCGCAGAACCGCATCGACCTCGCGTGCCGCGCGCTGCTGGCCAGCCCGCTCAACGGCAAGACCGTGCTGTTCGAAGCCGGCATTGGCGCGTTCTTCGAGCCCAAGCTGCGCGAACGCTATGGCGTGGTCGAAGATCGTCACGTGCTGTTGGACTCCCTTGCAGCCGCGGGCTTCAAGCCCGAGGACATCGACGTGGTGGTGCTCTCGCACCTGCATTTCGACCACGCTGGCGGCCTGCTGGCGCAGTGGGAGGACGGGCAGCCGCCGCGGCTGGTTTTCCCGAACGCCACCTACGTGGTGGGACGCGAGCACTGGGAGCGCGCGCTGCAGCCGCACCCGCGCGACCGCGCCAGTTTCATCCCGGAACTGCCTGCGCTGATCGAAGCCACCGGCCGGCTGGAACTGGTGGAGGGCGCGTATAGCCGGACGCTGGGCGACAGTGTCCGCTTCCACTTCAGTAGTGGCCACACCCCCGGCCTGATGCTGGCGGAAATCGTGGGGCCCGAGACCGTGGACGGACAGCCGCATGGCGGCGTGGTGTTCTGCGCCGACCTGATCCCCGGCCGGCCGTGGGTGCACGTGCCCATCACCATGGGCTACGACCGCAACGCCGAGTTGCTGATCGACGAGAAGAAAGACTTCCTTGCCGACAAGCTTGCCCGCAACGTGCACCTGTTCTTCACCCATGACCCGGGCTGTGCCCTGGCACAGGTCACGCGTGACGAGAAGGGCAAGTTCGGCACCACCCACGAGGTTGCCGAATTGCACGCAAGGGCGCTCGCGGCATGAGGTCGGCGCTGGCCATGCTGGCGCTGCTGCTGGCGGGCCAAATGGCGCAGGCGCAGGAGATCCCGGAGCTGGTGCCGCGTGCCGGCGACGCCATCCGCGACCCCGATTTCCGTGTCGAAACGCGTCAATTCGGCCTTGATCGTCGGGTTGAGATGCTGCAGTGGCGACGCGAAGGCGCCGGGTATGCCCCCGTGTGGAACGCGGCGGTCATCGACTCGAACGGCTTCGATGAGGCGCACCGCAATCCCGGCGAATTGCCCATTGGTGGCGAACGCTGGTGGGGCACCGATGCCACGCTCAGCGGTCAACCATTGGCGCCGGAGGTGCTGCGTACATTGGGCGAGTGGCACGAGTTCCGGCCCAGTTACCGGAGCTTGCCCGCCAACCTGTCGGCCACGTTCCAGCCCGATGGCGATGGACTCAGCAGCAGCGAGAATCCGCTGGATCCGCAGATCGGCGACCTGCGTGTCACATGGCGCGAGCTGACCCTGCCGCCGCTGCAGGGCAAGGTCGAGTTGCGTGATGGCATTTGGTACCCGCTGCCGGCCGCGGCATTGCCTCCGGCGTCCGTGGCGGTTGTAGAGGACCCGTTGGAGCCGGCGGGTACTGATGACCGCGTGACGCTGCACTGGTGGCTGTGGGGTGTGGGCGGCCTGGTGGGCGTGGCGCTGGTCACCTTGGTGACGCTGCGCCGACGTCGCGGCACCTCTGCGGGCGCGAGACGCTAGATCAGATCGGTGCCGAACAGTTTGTCGCCGGCGTCACCCAGTCCGGGCAGGATGTAACCCATTTCATTGAGCCTATCGTCGATGGCGGCGGTGTAGACCTCGAAGTCGGGATGCGCAGCTTCCACCGCACGCAGGCCTTCCGGTGCGGACACCAGGAACACACCCTTGATCCGCGTGCAGCCCTGCGCCTTGAGCTGGTCGATGGCGGCGATGGTGCTGCCTCCGGTGGCCAGCATCGGGTCGACGATGATCGCCACGCGCTCGGCCATGCGTGCGGGCAGGTTGAGGTAGTAACGGTCCGGTCTAAGCGTCGATTCGTTCCGCTTCAGCCCGACCACGCCGATGCGGGCGGTGGGCAGTGCCGCGAGTACGCCCTGCAGCATGCCCAGCCCAGCGCGCAGGATCGGCACGAGCGTGACCTTGCCGGCCAGTCGCCGCACATGGGTGGGGCCGGCCCAGCCCTCGATCACCGCGTCCTCGGTTTCCAGGTCGCGGGTGGCTTCGAATGCCACCAGCGTGCCCACTTCAGCCACCAGCTCGCGGAACTCCTTGTTGCTGATGTCCTTGCGGCGCATCAGGCCCATCTTGTGCTGCACGAGTGGGTGCTGGACTTCGATGATCTTCATGCACGTGGCCGGGAACGGGTACGCCGTCAGCCTAGCGGACGATGGCGTGCCAGAAAACAACGAAGCCGGGCATGCCCGGCTTCGTTGCTGTGGTCCGCATGTCTGGATTTGATCAGGCGGCCACGGCCTGCGTGGCGCGCGGGCCTTCCTTCAATGCGCGACCGACCATCGCCACCAGCAGGTCCAGCTCTGCGCTGGTGATGGTGAAGGTGGGGGTGAAGCGCAGCGAATTGGCACCGCCGTGGATCACGCCAATGCCATGCTCGCGCAGCCACTCCTCGGTGGAGCCGGTGCCGTAGCACTTGTACTCTGGCGAGAGTTCGCACGAGAACAGCAGGCCCGTGCCCTGCACCTTGGTGATCGCGCCGCCCAGCTGCGTTTTCAGCGCCTCCAGCTTCTGCAGCGCCTCGGCGCCACGCGCGCGGATGTTGTCGCGCACGGCCGGCGTCACCTGCGCCAGCACGGCACAGGCCACGTCCAGGGCACGCGGGTTGGTGGTCATGGTGTTGCCGTACAGGCCCTTCTTGTAGGTCTCGGCGGCATGCTTGCTGACCGCCAGCACCGACAGCGGATACTGGCCGGCATTCAGCGCCTTGGAGTAGGTCTCCATGTCTGGCGCATCGACGCCCTCGAAGCCGGGGTAGTCGACGATCGACAGCACGCCCTGCGCGCGCAGGCCGGCCTGGATGGAATCCACCAGCAGCATCGCCCCGTGCGCCTTGGTCAACGCGCGGGCGGCGTTGTAGAACTCCACCGGCACGCCGCGACCCGGGTCGCCTTCGCCCATCACCGGCTCCAGGAACATCGCCTCGATGAACCAGCCGTTGGCGTCGGCATCGGCGAAGACCTTCTTCAGCGCGTCAACGTCGTACGGCTCCACCGCCAGCACGGTGTCCTCGCCGCGGAAGCTGGCCAGGTGCTGCAGGTAGGTCTTGCGGGTGGAATCGGAGTACAGCGCCGGGCGCTCGGTGCGGCCGTGGAAGCTGCCCTTGACCACCAGGCGCTTGATGGCGCGACCGGCGTGGCGCGCGCCCGCGTCCGTCATCAGCTTGGCGTTGGCATCGACGATGCGCGAGGCCAGCGACACCGACTCCGAACCGGAGTTCAGGCACAGGAACTTGTCGTACGGGCAGCCGCCACGCGTGGTGCCGATGGCCGCGCGCAGGGCGCGCTCGAAGCGCAGGTGCGACAGCGAAGGGGTCATGATGTTGGCCATCGCCTGCGGCTTGGCCATCGCCTCGATCACCGCCTTGGGCGCATGGCCGAAGCCGAGCATGCCGTAGCCGCCTGAGTCATGCAGCACCGCGCCCTTGAGGGTGACAACCCAGGGGCCGCGGGCGGTCAGCGCCACGTACGGGTTCACCGCGTCATCGGCGTAGAAGTTGACGTAGCCGGCTTGGAGGGCGCGGATCTGCGCTTCTTCGTCCAGGTCCAGCAGGTCGGCGACATCGGCCTTGACCCGCGCGTATTCCGCGGCGGCGGCTTCGATGGCCTCGGCCAGCTCCGGGTGGCTGGCGCCGAAACGCAGGACGGTGGCGTCGTCCAGGCCGGTGGTGCGGCGGGCACCGCCGTGGGCGCGCAGCGGCGCGAGATGGTCGAGGATGGTCATGGCGCGCTCCCGGCGTGAACTTATTGCGTATCTGTTCATTATCCGGATTGATTCGTCGATAGACAGCGTGAATCCGTGCGGAATAAGATCATGTTTCGTCGAAATGACGATCACAATTGCGCGAAATGAGCATAACGCCGGCCGACCAGCAGCTTCTATCCATCCTGCGCGAGAACGCGCGTGCCTCCACCGCCGAGATCGCGCGGCGCCTCAAGCTCTCGCGCACCACGGTGCAGAGCCGCATCGAGCGACTGGAGCGGCAGGGGGTGATCGCAGGCTACACCGTGCGCGTGGACGATGAGGCCGAGCGTGGCTGGATCCGGGCGCACATCATGATCACCGTGCTGCCCAAGCAGGCGCCGGCGGTGGTGAAGGCCCTGCACGCCATGCCCGAGGTGCGCACGCTGCATTCGGTCAGCGGCCCCTTCGACCTGGTGGCGCTGGGCGTGACACCCACGGTGGTGCAGATGGACGAGCTGACCGACCGCATCGGCGCGATCGATGGCGTGGAGCGGACTACCTCGTCGATCATCCTGTCGGCCAAGTTCGAGCGCTGATTGCGCGGGCGCGTCCGTTCGGCGGTACGGCCGCCGGGATCGCCTCAACGGCGCCGCGAGCCCGGCCCTATACAATGACCGGTTCCCGTCGCCCATCCCGCCCGCTTGAAGAAGTCCGACTTTCATTACGACCTGCCGCCCGAGCTGATAGCCCAGGCACCGTTGGCCGAGCGTTCCGCCAGCCGGCTGCTGGTGGTGCCGCCGGCTCCCGCGTCCTTGCAGGACCGCCACTTTCGCGACTTGCTGGACCTGCTGGCCCCGGGTGACCTGCTGGTGTTCAACGACACGCGCGTGATTCCGGCGCGGCTGTTCGGGCAGAAGGCCACCGGCGGACGGGTCGAGATCCTGATCGAGCGCCTGTTGGGCGGCAACCAGGCGCGTGCGCAGCTGGGCGTCAGCAAGTCGCCCAAGGCGGGGGCGCGCATCGCCTTGGACGCAGGCGGCGAGGCCGAGGTGCTCGGTCGCGACGGCGAGTTCTACGTGCTGCAGTTCCACGTGCCCGAATCGCTGGAACAGTGGCTGCTGCACGCGGGCCGCCTGCCGCTGCCGCCCTACATCCAGCGTGCGCCCGGGCAGGATGACACCGAGCGCTACCAGACCGTGTTCGCCCGCGAGGTGGGCGCCGTTGCGGCGCCGACCGCCGGCCTTCACTTCGACGAGGCACTGTTGGCCGCACTGAAGGCCAAGGGCGTGGAGTTCGGCCACGTCACGCTGCACGTGGGTGCGGGCACCTTCCAGCCGGTGCGGGTGGACGACCTGGACCAGCACGTGATGCACAGTGAATGGCTCAACGTGGGCGCGGAACTGGTGGAAGCCGTCCGTCGCACGCGTGACGCGGGTGGTCGCGTGGTCGGCGTGGGCACCACCGTGGTGCGCGCGCTGGAAAGCGCCACGCGCACCAACGACACGGGCCAGCGCGAACTGCAGCCGTATGCGGGCGAGACCCGGTTGTTCATCCTGCCCGGTTACCGGATCACGGCGGTCGACGCACTGGTCACCAACTTCCATCTGCCGGAAAGCACGCTGCTGATGATGGTCTCGGCGTTTGCCGGCCAGGACCGGGTGTTCGAGGCCTACGCGCATGCGATCCGGGAAGGCTACCGCTTCTTCTCCTACGGTGACGCGATGCTGCTGTTCCCCGAGGCTGCGCCGGAGTTCCGCGCATGAGCCGCATGTCGTTTGAATTGCTCGGCAGCGATGGACAGGCCCGCCGTGGCCGCCTGACGTTCCCGCGCGGCACTGTGGAGACGCCGGCCTTCATGCCGGTGGGCACCTACGGTTCGGTGAAGGGCGTGATGCCCGAGCAGGTGCGTGAGTTGGGCGCCGAGATCATCCTGGGCAACACCTTCCACCTGTACCTGCGCCCCGGCCTGGACGTGATCGCCGACCACGGCGGGCTGCACGGCTTCGGCCGCTGGAGCGGGCCGATCTTGACCGATTCCGGCGGCTTCCAGGTGTTCTCGCTGGCGCACAAGCGCAAGATCACCGAGCAGGGCGTGACCTTCGCCGCGCCCACCGACGGGCGCAAGGTGTTCCTCGGTCCCGAGGAAAGCATGCATATCCAGAAGGTGCTCGACTCGGACATCGTGATGATCTTCGACGAGTGCACGCCGTACCTGGTCGATGGCCAACCGGCCAGTGAGCAGGTGGCGCGCAAGTCCATGGAGCTGAGCCTACGCTGGGCCGAGCGCAGCAAGAAGGCGCATGAGGGCAACGACGCGGCGCTGTTCGGCATCGTGCAGGGCGGCATGTACCCCGAACTGCGCACGCGCTCGGCCGAGGGGCTGAAGCAGATCGGCTTCGACGGCTATGCCATCGGCGGCCTGGCCGTCGGCGAGCCGGAAGAGGTGCGCAATCACACGCTCGACCACATCGCCCCGCAACTGCCCGAGGACCGCCCGCGCTACCTGATGGGCGTGGGCCGGCCAGAGGACCTGGTGGAGGCGGTCGCGCGCGGCGTGGACATGTTCGACTGCGTGATGCCCACCCGCAACGCGCGCAATGGCCATTACTTCACCTCATTCGGCACGGTGCGGGTGCGCAACGCCAAGTACGAGCGCGACCTGCGCCCGATCGAGGAAGGCTGCGACTGCTACGCCTGCTCGCGCGGGTTCAGCCGCTCGTACCTGCGTCACCTGGACCGCTGCAACGAGATGCTGGCGCCGATGTTGGGCACGCTGCACAACCTTCGCTACTACCAGCGCCTGATGGCGCAGATGCGGGCGGCGATCGAGCAGGGTACCTTCCAGGCCTTCCGCGAGGCCTTCTATGCCACCCGCGCCGCGGGTGGAGACTGACCTGCGGGAACTGTTCGGCCCGGCCTCGGTCAGAACTGCCGGTCCGAGTGTCCGGCCCTGCCCGGACCTGGCGCCGTGGCTGCTGGCCACGGCGGCTCGGCCCAATGCCTGCTTGAAACCGGGTGTGCCGGGACCCATGGCATAATCCCCCGCTTATTTGATTGACGGAAGACCGACATGAACCTGCTCGACCTCGTGATCGCCCCCGCGTATGCCCAGGCCGCTCCGGCCCCGGGTGGCGGCATGGGCACCCTGCTGTTCCCGATCGTCCTGATCGCGATCATGTACTTCCTGATGATCCGCCCGCAGATGAAGCGCGCCAAGGAACACAAGGCGATGCTGGAAAAGCTCTCCAAGGGCGACGAGGTTCTGACCAATGGCGGCATCGCCGGCCGCGTCACCGACATGGGTGAGAACTTCATCACGGTCGAAGTGGCGGACAACGTGCAGATCCGCGTGCAGAAGGGCGCGATTGCCAACGTCCTGCCCAAGGGCACCTTGAAGTCGGCCTGAGCCGGCTCCAACACCCGCTGACGCCAACCTTACGCCGATAGACGGCGGCCCAAGCGCCGCCGTGGGGTCCAATCGATGCTGACTTACGCACGCTGGAAGTACTTCGTCATCCTGGTCGTACTCGTGCTGAGCACGCTGTATGCGTTGCCCAACATGTACCCGCAGGACAGTTCCGTGCAGGTCACCGCCAACCGCGGCGCGGTGGTGGACGAGGCATTGAAGACCCGTGTCTCGGCCGACCTGGCCAAGGCGGGGGTCACGCCCAAGCTGGTCGAGATCGACAAGGGCAACCTGCTGGTGCGCCTGAATGACCCGGATGCGCAGGGCAAGGCGGCCGACGTGCTGCGCCCGGCCCTGGGCAACGAGTACACCGTCGCGCTGAACCTGGCATCCACCGTGCCGGCGTGGCTGGAGAAGATCGGTGCCCGCGCCATGACGCTGGGCCTGGACCTGCAAGGTGGCGTGCACTTCACCATGCAGGTGGACCAGAAGGCGACGATCGAGAAGCGACTGGACGCCACCGCGGAAGGCATCCGCGCGCAACTGCGCGACAGCCGCATCCGCTACGAGTCGGTGGAGCGCCGCGCCAACAACACCGTGGTCGCCACGCTCTCCAGCCCGGCGGACGCCGTGAAGGTGCGCGAGCTGCTGCTCACCAGCCAGCAGGGCATGCAGGTGGATGCGGAGGGCAACATCGTGACGGTGTTGCTGCCGGAGGCGGAAATCAAGCGCCTGGCCATCGAGGCGATCGAGCAGAACGTCGGCACTTTGCGCAACCGCATCAACTCGCTTGGCGTGGCTGAGCCAATCATCCAGCGCCAGGGCGAGGATCGCATCGTGGTCCAGCTGCCCGGCGTGCAGGACACCGCGCAGGCCAAGCGCGTGCTGGGTGCCACCGCCACCCTGGAATACCGCGCGGCGCTCGAGGGCAATGCCTACGACGCAGTGGCCAGCGGCATCATTCCGCCCGACGCCAAGCTCTATTACCGCACCGAGAAGGGTCCGGACGGCAAGCCGATGCCGATCCTGCTCAGCAAGCGCGTGATCGCCACCGGTGACCAGCTCGTCCGCGCAACCTCGATGTTCGATTCGCAATCGGGTTCGCCGGCGGTATCGGTGACCCTGAACAGTGCGGGCGGCCAGCGCATGTTCGACTTCACCTCCAACAACGTCGGCAAGCCGATGGCGGTGGTGTACATCGAGCGCATCCCCGAGGTGCGCATGGTCGACGGGCAGGAAGTCCGCACCACCCGCGTAAGCGAGGAAGTGATCTCGGTCGCCACCATCAACGGCGTTTTCGGAAAGGACTTCCAGACCACCGGCCTGGAGAGCGCCCAGTTCGCCACCGACCTGGCCCGCCAGATCCGTTCCGGCTCGCTTGCCGCGCCGATGGACTTCATCGAAGAGCGCATCGTAGGCCCCAGCCTGGGCCGTGAGAACGTGGAGCGCGGCATGCGCGCCGTGGCGTTCTCGTTCCTGTTCGCGCTGGGCTTCTTCCTGGTTTATTACCGCATGTTCGGTGTGATCACCTGCCTGGCATTGCTGATCAACATGCTGGCACTGATCGCGGTGATGTCGCTGTTCGGTGCGACGCTGACCCTGCCGGGCCTGGCAGGCATCGCGCTGACGGTCGGCATGTCGGTGGACGCCAACGTACTGATCAACGAGCGCATACGCGAAGAGCTGCGAGCGGGCGTGCCGCCGCAGGCCGCCATTGCCACCGGTTACGAAAAGGCTTCGGGCACGATTGCCGACGCCAACCTGACCGCGATCCTGGCCGGCGTGGCGCTGTTCGCCTTCGGCACCGGCCCGGTGAAGGGCTTCGCGATCTCCACCATCGTCGGCATCCTGACCTCGATGTATACCGCGGTCTCGGTCTCGCGTGGCATCGCCACGTTGATCTACGGCGGCCGCCGCAAGCTCAAGTCCATCGCTATCTGACGGGAAGCGCACGACCATGAAACCGTTCAATGTTTTCCCGTATGACAGCAACTTCAACTTCATGCGTCTGCGCTGGGTGTCGCTGTCGCTGGCGCTGGGTTTGCTGTTGGTCTCCATCGGTGCGATGGCGTTCAAGGGCTTCAACTTCGCCCTCGATTTCACCGGCGGCACCGTCACCGAGCTGCGCTTCGAGCGGCCGGTGGACATCGACGATGTGCGTTCGCGCCTGGACAACGCCGGCTTCTCAGGCGCCCAGGTGCAGACCTTCGGCTCGGGCAACGACCTGCTGATCCGCCTGCAGCCCAAGGAGGGCAGTGAGCCGGGTGCCGACGAACAGCACAACACCGCGCAGGCCGTGCAGAAGGCGTTGGCCTTCGAAGGCAACGCCGGCAAGGTGCTGCGCAGCGAGTTCGTCGGCCCGCAGGTCGGCAAGGACCTGGCGCAGAACGGCGTGTGGGCGCTGATCTTCGTGGTCGTCGGCTTCCTGATGTACATCTCGTTCCGGTTCGAGAAGAAGTTCGCCGTCTCGGCCGTGCTCACCACCCTGCACGACGTGGTGGTGGTGCTGGGCTGGTTTGCGATCACCGGCCGCGAGTTCGACCTGACCGTGCTCGCCGGTGTGCTGTCGGTGATGGGCTTCTCGATCAACGACACCATCGTGGTGTTTGACCGCGTGCGCGAGAACTTCCGTTCGATGCGCGCCGACCCGGTGTCGATCCTGAACACCTCCATCAACCAGACCCTGTCGCGTACCGTGATCACTTCGGTGGTGGCTCTGCTGACCGTGGTGGCGTTGTATGTCTACGGCGGCGGTTCGCTTGAAGGCATGGCCGAGGCGATGATCGTCGGCATCGTGCTGGGCACCATCTCCTCGATCTTCGTGGCGGCGCCGCTGCTGACCTTGGGGCCGTTGAAGGTCACCAAGCAGGACCTGATGCCCAAGGCGAAGGACGAGGCTGCGCTGGCGCGCCGCCCGTAACCCCTCGCGTATCGCCTGACCGGAGGAGGCCGCCCTTGGCGGCCTCTTTCCGTTGTAGTGGTCATCTCCGGAGGGAGTGGCCGCGATGCAACCGTCAATCCTGTCTGGACGTGCCCGGCGCCTGGCAAGCGCCCTGGTTTGCGGCTTTCTGCTGGTGCTTGCGGCATCGTCGGCTGCCGCACAAACCTACCGGTTCAGCAACGTCGAGCGCGTCGTCGCCATCGGTGACGTGCATGGCGCCTACCCCGAGTTCGTGCAGGTACTCAAGGGCACGGGGCTGGTGGATGCCAACCTGCATTGGACTGGCGGACGCACGCACCTGGTGTCGACCGGCGACCTGTTCAGTCGGGGCGACCGGGCGCTGGAAGTCGTTGAGCTGCTCATGCGCCTGCAGGGCGAAGCCGTGTCGGCGGGTGGGGCCGTGCACGCCCTGCTGGGCAACCACGAGGTGATGTCCCTCACGGGTGACCTGCGTTATGTCAGCCCGGGGGAGTTCGCCACCTATGCCACCCAGGACGGAGCGCGGCGCGATGCCGCCATCGGCGCCCGCCCGGGCTACCTGGAACGCATGCAGGCACTGGCGCCCGACGGGCGCATCGGCAGGTGGCTGCTGCAGCGACCGGTCATGATCGTGATCAACGACGACCTGTTCGTGCACGGCGGGTTGTCGGACAAGCTGGCAGGGAAAACGCTGGAACAGGTCAATGCCAGCGCCATCGGAGACGTGCGTACCTTCGCCTCGAGTTGGCATGCCCTGGTGGCCGGTGGTGCCCTGCAGCCCACCGACGATTTCGACCGCATCCTGGCGGCCGCCAACGTCCTTGCGACAGCTCCCGTCGTGGCCGGCGAGCCGCCGTCGCCGCTGCAGGCGCCCGCGCAAGCCATCGTGGCAGCCGTGAAGGGCTTGCCGTTCCAGTCCAACGGACCCGTCTGGTATCGGGGCAGTTCCGTCTGCCATCCCTACACCGAATCCGAGGTGGTCCGGGCGGCCTTGCGTTCGCTGGGAGCGCAACGCGTGGTGGTAGGGCACACGCCCACGCTGGATCACCACGTCAGCCTGCGCCTGGAGGCGCAGGTGGCACGCATCGACACCGGCATGAACAAGGCGGCGTACGAAGGCATCCCCGCGGCCCTGGTGATCGAGCGCGGGGTCACCCGCGCGTTCCACCTGGGCGAGGGCATGGTTGCGCCGCGCACCGAGCTCAACCGTGAATGGGCGCGTCCCTACGGCATGAGCGATGCCCAACTGGAAGACTTCCTGCTCAATGCACCCATCACCCAGGATGAAGCCTTGGACCTCGGCGTGACCAATCCACGCCGTCTGACATTGGAGCGCGACGGAAAGCGGATCCGCGCCGTGTTCAAGACCTTCGACAGCGACCCGGAGATCCGACCCAACGGTCGCTGGGAGCGGCGCTACGACAAGGCGGACCGCTACCTGTATGAAATCGCGGCCTACAGGCTCGATCGCATCCTCGGCCTGCAGATGGTGCCGGTGGCGGTGGAGCGCCGCGTGGACGGGCAACGCGGGCTGGTCCAGTACTGGGTGGAGGGCGCGCACAACGAGACCGAGCGCATCCAACAGAAGCTGCAGTACGACACCGATTGCAGTTATGCGCGGCAGCACCAGCTGATCAACGCGTTTGACGTGCTGGTCCACAACCTGGACCGCAACACCGGCAACATCCTGTACGACCGTGAATGGCAGGCGTGGATGATCGACCACAGCCGAGCGTTCAGCACGGAGGAAGGACGGCCACCGGAACTGCGCAAGACACCCATCGTGGTGTCGCCCCAACTGCGCGCGGCGCTGGCCAATGTCACCGAAGCAAGGCTGGCGCCACTGGCACCGTATCTGCACATCCGCCAGATCCGGGCGCTGGTGGCGCGTGCCCAGGCGCTGCGCACCTCGCCTTGATCGAAACGATGCTGGCAATCAGGTGCGCCGCTCACCCGCGCGAATATAGACGTCGTGCAGCAGGCCGGGTTTCGGGGTGGGCCGGGTATCCGTATGGGCCTGCACGGCGCGCGCATGCTCCCGGCCAATGAGCACCGACACCGCCAACGCCACGAGTGCCAGAGCGAGGTTGAACAGCATGATCGTGCCCATTGCCAGTTCCAGCCACTGCGCGGCCACGAAGATCGTCACCGCATGCAGCAGGTCGCCGAAGCGCCAGAAGAAGGTGTCGATCGTCGTCTTGCCCACGTACTTCTGCTGGCGGTTCAGTGGCAGGAACAGCGAATGGCAACTGGTGCCGTGCAACGAGTAGTTCATGCCGTTCTCCGCGATCATGGTTACGCGGATCAGGGCAAACACCGGCATCCATGCCATCAGGCCATAGTTGGCCACCATCACCAGCGGCAACATCACCAGTGCCGCCCGCACGCCCAGGTGCTTGAGCACGCGCGACACCACGAACATCTGCAGGAATAGCTGCAGCACGCTGATCCAGGCAAAGTAATCGCCGTAGAACTGGCCGATGACTTCGCGCTCGGCGTCCACGTTGCCCGTGCCCACGCGCTGGGCAGCGTACTCCTCGACGAAGCTGGCAAGAATGAAGCCACCCGTGGAGTTGATCCAGTTGATCAGCGCGACGAAGAACGCGATCAGCAGCAGGTAGCGGTTGCGCAGCACCACGTCGAAGCTGGACCGCAATTCGCCAAGTCCCCGTGGCCTGTTGGACTGCGCTGGCGCCTCGTCCTGGGCACGCGATTCAGTGGGCACGCTTCGCTCCACGTACACGCTCAGGCACAGCGCCGCCCCCAGCAGCGCGGCGGCGACCAGCATGAGCGGAAATGGCCCGATCGCCGCGATCAGCCATCCCGACAGACGACTGCCGCACCACGCGCCCAGTGCCGCACCGACCGCGATGATCGCGAACAGGCGCTGGCCACTGCGGATGTTGAAAAGGTCGGCCGCAAAGGCCCAGAACTGCGCCACCACCATCACGCTGAAGACGCCCACCCAGATGAAGAACGGCACCGCAATGGCCACGCCCGCGGCGCCAAGGCCACAGAACACAAGCAGGTTGGCGATGAAGAATCCCATCACCCAGCGCAGCACGGTGGATTTTCCGCTGCTGCCGTCGAGGTGGTCGAAAAGTAATTTGTACAGCGGGATCAGGAAGATCAGCGTCAGCGCCACGGCGCCCACGGCATAGCTGCGCACCACCGAGGTGCCCTCGGCCAGGATCAGTGCCTCGCGCAGGGGGCGGATGAGGTAGTAGCCAAGCAGCACCAGGAACACCTGGGTGACCATCAGCGCGATGCTGCGACCTTCGCCGGGCCGAACCGTGGCCAGCAGATGCAGGACGCGTTCCAGCGGTGAGAGTTCGGAGGTACGCATGGTTGCACCCGGGCAGGCGAGGGCCGTACGGGTGCATACAGAAAAAGGCCGCGGCGATGACACCGCGGCCTTTCGTCAGGCGTGGTCGCCGCTTCAGGTGCGGCGGTGGCGTTGCCGGGTTAACCCGGCACGGGTATCAGTCGAACGCCGCGGCGTAGCCGGTGTTGACGATGCGCTGCTGCAGCACCTCGGCCACGCGCACGTTGCCGGCCACCAGCGGACGCGGGTTGATGCCGCGCACGTCCATCGGGCCGGTGGTGCGGCCGCGGAAGTCGCAGACCTTGCCGCCAGCCTCGCGCACCATCAGCGCACCGGCGGCGATGTCCCACGGCTTCACCCCTGCCTCGAAGTAGGCGTCGGCGCGGCCGCAGGCCACGTAGGCCAGGTCCAGCGCGGCCGAGCCGGTGCGGCGGATGTCCTCGGCCTCGGTCAGCAGGCTGTCCACGCACTTGAGCTGGGCGCTGGCGCGGGAACGCTCACGCGGCGGGAAGCCGGTGATGATCATTGCGCCGTTGAGGTCCTTGCGGTCGGCCACGCGCACGCGCTTCTCGTTGAGCTGGCAGCCGCTGCCACGGCTGGCGGTGAACAGTTCGTTGCGCAGCGGGTCGAAGATCACGCCGTGGATCGGCTCGCCGGCTTCCACCAGCGCGATGGACACGCAGAAGTGCGGGATGCCGCGCAGGTAGTTGCTGGTGCCGTCCAGCGGGTCGATGACCCACACGTAGCGGGCATTGTTCTGGGCGCCGTTGAGCGGGCCGCTTTCCTCGCCGAGGATGCCGTAGTCCGGGGTGGAGCGACGGAATTCCTTGATGATCTCCTTCTCGGCCAGGCTATCGACTTCGCTGGCGAAGTCCATGCGGTCCTTTTCCACCACGTTCAGCGCGTCCAGCTTGTACATGTGGCGCAACAGCACGTTGCCGGCGGCGCGGGCGGCCTTGACCATGAGGGTGACGGCGGGTTTCTGCATGGCAACGGGCCTCTCGTGGCTGAGGTTGGGGTCGGACTGGCGGCGATAAAGAACGATCCGGCTCTGGGCCGGCCGACCAGTTTACCATTACCGGCGATGAACACCGCCCCCAACGAAATCGCCGGCCGCCTGCGCATCGTCCTGGTCGGCACCCAGCACCCCGGCAACATCGGCTCCGCGGCCCGGGCCATCAAGACGATGGGCCTGTCGCGATTGGTGTTGGTGGCCCCCGAGAAGGCCCCCAACGCCGAGTCCTACGCGCTGGCCGCCGGCGCCGACGATGTGCTGGGCGCCGCCGAGACCCATGCCAGCCTGGCCGATGCCGTGGCCGACTGTCATTTCGTGCTGGGCTGCACCGCGCGAAGCCGCCGCGTGGCATTGGATGAGCTGATGCCGGCCGAGGCCGCCGCGCGGGCCGTCGCCCGGGCCACGGAGGGGGGCGAGGTGGCGCTGGTGTTCGGCCGCGAGCGGACCGGCCTGGACAATGACGAGTTGCAGCTGTGCCACGCGGCGGTGCACATCCCGGCCAACCCCGAGTACAGCTCGCTGAACCTGGCGATGGCGGTGCAGGTGCTGTCCTATGAACTGCGGCTGGCGTTGCTGGGCCTTGGTGGCCGCGCGCACACGGTGATGCCGACCACCGTCGAAGCCACGCCCGGCGCACCCGCCGATCCGCCCGCCTCCCACGCCCAGTTGGAGGGCTTCTTCGGCCAGTTGGGCGACGTGCTGGACCTGATCGACTTCCACAAGGGTCGGGTGCCGGAATCGGCCATGCGTAAGCTGCGCCGCCTGTTCCTGCGGGCGGACCTGGACGAGCGCGAGGTCCGCCTGTTGCGCGGCATCCTGGCCGACGTGGAGCGCACTGCCCGGCTGGGCCCCAAGACGGTTTGATGCGTCCGGGGTCCCAAATGGCCCGCCACGCTATACCCGCCGGCACCGGTTTCGTTTAGGCTGCCAAACGGTCTGGCATCTGGATGTGCTCCTTGATCGTTCAGCTTCGCGTCGTCGCCCTGGTCCTGTTTGGATTTGCCTGCGGCGCGCTGTTCCCGGTCAAGGCCGCCTCGGACGACGGCGTGCTCGTGCTGGGCCGAATCAGCGACAACCCGCAGGAGCACTACGAGCAGCTCAAGCCGCTGCTCGACTACGTGGTGCCGCGGATGGCCGACGTGGGCATTCGCGAAGGCCATATCCTGATGGCCAAGGACGCGCACCAGATGGCCAGTTACCTGCGCCGGGGCCGCGTGGACTGGGTCACCGAAACGGCCGCCTCCGCGGTACTGCTGCAGGAGCGGGCTGGCGCCGAGCCGATACTGCTCACCGAGCGTGACGGCACCAGTTACTACCACAGCGTGTTCTTCGCCCGGCGCGACAGCGGAATCCGCTCGTTGGGGGACCTGCGCGGCCACAACGTGGCCTTCCAGCGTCCTTCCTCGACCAGCGCGTACTACGTGCCCGCCGCCGAGCTGCTTACGCGCGGCATGCGACTGGAGATCCTGCTGGCGCCGACCGACGGCGTGGCCTCGCAGGAAGTCGGTTACCTCTTCGCGCGTTCGGAACTGAACATCTCCACCTGGGTGCACAAGCGTCTGGTGGACGCAGGGGTCATGAGCAACCTTGACTGGGACAATCCCCGGCACATGCCCCCCAGCTTTGCGCGTGACTTCGTCATCATCGGCAAGTCGGAGCCATATCCCCGGGCGCTGGAACTGGTGCGTGGCGACCTGGACGAACGGGTGCGGCAGCGGCTCGAGCAGGTGCTGGCCGACGCCGCGGCGGATCCGGACGCGAGCGAGGCCCTCCTCAAATTCTTCAAGACCACCCGTTTCCTGCCGCTTGATAAGCAGGCGGGTGAATCGCTCCGGCGCCTCGCCACGGGCATCGACCGCGTACGACGGGAGGTCGAATGACCGTGTGGCATGGGCTGCAGGCCCGGTTCGTGATGCTGATGGGGCTGGTGATGGTGCTGGTTCTGTCGGTGCTGGCCGTGCTTTGGCATCGCCAGGAG
The DNA here is from genome assembly GCF_000768355.1 of Lysobacter daejeonensis GH1-9. GTDB lineage: Bacteria > Pseudomonadota > Gammaproteobacteria > Xanthomonadales > Xanthomonadaceae > Aerolutibacter > Aerolutibacter daejeonensis. Next base: position 100,009 of record NZ_AVPU01000002.1, read on the forward strand.
CGGATGCAGACGCAAGTGGAAACCACCAGCCGCGTGGCCATGCAGGAAATGGCCAACGACACGCTGCGTCGCAACGCCGAAGGCGTGGTGGGCGAGCTGGCATTGGCGATGGCCAATCCGCTGTACTACTTCGATCTGGATGCCATCGGCCGGTTGGGGCAGACCACGTTGCGGCAGCCGGGCACCCGGTACGTCAAGGTCTTCGACGCGCAGGGCCGCGTCGTCCATGACGGCAGCGAGGACATTCCCGAGTATGGGCAGATGATGGACGACCCGATGGCTTACGAGGCCATCGGCGCGCGCGGCGTCCACACCCAGATGTCCGGGGACACCATGGATGTGTCGGCGCCGATCACCATCGGCAGCCAGCGCATCGGCGGGGTCCGTGCGGGCTACGACCTCAACGTCGTGCGCCAGCATCAGGAGCGCGCCAGTGCCGGGCTGCGCAACCAGCTGCAGGCGTTGGGCCAGCAGCACCTGCTGTGGATCGGCCTGTTGGGGGCGGTGCTCGCGGCTTTGGGCGTGACCATGGCGTGGCTGATACAGCGTTCGCTGGTGCGGCCGATTCGGCAGCTGGCCGACGCGGCGCGGGCCATCGAGGCCGGCCACTTCGACACTCCCATGCCGGCCGACGGGCGCCGTGACGAGATTGGCGACCTGATGCACGCGTTCTCGCGCATGGGCGCCAGCGTGGCGCGCCACGATCGCGAGATCCGGCGCATGGCCTACACCGATGCGCTGACCGGCCTGCACAACCGCCTGGCCTTCCGCGAGGCACTGGACCAGCGGCTGTTGACCCTGCACGGCGCGGGACGCCAGCTGGCATTGCTGTTCGCCGACATCGATGACTTCAAGCGCGTCAACGACACGCTGGGCCATGAGGCCGGTGACGACGTGCTGGTGCAGTTTGCCAACCGGATCCAGGACCTGGTCCAGCGCCTCGGTGGTGACGCCGCGCTTCTCGCGCGGTTTGGTGGCGACGAGTTCGTGATCCTGGTGGAGTCGGGCGCAGCCTACGGCGACGAGATCCGCTCCGCGGCGACGCGCCTGGCCGATGCGCTGGTGGAGGAGTTGGGCCAACCCATCACCGTCGAAGGCCGGCAGGTGTTCCTGGGCACGTCGGTGGGCATCACCCTGTTCCCCGAGGATGCTTCTGGCGCGACCGCGCTGATGAAGAACGGCGACATCGCCATGTACCAGGCCAAGGTGGCGGGCAAGAACTGCTACCGCTTCTACAGCCGGGCCATGGACCAGGCGGTGGAGCGTCGCGTGCACCTGGAGCAGGAACTGCGCGGTGCCTGGGAGCGCGGCGAACTGAGCCTGGCCTACCAGCCGGTCTTCCGGCTGGCCGACGGCGCGATGATCGGTGCCGAAGCGCTGCTGCGTTGGCGGCATCCCAAGCACGGCCTGGTGGCGCCATCGGTGTTCATCGAGGTGGCGGAAGAAAGCGGTCTGATCGAAGCGCTGGGACCGCAGGTGCTGCGGGCGGCCTGCCGCGATGCAGTGCGCTGGAATGCGCGGGCGCCCGGCGATCAACCGCTGTTCGTGTCGGTCAACGTGTCGCCCCGGCAACTGCGCAGCGGTGACCTGCCGCGCGTGGTGGCGGCCACCCTGGCCGAGAGCGGACTGTCACCCAAGCAACTGCACCTGGAGCTGACCGAGACAGCCGTGATCGGCGACGAGATCCATGCCGGCAACCTGCTTTCGCGCTTGCGCGAAACCGGCGTGAAGGTGTGGCTGGACGACTTCGGCACCGGCTTCTCTGGCCTCAGCCACCTGCGCCGAGTGCCGGTGGATGGTGTCAAAATCGATCGCAGCTTCATCGCCGACATCCTGCGCGATCCCGACGACCTCGCCCTCACCACGGCCATCATCGCGATGGCGCACTCGCTGGGCATCATCGTGGTGGCCGAAGGCGTGGAGAAGGAAGGGCAATACGCCCTGTTGCGCGAGCGCGGTTGCGACCTGGCGCAGGGCTACTGGATCGGCCACCCGGTGGCGATCGACGAGTTCATGTCGCTGTTGGGGTGACGCCTTGGCCGGCGCCGGGGCGCCGGTTCAGATCGCCAGGTCGATCCAGCGCGTCGCCGCGCCCGCGAGGCTGCCCGACAATACGCCGAACACTGCGATACCAATGAGCCCGGTGGCCCATGCCACCAGCATCAGCCAACCGTCGCGCTCCAGCAGCGCCAGCGCGAACAGCAGCAGCATCGCGCCGAACAGGAAGTTGGTGAACGGAATCGGCAGCGACAACAGCAGGCCCAGCAGCACCAGCAGCAAGCCGGTGAAGCAGCCGGCCAGGCGCACATCCAGTACGCCCTCGCCACGCGGACGCACCAGGCGCTCCAGCCGGTCGAGCCAAGGCGCCAGGCGATCGCGGAAACGCACCAGCGACGAACGCTGCGGGCCGCGTTCCGCGACGGCTCGCGGCAGCCAGGGGCGGCGCAGGCCCACCAGCAACTGCAGCCCCACCAGCATCACCAGCGGCCCACTGATCGCGCCCGCGAGCCCCGGGATGGGGATGAACGCGGGCAGGGTGGCGATGAACAACATCATTCCAAAGGAGCGATTGCCCAGACCCGCCAGCAGGTCGCCCAGGCGAAGGCGGTCACCGGGGTCGCCACCGGCCATCAGGTCCAGCAGCGCGCGGGTTCCGACCTCGTGGGCGTGCCGGTCAGGCCGCGACGGCGTCATCGCCTTCTCCGTCCGGCGCGACCTGGCGCTGCAACAGCAGCTTGTCGATGCGCGGGCCGTCCAGGTCGACCACCTCGATGCGCCACTTGGCCCATTCGAAGTGTTCGCCCACGTGCGGGATGCGGCCAAAGTGGGCGATCACCATGCCGGCCGCGGTGTGGAAGTCGTGTTCGTCCTCGTCGGGGAGGCGACCGCCGCCGACCAACTCGCGCAAGTCTTCCAATGGGAGGGCGCCATCGAGCAGGTACGAGCCGTCCGCGCGTTGGACCACCGGGGCCGTTGCCTCGGAATCGACTTCCACCGGCTGCAGGCGGCCGATCACCGCGCCCATCAGGTCGTTGATGGTGACCAGGCCGGCGACGTCGCCGTACTCGTCCACCACCAGCGCGATGGACTGCTGCTCTTCGCGGAAGATCTCGAGCAGCTTGAGCGCGTGGGTGGACTCGGACACGAACAGCGGTTCGCGCAAGTCGGCAAACAGGTCCAGGCGCACGCCCGGCTTCAGCGCGCGCAACAGCGACTTGGCCTCGAGGATGCCGACCACGTCCTGGTCACTGTCGCGATACACCGGGAAACGCGAAAACGGACTGTCCTGCATCGCGGCGAGGTTTTCCTCCAGCGTTGCGTTGGCATCCAGCCAGGTGATGCGCATGCGCGGCGTCATCAGGCTTTCCGCGGTGCGGTCGCCGAGGCTCAGCACGCGGTTCATCATCTTGCGCTCGTCCGCGTCGATCACGCCCTGCTCGTGGCTCTCGGTCACCAGCAGGCGGATTTCCTCTTCGCTGATCTCGCTGCGGGCATCGTCGCCAAAGCCCAGCAGGCGCAGCACCCCGCGGTTGATGGCACCCAGGGCCGCGACCACCGGCCGCGCAGCGCGCGACAGCCAGTCGAGCGGAATGGCCACCGCCGAGGCGATACCCTCGGGGTTGGTCAGGGCCAGGCGTTTGGGGATCAGCTCGCCGAAAATCACCTGGGCCGCCGTGATCAGGCCGACCGCGGTGCCGATGCCGATGGGGCGGGCGTACTCGCGGGCATCCGGCCACAGGCCCTCCAGCCAGCCGGCGATGATCAGGCCGATGGCGTCGCCGCCGAACACGCCGGTCAGCACTCCGATCAGGGTGATGCCCACCTGCACGGTGGACAGCAGGTTGTCGGGCTGTTCGGCCAGGGCCAGCGCGGTGCGGGCGCCGCTACTGGTCTCCGCAAGCTGCTTGAGGCGCAGCTTGCGCGAGGTCATCAGCGCCATCTCCGACATCGCGAAGAAGGCATTGAGCACGATGAGGGCTAGGACGATCAGGAGTTCCAGCATCAGCCGGGCTCCCCGGCGCCAAACAGGAGGGGCGCGCTGCGAAGTTCGGTCAGCGGAGCTGGAAGGGGGGCGCTGGCAGGCGCCGGAGCAGGGTCATCGTCCATGGAAGGGGCAGGCAAACGGCAGGGGGTGCCGCGCTCCGATGTTAGCAGGCCCGGCCTTCACGGCGTCTTGAGGGCAGCGCGGGCGTCGCGAAACCGTCATAATTCCGCCCGCTTACCCTATAACCCGGCTCCCGAGCCCCGGCACCCAGAGGCCCCGCATGTTCTCCCTGCAAACCATTTTCGGCCAAGGCAACCAGTTCTATACCCTCCTTGAGGAAGCGGCGGCCGCGGGGCACGAGAGCGCCAAGGCGCTGCACGCCATGCTCAAGGCGGCCGATCGCGAGCCGGCACTGAACGCCTTCAAGCTGGCCCGCCAGCGCGAGCGCACGGCGTCGGAGAAGATCAGCCAGGAGCTGGTCAACAGCTTCATCACCCCGATCGAGCGCGAGGACATCGAAGCGCTGGGCTCGGCGCTGTACAAGATCCCCAAGCAGATCGAGAAGTTCGCCGACCGCTACTCGCTTGCCACCCAGCACCTGGGCCACATCGACTTCGCGCCGCGCGCGGCGATGCTGGAACAGGCCTCGGGCGTGGTGGTGGAGATGGTCAAGACGCTGCGCAGCATGAAGTTGGAGCCGATGAAGGAGCTCAACGACAAGCTCCGTGCCATCGAGAACGAGGCCGACCGTCTGATGCTCGAGCTGTACCGCGACATCTACTCCGGCAAGCTGGACCACCTGCAGATGTTCCTGCTCAAGGAGTTCTTCGAGATCCTGGAGAAGGCCATCGACCGCTGCCGCGAGGCGGGCGTGGTGGCGTACGAGATCGTGCTGAAGAATTCCTGACGGGAGCGGGACCATGTTGACCCTCGTTCTCGTCGTCGTCGCGGCGGCGCTGATCTTCGAGTACATCAATGGCTTCCACGACACCGCGAACTCCATCGCGACCGTCGTGGCAACCAAGGTGCTCTCGCCCATGCAGGCGGTGATGCTGGCCGCCGGCACCAACCTCGTCGGTGCCCTGTGGGGCACCGCGGTGGCCAAGACCGTGGCCTCGGGCATCATCGATGCCGGCGTGGTCGATGTCTCCTCGCAGCTGATCCTGTGCGCGCTGCTGGGCGCCATCGTCTGGAACCTGATCACCTGGTGGTTGGGTCTGCCGTCCTCGTCCTCGCACGCGCTGATTGGCGGCCTGTGCGGCGCGGCGTTTGCCGCGGCCATGAACAACTTCGACGCCATTGTCTGGTCGGCGCCGAAGGAGCCGATCTGGAAGAGCGCGGGCGTGCTGTGGAAGGTGATCGTGCCGATGTTCTCGTCACCCTTGCTGGGTTTCATGGCCGGCTTCGTGGTGATGGGGATACTGTTCGCGATCATCTCCGGCATGGCGTCCAGCGGTGGCATGCTGGCCCGGCTGGCCAGGCCGCGCTGGGTCAACAGCCTGTTCGGCAAGATGCAGCTCGCCAGTGCCGCGACCATGGGTTTCGCCCACGGCTCCAATGACGCACAGAAGACCATGGGCATCATCGCGCTGACCCTGGTGGCGGCGCAGGCCGACGGCACGCTCAGCAACCTACCGTCGTGGCTGGCGTTCCTGCACCCGTCGCAGAACGCGATCGACAACAACGACATCGACACCTGGATCAAGATCACCTGCGCCGTCGTGATGGCGGCCGGCACTGCGGCTGGTGGTTGGCGCATCATCAAGACGCTCGGCCACAAGCTGGTGAAGCTGCATCCGATCCATGGCTTCGCGGCGGAGACCAGTGCGGCCTCGGTGATCCTGCTGGCGTCCTCGCTGGGCATCCCGGTGTCGACAACGCACAACATCTCGTCGGCCATCATGGGCGTGGGCGTGGCCAAGCGCTTCAACTCGATCAAGTGGACCGTGGTCGAGAAGATGATCTGGGCTTGGATCCTCACCATCCCGGCGGCCGGCTTCATGGCCTGGTTGTTCTACGAGTTGTTCCTGCTCATGGGCTGGGTCTGACGCGGTTCAGCGTTGATCCAACCCCGATTTGACGGAAAAGGCCCGCGCAAGCGGGCCTTTTCCGTTAGGGCTGCGGCGGGCGAAGCGCAACGCCCGCTGTCTCGCGTGCGGGCCTAGAGCAGGTCGCCACCAGCAGACATCATCCGCTCCATCCGGTCGCCGAGGCCGCCGATCTCCAGTACCAGCCGATCGACCTCCGCCGGATCGAGCCCGTCGTAGGGGCGGTTTTCGCAAAGCTGCAGGTAGGGCACGCCGTCCAGGTCGCCTATGCCGAGGTAGCCGACCCGGCTTTCCCAGTTGAACACCAGCGCCCGGCGCGCATCCAGGCCGGTGGTGGGTGCCACCGCGGTGCTGACCCGCAGGTACGGACGGCCGTCGTCGTCATCCAGTTCGGACAGGAAGATGGCCTGGTGGCGCGTGCCCTGTTCCAGCGACAGCTCGATGCACAGGACATCCTCGTCTTCCATCTTGATGTGGAAACCGGAGGCCTTGATGTGGCGGCGGATCGTTTCGAAGTTGCGCACGGGCGGCTCCATTCGCGGGCTTGGGGCTATGCTACCGCGATGCGCGCGAAGACCAAGGTCACCCCTGCAGAAGATGCGGCCCGGCGGATCCTGGCGGCGGTGCGTGCCATCCCCCGGGGTGAGGTCGCCGGCTATGGCGAGGTAGCGCGGCAGGCCGGGTTGCCGGGGCGGGCGCGGCTGGTGGCCAAGCTGCTCAGCAGCAACGACGATGCCAGCCTGCCGTGGCATCGGGTGCTGCGCTCGGACGGCCGCATCGCGTTCCCTGACGGCTCGGAAGGGTATCTGGAGCAGAGCGCTCGGCTGCGCGGCGAAGGCGTGGTGGTGGAACGCGGGCGCGTCCGCGGACAGCGTGCGGCACCCACGCTGGATGACCAGATCTGGGGGCCGATGTCCGGCTGAACAGGGGCTGGCGAATCTGCCAGCGTAGACTTTTTGACGGCGTTTCCAGGGCCGCCAGCGGCTACCATGTGCGGACACGAAGGAGTCTCGATGTTCGCCAACCTGCCGCCCGTCACTCGGGCCTTGCTGATCGCCAACGGACTGGTTTTCCTGCTGCAAATGGTGGTGGGCGAGGTGTCGTTGGCGCCGTTCATGCTGTGGCCACTGGATGCGGGCAGCGACCCGTACGCGCAGGGCGGCTTCCTGCCGTGGCAGGTTCTGACCTACGGTTTCATGCACGGCGGCTTCGCGCACCTGGCCTTCAACATGCTGGCGCTGGTGATGTTCGGCGCACCACTGGAACACACCTGGGGCGAGAAGCGTTTCCTCACCTACTATCTGGCATGCATCGTCGGCGCCGCCGCATTCCAGTTGGGCGTGGGCTGGTGGACGATGGCGCAGGGCGGCGAGGCGTATCCCACCGTCGGTGCATCGGGTGGCATCTTCGGCCTGCTGCTGGCCTACGGCATGCTGTTCCCAAACCAGCGGGTGATGCTGCTGATTCCGCCGATCCCGATGAAGGCGCGTACGCTGGTCATCGTCTACGGCGTCATCGAGCTGCTCATGGGGATCACCAACACCATGCCGGGCGTGGCGCACTTCGCGCACTTGGGAGGCATGGTGTTCGGCTGGCTGTTGATCCGCTACTGGCGTGGGCAGCCGCCGTTTGGTCGCAAGGGCCCGCCGCGGATGCGCATCGTACGCTGAGCCCCACGATGGCCGTCTCGCGTCACGGGGCGGCGCATGCGGTTAGACCTATTTCCAGAGCGTGATGCGGTCTGCGACTGCGGCCTGCATGGGTTGGCCCGGCTTGCAGCCGTAGGCGGTTCCGAAGGCGGGCAACTGGACCAGCGGGGCATTGGCGCGCGCCGCCCCCGGCGGATAGGCGCTGTGCTGCGCTCGTTCGCTGGCCACGCCGGCGTCAAGCTGCTCCGCCCACAGGCCGGCCCAGCCGGTGAAAAAGCCCTGCTGCGCGTCCTTGCCGGCCGCCGGCTGCGCGTTGCGGAACGCCGTCCATGCCAGTTCCACGCCCGACTGGTCGGCCACGGCGATGTCGCGCACGCGTGGGCCGTCCACCCGCGAGCTCCCCAGGCTCGGGTAGGTGCGCTGACCGAGCTGGGTGGCGATGCGGTTGCCCACATCCGTCCACGCGTTCACCTCGTTGCCGGTCCACCAGTCGCGCACTTCGCCCTTGGCGTCGACCATGCGGCCGCGCGGACCGATGGCGTGGCTGAGCTCATGGCCCACCAGCGCGCCCAATGCGCCGTACTGGCGGCCGAGGTCGCGGTTGGTATCCAGCACGGGCGGCTGCAGCATGGCTGCGGTGACGATCAGGCGGTTCTGCGCCACGTCATAGGTCAATGCCGGCTGCTGTGGCAATACGTTCCAGCGGCGGTCGGCGTTGCCGCGGCCAATGCGTTTCATTTCCTCGCGATGGCGCCAGGTCGACGCGATCAGCATGTTGCTGCCGAAGCTGCCGCGGCCCATCGGCTGCACGGTGTAGTCGAGGTCACGGCGTGGGGCGCCGACTTCGATCTTCAGCGCGGCCAGCTTCGCCTTCGCCTCGGCCTTCGCCGCGGGACCAAAGCGGTTGTCATGCTCGACGGCGGCGATCAAGGCATCGCGCACGTGGCCGGCGATCTCCGTGGCACGGTCGCGCGTGGTCGAGGGCAGGTAGGCGGTGACGTACTGCCGGCCGAGCATCGGCCCCGCGGCCAGGTTGATGGCCTCGAGCACGCGCTGTTGCCGGGGCGCCGGCGCGTCCTGGCCCGCCAGCAGGCGGCCACGGAAATCGAAGCTGGCGTCCTGGAACGACTTGGACAGGTACGGGGCCATGGTGTCGGCCACGCGCCAGCGCAGGTATGTCTTCCACTGGGCGGGCTTGAGGTTGGCGATCAGCCCGTCGAGCTGCGAGAACAGGTTGGGGCTGGCCAGCGACACGCTGTCATCGTTCACGCCCTGCGTCTTGAGGAACGCGTCCAACTGCAGGCGCGGATACTGCTTGCCAAGCGACGCCGTCGGCACGGGTGCGTACAGGATGCGTGGGTTGGTCGATGCGGTGGCCGCGGCCGGGTGCAGGCGGGCGATGCGCGTTTCCAGGTCGATGACCTGCTGGGCCTCTTCGGCAAGTCGCTTCTGCGGGGTGCCGGTCAGCGCCAGCAGCTTCTGCACGTAGTCGCGGTAGCGCGCCATGACTTGCGTGGTGGCCGCGTCGGTGCGGGTGTAGAACGCCGGGTCGGGCAGCCCCAGTCCGCCCTGGCTGAAGTAGCCGATGTGGCGGTCAAGGTCGGCGAGGTCGACGTCGGCGCCGAAATCAAACGCGACCGGGATGCCGACCTGATGCAGTGCGGCGATCGAGGGCGCGACGTCCTTGGCTTTGCGGATGGCATTGATGCGCGCCAGCAGCGGCTGGATCGGTGTGGCGCCGTCGCGCTCGACCGCGGCTTCATCCAGCCCACTGGCCCAGAAGTCGCCCAGCAGTTTCTGCACATTGTCCTGCGGTTGGCGCATGGCGGCGTTGAGCAGGTCCACCTGCTGCTGCGAGGCGCGCGCGTTGAGTTCGCCAAGCGCAGTGATCGCGCCCACGCCTTTGGGCAACGGGTGGGCCTTGAGCCAGTCCGCATTGGCCTGCGTGTAGAAGTCGGTGCATGCCATGCTGGCGGCGGGCGCCGAGGCCTTGCCGGCGCGTCTTTTCGCGGCGTCCGCGGGGTGGGCGAGGGTGGCGATGAGGCCGAGGGCCAAGGCGCAGGCAAGCGGGCGCGGGGTCATTCACGGGTCCTTGCAGCGGAATGGACGGAGTCTAGCAACGCCCTCCCGGCAACCCTGAACGCTGCCGTCACGCGGCAGGGGGAACCCCAGGGGCCAAAGCCGTGGCGTCAAAAAGAAAACGGAGGCCCGGGTCACCCCGGGCCTCCGCCGTTGGCCGACGAGAAAAGGCCAAACGCGTGCGGGTCAGCGACCCGCGTCAACTCACCAGATCACCACCTGCTTGTCGCCTTCGCGGACCATCGGCTGGCCCGGCTTGCACGAGAACGCCGCGGCGAAGGCCGGCAGGTTCGACGGCGCGCCGATCGCGCGGAAGTTGGCCGGCGCGTGCGGGTCGGTGGTCAGGCGCACGGTCAGCTCTTCCGGCGTGAAGTTGCGACGCCACACGGTGCCCCAGTTGAGGAAGAAGCGCTGGTCGCGGGTCAGGCCGTCGATCTTCGGGTCGGGCTGGCCTTCGGCGGCCTTCTTCATGGCGTCGTAGGCCGTGGCCAGGCCGCCGAGGTCGGCGATGTTCTCGCCCAGGGTCAGCTTGCCGTTGACGTTCTTGCCCGGCTGCGCCTCGTAGCCGCTGAACTGCGCGACCAGCTTGTCGGTGCGACCGCTGAAGCCCTTGGCATCGTCCGGGCTCCACCAGTTTTCGAACTTGCCGGTGGCGTCGAAGCGGCTGCCCTGGTCGTCGTAGCCATGGGTCATCTCGTGGCCGATCACCGCGCCGATGCCGCCGTAGTTGACGGCGTCGTCGGCGTTCGGGTCGAAGAACGGCGGCTGCAGGATCGCCGCCGGGAACACGATCTCGTTCTGCAGCGGGTTGTAGTAGGCGTTGACCATCTGCGGCGGCATGCCCCACTCGGTGCGGTCGACCGGCTTGCCGATCTTGCCCATCATCCACTTGTAGTTGAATTCGTTGGCGGCCAGCACGTTGCCGATGTAGCTGTCACGGCCGGTGGCCAGACCGTCCCACGGGCGCCACTTGTCCGGGTAGCCGATCTTCGGGGTGAAGCTGGCCCACTTCTCCATGGCCTTCTTCTTGGTCTCGTCGCCCATCCACGCCAGGTTCTCGATGCGGGCCTTGAGCGCCTCGCTGAGGTTCTTGACCAGTTGCTCCATGCGCGCCTTCGACTCCGGCGAGAACGCGACCTTGACGTACATCTGGCCCAGCGCTTCGCCGGCCTCGCCCTCGATCGTGTCCAGCACGCGCTTGCCGCGCTCCTTCATCTCCTTCTGGCCGCGCAGGGCCTTGTTGTAGAAGTTGAAGTGCTCTTCGGCAAAGGCGTCGGCCAGGTAGGGCGAAGCGCCGTCGACGGTGTGGAAGCGCAGGTAGCTTTGCCACTGCGCGGCGGGCACCTCGGCCAGCATCTTGCTGACTTCCTGGTGGAAGGCAGGGATGGCCAGCGAGAACATCTTCGGAACCGCGACGCCCTGCGATTCGAAGAACTTCGTCCACGCGAAATTCGGCGTCAGCTTGTCCGCATCGGCCGGGCTGACCGGATTGTAGTACAGCTCGGTGTCGCGCGACAGCTCCTCGCTCGACTTGGAGACCTTGGCCAGGCGCGTTTCAAACGCGATCACGTCCTTGGCCTGCTTGGCGGCGTCGGCGGCGGCAACGCCGCTCAGCTCCAGCACCTTGGCGACGTGCGCTTCGTACGCGGCGAGCTTTTCCTTCTTGTCGGCGTCGAAGTAATAGCCCTTGTCCGGCAGGCCCAGGCCGCCCTGCATGGCATAGGCGATGTTGTTCTTGGGGTCCTTGAAGTCCGCTTCCGGGCCGAACCCGAACAGCACGTTCTGGCCCTTGGCGGCGGTGCTGCGCAGGTACTCGGCGACCTTGTCCTGGCTGTCGAGCGCGGCGATGGCGTCCAGATCACCCTTGATCGGGGTGATGCCCTGCGAATTGATCTTGGCCGCGTCCATGCCGGTGGCCCAGAAGTCGCCGACGATCTTCTCCACGCCCTTGGCGTCCTTCATCGCCGCGGCCTGCTCGGCCAACTGGCGCTGCACGGCCTGCGAGCGCTCGTCCAGCATCTCGAACGCGCCCCACGAGGTGCGGTCGCCCGGGACGGTGTTGGCGGCCAGCCACTTGCCGTTGACGTAGCCGCCGAAGTCGGTGCACGCGTCCTTGGTGGTGTCCAGATCGCTCAGCTGGAAGCGATTCACGCCCGGCAGCTTGCTCTCGTCGAGGGTGAGGGTGGCGGCTTCGGCCGGCTTGGCGGCATCGGCGGTGGCGGTGGCCTCATCCTTCTTCGCGCAGGCGCTCAGGCCGGTGGCGATGGCGAGGGACAGCAGCAGGACTTTGGGTTGGTTCACGGTGGCTCCGGCCGGACAGGCAAGTGGGATGCGGCCCCCACGGGGCCACCGGCGACATTAGCCCGGATTGGCGCCCAGCACCGGTGTCATTGGTCACGGGGGGGTGTGCTAGCGTGGTTCCAGGCCATTCAGGAGCAGGGCATGCGCGTTCATTTCCACGGCGCCGCGGGCGAGGTGACCGGGTCGCTGCATGAGGTCGAAGTCGCCGGGCAACGGGTGTTGCTGGACTGCGGCATGATCCAGGGCAGCTTCGAGGCCGAGCGGCGCAACAGCGAGCCGTTCCCGTTCGAGCCGGCCGCCATGGAAGCCCTCGTGCTCAGCCATGCGCATATCGACCACATCGGCCGCGTGCCGCTGCTGGTGCACCGCGGGTTCCGCGGTCCCATCTACGCGCAGGCCGCTACCGCCGACCTGATGCCGGTGATGCTGCTGGACGCCGCCTCCTTGGCAGAGAGCGACGCGGAGCGCGCCAACCGCAACCGTCGCCATGGCGAGCCCAAGGCGATGCCGCTGTACACCAAACACGATGTGCATGCGGCGATGAAACTGGTGCGGCCGCTGCCGTATGACCGACGCGAGCAGATCCTGCCGGGGGTGGAGATCCAGTTCCGCGAGGCGGGCCACATCCTCGGCTCCACCTGCGTGGAGCTATGGGGCGATGATCGCAAGCTGGTGTTCTCCGGTGACATCGGACCCAAGGGCTCGCCGATCCTGCGCGATCCGGCGGTCATTACCGAAGCCGACCTGGTGCTGATGGAGTCCACCTACGGCGACCGCAACCACCGCGAGCGGCTGGCCACCGTGGAGGAGATCGGCGAGATCTTCGAGCGCGCCTGGCATGACCGCGGCAACGTACTGATCCCGGCCTTCGCGGTGGGGCGCAGCCAGGAACTGCTCTACTGGTTCGCCAAGTACTGGGATGAGTGGGGGCTGTCGCGCTGGAAGATCTTCCTCGACAGTCCGATGGCGGCCAAGGTGGTCGACGTGTATGGCCGGCACGAGGACCTCTTCGATGCCGAGGCGCAGCGGGTGTGGCGCTCGAAACCGCACCCGTTCCGCATGCCCAACCTGCGCATTACCCAATCGCCGGAGGAGTCGATGGCGATCAACCGGATGGACGGCGGCGCGATCATCATCGCGGGCAGCGGCATGGCCAACGGCGGCCGCATCGTGCACCACCTCAAGTACAACCTTGGTCGCCGCCACGCGCACGTGTTGTTCGTCGGCTTCCAGGCCGAAGGCACGCTGGGACGGCGGCTGGTGGACGGCGCCAAATGGGTGCGCATCCATGGCAAGGACTACCGCGTGGCGGCGCAGGTGCATACGGTGGGTGGGCTGTCGGCCCACACCGACCAGCAGGGGCTGCTGGGCTGGTACGGGCAGTTCGGCGCCAAGCCGCCGCTGGTGCTGGTGCACGGCGAGGACAAGGCCCGCGAGGCGCTTGCCGGCGAGGTCTGGGAGCGGTTTGGCGTGCACGTCACCTTGGCTTGCCCCGGGATGCACGCTGACGCGTGATGGACGCTGTCGGGCGCCTCCTGCCTGAACGGGAAGGTGGTGCTGGGTGGTCAAGCGGGGCGGGTTAGCGTACAGTCCGCCCTGTTCAGCGCACGGCTGCCTCCCGCAAGGGTACGTTTCCCAGGTATGCCCGCCGCCTCGCAGGCCTTGTGCCTCACGCGACCGCGGCTTTTATCCCGCACGTCTTTCGTCGCGCAGACACGGTCCGGAGCTTCCGGTGCCGTCACATCCGATCACCCACAGCGCGGTTCAAGGGAACGCTGGGGTCATCACGCAACCGTTCTCCGGTTCCTGGCCGTGCGCGTGGCGCATGGCTATCCCGCGCGCTTGCGACGAAATGGAGCTTTACCGATGTCGTTCGAATCCCTGGGCCTTGCGCCCGCGTTGCTGCGCGCGCTTGTCGAGCAGAACTACACCACCCCCACCCAGATCCAGGCCGAGGCGATCCCGCTGGCGCTGGCGGGCCATGACGTGCTGGGCGGCGCCCAGACCGGTACCGGCAAGACCGCCGCGTTCGGCCTGCCGCTGCTCAATCGCCTGGCCAAACAGACCCCGGTCAAGGGCTTCCGCCGCCCGCGCGCGCTGATCCTGACCCCGACCCGCGAACTGGCCGTGCAGGTCAGCGACAGCCTGCGTGGCTACGGCAAGCACCTGCGCATGAACACCATCGCGATCTTCGGTGGCGCCGGCATGGGTCCGCAGGTCGATGCGTTCCGCCGCGGCGTGGACGTGCTGGTGGCCACCCCCGGCCGCCTGATCGACCACCTGGAGCGCGGCAGCGTCAAGCTCGACGAGATCGAGATCCTGGTGATGGACGAAGCCGACCGCATGCTGGACATGGGCTTCCTGCCGGCGATCAAGCGCATCCTGGGCAAGCTGCCCAAGGACCGCCAGACGATGCTGTTCTCCGCGACCTTCGAGGCGCAGATCAAGCAGCTGGCGCTGGAGTTCATGCGCAACCCGCAGCAGGTGCAAGTGGCGGCGCAGAACACCATCGCCGAGACCATCGCGCACCGCGCGCATCCGGTGGACGGAGCGCTCAAGCGCGACCTGCTGATCGACATCCTGGCCAAGCGCCATGGCGAGCAGGCGATCGTGTTCGGCCGCACCAAGCACGGCTGCAACCGACTGGCTGAACAACTGGAAGACGCCGGCCTGAAGGCCTCGGCGATCCACGGCAACAAGAGCCAAGCGCAGCGCCAGAAGGCGTTGAACGACTTCAAGGCCAGCCGGGTGCGCATCCTGGTGGCCACCGACGTCGCCGCGCGCGGCCTCGACATCCCCAACCTGCCGCTGGTCATCAACTACGACCTGCCGATGGTGGCGGAGGACTACGTGCACCGCATCGGCCGCACCGGCCGCAACGGCAGCACGGGTGAGGCGCTGTCGCTGGTGTCGCACGACGAAGGCGGCCTGCTGCGGCAGATCCAGCGCCTGTTGAAGGCCGACATCGAGCTGGTCGAGGTGGAAGGCTACGCGCCGAGCCGCCCGATCCGCTTGGACACGGCCATCCCCAATCCGCGCCGCGGCAACGGCGGCAACCAGCCGCCGCGCAAGCCGGGCAACCGGCCGCACGGCAAGCCGGCTGCGCGCCATGCGCATGCCGGGCCGAAGCAGCATCGGGGCGGGCAGGGTGGCCGCGGTGCGGGCGGTGGTGGTCAGCGTCGCGACTCGCGCGCCTGATTGATCCGCCTGGGGTACCCCAAAGGGGTCGGCATTGCCGGCCCCTTTGCTTTGTGCGGGCCGCAGCATTCTGGTGGAGCGGCAGTTACCGGCTTGGCGGGCGCGGCGTTGTGGATGTTGCACTGCAAAATGCATTGCCTCCGCCGGGCGGTATGCTGACAGCGCTGTCATCCGGCGATGTCGTGCAGTATCCGGATGACGTGTTCGCTGCCAGCCGACAGCGGACCGGGGGAAGGGGGCCGCCAGTGCGCCTGTCGATGGTCATCACGCCCAGTTGGGCGCCGATGGCGCCGACGGAGCGGGCCACGGCGGCGCACGACAACCGGTTCCGCGATCCTCCAACCAGGAGCTTTACGTGGGACTTTCCGCTCTCGACATCACCATCGTGCTGGCCTACCTGGCCGGCATCTTCGTCCTCGCGCAATGGGTCTCGCGCGAGAAGGGCGGCCACCAGAAGTCCGCCAAGGACTACTTCCTCGCCAGCAAGGCGCTGCCGTGGTGGGCAGTGGGCGCGTCGCTGATCGCGGCGAACATCTCCGCCGAGCAGATCATCGGCATGTCCGGCTCCGGCTATGCCATCGGCCTGGCGATCGCGTCGTACGAGTGGATGGCGGCGTTGACGCTGCTGATCGTGGGCAAGTTCTTCCTGCCGGTGTTCCTGCGCAATGGCATCTACACGATGCCGCAGTTCCTCGAAGAGCGTTACGGCCACCGCATCCGCACGCTGATGGCGGTGTTCTGGCTGGGCCTGTACGTGTTCGTCAACCTGACCTCGATCCTGTGGCTGGGGTCGATCGCGGTGAACCAGGTCACGGGCATGGACCAGATGCTGGCGCTGGCACTGCTGGGCGCGTTCGCGCTTGCGTACCAGTTGTACGGCGGCCTGAAGGCAGTGGCGTTGACCGATATCGTGCAGGTATCGCTGCTGGTGCTGGGCGGCCTGCTGGTTGCCGGCCTGACGCTGGCCAAGATCGGCGACGGCGGGAGCATCGTGGCCGGCTTCCACAAACTGTGGGACACGAGCCCAGAGCACTTCCACATGATCCTGTCGAAGGACAACCCGTTCTACAAGGATCTGCCGGGCATCAGCGTGCTGGTCGGCGGCATGTGGATCATGAATGTCAGCTACTGGGGCTTCAACCAGTACATTATCCAGCGCGCGCTGGCGGCCAAGGACATCCACGAGGCGCAGAAGGGCGTGGTATTCGCCGCGTTCCTCAAGTTGCTGATGCCGGTGATCGTGGTGCTGCCGGGCATTGCCGCGGTGATGCTGGCGCCCGATCTGGCACGTCCGGACCAGGCCTACCCGACGATGATGGGCCTGCTGCCGAGCGGCGTGCTGGGGCTGGTGTTCGCGGCGCTGGTGGCGGCGATCGTGGCGTCGCTGGCATCGAAGATCAATTCGGTGGCGACCATCTTCACCCTCGACTTCTACGCCAAGTGGCGAAAGGACACCGATGAGGTCGGACTGGTGCGCATTGGTCGCATCGCTGCGGCCATAGCCATTGTG
This sequence comes from Lysobacter daejeonensis GH1-9, assembly GCF_000768355.1. GTDB lineage: Bacteria > Pseudomonadota > Gammaproteobacteria > Xanthomonadales > Xanthomonadaceae > Aerolutibacter > Aerolutibacter daejeonensis. The sequence goes on from NZ_AVPU01000002.1 coordinate 116,779, forward strand.
CTGGCCATCGCCACGGCGCGTCCGCTGATCGGCGGGTTCGACCAGGGCTTCCAGTACATCCAGGAATACACCGGCTTCTTCACCCCGGGCATCGTGGTGATCTTCATGCTCGGCCTGTTCTGGAAGCGCGCCAATGAAGCCGGTGCGCTGGCCGCGGCGATCGGCTCGTTCGGTTTGTCGATCGTGCTCAAGCTGGCGTGGCCTGCACTGCCGTTCATGGATCGCGTGGGCCTGGTCTTCCTGCTGGCCCTTGCCCTGGCGGTGGTGGTGTCGCTGGTTGGCAAGCCCACGGGCGAAGGTGATCTCATCCGCGTGGACGACGTGAGCTATCGCACCGACGTGTCGTTCAACATGGCCAGCCTGGCGGTCGTCGCCATCCTGGTGGCGCTGTACGCGGTCTTCTGGTGACGGCCTAGCTGCGGCTGCGGTGAGGTCCGGTCGACTCCCGCAGCTGCAGCGCGTAGTCCATCTTCACCATGTCGCCGCTTTCCGGGTCGCGGATCGCCTTGAGCAGTTCCTCGGTGGCGACGCGACCCATGTCGTTCGTCGGCTGCCGCACCGTGGTGAGTGACGGGAAGATCTGCCGTGACAGCGGCGTATCGTCAAAACCGCAGACCGACAGGTCGCGCGGCACCGACAGCCCGCGTTCGCCTGCCACGCGCAGCACGCCGGCCGCCATGTCGTCATTGGCGGCGAAGATGGCGGTGGGCGGATCGGGCAGGTCGAGCAGGCGCCTGGCGCCTTCGACGCCCGACTCGAAGGTGAATTCGCCCTTGACCACCAGCGCGGCGTCGTAAGGGATGTCCGCGAGCTTCAGCGCCTCGCGATAACCGGAATGGCGCCACGTAGCCGCGCCGTGCTGTGGCGGCCCCTTGATGTGGCCGATGCGGCGGTGGCCGAGCTGGATGAGGTGGGCCATGAGCTCGCGTACCGCCCCGCGTTCGTCGAGGGTGACGCCGAAGCGCCCCTCGGGCGTGCGCGGGGAGATGGAGGCGAAGGGCAGTCGGCGTTCCTGCAGTGCGTCCAGCAACCTGGCGTCGTCGGTCAGCGGTGGCACCAGCACGACACCGTCGGCGCGCGAGTGGTCGATAAGGTCGACGAGCTCGGGCAGGTAGTTGCGGTCGTCCGGATCCACCGGGGCCAGCACCAGGCTGAAGTGCCGGGCGCGACAGGCTTCCAGCACGCCGCCCTGGATCTCGGTGAGGTAATTGCGCGACGGGTTGTCGTAGACCAGCACGATCACGTACGCGCGCTGGCCCGCCAGGCTGCGCGCGGACAGGTTGGGCTTGTACTGCAACTCCGCGACGGCCTGCTCCACGCGCTGGCGTGTCTCGTCGCGGACGTTGGGCTCGTGGTTGAGCACGCGCGACACGGTCTTGATCGAGACGCCGGCAGCTTCGGCCACGTCTTCGATGCGCGCGCGCGCTCCGTTGGCTTCCCTCATCTTGGCCGTCATCGGTCCCTGTGGCGTCTTCGGATGCGTTCCCCGGTTGCCTATCCTACCGCGCCGCGCGGGCGAGCCCGGCGGCTGGGAATCAGCGGCCGCCCGGGCCGGCCGATGGCGGCGATCCGGCCCAGGTGAGGGTGATCAGGCTGCGCGGCGGCGCGGTGTAGTGGAATACCTTGCCGCGGTGGCCAACGGAAAAGCGGCGGGGCGCCGGCTCGGCGTTGGTGACAAGCATCACCAGCGAGCCATCGTCGGCGTTCTCGAATACCACGTTGTCGATGCCCTCTCCACCCGCGCTGGAGCCGACGCGCCACGCGCCCTGGCGGACGAAGCGGCTGGCGTGGGCGAGGGCGTAGTACTCGTCGTTGCGGGTGATGCTGCCGTCGGCGCTGTTGATGGTGACCACGCCGCGGCAGGTCTTGCACCCGCCCGCGAACGGGCCCTTGCGTTCGTCCAGCGCAAGGTTCCACAGCAGCGCACCACGTGCCCAATGGCGGGATGTGCGGATGATCTGTTCGCGGGCCAGGAACGTCAGGCCGCCACTTTTCACTGGCTCCCAGTCGCCGCCCGAGCATTCGGTCAGGTAAGCGTCCTTGTCCGGGAAGGCGTCGTGCACCTTGCTTTGCGCGGTTACATCCCCGCCATAGCAATGCCACGCGACGGCGGCGACGTACCGTGACGCGACCGGGTCGCGCAGCACCTCCAGCGGGTGCTCGGGTTTGTCCCAGTTGTGGTCCCAGTCGAAGATCAGCGTGGAGGACCCGCGCGCGGCCAGCATTGGACCGAGGTGGCGACCGATCAGCCGGGCGCGTTGGGCGGCACTCAGGCGCATGCCGGGATAGTCGGCAGGCTCGTAATCCGGCTCGTTCTGCACGGTCAGCGCGAAAATTGGAATGCCTGCGTCGGCGTAGGCTTCGGTGTACTGCACCAGGTAGCGGGCGAAGGCGTCGAAATGTGCGTCGGCCAGTGTGCCTTTGACGAGGCTGCCACTGGTCTTCATCCAGCCCGGAGCACTCCAAGGCGACGCCATCACCTTAAGCTGCGGGTTGATGGCCAGTGCAGCGCGCGCCACGGGGATCACGTCGCCGCGGTTGGGGGCGATTGAGAAATGTCGCAGCTCCGGGTCGGTCTGGCCACGCGGCATGTCGTCGAGGCTGTAGTGGCTCAGCGAGAAATCCGAGCTGCCGATGGTGAGGCGGGTGAAGTCCAGGCCGATGCCCTGTCCCTCGCGCCCGAACAGTTCCTGAAGCAGGGCATCGCGCTGCGTGGCGCTGAGCCTGTGGGTGATCAACCAAGCGGAGGAATCGGTCAGGGCGGCACCGAACCCGACCATGCGCTGATGGCGCGTGCCGTCCACCTCGATGTGGATCGGGAGCCGAGACCGGGAGCCGAACGTGGTGGGGTCAGCAGGCGACAACGCGAGGCTGTGGTCGGCAGTGGTGACCCACGATGAAACTGCCTGCGATGCGACCGCGTCGCCGGCCACTGATCTGGATGCGAAGCCCAGCGCCAGCACCATGCACAAGCCGATCCTGCCCAACGTCTCGATGCCACGGTCCTGCTTGTTCATTTCGTCTTTTCCCCCTCAAGGATTGTCCCGGAGCGGTGCGCAAACTTGATGTTGCACTGCCGCGAAACCTGGTGTCGGCAGCCGCTCGCTAGCCAGTGGACGCCAAGCTGGCCGCCGGCGCGACCAAAAGTTCATTGACAGCCCTATAAGAGCGCTGTATGACAGCGCTGTCAAATTTCCTTGGGAGGGGACCCTGATGACCTGCAAGACCACCTCGCGTGGCCCGTCCGCACGCAACCAACGCCAACGTCCGCAACGCCATGTGCTGGCAGCCGCCTGCTATCTGGCACTGATCGCAACCGCGCAGGTGCATGCGCAGGAAGCGCAGGCGGCCGACGAAGCTGTCGCCCAGACCGCTCAGGCCGATGCGACCGTCGAGACCGTGAAGGTCACCGGCATCCGCTCCGCGATCATTTCCGCCGTCGAGACCAAGGCCGAGTCGACGTCGATCGTCGAGGCGATTTCCGCCGAGGATCTGGGCAAGCTCCCCGACATCAGCATCGCGGACTCGATCTCGCGCCTGCCCGGCCTGACCATGCAGCGCAAGGAAGGTCGTGGCGAGGTCATCCACATCCGCGGCATGTCCGAGCAGTTCGCGGGCACGTTGCTCAACGGTCGCGAACAGGCGAGTACCGGTGACAGTCGAGGCGTCGAGTTCGACCAGTACCCGGCGGAGTTGATCAACGGCGTCACCGTCTACAAGACGCCTGACGCGTCGCTCATCGGGCAGGGGCTATCCGGCACGGTGAACATGCAGACCGTGCGCCCGCTGGACTTTGGCGAGCAGCGCATCGTCATCAGTGGCCAGGGAGAGTACAACTCGCTCGGCGAGCTGACCGACGGTGGGAACGACAAGGGATATCGCGTTTCCGCCTCGTACGTGGACCAGTTCGCCAACGACACGTTTGGCCTGGCGATTGGCGTCGCCCGCCTCAATTCGCCGTTCCAGGAGAAGCACTACAAGTCGTGGTGGTGGGCCAATACCTCGTTGTGGGGAGCTCCGCAGGGTGCCAAGCCCGATGATGCGATCGCCCTCCAAGGTGCGGAAGGCTGGGTGAAGTCGCGCGACACCACGCGCGATGGCGTGATGGCCGTGCTGGAGTTCAAGCCCAACGACACCTGGCACAGCGTGCTTGACCTGTACCACTCGAAGTTCGACCAGGAGGAGTGGATGCGCGGCGCGATGTGGACCAACGACCCCTGGTGGAACGGCGGCCAGGTGACCTACACCCAGGCCAACACGACGCTGCACGGTGGCGTCCCCGTGGTCACCAGCGGCACCCTGAGCGGTATCGAGCCGGTCATCCGCAACGACAACAACCTGCGCGAGGACAAGCTCTCGGCATTCGGCTGGAACAACCAGTTCAAGTGGGACGTCTACACACTGACCGCGGACGCAGCGTATTCGCGCGCCGAGCGCGAACAGTCCACGCTGGAGACGTATGCGGGGATGCTGGGTGGCCTGGACGTCGACTTCACCGTGCCGCTCACGGCGGGCTACGCAAGCTACGGCCTTCCTGACCTGTCCGATCCCAATGCGGTCTACCTCCGCGACCCGCAGGGTTGGGGGCACGATGGCCGAATGGAGGATTCCCAGCAGGAGGACGTACTCAAGTCCTTCCGGCTCGACCTGAATCGAGTGGTGGAATCCTCGGATTTCCTGCGCAGCTACGACGTGGGATTCAACTACACCAAGCGCACCAAGGACAAGAGTGCGCAGGTGTACTTTGCCGACCTGCCCGGCCGCGTTCCCACGCTGGTCGATCCCTCCCTGCTGCAGGCGCCCACCAGCCTGGGATTTGCCGGCATGGGTGACGTGCTGACCTACGACCCCCGCGCGTTGTTGTCGCGCTACTACGACGTCTACCTGAGCGAAAGCAACGACGACCTGCAGAAGGACCAGGCCATCGAAGAGGAAATCCGCACTTTCTACGCCAAGGCCAACCTCGACATCGACGTGTCCGACAGCGTGCGGCTGCGCGGTAACGTCGGCGTTCAGTACATCCACACCGACCAGCGTTCGGATGGTGTTGCCATCACCGGGGCAGGCCCCGCCGCGGTCCGCGGGGTCGGCGCATCGTACGGCGACATCCTGCCCAGCTTGAACCTCGTTGCGGAATTCGGCGACGGTTGGAACGTGCGTTTCGGTGCCGCCAAGGAGTTGATGCGACCGCGCATCAACGAGATGGGTGCCTACGCGAACGTCTGGGTGAACGTGGTGGACGGCTCCGGCGAGTGGGCGGGGTCGGGTGGCAACCCGAAGCTGGAACCATTCCGCGCCAATGCGGTTGACCTATCGGTCGAGAAGTACTTTGGCGATGCCAGCTACGTTGCGTTGGCAGCGTTCTACAAAGGCCTGGAATCGTACGTCTATACCCAGACCATTCCGTGGAACTTTGCAGGGTACGAGTTCGAAACGACTGCGCCACCGGCATCGGACTGGGGCACGTTCTCGGCGCCCGCCAACGGCGGCGGCGGTTATATGCGTGGCGTCGAGTTCAGCCTCGCGCTGGAAGGGAGCCTCTTCCATGAGGTGCTCGACGGTTTCGGCACCCAGTTGAATGCTTCGTACACCGAGTCCTCCATCGACCCGGATGGCCCGGGTGGTTCCAGCACCGATACTTTCCCGGGGCTGTCGAAGATCGTGGCCAACGCCACCGTGTACTACGAGAAGAATGGTTTCTCCGCGCGCCTCAGCCAGCGCTTCCGTGACCCGTACCGCGGCGAGTACAGCTACATCTTTGGCCAGCGCAGTTACCGTTACACGCTCAACGAGCGGACCATCGACCTGCAACTGGGCTATGACTTCCCCGAAACCAGCAGCCTGTCGGGGCTGTCGGTGTTGTTCCAGGTGAATAACCTGAACAACGAGCCGTTCCGCACGGAGGTCAGCGACTCCAACGGGCTGGGGCTGTTCTTCCCCGAGGAGTACACCGAGTACGGTCGCCAATACATGCTGGGCTTCCGCTACAGCCTGTAATCCACCAGCTTGGTCAGGCATGGCCGGGGAACGCGGAGGTCCATTCCGCGTCCCCCTGCATTTACCAGATAGGCGACGGGCATCCTGGAGTGCCCGCGCCGCGCTACCTTGGAGTTACCGGTGAATCCGATTCGTGTGTCGCTGTTGTGCGCCAGCTTGTTGGCGTGTGTGTCCTGCGTCACCACGCAAGGGCAGGGCGCCCAGGCGTCTTCCGGTGGAAACAGGAACACGGCGGAACTGGACGATTGGCCCGCCCTGCGCAGCAGCATCGCCCTGGACCCGGCCATCGAAGCGCGCGTGGCGGAGATTCTGGCCAGCATGACGCTGGCGCAGAAGATCGGCCAGATGACCCAGGCAGAGATCAAGTCGATCACGCCGGAACAGGTGCGTGAACACTACATCGGCTCGGTACTCAATGGCGGCGGCTCCTGGCCCGACAAGAACAAGCATGCCTCTGTGGCGGACTGGCTGGCACTGTCGCAGCGCTACCACGATGCCTCGATGGCCACCGACGCGAAGGTTCCAGTCCCGATCATCTGGGGCACCGATGCCGTGCACGGCCACAGCAATATCTACGGCGCGACGATGTTTCCGCATAACGTGGGCCTTGGTGCGGCGCATGACGTGGGCTTGATCGAGCAGATCGGTGCCGCCACTGCGCGCTCCACGCGTGCCACCGGCATCCACTGGGTGTTCGCGCCGACGGTGGCAGTGTCCCGGGACGCGCGCTGGGGTCGGGCTTACGAGAGCTTCTCCTCCGACGGCGCGCTGGTGCGTGACTACGGCGCCGCCTACGTGCGTGGCATGCAGGGCGCGTTCCGCGAGGACGGCAACGTGGTCGCCACGGCCAAGCATTTCATTGGCGATGGCGCCACCGAGAATGGCAAGGACCAGGGCTTGGCGCGCGTGACCAAGGCCGAGATGGTCAACGTCCACGCCCAGGGTTATTACGGCGCCATCGAGGCCGGCGTGCAGACGGTCATGGCGTCGTACAACAGTTGGACCGACGCCGACACTGGAGCGGAGTACGGCAAGATGCACGGTGCCGGCAGTCTGCTGACCGGTGCGCTGAAGCAGAAGATGGGGTTCGACGGCTTCATCGTCTCGGACTGGAACGCCATCGGCCAATTGCCAGGTTGCACCAATTCGAGCTGCCCGCAGGCGATCAACGCCGGCGTCGACATGATCATGGTGCCGGATGACTGGAAGGCGTTCATCGCCAACACCATCCGCCAGGTGGAGTCCGGCGAGATTCCATTGTCGCGGATCGACGATGCGGTTACCCGCATCCTGCGCGTGAAGTTGCGCGCCGGCCTGTTCGAGACTAGCCCCGCGGCCAATCGCTACGCAGGTGACCCGGACGCATTGCAGCATCGCGACCTCGCCCGACGCGCCGTGCGTGAGTCCCTGGTACTGCTCAAGAACGATGCGGGCGTGTTGCCGTTGCGCCGTGATCAGCGCGTGCTGGTGGTCGGCAAGGGCGCGGACAGCGTACCCATGCAGGCTGGCGGCTGGTCGCTGACGTGGCAGGGTACCGACACAACCAATGCCGACTATCCGAACGCCGACACCATCCTCGCCGGCGTGCGTGAGGCGGTTGGCAAGGACAATGTCGTGTATAGCGCCGATGGCACCACCGCCGTGCAGGGCGATTTCGATGTTGTGTTGGCGGTGGTCGGCGAAACGCCATACGCGGAGACCAACGGCGACATCGTGCCGTCCGACACGGTTGCACACAGTCGCCGCCATCCGGAAGACCTGGCGGTGCTGCAGCGCGTGGCAGCGGCGGGCAAGCCGGTGGTGACCGTGTTCCTGTCCGGTCGCCCGCTTTACACCAACGACCTGATGAACCTGTCACAGGCGTTCGTCGCGGCGTGGCTGCCGGGCACCGAAGGCAAGGGCGTCACCGACGTCCTGTTTGCCAAGCGCGGTGGTGGTGTCGCGCATGAGTTCCGTGGCGCGCTGACCTTCCCGTGGCCGGCCGTGGCGTGTCCCGACGCGAAGAAGGCCCCGCTGTTCGCCACTGGCTACGGCCTGCGCCATGGCAGTCGCGAGCCGGTCGGCACACTGCCGGTCGAACTGCCGCAGGCCTGCGCGGCGGCGAGCATGCTGCCGATCTTCAAGATGGCCGATATCGCCCCGTTTGCATTGCACCTCGCCACGGGTGACGCCAGTCGCGCGGTGGGCGCGGACCTCAATCGCACCATCGAGTTCCCTGCGGGCAAGCCTGCAGTGCGGGTGCAGACCGTGCAGGTGAACACCCAGCAGGATGCCAAGCAGGTGACCTGGCTGGCGCCGGCGCGCTTCTATGCGATCAATCCCTCGCGCAACAACCTGGCGGCGTTCGCCCGTGCCGATGGCGCGGTGCAGTTCGACGTGGTCGTCAGCGCACGGTCCAAGGCCCCGGTGATGTTGTCGATGGGGTGCGGCACGGGTTGCGGTGCCGAAGTCGATCTCACCGCGGCGCTGTCGGGCTATGCGCTTGGGAGCAAGCACACGGTGAAGGTGCCGCTGGCCTGCTTTGCGGAGCGGGGCCTCGACCTGGGCGGCGTGGAGGTGCCGTTTGCGGTGTCGGCGTCGGCGCCGTTCTCCGCGGCGTTCACCGACATCAAGGTGGTCGCGGGTTCAGCCAAGCACGCGGATGCGGTGGGCTGCCCAGCGAAGCCCTGACAGGCGGGGTAGGCGGCCCGCATTTCGTGGCGGGCCGCATAACCAGTGCGGCTACGTCCCTTGCAGATGAAAAGGCCCCGTAACCGGGGCCTTTTTCTCTTGGGGCATTAGAAGGTGATCACGTCGAAGTCATGGCTGCATCGCGACGCGCGAAGGCTGCCGCGCCCAACAGCCCGGCATGTGGATGCAGCACGGCCACGGTCGGAACGCGCGACATGGCGGCCGAAAAGCGTCCCTTGTGCTCGAAGCGCTGGCGGAATCCGGAGTGCTGCAACGCTGGCAGGATCCGCGGCACCAACCCGCCGGTGAGGAACACGCCGTCCCATGCGCCCAGCGTGAGGACCAGATCACCCGCGATGGCACCGAACACCGCGCAATACACGTCCAGCGTGCGTAAGCAGCGGGCATCGCCTTCGGCCGCACGTCGGGTTACGTCGGACGGGCTCATCGGGCCAGGGTCTTCGCCCGCGATCTCGCTCAGCGCGCGATGGATGTTGACCAGCCCGGGGCCACAGATCAACCGTTCATTGGAGACCCGGCCGAACTGTGCCGACAGGTGTTCCAGGATCAGGATTTCCTCTGGCGTTCCCGGAGGAAAGCTCGTGTGGCCGCCTTCCGATTCCAACGGATGGGCGCGCCCCTCGCGGATCATCAGTCCTCCTGCACCCAGGCCGGTGCCCGGGCCGATCACCGCGTAGGTGCGGTGGTCGGCATCGCGTTCCGGTATCCATGAGGCGCCGCCGATCATGGTGACGTCATCTGCTCCGAGCAGGGTGATCGCCATCGCCTGGGCGGCGAAGTCGTTGATCAGCGCCAAAGAGTCAAAGCCCAGCATGGCGCCGGTTCGCGTCCGCGAGATCACCCACGGGTGGTTGGTGATGCGTGCCTCGTCGCCATCGACGCGCCCGGCCACTGCGAACACGCCACGGTTGGCCTGGCGTTCGATCAGTTGCAGGTAATGACGGGCGGCTTCGGCGAGGGACGGGAAGTCCGCGACGGCGAATTCACGCACCGTGTCCAGCGCCAGCGGTGCGTCGTCAATTCCGCCGCCGGCCATTGCGAAGCGCGCATTGGTGCCGCCGATATCGGCCAGGAGGACTCCTGGCCGGCTCATCGGCGCTCTCCGTGCACGGCTTCGGACGCCGGTCCTCGCGAAGTGGTATTGGCAATGAAGCTGTGCGCGTGCGGATCTGTGGCCATGGGCATTCGCGGATGGCACGGGCGGTCGCCCGGCGCGGTGGACGTCACCGGAGTTTGCCCTGTTCCGGACAAAAATGACAGCGCTGGACAAGAAGGGCTCAGCCGCACCGTCAGGCTCCCCAGGGCGCCTACGACCGGAATGTGTCGGCAGCCCCAAATGCAGGAGGGCCGGCATGGCCGGCCCTCCCTTCTTCAATCCACCTGGCGTGCGCTTCAGCCGCGCTGCGAGGCGATCCAGCGGTCCACCTTGCGCTCCAGGATCGCCAGCGGCACCGCGCCATCCTTCAGCACCTCGGCGTGGAAGGCGCGAACGTCGAAGCGCGTTCCCAGCTCCCGCTCGGCCCGTGCGCGCAGTTCCTTGATCTTCAGCTCACCGATCTTGTACGCCAGTGCCTGGCCCGGGATGGCCATGTAGCGTTCGGCTTCCGCGGTGGCCTGCGTTTCGCTCTCCGCCGAATTGTCGAGCATGTACTTGATGACCTGCTCGCGGGTCCAGCCCTTGCTGTGCAGGCCGGTGTCCACCACCAGGCGGATCGCGCGCCACAGCTCGTTCTGCTGATAGCCGAAGTAATCGTACGGGTCGGTGTACACGCCCAGGTCCTTGCCCAGCGATTCGGCGTACAAGCCCCAGCCTTCGGCGAACGCGGTCTCGCCCCCGAAGCGGCGGAACTTCGGCAGGTTGGTCAGCTCCTGCTGCAGCGCGATCTGGAAATGGTGACCCGGGATGGCCTCATGCAGGTACAGGTCCTCGGCGTCCCACGTCTTGCGGGTGGGCAGGTCGTAGGTGTTCACGTAGAAGATGCCCGGACGCGTGCCGTCCTCGCTCGGGCTCATGTACGAGCCGCCCGCCGCCGACTGCGCGCGGAACGGTTCCACAGGGCGGATCTCGAACGGCGCCTTCGGCACCAGCGAGAACTGCTCGGGGATCTTCGCGTTGATCTTGGCTTCCAGACCGCGGTAATGCGCCAGCAGCGCGTCCTCGCTCTTGAAGTTGAAGCGCTTGTCGGTCTGCATGAACTTGAAGAAGTCCTGCAGGCTGCCCTTGAAGCCCACCTCGGCCATCACCTTGCGCATCTCACCGTGGATGCGTGCGACTTCATCCAAGCCGATCTGGTGGATCTGCGCCGGCGTCAGGTCGGTGGTGGTGGAACTGCGCGCGTTGAAGGCGTACCACGCGTCGCCATCGGGCAAGGCCGCCATGCCCGCGCTGGTGCGGGTCTTGGGCATGTACTCATCCTTGATGAAGCTGCGCAGGCGCTTGTAGGCCGGCAACAGCTCGCCTTCGATCATCTGCCGGTAGTCGGCGGTGATGCGTGCCTTGTCAGCGTCGGAGAACGAGGTCGGCAGGTTCTTGATCGGCGCCCAGAACAGGGTGTCCTCGGCCTTGGCCTTGATCAGCGCGTCCAGCTGCGGCAGCACCTTGACCATCAGCGCGCGTGGCTGCACCACACCCGACTGCATGCCCTCGCGGCTGTTGGCAACGGCCTGGTCGAACAGCTCGGGGATACGCGCGCCACGCTTGCGCCAGTTGTCGTAGTCCTGCACCGTCTTGAACGGCTGTGCACCCGTGCCGGAGCCCAGCTGCACCGCCATCGCGGCGAAGTTGTAGAACTGGTTGATCGGCTGCTGCCAGCCGGGGAAGCGCTCGCCTTCCAGCGACATCTTCGCGTCGCGCACGAAGATCTCGTAGCTCAGCAGGTCCTGGCCCTCCAGCCCTTCCGAACCCACGGACTCGACCGTCCGCAGCCAGCGCTCGGTGAAGGCGCGGCCTTGGGCGCGGTATTCGGCCGAGAAGAAATTGGGCAGCTGGTCGTTGTAGCGCGGGTCGCCCTGGAACGTGGCGGCCAGCGGGTTGAGCTTGAGCTGCTCTTCCCAGTACTGGTCGTACAGCGCGTTGAGGCGGGCCGCCTTGTCCTGGGCCGGCGCGACCTGCGCGGTAGCGGTCGCCGAAGGCGAGGTTGGCGCGGTGGTGGCGCAACCGGCCAACGTGGCGGCCAGGGCCACGGTCAGCAACGAAAGGTGGGGCAGGCGGTGCAGCATGGAGTGGCTCCGGCTCGGGGTGAATATCCGGAGCCTCGCCCGCCTTCGGCCCCACGGCATGGGCCAAAGGTCACCCACGCCCCGTCAAGCGGCCGCGTCCGCGCGCAACTGGGCGGCGCGCGCATGCCCCAGGTAGCGGACGATCGCGCCTCGCATCAGGTAGATCAGCGGGATCAGGGCCATCGCTGCGACCATCTTGTACAGGTAGTTGACCGTGCTCACCGCCATGAACAGCGACATCGACCACTTCTGCGGGCCCAGCACGAAGGCGATGTACAACACCACGAAGCTGTCGACGAGCTGCGACACCGCGGTCGATCCGGTCGCGCGCAGCCAGACGTGGCGCTCACCCGTCGTGCGCCGGATGCGATGGAACACGCTGACGTCGATCAGCTGGCCAATGATGAAGGCCACCAGCGAGCCCGCAATGGTCCACAACCCTTGGCCGAACACCGCGGCGAACGCAGCCTGGTAATCCGGCACGCCCTGTGCCTGCGCCGCACCGACCCACCAGCCGGCGGGGGCCAGCCAGATCGCCGCAAACGCGAAGGCGAAGCCGTAGACGATCAGTCCGGCAGCCAGCCACGAGATCATGCGCACGCCACGGCGCCCATAGAACTCGTTGACCACGTCCGTCATGAGGAACACCACGGGCCAAAGCAGCGTGCCGGCGGTGAAGCTCAGCGAGCCCGCCTGTCCGAACAGGTTCCATTCGAACGGCGGCAGGCCCAGGGTGTCTTCCAGCGCGAAGATCTTGACCCCGATGAACTCCGCCAGCGCGGCGTTGACACAGAAGAACGCCGCCAGCGCGACGAACAACCGGGTTGCACGGTCCCCCAGTACGTGCGTGGACATCAGGCCGGATCGACCGCTCTCTGCGGCACCGAGAACGGGATGGTCTCCGGAGACACCGCGCCACCGGAAATGATGAAGCTCATCGCCTGGTCAACGGTCCAGTCGGTGGGCGTGATCTTCTCCACCGGCACGATTTCCAGGTACCCCGACGTCGGATTGGGCGTGGTGGGAACATACACCGCGGCCAGTTCGCGCCCGGTGCCCTGTTCGCGCAGCACGCGGGTGACGAAGCCGATCGACTTCATCTCGGTGTGCGGGAAGTCGATCAGCACCACGCGCTGCGTGCCATCGGGCTTGGTCTGCAGGATGTCGAGCAACTGCCGTGCGCTGCCGTAGATGATGTTGGCGAAGGGGACACGCTGGATCAGCGATTCGAACCAGCGCAACAGGCGCTGGCCAAATACGCGACGGGCCATCAGCCCTGACAGCAGGATCACGGCAAGCGTGGCCAGCAGCGCGATCCCGTACTGCACCCAGGGCTCCACCAACCAATGCAAAACGGCTGGATGGTTGCGGGCCAGATCTTCAAGCACGGGCGTCGTGAACGGGTGGCTGATGTCGGACAACAGCACGAACACGAACTTGACCACGACCCAGGTGAGCCAGATCGGCAGCAGGGTCAACAGGCCGGTGATGAACAGGCGTTGCAGGGTGAGTTTGCGCATGGGCGCCATTGTATAGGCGCCCGGAACCGCTACAGCTCGCGCAGCAGTCGGAATCCGATGTCGTCGTAGCCGCGGTCGCCGGGCAGTACACGCCGGCCCTGTCCGCTGCGCCAAGACGCACCCAGCGCGGCACGGCGTGAACAGCTCGGCCCGCAATCCCGGGACCACAACGACACCGGCCGGTCACCGGTGTCCGCGCCCAGCGCCAGCGCCTCGGCCGCGGTGGGCAGCCGATAGCGATGGCCCGTCTGCTCGCTGCGCCAGCGTGCGAACGCCTCGGCATCGGCCTGAGACACACAGACCACGGGGTCGGTGTCGGATTGGCTGAAGCCGGGCTCGCGCCATGAGCGTGGCTTGATCACGCGCAGCACGGAGATCTTTTCGCGGCAAAGCGCGGCCTCCCGCCGGGTTGCACGCGCGAACCGGTCGTAATCGCCCACGGTGACGGGATGGCGGGCCAATGCGATGCCGGTACTGCCGATCACGCTGCCGGCTGGGTCGCCGGGCACGGGCTCGCCGGTGGCGGGGAGGGCATCGGCACGGCTCACCAGGCGGCTGATGGCGGCGGCAGGCAGCCCAACGTCGCGGGCAAGGTCTGCGGTAGCGCGTGCGCCCGTCCGGTCGAAGCGGGTTTCCTTGGCGCGCATGCGGGTGTCGATGGCCTTGGCGGCCTGGGCCATCACCTCGCGTTGCGCGTCGGAGGTGGCGGTGCCGGTTTGCTCGCCCAGTTGCCTTGCGCCAGCCATGTACTCGCGCGCCTTGGCATCGTCACCGCTCTGCACCGCGGCCGCAGCCGCGTCACCCAAGGCAGTGGTGACTGCATCCAGGACTTCGCGCACCTGCTGGCTGGACGGATCGACGCGCCACGCGGCCAGCACGCTGGCACGCGCGTTGTCCCCCACGGGCTTGAGCAGTTTGCGTTGGGTCAGTTGCCGGCGCGCATCCTCCAAGGCCGTCTGCAACGGCGCCTCGGGCAGTGGCCGCAACATGGGCGCCACCGCATCGGCCGGGGACGTTGCAGTCGCCTCGTTGGTCGTGCCCAGCGTGAGGAAGTCCGGTCGCCCGATACCGCCTCCCACCAGCGCATACGCCGTGCCAATGACAGCCACGGTGGCCACTGCCGTCCAGAGCCCGCGCCGGCCCCGCAACGAGCGACCCAGTCGCGTGGCCCGGTCACCCAGCGAGACAAGCAGCGGCCAACCGCGATGGCGTTCAATGCGGTCCAGGGCTGCGGACATTTCCGCGACATTGGCGAACCGGTCCGCTGGCATCTTCGCCAGCGCGCGGTTCATGAAGCGTTGCCAGTGGCGCAACGGGGTCGGCAGCTTCGGAATCGGATCCTGGGCGTGCATCACCGCCATCGACAGTGCGTCGGCTGCGCGGTAAGGCAGCAGGCCGGTGAGCATTTCCCAGGCGAGCACACCGAGGCTGTAGAGGTCGGCGCGGCCATCCACTTCTTCGCCGCGCGCCTGTTCGGGCGCCATGTACGCGGTGCTGCCCACGGCCAGCCCGGCTGAGGTGACGCGCGCACCAAAGCCGCGGCGCAGGGCGATGCCGAAGTCGGCGAGCAGCGGGCGGTCGGCCTCGTCGAACAGGACGTTCTCGGCCTTGACGTCGCGGTGTACCACGCCGCGCGAATGCGCGTAATCCAGCGCTGACAGCAAGGTGCGCAGGATCGCGATCACCCGCGCTTCGTCGCCCTTGAAGTTGCGGCGGCCCAGGTGTCCGCGCGCCAGGTGCGGCATGGTGTAGTACGGCAGGCCGGTGGAGGTGCGTCCCACGTCGTGGATGCGCACCACGTGCGGGTGCTCCAGGCGGGCGATGGTGCGCACCTCGTTCTCGAAACGACGGCGGCTGGTTTCGTCGGCCAAGGCGTGCGGCGCCATCACCTTGATGGCCACTTCGCGACCCAGCGCGATCTGTTCACCCAGGTACACCGACGACATCCCGCCACGGTTGATCAGGCGGATCAGCTTGAAGCCGCGAATTTCCGGCAGCGGCGCTTGCGCGTCGTGGGTTTCAAGCGTTGTGGATGTCATCACGGCCCCCTGTGGCCGGCCGAGCATACCGCAGACCCGCTGATGCGTGTCTTGACGCGGATGTCATTCCGTCGCGGGCAGCGGCTCTTCGGGGCGGTGTTCGGGCTTGCGCCGCACATACAGCTGCTTGCGGATGCGGGCCACCACCTCGCCCTGGGCGTCCACGACGTCGGTCGAGAACCAGTGCAGGTACTTCCCGCCGCTGGCCGTGGCCTGGCGGATGTGGTCCAGCACCGCGGGCGTCAGGTCGAAGTCGGCATGAACCACGCCGCGACCGGGCTTGATGAATTCGATGGCGCCTTCCCTGTCCCACACGTAATACGCGCCGCCCAGCGCCTTGAGCGCCAGCAGCATCCAGAATGGATCGGTCATCGCGAACAGGCTGCCGCCGAAGTGCGAGCCGACGTAGTTGCGGTTCCACGGGCGCATGCGCAACTCCACCCGGGCATGGCGGAAATCCTCCGCTAGTTCGGTGACGTGGATGCCGGCAAAGAGGAAGGGCGGCCACCAGTTCAGGCCATGGCGAAGCAGTCGGGCGTTCATGTGCGGACAGCGTGGGGCAGGTTGAACAGCCTGCCATACGCATGCGTACAGTCAAGTCCGGGGCTGATGCCCGTCGGTGCCGCCGTTCAGAACAGCAGCGAGGCCATCTTGCGGCGGTAACGGCCCACCAGGTCCTCGTCCTCGACTACCTGGAAGGCGTCGATCAGGGCCTTGCGCGGCAGGCCGTCCTCGAAGTTGCGATCGCGGCGCAGCAGCTCGAGGAAGGCTTCCAGTGCCTGTTCGGAATCACCCGCCACCAGGTGCTGCACGCCCAGCAGGTGCCAGGCGCGCAGGTCGTCGGGGTTGCTGGCCAGTGCGGCGCTCAGTACGGGCAACGGCGGCGCGTCCTTCAGCACGGTGGCGAAACCGAGGCGCGCGCGTGCGCGCACCGCGCGGTCGTCCGTCGCGAGGTTGGCGGGCAACGCATCCAGCAACTGTTCGGCCTCCTGCGCGGCGCCGGTCTTGAGCAGCGCCAAGGCGAGGTCCAGCTTGAGTTCGTCGCGGTCCGGGGCCTCGGCCACCTCGTGGCGCAGGCGGATAACTTCAGCGTGCGGGTCCACTGCCACCGGGGCGGCCACCTCTTCGGCTTCGGCAAGCGCTTCGGCCGGCTCCACGCCGTGGTGCTTCAGGAATTCGCGCAACTGACCTTCGGGCAGCGCGCCGGGGAAACCGTCCACCACCTGCCCATCCTTCACCAGGAACACGGTCGGGATGGAGCGGACCTGGAACGCGGCCGCCAGTTGCTGCTCCTTGTCCACGTCCACCTTGGCCAGCACGAAGGCGCCGTTGTAGTCGGCGGCCAGCTTCTCCAGGATCGGCCCCAACTGCTTGCAGGGCCCGCACCATTCGGCCCAGAAATCGATCAGCACCGGCGTCTGCAGCGACTTCTGCAGGACCTCGGTCTCGAAGGTCTCGGCCGTGGCGTCGAAGATGTGGGGGGCGGGGGCGTTGGCAGTCATTGCGTGGCTCTCGGCGGGTTCTGCGGCACAGATGGGGGCGAAGCAGGCGCTGCGCAACCGGTAGGGTAGGAGGCTCGCGGCCAGCGGGCACGCTAGCATGGGCGGATGACTCGATTGCCGTCCAACCCCATGGCAGCCTCGTGCGCGCTCGCTGCGGGCCTGCTTTGCCTGGCCAGCCTGGTGGGCTTCGCGCTGCCCTTGCCGGGCTACGTGCATGCCCTCATGCCGGTGGGCCTGCTCGGCGCCCACGGGGTGCCGCGGGCGCAGGCCTTCAACCTGCTGGCGTTCATCACGCCGGGCGCGCTGATGGCGTGGAGCGCGCTGGGGCTGCGCGCGGTGCTGGTGGGCGGTCCGGTTGCCCTTGCACCGGAAGGGAAGGCGCCGCTGGGGAGCTGGCGGGCACGGATTGGTGCGAGCCTGTGGCTGCTCTCGGCCATCGCATTCGCCGCGCAGGGCGTCTGGTCGCTGGATCCTGGTGACCTGGATGGCGCCGCCAGCCAGCGCCACGCCAGCATGTGGACGCTGTGGTGGATTGCCTTCGTGCCCGGCGCGCTGCTGTTGACGACGGGCCTGTGGCGCGCGCGTCGCGCGACGGCCGCCTGGGCCTTGGGCGGTGGCGTGCTGATGCTGCTGTTCGCGGCGCTGCCGCCGTGGCTGCTGCCGGGGCCGATCGCGCAGCGTGTCGCGCTGGCGGCGTGGTTCCTTGCTTACGCGATGGTGGCGCGGTCGCTGCGTTGAGCGGGCCGCGCCACGCGGCCCAGCGATCTCAGGGCTGGCGGTAGACCGTGCCGTCCTTCATCACGAAATCGACCTTCAGCACCGCGCCGATATCCTGCAGCGGATTGCCCGGGACCGCCACGATGTCGGCCCGCTTGCCGGCCTCGATCACGCCCTGGTCGTCGACGCCCAGCACTTCGGCCGCGCGGATGGTGGCCGCCTGCAATGCCACGGCCGCCGGTATGCCGGCTTCCACCATGTAGAGGAACTCGCGCGCGTTGTCGCCGTGCGGGCCGACGCCCATGTCGGTGCCGAAGGCGATCTTCACGCCGGATTTGTAGGCCTTCTCCGCGGTCTGCTGGATCAGTGCGCCGATGCGCGCGGCCTTGGGGCGAACCACTTCCGGGAAGTAGCCGTCCATCTTTGCTTTCTCGGCCACGAAACGGCCGGCGTAGATCGTGGGGATGTACCACGTGCCCTTCTGCTTCATCAGCGACATGACCTCGTCGGTCATGTAGGTGCCGTGTTCGATGCTGGTCACGCCACCGAGCACCGCGCGCTTCATGCCTTCGGTGCCGTGGGCGTGGGCCGCCACGCGGTATCCGTAGTCCTTGGCGGTGTCGACGATGGCCTTGACCTCCTCCACGGTGAACTGCGGTGCGTCACCCGACTTGGCGTATGACAGCACGCCACCGGTGGCAGTGATCTTGATGACGTCGCTGCCTTCCTTGTAGCGCTGGCGCACCGCCTGGCGGGCGTCGTCGATGGAGTTGATGACGCCCTCGGTGGGGCCCGGCGGGCCGATCAGGTGGGCCAGCACGCTGTTGACGCCGTTGGTCGGGTCGGCGTGGCCACCGGTAGTGGCGATGGACTTGCCGGCCGCCCAGATGCGCGGGCCATCGACCAGGCCCTGGTTGATCGCGTCGCGCAGGTGCGGTGCCACTTCGCCGCCGAGGTCGCGCACGCTGGTGAAGCCGGCCATCAGGGTCTTCTTCGCGTAGTCCACCGAGCGGAAGGCGAAGTCCACGTCGTCAAGGCGGAAGCCTTCCGAATAACTCTGCGGGCTGGACTGGCTGGCCATGTGCACGTGCAGGTCGGTCCAGCCGGGTGTGCAGGTGTGGCCAGACAGGTCGATGGCGCGGGCGTCGGCCACGCTGGAGCCGCTGGGCAACACCTCGGCCACCTTGCCGTCCCGCACGACGATGGTGCGTGCGCCCACCAGCTTGCCGCTGCGCGCGTCGAACACGTCGCCGCACTGGAGGGCGGTGGTGGCGGCCGCGGCGGGCAGCGCGGTCATCATCAGTACGAGAGCGGGCAGGCAGTAGCGCATGGCGAAGATTCCCCCGGGAAGTATTCGCCGACTGTAGCCCGGGTCCGGCGCGTCGCCTCTAGGCCATTGGTTGGGGATGGCCGTGCCGGGAGTCTGGCGCCCCCCTCCTGGGCCGCCGCGATGGTCACCCATGGTGCGCTGCGGTACCCTGTCCGGTCCCCATACCGTCCAGCACGCCGCCGTGTCCACCGAAGCCGCCCAGACCGATTCCAACGCCACCGACCCGCGGGCCTACGACCCGCTGACCGTCGAGGGCGCCGCCCAGCGCTACTGGAACGGGGTGAAGGCCTTCGAGGTGGACGAGGCCTCGGACAAGCCCAAGTACTACTGCCTGTCGATGCTGCCGTACCCGTCGGGTGCGCTGCACATGGGCCACGTGCGCAACTACACCATCGGCGACGTCATCAGCCGCTACCAGCGCATGACCGGCCACAACGTGCTGCAGCCCATGGGCTGGGACGCATTCGGCCTGCCGGCGGAAAACGCCGCGATCAAGAACAACACCGCGCCGGCCAAGTGGACCTACGCCAACATCGCGCACATGAAGGCGCAGCTGCAGCAGATGGGGTACGCGATCGACTGGTCGCGCGAGTTCGCCACCTGCATGCCGGACTACTACGTGCACGAGCAGCGCATGTTCGTGCGCCTGATGAAGCAGGGCCTGGCCTACCGCAAGAACTCGGTGGTGAACTGGGACCCGGTGGACCAGACCGTGCTGGCCAACGAGCAGGTGATCGACGGCCGCGGCTGGCGCACCGGCGCGCTGGTCGAGAAGCGCGAGATCCCGCAGTGGTTCCTCAAGATCACCGATTACGCGCAGGAGCTGCTGGACGGCCTGGACACGCTGCCGGGCTGGCCGGATGCGGTCAAGACGATGCAGCGCAACTGGATCGGCCGCAGCGAAGGCCTGGAGATCCGCTTCGACGTGGTCGATGGTGCCGGCAATGCGGTCGAGCCGCTGACCGTGTTCACCACGCGCCCCGACACGCTGATGGGCGTGACCTTCGTGTCCATCGCCGCCGAGCACCCGCTGGCGCTGCACGCCGCGCAGACCGATGCCGACCTGGCCGCCTTCATCGCCGAGTTGCGCCAGGGCGGCGTATCCGAGGCCGAGCTGGAAACGCAGATCAAGCGCGGCCGCGACACGGGCCTGCGTGCAATCCATCCGATCACCGGCGAGCAGGTGCCGGTGTTCGTGGCCAACTTCGTGCTGATGAATTACGGCACCGGTGCGGTGATGGCGGTGCCGGGACATGACGAGCGCGACTGGGAGTTCGCCCAGGCCTACCACCTGCCGATCAAGATGGTGATCGTCTCCACCGCGGTGCGCGATGCGCTGGCCGAATTGGGCCAGCACGCCGGCCGCCACGTCGACGCGATGTCGAACGCGTTGTCCGGCGGCTCCAGCGACGTGTACGACAACAACGCCGCGGTGCAGGTCATCGAGGAGTTCCAGCGCGCCATTGCCGAGCAGGGCGCGTACACCGAGCGCGGCTGGCTGGTGAACTCAGGCGAGTTGGACGGCATGGACTTCCAGCAGGCACTCGAGGCCCTCGCTGCACGTTTCGAAGCCGAAGGCCGTGGCCAGCGCCGCGTCAACTACCGCCTGCGTGACTGGGGCGTCAGCCGCCAGCGCTACTGGGGTTGCCCGATCCCGGTGATCCTGTGCCCGAGCTGTGGTGACGTGCCGGTGCCGGAAGACCGGTTGCCGGTGGTGCTGCCGGAAGACGTGGCCTTCAGTGGCGTCACCTCGCCGATCAAGGCCGATCCGGAGTGGCGCAAGACCACCTGCCCGAGCTGCGGTGGCGCGGCCGAGCGCGAGACCGACACCTTCGACACCTTCATGGAGTCGAGCTGGTACTACGCGCGCTACACCTCGCCGGGTGCCGCGCAGCAGGTTGACGAGCGTGCCAAGTACTGGACGCCGGTGGACCAGTACATCGGCGGCATCGAGCACGCGATCCTCCACCTGCTGTACTTCCGCTTCTACCACAAGCTCATGCGCGACCAGGGCCTGGTCAGCAGCGACGAGCCGGCGGTGAACCTGCTCACCCAGGGCATGGTGATCGCCGAGACGTTCTACCGCGAACAGCCCAACGGGTCGAAGGACTGGTTCAACCCGGCCGACGTGGACGTGGTGCGCGACGAGCGCGGCCGCATCACCGGGGCCACGCTGCGCGCCGACGGACAGCCGGTGGTGATCGGCGGCACGGAGAAGATGTCGAAGTCGAAGAACAACGGCGTCGACCCGCAGCTGATGGTGGGCAAGTTCGGCGCCGACACCGTGCGCCTGTTCTCGATGTTCGCCGCGCCGCCGGAACAGTCGCTGGAGTGGAACGAGGCGGGCGTGGAAGGCATGGCGCGCTTCCTGCGCCGCTTCTGGCGCGAAGTGCTCACCCACGTGTCGCAGCCCGACCATCCGGACGTGGCCACGCTGCTGCAGGCCGGCGCCACGCTGACCCCGGCGCAGAAGACGCTGCGCCGCCAGTTGCACGAAACGATTCAAAAGGTGGGCGACGACTACGGCCGCCGCCACAGCTTCAACACCGCCATCGCCGCGCTGATGGAACTGCTCAACCACGTCGGCAAGTTCGACGACATGAGCGATGCCGGCCGTGCCGTGCGCCACGAGGCGCTGGAGGCGATGGTTCTGCTGCTCAACCCGGTCACCCCGCACGTGTGCCACGCGTTGTGGCAGGCGCTGGGCCATCCGGAAACGGTGCTGGAGGATGTACCGTTCCCGGCCGCCGACCCGTCCGCGATGGTGCGAGATGCGGTCACGCTGGCGGTGCAGGTCAACGGTAAGCTGCGCGGCACGATCGAGGTGCCGGTCAACGTCAGCAAGGAAGACGCCGAACGCCTGGCGCTGGCCGAGCCGAACGTGGCCCAGTACCTTGATGGACTGGCGGTGCGCAAGGTGATCGTGGTGCCGGGCAAGATCGTGAACATCGTGGCCGGGTGACGGCCGCCGAGCAGGGAATGGTTAGTCCGCCGGGAAATTGTTCAGGTGGCAACCTTGATGCAGAACGCCGCCTCGTCCAGACTTCCAGCATGATCCGACGCCCGTTGCGCTCCCTTGCGCCCGTTGTCCTCGTGCTGGCCTGCGGGCTGGTGCTGTCCGCCTGTGGCTTCCAGTTGCGCAATGCCCTGACCCTGCCACCCGACCTTGGTCCGGTGAAGGTGGTGTCGGTGGATCGCTACAGCCCCCTGGCCGAGTCGCTGGCCACCTCGCTGACGCGCGCCGGTGCGGTGCCCGCCACCGACGAGGCTGCCCCCTCGGCGGTGCTGGACCTGCTGTCCGAGCGCTGGGGCGACCTGCCCATCGCGCTGGATGCCTTCGGCCGCTCGCAGGAGTACAGCCTGCGCTACGCCGTGATCTTTGAGCTGCGCCGCGCCGATGGCACCGTGCTGGTGCCGCAGCAGGCGATCGAGCTGTCGCGTGACTACATCTCCGCGCCGACCAACGCCATCGGCACCGAAGGCGAGCGCGAGGTGCTGGTGCGCGAGCTGCGCCGCGAGATGGCGGCGGCCGTGCTGCGTCGCATCGACGCGGTGGCGCGGCGCCAGGAAGGGAGCTCGGCCGCGAGCGCGCTGACCCCGCAGGAAACGGACGCGGCGAAGGCCGCGATGGACGCGGTCGGCGACGTTCCCCCGGTCGAGGACGCGCCAGTGGAAGACGCGCCTGCGGAAGGCGCGCCCGTGCCGCAGCCGACGCCTGCCGAAGACAAACCCTGAGATGGAGCTGAAGCCCGAACAGCTGGCCTCCCAGCTCGAGTCCGGGCCGCTCAAGCCTGCCTACCTGATCGCCGGCCCCGAGACGCTGCGCGTGCTGGAGGCGGCCGACGCGCTGCGCGTGGCCGCGCGTGCGCAAGGCTTCACCGAGCGCGAGGTCTACGAGCAGGAAGGCAATCGCGAACCCGATTGGGCAGCCATGGAGGCCAGCTTCAGCGCCCCGAGCCTGTTCGCGTCGCGCCGCCTGATCGAGTTGCGCCTGCCCACTACCAAGCCGGGCAAGGAAGGCGGCCGGCTGATCGAGGAATTCTGCGCGGCGCCACCGGCCGACGTGACCCTGCTGGTGACCGGCGGCGAGTGGAGCAAGCAGCACGGTGGCAAGTGGAGCGAAGCCATCGGCCGCATCGGTACCGTGGCGATTGCGTGGCAGGTGAAGCCGCACGAGTTGTCAGGCTGGATCGACCAGCGCTTGCGCTCGCGTGGCGTGCGCGCCGACCGTGACGCGGTGCAGGTGCTGGTTGAGCGCATCGACGGCAACCTGCTGGCCGCTGCGCAGGAAGTGGACAAGTTGGCGCTGCTGGTCGACGGCACGCCGCTGGACGCCGCGCGCATGCAGGACCTGGTGGCCGACGCGGCGCGTTTCGACGTGTTCCGCGTGCTGGATGCGGCGCTCAACGGGCAGCCGGCACAGGTGTCGCGCATGCTGGCGGGGATGCGCGCCGAAGGCGAGGCCGTGCCCGCCGTATTGGGCATGGTGGTGAGGGAGTTGCAGTTGCTGGCCAAGCTGGCCCGCGCGCAGACCCGTGGCGGCAACGCCCTGATGGGCGAGTTCAAGGCGCTGCGGGTATGGGACTCCAAGCAGCCCGCCTACAAGCGCGCCCTGCAGCGCCATGCGGAAGGCCACTGGGACCGCTTCCTTGCGGCGGTGGGCCGCGTGGATCGCATGGCCAAGGGCCGCGAGGCCGGCGACGCGTGGGTGGCACTGGAGCGCGTGCTGCTGGCCGTGGCCGAGCCACGTGCGGCGCGTTTGCTGCTGGCCGGGTAACGACCGATGGACGACCTGCTGGTCCTCTACGGCGGCACCTTCGACCCGATCCACAACGGCCACCTGGCCATCGCGCGACTGGTACGCGACACCGTGCAGGCCGACGTGCACCTGATGCCTTCGGCGGACCCGCCGCATCGCACACGGCCCGGGGCCAGTGCCGCGCAGCGCGCGCGCATGCTGGACCTGGCGGTCGCCGGGGAGGGTGGCCTGCACGTGGATCGCCGCGAGTTGCAGCGCGAAAGCCGGTCTTATACGTTCGAAACGCTGACGGCCTTGCGCGATGGCGAGGGCGTGCGTGGCCCCGTCGCCCTGGTGATCGGGGCCGACAGTTTCCTGGGACTGCCCACGTGGCATGAATGGCAGGCCCTGTTCAGCCTCTGTCACTTCATCGTCGCCGAACGCCCGGGGCATGATCTGGAGCTGCCGTGGCCCGCGCCGCTGGTGCCTGTCGTCGAAGGCCGGTTGACCAACGATCCCCAGTCGCTGCGTGAGACGCCCGCTGGCCGGGTGCTGCGCCTGCGCCATCCGCTGCGGCAGGAGTCGGCCACGGCAATCCGCGCGGCCATCGCCCGGGGCGACGACACTTGGTGGGGCTGGGTGCCGCCGGCGGTGGCCACCTATATCCAGCGTAACGCCCTGTACCGGGATGACGACGGCGTGGACCGGGTTGGCGCCCCGGCTTCGTTATAATTTGTCGAACGCGGACAACCGCGTCCCCTTCTAAAGAACCGAGAGTCCCCCGCCCTTGTCCAGCCAAGCCCAAGTCATCAAGACCCGCCTGCCGAGCCCGCCACCCTCCGTGGACGTCCTGCTCCAGACGGTTCGTGATGCCGTCGAGAACCTCAAAGCCAAGGACGTGGTCGAGATCGACGTGCGCGGCAAGAGCACCGTCACCGACCATCTGGTGATCGCCTCCGGCACCTCCACCCGCCACGTGAAGTCCATCGCCGACGAAGTGGTGAAGTTCGCCAAGAAGCTCGACGTCATGCCGCTGGGCGTGGAAGGCGAGCGTGAGGCCGAGTGGGTGCTGGTCGACCTGGGCGACGTGGTGGTCCACGTGATGCTGCCGCGCGTGCGCGAGTTCTACGCACTGGAGCGGCTGTGGACGGTCGGCGACCAGCGTCCCGAGGGCGATGAGGCCATCGGCGAGACGGGCGCGGAAGATCGCCTGTAACCGGCTGCATCAGGCCATCGCATGAAACCGCATCGGCGGCGCCTTAATGGCGCCGCCGATGTTTTTTGCGCGGCTTCCCGCCGCGGCGGGTCAGGCCCTGCAGGCGGGCGCCGACGCTGGGGCCCGCGGTTAACCGTTGTATGACCGTGGCGCGTCTCCGCGACGAACCGTGACCGCGGTCGGTAACATTCACGCATGAAAGCGAAGCTGATCGCTGTGGGTGAACGCGCGCCACGCTGGGTGGCCGAGGGTTTCGGCGAGTACCAGAAGCGCTTGTCGCACTGGCTGCCGCTGGATCTGGTGGAAGTGGAGCCTGGCCTGCGCGGCAAGGGCCGTGATGCCGTGCGTGCGATGCAGGAGGAGGGCGCGCGCGTCGTCGCGGCACTGCCCAAGGGCGCCTGCGTGGTCGCCCTCGATGGACGCGGCCGCACATGGTCATCGGAGGACCTGGCGCAGCGGCTGGAATTCTGGCGAGGGCAGGGCCGGGACCTGGCCTTCCTGATCGGTGGGCCGGAAGGCCATGCGCCGGATGTACTGGCCCGCGCCGATGAGAAGTGGTCGTTGGGGCCGTTGACCCTGCCGCACATGCTGGTGCGGCTGGTGGCCGCCGAGCAGCTCTACCGCGCCGCCGCACTGCTCGCCAACCACCCTTATCACCGGGCCTGACGCCTTGACGGAGGGGCGATAACGATCGCCTGCGACACTGTGTCGCATCCCTGTTCAGCAAGCGGCGTGATGAAGTCTGCCCAGGATTTCCAAGGGTAACCCGCATGCGCTTCCACCCCCTTTCCATGGCCCTGATCGGGCTGTTGTGCGCTGACCCCGCGTGGGCCGAATCGATGGCTGGGGCGCAAGGCGTCAGTGGCGACGAGATCGGGCCTGCGCTGACGTCGCTCCCGCTGGCGGATGAGGCCGAGGCTTCCGCGGCTCTGGTTACCTCGGCTTCGCGGGGCGCCTCCGCAGGGCCGGTTGCCCCGGCGGCCGTCACCCTGCCCACTGTCGTGGTGACCTCGCTTGCCCCGACCGCGCCGCTGACCGTGGCCACCGACCCGCGCTTGCCGCGGCAGCCGGTACCGGCCAGCGACGGCGCCGACTACCTCAAGACCATTCCCGGCTTCACCACACTGCGCAATGGCGGTACCAACGGTGATCCGGTGCTGCGCGGCATGTTCGGCTCGCGGCTCAACCTGGTCGCCAACGAGGGCGCGATGCACGGCGCCTGTCCTTCGCGCATGGACAACCCGATGTCCTACGTCGCGCCGGAGACCTATGACCGGCTGACCGTGGTGAAGGGCCCGCAGACGGTACTGTGGGGGCCGGGCGCATCCGCGGGCACGGTGCGGTTCGAGCGCGATCCCGAGTACTTCGAGGCCCCCGGCGCCCGGCTGCACGCCAGTGCGCTGGCTGGCAGCCACGCCCGCAACGACCAGGTACTCGACGTGGCCGCCGGCACGCCGCTGGGATACGGGCGGGTGTCGGCCAACCGTTCGGAATCCGGCGATTACGTCGACGGCGACGGCCGCCGCGTGCACTCCGGCTGGAACAAGTGGAACGCCGACGCCGCCGTGGGCTGGACGCCCGATGCCGAAACCGCGCTGGAACTCAACGCCGGCATCGGTGACGGCGAGGCGGCCTATGCAGGCCGCAGCATGGACGGCAGCCGGTTCCGCCGCGACAGCTTCGGCCTGCGTTTCGTGCGCGGCGGCTTCGATGGAGTGCTGGAACGCGTGCAGGCCAACGTCTACGACAACCGCGTGGACCACGTGATGGACAACTACACGCTGCGCGACCCCGATCCGATGGGGTCCATGCCGATGCCCATGGCCTCCAACGTGGGGCGCCAGGCGCAAGGTGCGCGGGTGGCACTGGCGTGGGCGTGGACCGGCGTCGAACTGGAGGCGGGTGTTGACCACCAACGCAACCAGCATCGGCGCCGCAATGCGCCAGGCGTGGGGATGTACCTCGCCCTGCCATGGGTGGAAGACGCCCGTTTCCGCAGCAGTGGCGTGTTCGCCGAGGCCACGGTGTCGTTCGATGACCGGCGTCGCGTCGTGGCCGGCGCGCGCATCGACAGCGCCGATGCGAAGGACCAGCGGCTGACCACCGGAGGCATGCGCCCGCAGCCCAATCCGACCGCGGGCGTGACCCGTGAGGAGACCCTGCAGGCCGCCTTCGCCCGCTATGAGCACGAGGCGGAGCGGGTGCCGTTGGCGTGGTATGCCGGCCTCGGCCGGACCGAGCGCATGCCCGACTACTGGGAGCTGTTCTCGCCGACGCAGGGGCCGGTGGGCACGCCGAACGCCTTCGCAGGCGTCGACGTGGAAACTACCACCCAGTTGGACCTGGGCCTGCACTACAAGCGCCAGCGCTTCGAAGCTTGGGCGTCGGCCTACGTGGGCCGCATCGACGATTACGTCCTGTTCCGCTACGGCACCGGGACGATGGCGGGCATGAGTCGCGCGCTCAACGTGGATGCCAACATCCGCGGAGGCGAAGGCGGCATCGGTCTGCGGCCAGCCAAGGGCTGGAGGCTGGACGGCTCGTTGGCCTACGCCTGGGGCGAACAGCGCGGGAGCGGGCGTGCGTTGCCGCAGATGCCACCGCTGGAAGCGCGGGTTTCGCTCGCATACGAGGGCATGGCATGGTCGGCGGGGGCGTTGCTGCGTGGGGTGGCCGCGCAGACCCGCACCAGCCTGGACGAGGGCAACGTGGTGGGGCGCGACCTGGGGGCCAGCAGCGGCTTCGGCGTGTTCTCGGTGAACGGTGCCTATCGCATCGACCGCAACTTGCGCCTCGGCGCCGGCGTGGACAACCTGTTCGACCGCGCCTACGCGGAGCATCTCAACCTTGCCGGCAACAGCTCCTTCGGCTATCCGGCCGACCCGGTGCGGATCGGCGAGCCCGGGCGCACGCTGTGGGTCAAGCTCAGTGTCGAGTACTGATGCGCGCGCGCCTAATCCTCGCGCGGCGTGCGTTCGGGGCCGGGGCGCTTGGCCAGCTTGCGCTGCAGCGAGCGGCGGTGCATCCCAAGCAGGCGCGCGGTGGCCGACACGTTGCCGCCGGTGTCGTTGAGTGCCTGCTGGATGTGCTCCCACTCAAGACGGTGCAACGGGGTCATCGTTTCCGGCGTCGGATTGTCTTCGGGCGGCGATTCGGCCGGCGCGAGCGCGAGCGCACGCAGGATCGACTCCAGCGTGGCGGGCTTGGGCAGGTAATCGTCGGCCCCTCGCTTGATGGCTTCCACGGCGGTGGCGACGCTGGCGTAGCCGGTCAGCAGCAGGATGCGCATGTCCGGGTGCAGCGCGCGCAAGGGCTCGATCAGGGCCATGCCCGATTCGTGCGCGAGTTTCAGGTCCAGCACTGCGAAATCCGGTGGAGCAGCGCGCGCCAGCGCGAGCGCCGATTCGATGTCCAGTGCGGTCTCGGCCTCGATCCCGCGCCGCGCGAGTGAGCGTTGCAGCGTGCGCAGGTACAGCGCGTCGTCGTCGACCAGCAGGCCCTTCATGCGGCGTCTCCGTTGCTGGAGTCCAGTGGCACGCGGAAGCGCACGCAGCTGCCTTGGGCACCGGTGGATTCCACCCACAGGTCTCCGCCGAGTCGTTCGATGGTGGCGTGGGACAGGGCCAGCCCAACCCCCATGCCGTGGGCCTTGCCGCTGCGGAACAGCTCGGGCAGGAACGGGCGCGTGGGGTCGAAGCCCGCGCCATGGTCGCGCACGCCGCCGTGCAGCTGGCAGCCTTCAACCCGTAGCGAAAGGTCGACGCGTGCGTTGCCCACGGCGAGGCCGGCATCGGCGGCATTGTTGAGCAGCGCCAGCAGCAGGTGGCCGACACCGGGGTCGACGCGCATCCCGGCGGGTGTCGCATCACTACGGTGCAGTGCCACCTCGGGGCGCACCAGTTGCCAGCGGGCGATGGCCTGTTCCAGGTCGAGGAGATCATCGTGCGCATGGTCGGCGGGACGGGCCAGCTCACGCACGCGCTCGCGGCAGACGTCCACCAGTTGGCGGATCGTCGCCACATCCTCGCGGGTATCGGCAGGCAGGGGGCTGTCGAGCAGGTCGTCCGCGAGCAACGTCAGCGTGCCCAGGGGCGTGTTGAGCTCGTGCGCCACGGATGCGGCATGGGTGGCCAACGCGACGATGCCTTCATTGCGCACGAAGCGTTCGCGCAGATCGGCAAGTTCGCGTTCGCGTTGGCGCAGCAGGCTCACCAGGCGCGTTGAGAAATACAGCACCACGCCGACCATCACCAGGAAGTTCACCGCCATGCCCCACAGGTGCAGGTTGAAGCCGGCGGTGGCGCCCCCGTGCACGTGGGGCAGGTCGCGCCCGAACATGGCGACGGCGGCGTAGGCCAGCACGCCCGCGGCGGCGGTGGCGACCACCCAGCGCCGGGACAATGCGAGCGTCGACAACGCCAGTGGCAGCACCAGCAGCGAGGCGAAGGGGTTGGCCAGGCCGCCACTCCAGGCCACCAGCCAGGCCAAGGCCGCGATGTCGACCAGCAGGTGCGCGAACGCCTCCAGGCTGGAGGCCGAACGGGCCTGGCGCGTGCGCAGGGTCGCGAGCAGGTTGAAGACGGCGAGGGCCGCAATGCCGCCGTACAGGGGCATTGCGGCCAGCGGCACGCCCAGCGGTCCCGTCACTGCGGCCACGGTGAGGGCCTGGCCCGCGACCGCGACCCAGCGCAGCAGGCACAACGTGCGCAGGAAGGGCAGCGTGGATTCGCTCATGGGCGCCATGCTACCGGTGCGTTGCCCGGGGCGGCATGCGTTGTATGAATTGGCGGCGACGACAAGTCGTGAGGTGGCGCGAGGCGAGGAACGCGGCGGGCGGCCGGAGCCGCCCGCCATGCATGACTCAACGGTCCAGCCGGAACTCTACCGGCACGCGGCCAATCGCCTGCACCGGCACTCCCGCCTGCACCGCGGGTTTGAACATCCAGCGGGCCAACACCTGCCGCCGCGCCGCAAGGTCCAGTACCCGGTGGCCGCTGCTGGTCACCACTTCGGCCTGCAGCGGGCGGCCGTCGACGCCGACCAGCACTTCCAGCACCACGATCCCTGTCAGGCCATTGCGCAGCGCCTCGCGGGGATAGCCAGGCGGCGGCGCACTGGCGTACTGCAGCACCGTGCCGGTCAGCACCTCGTCCTGTCCGCCGATTTCGCCGTCGCCGCCCGGGCTCAGGTTGTCGGTGGTGCCGGTCTCGGCCTGCGGCGGTACGTTGGCATCGCCTTCCATCGGCCGCGATTGTGTCGGCGGCGGGTCGACGGGTGTCGGTCGTGCGGCCGGGGTGGGGCGCACCTGGGCCTGGACAGGTCTGACCGGCACCTGGATCGGTGGAGGCGTCGTCCGTTCCCGCGGAATCCAGACGACGTCCGGCATCCGGATCAGTTGCGGGCGCAGTTCCGGTATCGCCACGGGCGCGAGCATCAACAGCAGGATGGCGGCATTGGCGGCGATCGCGCCGGCACCGGCCGTGATGCGCGTGCCATCGAGCCGATGGCGCGGGGCTGCGTGGGCCGCTACAGCGTGGGAAGCATTCGCGTACACCATGGTCCACCTCCTGGTTGGTCTGCACAGAACACAACGCCTGGACGCCGCGGGCGGGGTTACGCCATGCATGGCGCCCTGCATTCGACGCTGCTCGCGCGGACCTGAACGGATGATGGCTGGCGGAAGAGCGGCGGCCGTGAGGTGATGGACGGCATTCGCGGGGGCACAAAACGCGACAGGCCCGCACGAAGCGGGCCTGTCGTTGCGCAAAACGCGGCGAACTCAGCGGCCGAGTTCGAACACCACGTCGAGGTTGACCGAAAGCGTGGTCTCGCCCGGTTCGACCTGGGTGTCGGCGGCCTTTTCGGCGCGAGCCATGGCCATCATCGGGATCGGACCCGGCCGGCCCATGCCGCCGCCCTCGCTGATGCTGACGATGCGGCGAACGCGCATGCCCAGCGTCTTGGCGTACATCTCCGCGCGCTGCTGTGCCTTCTTGATGGCGTTGCGGCGCGCTTCGTCGTAGGCCGACTCCTTGTCGTCCACGTCGAAGTTGGGGCCGTAGACCTGGTTGGCGCCGGTCGCCACCAGGGCATCCAGCAGCTTGCCCAGCTTGCTGATGTCGCGCGCGGTGATGGTCACGGTGTTGGTGGCCTGGTAGCCGGTGATCACCGGCGGCTTGTCGGGCGTGTAGTGGTACTGCGGCCCGAGGCTGATGCCGCTGGTCTGGATGTCGCGCTCGGCCACGCCGGCGGCCTTGATCGCGGCGATGACCTTGGCCATCTGCTCGGCGTTGGCGCGCATGGCGCTGTTGGCGTCGGCGGCCTGGGTCACCACGCCGGTCGACACCGTGGCGATGTCCGGTACGCGCTTGGCCTCGGCCTGCGCGGACACCGACAGCAGGGTGCCATCGGTGGTCATCATGTGCGGCGCATTCTGCGCGGAGGCGGTCATGGTTGCGGTGGCTCCCAGGGCAAGGGCCGCGGCCAGCGCCAGGGGGCGCAGGGTCGACCGGAAGGGGGTTCGGATCATGTTCAACTCCATTTGTGGATGTGGGGAGGGTCTTGCGCAAGCGGTTAACGGCCCGTGAGCCGTTCCGGGGTTGCCGACCGGGGGCGACGTTAAGCCAAGGTTGCCATTGGATGACGTGACCTGACACCGGTATTGGAACGCCCGTCGCCCATCGGTTCAGTTGGCGAAGGGCTGGGAACACGATGGGCAGGCTATCCTTGCAGCATGCTCCATCTTGCCTCCCAATCCCCCCGTCGCCGCGAACTGCTGGGCCGCCTCGGCCTGGACTTCGGCGTGCTCGACCTCGACATCCCCGAGCAGCGCCAGCCTGGCGAACCGGCCGAAGACTACGTGCGCCGCGTGGCCCGCGAGAAAGCGGGAGCCGGCCTGCTGAAGGTCGTGGGCACCCCGGGGGCCGTGGTGCTGGGCGCCGACACCGAGGTCGTGTTGGACGACGAGGTCTTCGGCAAGCCGCGCGACGC
Organism: Lysobacter daejeonensis GH1-9; assembly: GCF_000768355.1. Taxonomy (GTDB): domain Bacteria; phylum Pseudomonadota; class Gammaproteobacteria; order Xanthomonadales; family Xanthomonadaceae; genus Aerolutibacter; species Aerolutibacter daejeonensis. Next base: position 148,738 of record NZ_AVPU01000002.1, read on the forward strand.
GGACGATGCCGCCGCCATGCTGCGCCGCCTGTCCGGGCGCACCCACCAGGTTATTTCGGTGGTGTCGCTGGTGAGCGCGGGGCGCGAGGCGCAGGCCACATCCGTGTCGGAAGTGACGTTCGCGCCACTGGCCGAGGCATACATCGCCGCCTACGTGGCCACCGGCGAGCCGTTCGGCAAGGCCGGCGCCTATGCCATCCAGGGCGGGGGCGAGGCCTTCATCAGCCACCTGTCCGGCAGCTATTCCGGGGTGATGGGGCTGCCCCTGCACGATACCGCGCGCCTGCTGCGCGAGTTCGGCATCGATTGCCCGCGCATGCCGGCGGTGCCGGCCGCGGCCCAGGCCTGAGGCGCGGGCATGTCCGAAGAGATCCTGGTCAACGTCACCCCGCGCGAGACCCGCGTCGCCGTCGTCGAGAACGGCATGCTGCAGGAACTGCACATCGAACGCGGCTGGTCGCGCGGCGTGGTGGGCAACATCTACAAGGGCAAGGTGCAGCGGGTCATGCCCGGCATGCAGGCTGCCTTCGTCGATATCGGGCTGGAGCGTGCCGCGTTCCTGCACGCCGGCGACATCGTCAAACCGGCGCAGATTGCCGCCGAGACCGGCGATGAGGCCCCGCTGCCCCCCACCCCGAACCGCCCGATCACCGAGCTGTTGCGCGAAGGCCAGGAGATCGTGGTGCAGGTGGTCAAGGACCCCATCGGCACCAAGGGCGCGCGGCTGACCACCCAGCTCAGCATTCCCTCGCGCTACCTGGTGCTGTTGCCGCGTACCCGCGTGGTGGGCGTGTCGGCGCGCATCGAGGACGAGGCCGAGCGCATGCGGCTGAAGTCGCATGTCACCGCCATGGCGCCAGCGGATGCGATGCACGGCTACATCGTGCGCACCAATGCCGAGGGCCAGCCCGAGGAGGCCATCGCCGAGGACATCGCGTACCTCAACCGCGCATGGGCGCTGATCGAGGAGAAGTCGACGTCATCGCGTTTGGGCGAGCGCGTGTACGAGGATCTCAGCCTGCCGCTGCGCGCGGTGCGCGACCTGATGCGCCGCGACGTGGAAAAGGTGAAGGTGGACTCGCGCGAGACCTGCGAGCGCCTGCGCAGTTTCGCTGCCGCCTACATGCCCGGGCTGGCGGAAAAGATCGAGCATTACACCGGTGAGCGTCCGATTTTCGACCTGTATGGCGTCGAGGATGAGATCCAGCGCGCGCTGGACAAGCAGGTGCCACTCAAATCCGGCGGCTACCTGGTGATCGACCAGACCGAGGCGATGACCACGGTGGACATCAACACCGGCTCGTTCCTTGGCCAGCGGAACCTCGAGGAGACGGTGTACCGCACCAACCTGGAGGCAGCGCAGTCGGTGGCGCGCCAGCTGCGCCTGCGCAACCTGGGCGGCATCATCATCATCGACTTCATCGACATGACCGATGCCGAGCACAAGCGCCAGGTGCTGCGCCAGCTGGAGAAGGCGCTGGCCCGCGACCACGCCAAGACCACGGTCTACGACTTCTCGCCGTTGGGCCTTGTTGAGATGACGCGCAAGCGCACCACCGAGAGCCTGCAGCGCCAGCTCAGCGAACCGTGCCACGAGTGCGGCGGCCGCGGCACGCTGAAGACGCCGGAAACGGTGACCTACGAGATCTTCCGCGACATCGTGCGCCAGGTGCGCCAGTTCGATGCCCAAAGACTGCTCGTCATTGCCTCGCCCAAGGTGGTGGCCCGCATCACCGACGAGGAGTCTGCGGCGGTGGCCGAGCTGGAAGAATTCCTCGGCAAGTCGATCCGGTTCCAGGCCGACGAGCAATACGCGCAGGAGCAGTTCGATGTCGTGCTGCTCTGACGTCCGCAGGGCCGGCTGATGCCCACGCCGTTGCGCCGCCGCCTGCGCCTGGCCCGCCGGGGCCTTGGCTACACCGTCGCGATCGCGCTGGTGCTGGTGGCGTTGTTGCTGTCCGTCGCCAGCCAGGTGCTGCCGATGGCCGAGCGCAATCCTGACCGCGTGGCCGAGTGGCTCAGCGAACGCGCCGGGCGGCCGATCCGCTTCGACAAAGTGGAAACCGCGTGGACCCGCCGCGGTCCGCTGCTCAAGCTGGACAACCTGCGGGTGGGCGAGGGTGCGCAGTCGTTCCTGGTGGGCGATACCGAGATGCTGGTGTCGCTGTATGCCGGCATGTTGCCGGGACGTGCGTTCTCCGAGCTGCGGTTGCGCGGCATCGACCTGACGCTGGAACGCTCGGCGGATGGTCGTTGGCAGGTGCGTGGCCTGCCGGGCCAGCAGCAGACGGGTGGCGATCCGTTTGCGGCATTGGAAGGTCTGGGCGAGTTGCAGGTGATCGGCGGCAAGCTGGCGGTGATCGCCCCGGCGTATGGCATCGACGCGCGCATTCCGCGCATCAACCTGCGCTTGCAGGTCAACGGTGAACGCGTACGCGTGGGTGCGCGCATCTGGCCCAGGTTGGGCGCGACGCCACTCCACGGCATGCTCGATTTCAACCGCAAGCGCGGCGATGGTCGTGTGTATGCGGGCGCGCGCGAGGCCGACCTGGCGGCTTGGTCATCGTTGTTGCGAGTGTCCGGCGTTGAGGCTGAGGCAGGCCATGGGCGTGCCGAAGCCTGGGGCGAACTGCGCGGACATCGCATCGTGCTGGTGACTGCCGATGCACAACTGGAGGACGTGCGCCTGCGTGGCGCGGCGCTGGACGGCGAGGGCGGTGCGCGCACTAGGTCGAACGTGGTCTTCGACGCACTGCAGGCGAAGGCGCGCTGGCGCTTGGTGCGTGGCGGCTGGCGAGTGGATGCGCCGACATTGCGCATCGGCTCGGGGGATTCCCAGCAGACGCTGGACGGACTATTGCTGGCAGGCGGTCAGCAATACGCCATCGTGGCTGATCGCCTGGACGCCGCCCCGTTGCTGCAGGCGCTGGCGCTGAGCGATCGCGTGTCGCCGGGCCTGCGGCGCTGGTTGTTGGCATCCAAGCCGCGAGCGGCGTTGCAGCGCATCGAGATCGCGGGCCGACGCGGCGGCCCCGTGCACGCGCGTGCACGGATCGATTCGGTGGGCTTCGATCCCGTGGGCAACACGCCGGGGTTGGACGGGTTGGCGGGTGCGTTCAACGGCGATGCTGACGGCTTCGACGTGCAGCTGGATCCGGGTACGGCGTTGCGCTTCAACTGGCCCGCGGGCTTTGGCGTGGTGCATGACGTCAAGCTCGATGGCCGCATTGGCGGTTGGCGCGAGGGCAAGGGCTGGCGCATCGGCACGCCGGCGTTGCGCGTGGACGGCAAAGGCTATGCCGCCACCGCGCGCGGTGGCCTGTGGTGGCAGGGTGATGGCACGCGGCCGTGGATCGACATCGCCGCCGATATCGAGGAAGCCACGCTGCCGGCGGCCAAGGGGTTCTGGGTCCACTACCTGATGCCCAAGCCTGTGGTGGAGTGGCTGGACATGGCGCTGGTCTCGGGCCAGTTGAGCAACGGGCGCGCCGTGGTCTCCGGCGACCTGGACGAGTGGCCCTTCGACCGCCAGAACGGCCGCTTCGAAGCCAATGCGCACATCACCAATGGCGTGCTGAAGTTCCAGCCTGACTGGCCTGCGGCCGAGGGCGTGGAGGCCGATGCGAGCTTCATCGGCAACGGGTTCACCGTGGATGGTGTCGGCCGCGTCGGCGAGGTCGCCATACAGCGCCTGCACGCCGGCATCGACAGCTACCACGACGGCCAGTTGGAAGTGAGTGCCAATGGCGCGGGCGACGCCGGGCGGATGCTGGAAGTGCTGCGCGTTAGCCCGCTGCAGAAACTGGACCCGGATACCTTCGCCAAGATCTCAGCGAGTGGTCCTGCCGAGTTGGATTTCAAGCTGGTGCTGCCGCTGGGCCATGCGCGTGAGACAAGCGTTGAGGGCGCGGTCCGGTTGAAGGGCGCGCGCCTCGCGGATTCGCGCTGGAACCTGGCATTCGATCAGGTCAACGGTGCGGCGCGGTACTCACTGAAGGGCTTCGAGGCGGAGCGGTTGGCGGTGCGCCACGAGGGTCTGCCGGGACACCTGTCGTTGCGCGTGGGCGAGGGCTACGTGCTGGACCGCGCCAACGTGTTCGAGGCTGCACTGGATGCCACGCTGGCGGCCAGCGCGCTGTTGGACCAGGCGCCTGACCTGGGGTGGCTGAAACCGTACATGCACGGGCGTTCGCCCTGGACCATCGGCGTGGCGGTCCAACCCGCGCGAAATGGCCGGTCCGCGGCCACGCACCTGCAATTGGCCTCGCAGCTGCAAGGCACGGCGATCACCTTGCCCGAGCCGCTGCGCAAACCGGCGGGCGAAACGCTGGCCACCACCATCGAAGCGCCGTTGCCGTTGGGAACCGGCGAAGTGCGCGTGGTGATGGGGACAAAGGCGGCGTTGCGCGCGCGCGCACAGAACGGACGCACCGGCGTGCGGGTGCAGCTTGGCGGCGGCTTGCCCGACGCCGAGCCACCTGCCAACGGACTGGTGGTGGGTGGTCGTACCGACCGACTGGATGCCATCGACTGGGTGGCCATCGCCCGTGGCGGTACCGACAGTGGCGGTGGTTTCCCGCTGCAGCGCATCGACGTGACGGCGGCACGCCTGCAATTGCTGGGCGGTGTGTTCCCGGACACGCATGTCGTCGTCGCGCCCGCAGCCGATGGCGCCATTGCGGTACGCGCCGAGGGACGCTCATTGCAGGGCGCGCTGCTGGTACCGTCCAGCAGCAGCGCGACGATTGCGGGCCATTTCGAGCACGCACATTGGCGCGCGGCGGAAGTGATCTCCACGCCGTCGTCGCCAGCGGCCGTAACCAGCGCATCGGCATCCGCCAGCGCGGCTGCGTCCGGTGCGCCGAGCGCGGCGACCGGCGGCAGCGATCCGATCAACCCCGCCAACATTCCGCCTCTGGTATTCGACATCGACGACCTGCGCGTGGCCGAGGCCAGGCTGGGCCAGGCCGCCGTGCGCACCCGCCCCACCGGGCGTGGCATGCGTTTCGAGCAGGTGCAGGCGCATGCGGCCGGCCAGCGCATCGACCTCAAGGGTGAATGGTCCGGGATGGGCGCCGCCGAGCGCACGCAGATGGACATCCGCATCGCCAGCGACAACGTAGGCGCATTGCTGGACGGCTTCGGCATGCGCGGGCAGTTGTCCGGCGGCAAAGGCAGCGCGCATTTCGACGCACTCTGGCCCGGCAGCCCCGCCGGCTTCGCACTGTCGAGCCTGGAGGGCCAGCTGACCCTCGACGTGCGCGGTGGCCAGCTGCTGGAGGTCGAGCCCGGCGCCGGCCGCGTGCTGGGTCTGCTCAGTCTTGCGCAGTTGCCGCGACGCTTGACGCTCGATTTCCGTGATTTCTTCTCCAAGGGGTTCGCGTTCGATCGTGCCGGTGGCACCGTCCAGTTCGCCAATGGCATCGCGCGCAGTGGTGACCTGGGTATCGATGGCCCGGCGGCGAGCATTGCAATCCGCGGCACCACCAATCTGCGTGCGCAGACCTTCAACCAGACCATCGAAGTGCACCCCAAGGCCGGCAATCTGTTGACCGCCGTGGGGGCCATTGCAGGCGGGCCCGTGGGCGCGGCGATCGGCGCGGCCGCCAATGCGGTGCTGCAGAAACCGCTGGGCGAAATGACCGCCAAGACTTATCGCGTGACGGGCCCCTGGAAGGAACCCAAGGTGGACGTGATCCGCGAGCAGGCCGGCAAGCCCGCCGAAGAGGCTGCCACGACCGGCGGCGGCTGAGCGGGCACCGGTTGAAGCGGCCCACTTCGGCCCGCATATAGTGGGTTGCGCGCCCCCCAACCGGACCCTCCGATGACCCTGCCGCTCCAGCTCGCCGAATCCCGCCTCCTCCTGCCTGCAGGCCTCGATTCCGGTGGCCTTGAGCGCGCCTTCGGCACGCTGCTCGGGCCCGGCGTGGACTTTGGCGACCTGTATTTCCAGCATGCACGCCGCGAGAGCTGGACGGTGGAGGACGGCATCGTCAAGGACGGCGCCCACTCCATCGAGCAGGGCGTGGGCGTGCGCGCGATCAGCGGCGAGAAGACAGGTTTCGCCTACTCCGACGAAATCAACGGCGAGGCGCTGATCGCCGCGGCGAAGTCCGCGCGGGCCATCGCGCGCGACGGTCGCAGCCAGGCGCCGCATGCACTGGTGCAGGGCGGCGGTCGCGCGCTGTACCCGAGTGTCGACCCGGTGGATTCGCTGGGCAACGAGGACAAGGTCGAGGCGCTGCGCCGCATCGACCGCATGCTGCGTGCCGCCGATCCGCGCGTGCAGCAGGTGGTGGTGAGCCTGTCGGGCGGCGTGGACACCGTACTAGTGGCGCGCAGCGACGGCGTGCTTGCCGCCGACGTGCGCCCGCTGGTTCGGCTTAACGTACAGGTGATCGTGGAGCAGGACGGGCGCCGCGAGATGGGCTACACCGGCGGTGGCGGCCGTTACAGCTACGCCGAACTGCTCGGCGGTGGCAAGCCGGAGGCATGGGCGCGCGAGGCGCTGCGCCAGGCGCTGGTCAACCTCGAAGCTGTTGACGCACCGGCGGGCGTGATGCCGGTGGTGCTGGGCAGTGGTTGGCCGGGCGTGCTGCTGCACGAAGCGGTGGGCCACGGCCTGGAGGGTGACTTCAACCGCAAGGGCACCAGCACCTATGCCGGTCGCATTGGCCAGCGCGTGGCGTCGCCGGGCGTCACCATCGTGGACGACGGCACGCTCGAGGGCCGCCGCGGCTCGCTCAACATCGACGATGAAGGCACGCCCACCCAGTGCACCACGCTGATCGAGGACGGCATCCTCGTCGGCTACATGCAGGACACGCTCAATGCGCGCCTGATGGGCATGGCACCCACCGGCAACGGTCGCCGCGAATCGTTCGCGCACCTGACCATGCCGCGCATGACCAACACCTACATGCTGGCCGGCACCCATGACCCGGAAGAAATGATCCGCTCGGTGAAGAAGGGACTGTACGCGGTCAACTTCGGCGGCGGCCAGGTGGACATCACCAGCGGCAAGTACGTGTTCTCGGCCACCGAGGCGTATCTGATCGAGGACGGCAGGATCACCGCGCCGGTAAAGGGCGCCACCCTGATCGGCAACGGCCCCGAAACCATGCAGAAGGTACGCATGATCGGCCACGACCTCGCGCTGGACGAAGGCGTGGGCGTGTGCGGCAAGGACGGGCAGAGCGTGCCCGTCGGCGTGGGCCAGCCGTCACTGCTGATCGACGGGCTGACCGTGGGTGGAACGCAGGCGTGATCCGCCGCCGCTCAGTCGTCGCTGTCGTCGGGCGGGATGTCGTACAGCGGCGTCTCGCCGGCATCCTCGTCGCCGTGCCTGCCCTCCACGATCAGCTCGCGCAGCGCACGGAACAGCTCGCGGAACGCGCGCGGGGGCTTGTTGCGCTTGCGCTCTTCCAGGGCGTTGCGCGTCAGTTGGCGCAGCGACTGGCGGTCGGCGCCCGGGTATTCGTCCAGCAGTTGCGCCAGCGCGGCGTCGCCGTCCTCGAGCAGGCGGTCACGCCACTTCTCCACGCGGTGCATGGCGGCCACCTCGCGGCGCGCGGCTTCTCCGTCTTCGTCGAGCGCATCGCGGAGCGCATCCAGCACTTCATCGTCCTCGCGCCGCATCTGCTTGGCCAGGAAGGCCAGCTGGCGCTTGTGCGCGATGTGCGAGGTGATGCGCTTGCACTCGCGGATGTGCGGCAGCAGCGAGTCGGGCACCGGCAGGCGGGCCAGCTGGGCTTCGCTCAGCGACACCAGTTTCTCACCCAGCGCCAACACCTCCAGCGCCTCGCGCCGGTTGTCGCTGCGGCTGGGGCTCAGGTATTCGCCGGTTTCGGGGTCAATGCCGCGCATCGTGTTGGTTCCTCTTTCTCCGGCCCGGGCGCGATGGCGCGCGGCCGTTTCCGTCATTCCAGTTCCGCCGGCGATGCCCGCGGAATCAACGTTGCAAGGATAAGCCATTGAACGCCCTGATCCCCGAACCGGCCATTCATGTCGACAGCCAGATGCGCCTGGATGCGCTGGCGGACCTGTCCCAGCGCCTGCTGGCCAGCGCCCGCCGGCGTGGCGCCAGCCAGGCCGAGGTGTCGTGCTCGGAGGACGCCGGCCTGAGCGTGAACGTGCGCATGGGCGAGGTTGAGACGGTCGAATCCACCCGCGACCGTGGCATTGCCGTCACGGTGTATTTTGGCAAGCGCAAGGGCAGTGCCAGCACCGCGGACCTGCGCGAGGAAAGCCTGGAGGCTACGGTCGAACAAGCCTGCGCCATCGCCCGCCACACCGAGGACGATGACGCGGCCGGCCTGGCCGAGCCCGAATTGATGGCCAACGACCTGCGCGAGTTCGACAGTTGGCACCCGTGGATGATCGACGCCGACCGGGCCATCGACCTGGCGCTGGCCTGCGAGCAGGCCGGGCGCGATGCCGAGGTGCGGATCGGCAACTCTGATGGGGCATCGCTTGGCACCGGCACCAGCGTGAGCGTGTATGCCAATTCGCATGGCTTCGTCGGCCGCGAGCGCAGCACGCAGCACAGCGTCGGGTGCGCGCTGATCGCCGGCGAAGGCGACGCCATGCAGCGCGACGGCTGGTACAGCATCGCGCTGGCGGCTTCGGACCTGGAGGACGTGGCCGCCATCGGTCGCAAAGCCGCCGAACGCGCCGCCGCGCGTCTGGCGCCGCGCCAGGTCGCCACCGGCGAATACCCGGTGCTGTTCAGTGCCGAGATCGCGCGTTCGCTGGTTGGGCACCTGCTGGGCGCAGTGTCGGGCGGCGCGCTGTACCGCAAGGCCAGCTTCCTGCTCGACAGCGTGGGCACGCAGCTGTTCCCGGAGTGGTTCTCGATCGAGGAGCTTCCGTTCCTGCCGCGCGGCTTCCGCTCCGCCTCGTTCGACGCCGATGGCGTGGCCACGCGCGAATCGCCGCTGGTCACCGCTGGTGTGCTGCAGCGCTACATCCTGGGCACCTATTCGGCGCGCAAGCTGGGCCTGCCGACCACCGGCAACGCCGGCGGCGTGCACAACCTGCAGGTTGCCAGCAATGCGGGCGATTTCGAGTCCCTGGTGCGGGGCATGGACCGCGGCCTGCTCGTCACTGAACTGATGGGGCAGGGCGTCAACAGCATCACCGGCGATTACTCGCGCGGCGCCTCGGGCTTCTGGGTGGAAGGAGGCCGCATCCAGTATCCGGTGGATGGCGTGACCGTGGCCGGCAACCTCAAGCGCATGTTCCGAGCGATCGAGGCCGTGGGCAGCGATGTCGACCCGCGCTCGCACATCCGCACCGGCTCGATCCTGATCGGCGCGATGACCGTCGCGGGAGAGTGATCCAGAAGTAGCGTGGTGGCGCCTCACGCCGGGGGATTTGCCATCGCTGCCGTGGGGCCGCCCATGCGCGGCCGGCCGCTTGGGCCGAGGCAAGCAGCGGGGCAGCGCGGGCAGGGGTGTCTTCAGTTGGCTTGTACCGTCACCCCCATGCCTCAATATCGGGGGTAAGACCGGAGCGTTTCCGGAAGGAGCCCGTCATGACCGAGGCCTACACCAACCCGCCCCCCGTCAACCTGACCGAGAACGAGCGCCTGTGGGCGGCCGGCGCACACCTGGCCGCACTGGCGCTGGCATTGCTGACCAGTTGGGTGGCCGGCATCGCCGGCGCGCTCGGCGCGCTGGGCATCTGGATCCTCAAGCGCGATGAATCCGCATTCGTCGCCGAGCACGCCAAGGAAGCGGTCAACTTCAACCTGAGCATGTTCATCTACGCCTGCGCAGCGGGCCTGATCGGCTTCCTGCTGGTCGGTGCCACGATCCTGACCTTGGGCCTGGGCATCATCCTGACCGCCCCGGCCGGCATCGTGCTGCTGCTGGCGATCGGTGCGATCGCGGTGATGTGGCTGGTGTGCAGCGTGATCGCGACCTTCAAGGCCTACAACGGCGAGAGCTACCGCTACCCGCTGACGATCCGCCTGCTGAAGTGAACGCGGCGCTCCGTTGGGGCGCACTGGAACGTGAAACGGCCGCATCGTGCGGCCGTTTCTCTTCATGCGTGGCGGGATTCGTGGGGCCCGCGGACGGCACCGAAATCTGGGTCTGGCACGCTCAGTGCTGGCGTTCGATCGCCATCCGGCCCAGTGCGGCCAGTGCATCAGCGCGGTGACCGAACGGGGCCAGCGCGGCTTCCATCTCGGTGGCCAACTGCTGCAGCCGCGCCTTCGACGCCTCCAGCCCGATGAGGGCCGGGAAGGTTGCCTTGTCCTGTGCCGCGTCCTTGCCCGCCGTCTTGCCGAGGGTGGCGCTGTCGCCTTCCACGTCGAGGATGTCGTCGCGCACCTGGAACGCCAGCCCGAGGGCGGTGGCGTAGCGGTCGAGCGCGGCCAGCTCGGCATCGCTGGCGCCGCCGCACAGCGCGCCCATGCGCACCGCGGCGCGGATCAGCGCGCCGGTTTTCAGGGCGTGCAGCCGTTCCAGCGCGGCCACGTCGAGCGTCGTGCCGTTGCCGGTCGCATCCAGGTCCAGCGCTTGGCCACCGCACATGCCCGCGGCTCCCGCGGCTTCGGCGAGGCTGCGCAACAGCGCCACGCGCACGGCATCCGACGCGGGCGCCTCGCTCAGCACGGCGAAGGCCAACGACTGCAGCGCGTCGCCGGCGAGGATGGCGGTGGCCTCGTCGAAGGCGACGTGCACGGTGGGTTGGCCGCGGCGTAGCGCGTCGTCATCCATCGCAGGCAGGTCGTCGTGGACCAGCGAATAGGCATGGATCAGCTCCACCGCCGCAGCAGGGGCGTCGAGCAGGGCTTCGTCGGCACCGAACAGTGCGCCGCTGGCATGCACCAGCAATGGACGCATGCGCTTGCCGCCCAGCAGCACGGCATGGCGCATGGCGGCGTGCAGGCGCCGCGGGGATACATCCGGGTCAGGCAGCACGCGCGCCAAGGCGACGTCGGCGCGATGGCGCCAACCGATCAGGCGGTCCTCAAGCATCAGGGGCGCTGGCGAACGGTTCGGCGCTGGCCGGGTCCTGCGGGTCGCTGAGCAGCTTCACGCGCAACTCCGCCTGTTCCAGCGCGGTCTGGCAGCGGCGGTAGAGGCCCACGCCGCGCTCGTAGGCGGCAAGGGAGTCCTCAAGGCTCATGTCGCCGTGTTCCATCTTCTCGACGAGCTGCTCGAGCTCGTCCAGCGAGGTCTCGAAGTCGGCGACCGGCGAGGGTTCGGAAGTCGTTTTGCGGGCCATGGGTAAAGTGTGCTGCCCCGCCCGCGGGCGGTCAATCACGCGGTGCGCTGGACAGCGGGTTGCCAGTGCAGCCGGGCCCCCGCCTGTCGCAGCCAGGCATCGAAATCCGCCGAGTACACGAGGTCACCGGCGGCCAGCACCTCTCCGCCTGCCGTGCGGAGCAGGGGCAGGTGTTCGCGCTCCCACGGCGGCACACCGAGGTCCTGCAGCACATGCTTGAGTGCATGCGTGTGGGTGCGGCCGGGCAGCGTGATGCGTTCGCCTCCGGCGCGCATGCCCACGGTCAATGGGCTCTGGAAACGCGGTGCGCCTTCCAGCGTCAAAGCGCCGCCGCCGGGGAGCGCCAGTGGCGCATCCCCGACCCAGTGGGCGCTCCAGTCGGCGGGCGGTGGCGGGTGCAGTGGCCCGGCATGCAACAGGTCGCGCCAACTGCGCACCGCCATCCCGTCCCAGGCGAACATCGCGCGGGCATCGGCGCGCGCCGGCAGCACCTCGTCTTCGATCCGGCTGACCCCTTCCGCCGGGAGAGGCGGCAGCCCCAGCCGTGTCGCCCATAGCCGCAGCACGCGCGCACGACGGGCTACCGGCAGGTGGAGCAACGCGGTGCGCGACAGCACCGCAGGGTCCGCGGTGGCGACATCGGCGAGATGGCGTGCATCGTCCTCGTGCAGCAGTGCGGCGGCGGTCTCGCAGTGGCGAGCGGATTGGGCGAACGCGCTGTCGACACCGGGCCAGCGCTCGCGCAGCAGTGGCATGACCCGGTTGCGCAGGAAGTTTCGATCGAACGTGGTGTCGGTGTTGCTGGGGTCCTCCAGCCAACGCAATCCATGGCCGACCGCGTATGTGCGCAACACGTCGCGCGGGATGTCCAGCAGCGGTCGCCACACGCGGTGTGGGCCGAGTTGGCTCCAGCGTCGCATCGCCGCCAGTCCGTCGGGCCCGGAGGCACGCAGCGCGCGCAGCAGGAAGGTTTCGGCCTGGTCGTCCTGGTGGTGGGCGAGCACCAGCACCTCGTCGTCACCCAGTTGGCGGACGAATGCGGCACGGCGTGCATGGCGTGCCGCCGCTTCCCGGCCTTCGCCCGAGTCGGCCGCGACCTGCACGCGTTCCACCATCAGCGGCACTCCCAGCGCGGCGCAGGTGTCGACGCAGTGCGCGGTCCAGGCATCCGCATCGGGATGCAGGCCGTGGTGGATGTGGATCGCGCGCAATCCGCGCACTCGCATGTCCGGCAGCTCCACCAGCAGGTGCAGCAGCACCGTGGAATCCAGGCCGCCGCTGTATCCCACGCACAGCGGGGCCGCAGGCAGGTCGGGCGGCGGCGTCAGCGCGGGGGGTAGGGGCGAGGGCATCCGGAGATGGTGCCAGACATCCACGCGCCCGGTGTTGGTTGCATGGGTGGAAAACAGCGGGCCGCGGCCGTAGCTTCCGACAAGGGCATCTGTCCCCATCCCGTCATGCCATCCTGCTGGAGCTGCCCCTTGTCCAAGCTGTTCGAGCCGCTGGCGCAGCGGTCATTGCAGTTGCGCAACCGCATCGTCGTCTCGCCCATGTGCCAGTACTCGGCCGAAGAGGGGGTGCCCAACGACTGGCACCTCGTGCATCTGGGCAGTCGCGCGGTGGGCGGGGCCGCGGTGGTGATCGCGGAAGCCACCGCGGTGTCGCCGGAGGGCCGGATTTCGCCGCACGACACCGGACTGTGGAATGACGCGCAGGTGGCTGCGTGGTCGCGCATCAACGCATTCATCGTCGAACAGGGCGCGATTCCCGCAGTGCAACTGGCGCACGCCGGGCGCAAGGCGAGCACCGACGCACCCTGGCGCGGGCATGGGCCGGTGGCGGCCGAACTGGGCGGCTGGACCCCCGTGGCCCCCTCGGCACTCGCGTTCGACGCGCAATCCCCGGTGCCGTTGGCGCTGGGTGAGGCTGGCATCCGCAAGGTGGTGAACGATTTTGTGGCAGCGGCGATGCGTGCGCACGCCGCAGGATTCCGCCTGCTTGAGCTGCATGCCGCGCACGGCTACCTGCTGCACGAGTTCCTGTCGCCGTTGTCCAACCACCGCCAGGATGGTTACGGCGGCAGCTTCGACAACCGCGTACGTCTGGTGCTGGAGGTGGTAGACGCCGTGCGCGCCGCTTGGCCCGTCGAACTGCCGCTATGGGTGCGCATCTCGGCCACCGATTGGGCCGATGGAGGCTGGGATGTGGAACAGAGCATCGAGTTGGCCAAACGCCTGCGCCAGCGCGACGTGGACCTGGTGGATGTGTCCAGTGGCGGCTTGGTGCCCAACGCGCGCATCCCCTTGGAGCCGGGCTATCAGGCGCCATTCGCGCAGCGCCTGCGACAGGAGGCGAGCATCGCCACCGGCGCCGTCGGCCTGATCACCGAGCCGGCACACGCCGAAGCGCTAGTGGCCGAGGGTATTGCCGACGTTGTGCTGATGGGGCGCGAGTTGCTGCGCGACCCCTACTTCCCGCGCCGTGCTGCACACGTGCTCGGGGACGATCTGACGACCCCGCCGCAGTACTTGCGGGCCTGGTAACGAAAAACCGCGCCATGGGGCGCGGTTTTCGAGGATCGGCCGTTGGCGGCGAGGTGGCTCAGGCCGCCTCGTACGCTCCATAGCCACGCAGGCGTTCGTAACGGCGCTGCAGCAGTTGCGGCACCGGCACATCGTCCAGCGCATCAAGTTCGTTCAGCAGCACGGCCTTCAGGCGCTTGGCCATCTGCTTCGGATTGCGGTGCGCGCCGCCGGTGGGTTCGCGCACCACCTTGTCGACCAGGCCCAGCGAGTGCAGGCGGCGTGCGGTCATGCCCAACTGCTCCGCGGCATCCTTGGCCTTCTCGGCAGTCTTCCACAGGATCGAGGCGCAGCCTTCGGGCGTGATCACCGAGTAGGTGCTGTATTCCAGCATCACCGTGCGGTCGCCAACACCAATGGCCAGCGCACCGCCGGAGCCACCTTCGCCGATCACCGTGCAGATCACCGGGATCTTGAGCTCGGCCATCTCCAGCAGGTTGCGGGCGATGGCCTCCGACTGGCCGCGCTCCTCGGCATCGATGCCCGGCCACGCGCCAGCGGTGTCGATGAAGGTCAGCAGCGGCAACTTGAAGCGCTCGGCCAGCTTCATCAGGCGCAATGCCTTGCGGTAGCCCTCGGGCTTGGGCATGCCGAAGTTGCGCTTGATCTTGGTCTTGGTGTCGCGGCCCTTCTCGTGGCCGACCACCACGACGCTGCGCCCGCCGATGCGGGCCAGGCCGCCGACGATGGCGTTGTCGTTGGCGAAGGCGCGGTCGCCGGCGAGTTCCTGGAACTCGTCGCAGATCAGGCGCAGGTAATCCATCGTGTAGGGGCGCGCCGGGTGGCGCGACAGCTGCGACACCTGCCACGGGGACAGGTCGCGGAAGATCTGCGCGGTGCGCTTGCGCAGTTTCTCCTGCAGGGCGTGCACTTCGGCGTCGACGTTGACCGAGGCACCGTTGTGCGCGGAATCGCGGAGTTCCCTGATCTTGGATTCAAGGTCGGCGATGGGCTGCTCGAAATCGAGGTAGTTCGGGTTCATGCGGTGGGCCGTGCTCGTGGCAGGCCGGCTGCCGGGAAAGCCGACAGTCTAGCCCAAGGGGGGGCAACGTACCGAGGCGTCTGGTCAGCGACCGTGACGCAAGTGGCTCAATGGGCCCAGGGCTTGGCCAGTTGCACCTTGACCGTGCGTACACCCGGCGTGGCGCGCAGGGTGCCGGCCAGGTCGGCATCGACCCGGACCGAATGGCTGCCGTTGATGTCCACCATGCCGGCCGCACCAGGCACCAGCAGGTCGAGCCGCAAGGGCGTCTGCCCGGGGCGCTGCTTGTCGAGCAGTGCGTTGACCCGCTGCCACGTCCCTGGCACGCGCAGGTCCAGGCGCAGGGCGACCCGCTGGGCATGGCGCGCGCACACCTGAGCATAGTCCCAGCAGCGGTTGGCCTTCAGCGCAAAGCCGCCGCTGAAGCTGTCCTCGCGCAGCCCACCCTGGATCACCAGCAGGCGGTCGCGCACCAGCATCTGCGCGAACTCCGAATACGTTTCGCCAAAGAACGCACATTCGACGCGGCCACGACCGTCTTCGATCTGCACGAACATCTGGCTGTCGCCCTTCTTGCGCAGGCCCACGACCTGGCCGGCGACCACGGTCTCCACTTCCTGGCGCCAGCTGCCGCGTGCCGGCTCCGGGCGGTTGGCCCAGATCGCTTCCAGCCCGGCGAGGTCATGGCCCACCAGTCCGCGTACTTCCTCGCGGTACGGGTCGAACGGGTGGCCACTGAGGTACTGACCCAGCGTGGCGTGCTCGCCGGCGAGCAACTGGCCCAGCGGCATCTCGTCGGTTTCGGGCAGGTCCAGGTGCAGGGCCGGGGCCGCGGTTTCCACGCCGCCGAACAGCGACACCTGGCCGGCGGCCTTTTCCTTGGCCATCTGGTCGGTGGCCTTGAGCACTTCGGGCAATTGCAGCATCAGGCTGGCGCGATTCTTCGCCAAACCATCGAGTGCGCCGGCGTTCACCAGCGCCTCCAGTGCGCGACGGTTGAGCTTGGAGCTGTCCACGCGCTTGCAGAAGTCGAGCAGGTCGTTGAACGGCCCGCCGGCGCGGCGCGCATCGACAATGGCCTCGCAGACCCCTTGGCCCACGCCCTTCACGCCACCGATGCCGTAACGGATCACCCGTGGTTCCACCGCCTCGAACATGTATTCGGAAGCGTTGACGTGCGGCGGCAGGACGTCCAGCCCCATCACCCGCGCCTCGTCGAGGAAGTTCACCACTTTGTCGGTGTTGTCCATGTCCGACGAGCACGTCGCGGCCATGAACTCGGCGGGGTAATACTGCTTCAGCCACGCCGTCTGGTACGCCACCAGCGCATACGCAGCCGAGTGCGACTTGTTGAAGCCGTACTCGGCGAACTTCTCCATCAAGTCGAAGATGGGCGTGGCCTGGCTGGCCGGGATGCCGCGTTCGGCGCAACCGCTCTCGAACTTGGCGCGCTCCTTGGCCATCTCCTCGGGCTTCTTCTTGCCCATCGCGCGACGCAGCATGTCGGCGCCGCCCAGCGTGTAGCCGGCCAGCACCTGCGCGATCTGCATCACCTGTTCCTGGTACACGATGACGCCGTAGGTCGGCCCCAGCACCGGTTCCAGCGACGGGTGCGGATAGCTGACCTCGGTGTGCCCGTGCTTGCGGTCGCACCACTCCTTGTCCATCCCCGAGCCCAGCGGGCCAGGGCGGAAAAGCGCGGCCAACGCGATGATGTCCTCGAACACGTCGGGCATCGCGCGCTTGAGCAGCTCGCGCATGCCGCGCGATTCAAACTGGAACACCGCCACCGTGTCGCCGCGTGCGAACAGCTTGTAGGTGTCCGCGTCATCCAGTGGCAACGCGGTGATGTCCAGCGGCGCCTCGCCGGCGGCCGTGCGGCGCTTGTTGATCGCCTTCACCGCCCAGTCGATGATCGTGAGCGTGCGCAGGCCAAGGAAGTCGAACTTGACCAGGCCGACCGACTCGACGTCGTCCTTGTCGAATTGGGTAACCGGGCTCTTGCCGCGGCCTTCGCCGTCGTGTTCGGCGAACAGCGGGCAGAAATCGCTCAGCGGCGACGGCGCGATCACCACGCCACCGGCGTGCTTGCCGGCGTTGCGCGTCAGGTCTTCCAGGCTGCGCGCCAGGTCGAGCAGGTCGCGCACGTCGTCTTCGGTCTGGTAGCGCGTGATCAGCTCGGACGAGGCCAGCTCAGGGTTCTTCCGTGCCGCCTCGCTCTCGCCCAGCGCATCGTCCAGGCTGATGCCCAAGGTGTTGGGGATCAGCTTGGCAATGCCGTCCACCATGCCGTACGGGTGGCCGAGCACGCGCCCGCTGTCGCGCACCACCGCCTTCGCCGCCATGGTGCCGTAGGTGATGATCTGGCTGACGCGGTCGCGGCCGTACTTGCGCGCGACGTAGTCGATGACCTCGTCGCGGCGGTCCATGCAGAAGTCGATGTCGAAGTCGGGCATCGACACGCGTTCCGGATTGAGGAAGCGCTCGAACAGCAGGTCGTACGGCAGCGGGTCCAGGTCGGTGATGCCCAGCGCCCACGCCACCAGCGAGCCCGCACCCGAACCACGGCCCGGGCCAACCGGGATGTCGTGCTCCTTACCCCAGTTGATGAAGTCCGCCACGATCAGGAAGTAACCGGGGAACCCCATCTTGATGATGACGTCCAGCTCGGTTTCCAGGCGCGCGTCGTACTCCTCGCGGGTCTTGCCCGGGGCCAGCGGGTGCTTGGCCAAGCGCTTCTCGAGGCCCTCGCGCGCGGAACTGCGCAGCCACGAGTCGATGGTGTGGTCGTCCGGCACCGGGAACGCGGGCAGGTAATACGTGCCCAGGTGCATCTCGACGTTGCAGCGGGTGGCCAGCGCGATGGCGTTGTCGGTCGCGTCGGGCACGTCGGCAAACAGCTCGGCCATCTCTTCGGATGACTTGAGGTACTGCTCGGCGCTGTAGTCACGCGGACGCTTGGGGTCGTCGAGCACGCGGCCGGAGGCAATGCACACGCGGGCCTCGTGCGCCTCGAAGCCGTCGCGGTCGAGGAAGCGCGCATCGTTGCTGGCCACCACCGGGATGCCGCGCGTGGTGGAGGCATGCAGGGCGAAGCTGTTGAACGTCTCCTCGCCCTCGCGGCCGGTGCGGGTCAGTTCCAGGTGCAGGCGATCGCCCAGTTCGCCCTTCCAGTCGGCCAGCCAAGCTTCGGCCAGTTCGTGGCGATTGCTGGTGGCCAGGCGGCCGGCGAGGCTGTGGCGGCCGACCAGCGCGAACAGTCCCTCGTTGTCCTCGCGCAGCCATTCCGGGCGCATTGCCACGCCGTCGGTGCGGTGGCCTTCCATCCACATGCGGGTCAGCAGGCGCGAAAGGGTGAGGTAGCCGCCGCGGTCGCGGCACAGCAGGGTCATCCGCGAGGGCGCTTCGTTGCCGTCGGCCAGGCCGATGTCGGCGCCAAGGATCGGCTTGACGCCGGCGCCTTCGCACGCCTTGACGAACTTCACCGCGGCGAAGAGGTTGTTGATGTCGGTCAGCGCCACGGCTGGCTGGCGCAGCATCGCGCAGCGCTTCACCAGCTCGCCGATGCGGATCGTCGAGTCGGCGAGCGAATACTCGCTGTGCAGGTGCAGGTGGGCGAAGCGTGCGGACATGCGGCAACCGGAGGTGCAACCCGCAGGGTATCAGGCCCAGCCGTGCGGACAAGCCTTGACAGGGCGGGTGGTGGCTGCGCGCCCATGCTGGGTGGGTCGCAGTCTCCCTCAAAGCGGCCCCGGGGGAAGGAATCGCCCGGCAACGGGACCGCACGGCGGTCAGACCACCTTGAACGGATCCTCCGGGTGGCCCCGATGCACGTAATGGCTGTCGTTGACGCGCAGCTTGTGGCGCCACAGCGCGATTTCGGCCAGCCGGTCCCGGATCCATGCGGCACGCTGTTCGTCGCCGCTGCCGGTGGGGTGCTCCTCGGAGCGGTAGGCGCTGAAGTCCCGGTATTCGTCGGCTTCGCTGGCGAAGGCCGGCCAAGCCAGCTCGATCAGCAGCACGTCGTCGAGCAGGCCCAGCAAGGGCTCGTGGTCGGCGATGAGATCGTCGTCGCGGTCGATGTAGTCGAACAGCTTGCCCAGGCGCGCGGCCATCGCGGGATCCGAGTCCCAGTCGGGATCCAGCAGCATCATCCGCAACTCGTCGATGCGCCGGAGCCGACGCTCGAGCACGTCGTGCGCGGTCTCGTCAGGCAGCGTGAGCAGCCAGTTGATCAGCCGGTGCAAGCGGTCGGGCTCGACGCGCGTGGCATCGGGGTGGAGTTCGTGCAGCAGCGCGTCGAAGCCGGCAACGGCGGTCGGGCTCAACGCCACGCGGGCGCGCGGATCTGAGCTGGCACCCGTCCAGGTGTCGTAGGGCAACGGATCCGCAGTCGGGGTCGGGGCGGACGGGCGCATGGCACACCTCCTCGGTCCGGCCTGGGACGGGGAGGTCGCGTGGCGGCCGGCATGTCGCGCGACCGCGACCGGTCCGGTGGGGCCGGTCGCTGCATGGACACTATGCGCCGTTGCGGACCGGTTGTCCTGTCCCGTAAGTCGGGGGCCGGCCGGGGGGCGAGCGGCGGCACACGGCCGACGGCCCCCCAAGCGGGCATGTGCTCAGCAGATCCTGAACCGGGCGGTCGGCGCGGCCAGATAGCTGTGTTCGCGGACGTCACGCAGCTGGGCCTGCAGGGCGGCGGAGGCGCGCTGCTCGTCGCGGCTGGTACGGCGCTCAACGCGCGGCACCTGAACCTGGAGGCGGCGGTCGCGGCGGACTGAGTGGCTGGCAGCGGAATGGGTGGCGGCGATGGCGGTCATGGCGTTCATTTTCGGGCTCTCGTCTGGGGAGGCACCGGGGCTCCGGCGTGGGGATAGCGTCCCGCGGAAGGCCCATGAGGGTCATGATGGCTGGAAGCGCCTTCTCTCAGCGTTCCAAGCGGTTGATGAGGGGTTCATGAGGTTTCCGTGATGGAGACGCCCGGCCCGTTGGCTGGCAAGGGTTTGGCAAGCGAGCGCTACCGCTTCGGCAACGTCGTGGTGGATGCCGGTGCGCACACCCTGACCCGGGCCGGCGAGCTCGTGTCCGTGGAGCCGAAGGCGTTCGCCGTGCTGATGGCCCTGTTGCGTCAGCCCGGGGCGCTGGTCGCTCGCGACGAGTTGCTGGACGCTGTCTGGGGCCATCGCCACGTCACCCCGGGGGTGCTGACCCGTGCCATCGCCCAGTTGCGGGCGGCCCTGGGCGACGATGCCCAGCAACCCCGGTTCATCCAGACCCAGCACGCGCTGGGGTACCGGTTCATCGCCGCATTGGAGCGCGAGCCGGGGGAAGAGGGACATGATGCAGGCGGTCACGTTCATTTGACGGATTCCGGCCGCGGCCCTGTTTCGACTGAAGTGCACGCTGCGATGCCGCTCGAGGGATCCCGCACGGACTCGAGCGCGACAGGGCAACCCGCGCCGATCAGTCCGGACGCCGAGGTCCTGCCGCGTTGGAATCCCCACGATGCGCCGAACGAGGCCACCGTACGCGACCACGCCCGGATCGTGTCGGACCCGGCAAGCCGAGCTGATCGCACGGAGGCGCCCGGGCCTCCCCGCCGCCGGTCTTGGCTGCTGCTGATGGCCGCCGCTGCCGTACTCGGCGTGGTGGGCTGGCTGTGGCTGGGACGATCAGCCCCTCCGTCCACGCCGTCCGAGGCTTCCGTCGCCGTCCTGCCGTTCACCAGTCTCAGCAACGATAGCGACGACAGCTATTTCGCCGAGGGCCTGGCCGTGGAGATGCACGACGCACTGGCCGGCATTCCCGGTTTGAAGGTGGCCGCGCAGGTTACGCCTCCCGCGGCAGGACAGGCCGCAGCAGATCCCGTGACGCTGGGGCGCACGCTTGGCGTGGCCACCGTGCTGGATGCCACCGTGCGCCGCGAAGGCCCCCGCGTACGCATCAATGCGCGGCTCACCGATGTCCGCACCGGCTACACGCTCTGGGCCGACAGTTACGAGCGCGCGGCGGCGGGCGTGTTTGAAATGCAGAGCGAGATCGCCGGCAAGGTGGTGGAGTCTCTGGTTGGCGTGTTGCCCACCGCCCGGCCGCAACTGTCACGAAGGCTGAAGCCCACCGTCAGCACCGCCGCCTACGACGCCTACCTCAAGGGCGTGCAGCAGTTGCTGGTGCCGCGCAGCGAGCAGGCGCTCGGGCGCGCCGTCGGCTTCTTCCGCGAAGCCCTGAAGGAGGATGCCGGCTTCGCGCGCGCGCAGGCGGGCATCTGCCGCGCGGAAATCCGGCGCTTCGAGACCGCGCGCGACGCACCTGCCTTCAGTCGCGCCCGGAATGCCTGCGAACGGGCCGCGAGCATGGACCCGAAACTGCTGGAGGTCAGCCTTGCCATGGGCGACCTCGACCGCGTGCGCGGCGAATACCCCCAGGCCATAGAGCACTACACGCGCGCACTGCAGGACGTGGCTCTGCGCTCGGATGCCTATGTCGGCCTGGCGGCGACCCAGGCGGCCCTGGGCAACAACCCGCTGGCGCTCGACTACTACGAACGCGCACACCAGTTGCGGCCCGGTGACGCCACGATCCACAGCGAACTGGGCTATTACCACTACCTCAACGGCCAATTCGACAAGGCCATTGCTTCCTACCGCGTCGCCACCACGCTGCAACCGGATCGCGCGACCCTGTGGAACAGCCTGGGTGGCGTGTATTACGTGGCCGGCCGTCGTCGCGAAGCGGCGGAGGCTTACAGCCGTTCGCTGGCCATCGAACCCACCTATGGCGCCCTGAGCAACTTCGCCAGCCTGCGCTTTGAGGATGGCGCCTATGCCGAGGCGGCGGACCTGTACCGCCGCGCCGCCCAACTGGAGCCGGACGACTACCGGCTGTGGGGCAACATCGGCGACGCCCTGTCCGCCGATCCCGCGACCGCGGCGCAGGCCCGTTCGCCCTACGCGCGTGCGGCGTCCTTGGCCGAGGCCTACATCAAACTCAAGGGCGATGACGCGCTGGCGCCGGCGCACCTGGCGTGGTACCGCGCCAACCTGGGCGAAACCGAAGGCGTGCGCCAGTTGCTGGAGCGCGCCGACGCGCTGGGTACCGAGAAGGCGGAGGTCGAGTTCTTCGCTGCGCAGACACTGGCTCGGCTCGGCGACCGTGCGGGCACCCGCGAGCGCATCCAGCGCGCGCTGAAGGCCGGTGTCCCCTCCGACCGCATTCGTACGTCACCCCTGCTGCGGGGCATGGATGCCGAAGGGGCATCCGACCGTGCGGCCCCCGGCACCTCCTCCGCGCCCCCCAAGGCCTGACAGCGAGGAGTACCCCATGGCCCATGAGCGTGAGGAGTTCGTGACCATCCAGTACGACGGCGAGGGCAATCCCGCCGCCGAACCGGCCGAGTTGCGCGTCAAGGCCGGCACGCGCGTCACCTGGCGCAACGATCCCGGCCACGACCACCCGTTCACCCTCGATTTCGACCTGCGCGTTCCCGAACCGGGTGAGCCGCGCAGGCGTCTGGAGTCGCGGCGCGAAGCGGGCGTGTACCAGGCGTCGATCATCGCGACGCCGGGGCCGGCAGCCTCCGCGGCACCGCAAGCCCAGGCGGGGCCGCCTGAGGAACGGTACGCCTATGAAGTGCGGGTTGGGGACCGGGTGGCCGATCCAGCCATCATCATCCAGCGGTGAGCTCGAACGCCGGCACCGCGTTGTCGCCCATGGGCAGGCAGGCGCGCACCGGTGCAAAACTGCGCCGATGTTGCGCGCAAGGACCGTGCAGGCGCAGCGCGGCCAGGTGCGCCGGCGTGGGGTAGCCTTTGTGCGCGTCGAAGCCGTACTCAGGCCACTGCGCATGCATTGCCAGCATGAGCCGGTCGCGCGTGACCTTGGCCAGGATCGACGCGGCCATGATGGCAGGATCAAGGCGATCGCCGCCCACCAGAGCCTCCCCCGCGCAGGGCAGGCGACGTGGCAGGCGATTGCCATCGATGCGTGCCAGCGAGGGCACCACGGACAGGGCCGCCAGCGCGCGTTCCATGCCAGCCATCGTCGCCTGGAAGATGTTGATGCGGTCGATCTCGTCGGGCTCGACCAGTTCGATGTGCCAGGCGACTGCACGCGCCTGGATCAACGGGAACAACTGCTCGCGGCGTGCCTCGGTGAGCCGCTTGGAGTCGTCCAGGCCTTCGATCGGGCGTGCCGGATCGAGGATGACCGCGGCGACCGCCACCGGCCCGGCCAGCGGTCCCCGGCCGGCTTCGTCCACCCCGGCGATCCGTTCGCGAGTTGTTGGGGCCTTCATGGGGCGCCCGTCGCGCGGGGCGCGATGAGTTCGGCAACCGCATCCGCAGCGCGCGCCGAAGCATCCTGACGCAACTGGATGTGCAATTCCGTGAAGCGGTCGGCCAAGGTCGCCTCGGCCGCCGGATCGCGCAGCAACGCCAAGGTTTCCGTCGCCAGTTTGTCCGGCGTGCAGTCGTGCTGCATCAGTTCGGGCACTACGCGCTCGGCGGCCAGCACGTTGGGTAGCGAGTAGTGGTCGACCTTCAGCATGCCCAGGCCCTTGACCAGTGCGTAGGTCAACGGGGCGACCTTGTAGGCCACTACCATCGGGCGCTTGGCCAACATCGCTTCCAGCGTGGCCGTGCCGGAGGCCAACAGGATCACGTCACTAGCGCGCATCAGCGTGCGTGCCTGGCCGGCGATCACTTTCAGCGCCGTCGCCAGCGATGCGGCATCGGGGTGGCGCGCCAAGATCGCCTCGAACGCGCGGCGCGCATGCTCGTTCGCCATCGGCGCCACGATCTGCAAGCCCGGTTCGGCCGCAAGCACGCGTGTTGCAGCGGACAGGAAGTCATCCGCCAGCCGCTGGATCTCACCGACGCGGGAGCCAGGTAGCAACGCGAGCAGCGGACGCTCAGCCGCGAGGCCGAGTGCCGTGCGGGCTTGCGCGCGATCGGGGTCCAACGGCATCTCGTCGGCCAGTGGATGTCCGACGAACCGCGCATCCACGCCATGCCGGGCATAGATTGGCGGTTCCATCGGGAACAGGCACAGCACGCGGTCGGCGGCCTGTCCAATCTTCTCGGCGCGCTTCTCACGCCATGCCCACACCGAAGGGCTGACGTAGTGCACCGTGCGGACGCCGCGCTGCTTCAGCCAGCGCTCCATCCCGAGGTTGAAGTCTGGCGCATCTATTCCGATGAACACCGTGGGCCGCCAGGCCATCAGACGTGCGCGCAGTTGGCGGCGCAAGCGCAACAACCGAGGCAGATGCCGCAGCACTTCGGCAAGCCCCATGACCGCCAGTTCGCTGGCGTCGAACCACGCATCCATGCCCGCCGCGCGCATGCCATCGCCACCGATGCCCGCGAACTCGGCATCGGGAAAGCGGCGGCGCAGTTCGGTGATCAGTCCGGCCCCGAGGATGTCGCCGGACGCTTCCCCGGCGACGAGCGCGATGCGGATGGGGTGGGGCAGGCCGGCAGTGCCCGTGGTGGCCACGGTGTTCGACCTCAGCGCAACAGCGGACGCTCGGCGCTGTCGATGAACTCGATCAGGGCCTGCACGTCCTGGCTGCCGGTGGCGTCGGCCAGCTCGGCCAGCGTGATGCGGGCCTCGGCCAGCGGTGCGCCGGATACGTACAGCACGCGGTAAGCGCGTTTGATCGCGGCGATGCGTTCGGCGTCGAAACCACGGCGCTTGAGGCCTTCGCTGTTGATCCCGCGCGGCCGACCGTAGCTTTCCTGCGCCACCATGGTGAACGGGGGCACGTCGCCATTGACGAAGGCGCCCATGCCGATGAACGCGTGAGCGCCGATGCGGCAGAACTGGTGCACCCCCGCGAAACCGCTCAGGATCACGTGGTCCCCCACGGTGACGTGGCCGGCCAGCGTGGCGTTGTTGGAGAACACGCAGTGGTCTCCAACGATGCAGTCGTGCGCCACGTGGGTGTAGGCCAACAGCCAGTTGTCGTTGCCCACGCGAGTGATGCTGCTGCCGGTCCCGGTGCCGCGATTCACGGTGCAGAACTCGCGGAACGTGTTGCGGTCGCCAATCACCAGCTCGACGCGTTCGCCCTTGAACTTCTTGTCCTGCGGTTCGCCACCGATCGCGCAATGGCCGATGAAGCGGTTGTCGCGGCCGATGGTCGTGGGGCCCTGCACGCTGCAGTGCGGACCGAAGGCGGTGCCGTCGCCCACGACCACGTCGTCGCCGATGTAGCAGAACGCGCCGACCCGCACGCCCGCGCCCAATCGTGCGCCCGGCTCGACCACGGCGGAGGGATGGATGATCGGCGCGTTGTCCATGCTCAGGCCTTGGCCTCGGCGCACAGAATCTCGGCGCAAGCGGCCTGTTCGCCGTCCACGCGCGCCACGCCGGAGTACATGGCCATGTTGCGGATGGTGCGGGTCAGGGTGACTTCCAGTTCCAGACGGTCGCCCGGCACCACCATGCGCGAGAACTTCGCGTTGTCCACCTTGACCAGGTAGAACAGCTTGTCGGTGCTGGGCTTGCCGTTGAGCGCCAGCGCGGAAAGCTGGGTCAGCAATCCGCCGGCCTGGGCCATGGCCTCGACCACCAGCACGCCCGGCATGACCGGGTGGCCGGGGAAATGCCCCTGGAAGAACGGCTCGTTGCAGCTCACGTTCTTGTACGCCAGCACGCGCTTGTTGGGCTCCAGCTCGACCACGCGGTCGACCAGCAGGAACGGATAACGGTGCGGCAGCAGCTGCTGGATCATCGGCACGTCAATCGGCAGCTTCAGCGCGGTGGCTTCGGTTTGGTTCATCATCAATCCTCTGGGCGGTCCATCGCGTGCATCCGCGCCTCCGTGCGCGGACGTCCCAAGTTAGGGCCCGACTCAGTCGTGGCCTTGGCCCACGTTCCCCGCTCGCCGGGCAATCCGGTCGAGCTGCTTGAAGCGGGCGGCATTCTTGCGCCAGCTGCGATTGTCCATCAAGGGCGTCCCCGAAGAGTACTCGCCCGGCTCGCGGATCGAGCTGGTGACCAGGCTCATTGCCGTAACCACCACCTTGTCACAGATTTCGAGGTGGCCAACCACCCCCGCCCCGCCTCCGATCAGGCAGTAGCGCCCGATCTTCGCGCTGCCCGCGACCGCCGAGCACCCGGCCATGGCGGTATGCGCCCCGATGCGGACGTTGTGGCCAATCTGGATCTGGTTGTCCAGGCGCACGTCCTCCTCGAGCACGGTGTCTTCGATGGCGCCGCGGTCGATGGTCGTATTGGCGCCGATCTCGCAGTCGTCGCCGACGCGAACCCCGCCCAACTGCGGCACGTTGAGCCAGCGTCCCGCATCCATCGCCAGGCCGAAGCCCGCTGCGCCCAACACCGCGCCGGGGTGCACGCGCACGCGTTGGCCGAGCACCACGCGTGTGACCAGCGTGACCCGTGCAACCAGTTCGCTGCCGGCACCTACCACGCAGTCATCGCCGATCACGCAACCGGGGCCCACCACCGCACCGGATCCGATACGGCTGCGGGCCCCCACGCTCACGAACGGCCCGACATGGGCGTCGGGTGCGACGTGCGCGGACGCGTCCACGACGGAGGAGGGATGGATCCCCGGTGCGTGCACGGGAACCGGCTCGAACAGCACGGCGATCCGCGCGAACGCCGCGTAAGGGTCCCGCGCGATCAGTGCCGTGCGCTCGAAGCCAGTCGCGTCCGCTTCGCGCATGACCACGACGCCCGCGCTCGATGCCGCCAATTGGCTGCGGTATTTGGGGTTGGCCAGGAACGCCAACTGGCCGGGGCCAGCGCCCGCCAATGTCCCCACGCCTTCGACCCGGGTTTCCCCGTCGCCACGCACCTCCAGATTGAACCGCGCCGCCAGGTCGGCGGCGCGGATCATCGGGCGATCGTTGTGTCCAGCCGCGATCACGGCGTCAGAAGTTGCCGCCGAACGTGAACTGCAGGCGTTCGAGTTCGTCGTCGTCTTCCTTGCGGACCGGCATGGCATAGCTGATGGAAATCGGTCCCATCGGCGAACGCCACATCATCGCCACGCCCGCCGACGCACGCAGTTCGCCGGCGTCGAAGGCATCGACGTCGCGGAACACGTTGCCAAAGTCGACGAAGGCCGAGACGCGGGCCGCCGGCGTATCCAACAGGGTCGGGAAGAACATTTCCACCGAGCCAACGGTCTTCAGCGAGCCGCCGATCGGCTGCGTGTAGTTGCTGGTTGCGAACGGTGCCTCGCGCGGACCCAGCGTGTTGTCGCGGAAGCCGCGCACCGAGCGGGTGCCGCCTGCGTAGAAGTTCTCGAAGAACGGCAGGCCGTCGGCGGTGACGGTCTGCAGGTAGTCGGGCGAGGTTCCCGGGATGCACGGATCGCTGGGCGGCGGCGGGGGCGGCGGGATGATGACCGGCGTGTTCGGATCGTTGTCATGGTCATAGGCCGGCGCTTGCGGGGTGTAGCAGATATCCCGCACGAAAGCATCGCCGTAGCTGTCGCCGTAGCCCAGTTCGGCGCGCGTATTCAGCACCAGGTGGCGCGACAGCGGCCAGAACTTGGAGACGTTGTAGTTGAGCTTGAAGTATTCGACCGTCGAGCCCGGCAGGGTCGCTTCCAGCCACAAACGCTGCGACATGCCGGCGGTGGGCGTCAGGCCATGGTTGAGCGAGTTGCGGCCCCAGCCGATCTCACCGCGCCAGGCATGGAAGGTCCGCTGCCCGATGGCGTCGATGTAGTTGATGATGCTGGGTGGGGTCGCGCCCGCAAAGGTCAGCACTTCGTTGCTGTCGATGCCGAACAGCGCGGTGATGGTGTCGGTTTCGGAGATCGGAATCCCCAGCACCGTCTGGGCCGCACCACTGGTGGTCGAGAACTGGGCCGTGTTGAAGTCGGAGCTGTTGTACTCCTTCCACCACAGGTTGTAGCCCAGCGACACGCCATTGTCGGTGAAGTACGGATTGACGTACGAGAAATCGTAACGCTGCAGATAGTCATTGCGCTGCGCGTTCACCGACATGCGGTTGCCGCTGCCGAGGAAGTTGTTCTGTGCCAGCTGCACCGACGTGGTCATGCCCGTCAGCTGCGAGTAGCCCAAGCCGAACATGAAGCTGCCCGACTGGGTCTCCTTGACGTTGTAGACCACGTCGACCTGGTCATTGGTGCCAGCGACCGGCTGCGACTCGACGTCCACCGTCTCGAAGTAGCCCAAGCCCTGCAGGCGCAGCTTGGAGCGATCGATCGCCGCCTGCGAGTACCAGCTGCCCTCGAACTGGCGCATCTCGCGGCGCAACACCTCGTCGCTGGTGCGCGAGTTGCCCTTGAACACCACGCGACGCACGTTGACGCGCGGTCCCGGCACGACCTGCATGTTGATGCCGACGGTCTTGGCTTCGCGGTTCACGTCAGGAATCGGATTGACCTGCGCGAAGGCGTAACCGATGTTGCCCAGCGACGCCACGATGGCGTCCGAACTCAGCTCCAGCAGGCGCCGGGAGAAGATCTGGTCCTTCTGCACCAGGACCATCTTCTGCACCTGCTCCTTCGGCAGGACGGTATCGCCGGTGACTTCGACGCCCGAGACTTTGTACTGGTCGCCCTCGGTGATGCCCGCGCTGATGAACATGTCGCGGCGATCGGGGCTGATCGAGACCTGCGTGGAGTCGATGGAGACGTCGACGTAGCCGCGATCAAGGTAGTAGTTGTTGAGCTTTTCCAGGTCGCCCGACAGCTTCTCGCGCGAGTACTGGTCGTCGCGGCGGTACCAGCTCAGCCAGTTGTGCTCGCGCGACTCCCAGGTGTCCAGGATCTGTTCCTCGGCGAACTTCTCATTGCCGACCAGGTTGATGTGACGGATCTTCGCGGCCTTGCCTTCCTTGACGGTGATCGTCAGGTCGACGCGGTTGCGGTCCAGCTTGGCCACCGTCGGGGTGATCTCGACGTTGTACTTGCCACGGTTGTTGTACTGGCGGGTCAATTCCTGAGTGACGCGGTCCAATGCCAGGCGGTCAAACGTGCCGCCCTCGCTCAGGCCGATGTCATTGAGGCCCTTGGTCAGGTCCTCGGTCTTGATGTCCTTGTTGCCAGTCAGCGTCAGCTTGTTGATCGCCGGGCGCTCGGTGACAGTGACCACCAGGATGTCGCCCTGGCGGCCGATCGTGACATCTTCGAAGAAACCGGTCTTGTACAGCGCGCGGATGGCGTCGCCGACCCGCGCGGAGTCGACCGTGTCGCCGCGCTCGATGGGCAGATAGGTGAAGACGGTGCCGGCCGCGATGCGCTGCAGGCCGTCGACGCGGATGTCGCTGACCGTGAAGCTGCCGGCCGGCGGGGCGTCAGGCTGCAGGCCACCCAGCGAGAACGGCGTCCCGGACTGGGCCATGGCCGGCATGGCGGGCGCCATGGCTGCGGCAAGGGCAAGGGCAAGCAGGCGGCGATTGGGGGTTCGCGTCATCATTACGTCCGGTTGGGGGCGTTGCCGTTCAGGAGCGGGGCAGGCAGGGTGGTCCGCATCAGCGGACCAGGTTGTTCAGGATGTCGTTGTAGAACGCCAGCCCCATCAGACCGGCGATCAGCGCCAGCCCGACGTATTGGCCGACCGCCATGGTGCGATCGCTCACCGGGCTGCCCTTGACCAGCTCGATAAGGTAATACAGCAGGTGACCGCCGTCCAAGACGGGGATCGGCAGCAGGTTGAGGATGCCCAGGCTGAGCGACAGCATCGCCAGCATCGACAGGTACCACGCCGCCCCATGATGGGCATAGGCATTGGCGGCCCGGGCGATGGTGATCGGGCCGGCCACCGTGTTCTCCACCGAGACCCGTCCACTGAAGGCACGGCCGATCATGGCGATCAGCTCGCGGGCCTGGTGCGCCGTTTCGCGCAATGCCGCGGGTACCGCGGCGGCCGGGCCGTACTGCAGCAGCGCATCCTTCGCTGGTTCAGCCGGGCGCGCGGCGGCCACGCCCAGCGCCCAGTAGGGCTCGCCCGAAGCAGGCGTGACGCGACCAGGGGTCAGCTCCAGCGCAAGACGTTCGTCCCCGCGCTGTACTTCGACCATCACAGGAACGCCTCGTTGGCCCAGTTGCTGCACCAACGGCCCGATCTCGGTCCAGTCATTCACGGCGGTGCCGTCGATCGCGGTGATGCGATCGTTCTCGGCGAGGACGCCCCAGGCCGGCAGGCCCTCGGAGACGCTGCCTACGACCGGCGGAACCAGCAGGTGGCGGGGCAGCAGGCCAATGGCATCCACTGCGCGGCGCTCGTCGAATGCGGCAGGCAGACGGGACAGCGCCAGCGTGCGGGTGCGTTCCATGCCCTCGGCCGTGCGCACGTGGACCGCAACGTCGGCATGGTCCAGGGCTGCAGGGATCAGTGCGAGCTGCGCTTCGCTCCACGTGGGCGTTTCGCGGTCGCCGATGGCGAGCAGCGTGTCACCGCGCCGCAGGCCGGCCTCGGCCGCGATGCCTTCCGCCTGGCCCACCACCGGCGCGTAGTCGGGTCGGCCGATCACGAACATCAGCCAGAACAGCGCCACGCACAGCAGCAGGTTGGCCACGGGGCCCGCCGCGACAATGGCGATGCGCTTCCACACCGACTGGCGGTTGAAGGCCTGGCCGACTTCGGCGGGTGCGACATCGCCCTCGCGCTCATCCAGCATCTTGACGTAGCCGCCCAACGGGATCGCGGCGACGGCGTATTCGGTGCCGTCCGCTCCGCGGCGCAGCCACAGCGGCTTGCCGAAGCCGACGGAGAAACGCAACACCTTCACCCCGGCACGGCGAGCCACCCAGTAGTGGCCGAATTCGTGGAAGGTGACCAGTACGCCCAGGCTGACAATCAGCCACCAGACAGAACCGATGAACTCAGACATGGCTCGCCTCCGGTCGAAGCAGGGCTGGCATGGCGGGGGCGCGGGTGGGCGTCATGCGAGGGCGGCCATGCGGGGAATCGACTGCTCGGCGAGGTGGCGCGCTTGCCGGTCGGCTTCGCGCAACACCTCCAGCGAGTTTGCCGGGGCGGCGGGAAGCGTGGCCAGGGTCTCTTCGACCAGCGCGGGTATGGCAAGGAAACCCATCCGTCGCTGAAGAAACGCTGAAACAGCGATTTCGTTGGCCGCGTTGAGCACCGCCGGTGCGGTGCCGCCTGTGGCCAGCGCCTCGAACGCCAGGCGCAGGCAGGGGAAGGACTCCAGGTCCGGCGCCTCGAAATCCAACCGGCCGCCTTGGGTCAGCAGGTCCAGGCCTGACACCCCCGAGCTGATCCGTTCCGGCCAGCCGAAGCCGACCGCCAGCGCGGTGCGCATGTCGGGCAGGCCGAGCTGCGCCAAGGTCGAACCGTCGACGAACTCCACCAGCGAATGCACCAGGCTCTGCGGGTGCACCCAGACCGCGATGCGGTCGCCGTCCACGCCAAACAGGTGGTGGGCCTCGATGACCTCCAGCCCCTTGTTCATCAGCGTGGCCGAGTCGACGGAGATCTTGGGCCCCATCGACCACTTCGGATGGGCCACGGCTTGCTCCGGGGTGACCGACGCGAGCTCGCCGCGCTGGCGACCGCGGAACGGTCCCCCGGACGCGGTCAGTACGATCCGGCGCAGCCCGGCGTGCGCGTGTGCATCCGGCAGGCACTGGAAGATGGCATTGTGTTCGCTGTCCACCGGCACGATGGTGGCGCCCGCGTCGTGGGCGGCCTGCATCAGCAGTTCGCCGGCCAGCACCAGTGATTCCTTGTTGGCCAGCAGGATGCGTTTGCCGGCGCGGGCGGCCGCCAGCGTGGAGGGCAGGCCCGCTGCCCCGACGATCGCGGCGACCACGGTGTCGCAGGTATCGGAGGCGGCAAGCGCATCCAGGATTTCATCACCTGCGTGGGCCTGCGTGGCCAGTCCGGCTGCGCGCAGCCCTGCCTCCAGGCCCGGGAGCCCGGCCGGATCGGCAATGACCGCGTGCAGCGGGCGGTGCGCCACGCACAGCGCCACCAGCGCCTCGACGTTGCGTCCGGCGGCAAGCACGGTCGCGCGCAGCCGGTCCGGATGCCGCGCGATCACGTCCAGCGCCGATGCGCCGATCGATCCGGTGGCCCCAAGGACGGCAACGTTGCGCATGCTCAGAAGCCCAGCAATGCCTTGCCCAGCGCGAATACCGGTAGCGCGGCGATAACGCCGTCGACGCGGTCAAGGATGCCGCCGTGGCCCGGAATCAGGTGGCTGGAATCCTTGGCGCCGACATGGCGCTTGAGCAGGCTTTCGAACAGGTCGCCGATCACGGAGAACAGCACGGCCACCACCGCCACCAGTGCGACGGCCGGCAATTGCGTGGCGCTTGCGCCGGCGAACAGGGCGAAACCGATGCCGGCCAGCAGGCCGCACACCAGGCCGCCCATCAGACCCTCGATGGTCTTGTTGGGGCTGATCCGAGGCGCCAGCTTGCGCTTGCCCAGCTTGCGGCCCGCGAAATACGCGCCCGAGTCTGCGGCCCAGACAATGGCAAGCGCCGTCAGCAGCCAGCGATGGCCGTTCGGCACGGTCGCATGGATCCACACCAGGGCGCACCACGCCGGGATCATGGCCAGGGCCGCAGCCGCCAACTTGAAGACGCGAGCGTAGGTGTCATGGTTGCTGGCGAACTCGTAGCGCCCCAGCCAGGCCAGCGCCAACAGCCACCAGATCACGCCGATCACCGAGGCCAGTTGGTACAGGGCGAGGGTGGTGCCGGCGCTGGTGCGCGACGCCCACACGATGGCCGCGATCATGGCCACGTGCACCGCCAGCAGCACCGTGCGCGCCAGCGTGTCTTCGATCTCGGCCAGGTCAAACCACTCCCACAGCCCGGCGAGGAAGATCACGGCCGACAGGGCGGCCACCCACGGCGTGGGCAGGAGCAGGATCGCGCCGATGGCCACGGGGGCCATCACAAGGGCGGCGAGCAGACGGGTTCGGGTCATCAGGAAGTCTCGTGTTGCCGCCCGGCGACCTGCGCGCCGGTCAGCCCGAATCGGCGCTCGCGGTTCGCATAGTCGTCCAGCGCCTGCTGCAGGACGGCGGCGTTCATGTCAGGCCACAGCGTATCGGTGAACCACAATTCGGTATAGGCCAGCTGCCACAGCAGGAAGTTGCTGATGCGCAGGTCGCCGCCGGTGCGGATGAACAGGTCGGGGGGCGGCAGGTCGGCCAGCGCGATGCGCGCGCCCACGGCGGCCTCGTCGATGTCCTCCGGGCGCAGCCGGCCCTCGGCCACCTCGCGCGCCAGCGAACGGGCTGCCTGGGCGATGTCCCAGCGGCCGCCATAGCTTGCGGCGATGCTCAGGTGCAAGCCGGTATTGGCCTCGGTCAGTGCTTCGGCGGCCTGCATGCGTGCCCGGATGGCGTCGTTGAAACGCTCGCGCTCGCCGATGAAGCGCACGCGCACGCCCCGACGGTGCAGTTCCTGCACCTCGCTTTCCAGGGCATTGAGGAACAGCTTCATCAGCGCGCCGACTTCATCCTCCGGCCGCCCCCAGTTCTCGCTGGAAAAAGCGAACAGGGTCAATGCCTGGACGCCGCGGTCCAGGCAGAAGTCGATGCACGCGTTGACCGCCCGCGCGCCGGCGCGGTGGCCGATCATGCGCGGGCGGCGACGGCGTTCGGCCCAGCGGCCATTGCCGTCCATGATGATGGCAAGGTGGCGCGGGACCCGGCCGGTGGACGCTGCGGGTGGTGTGGTGTCAGAGCTCATGCGAGACGGTACAGACCCGTCAGACCGCCATGAGTTCCTGTTCCTTGGCCTTGATCACTTCGTCCACGTCCTTGATCGCGCCGTCGGTGATCTTCTGGATGTCATCTTCGGCCTTGCGGACGTCGTCCTCGGTCACCAGCTTCTCCTTGAGCAGCTCCTTGACCTGGTGGTTGGCGTCGCGGCGGATGTTGCGGATGGCGACCTTGGCGTCCTCGCCGTTGGAGTGCACGACCTTGGTCAGGTCCTTGCGGCGCTCCTCGGTCAGCGGGGGCAGGTTGATGCGGATGACAGTGCCGGCCGTGGTCGGGGTCAGGCCCAGGTCGGAATTGATGATCGCCTTTTCCACGGCGGCCACCATCTGCTTCTCCCACGGGGTGATGACCAGCGAGCGGGCATCGCTGACGGCGACCGAGGCCACCTGCGTCAGCGGCATGTCCGAGCCGTAGTAGTTGACCTTCAGGTGGTCGACGATGGCGGGGGACGCACGGCCCGTGCGCAGCTTGGTCAGGTCGTGGCGGAAGGCCTCCACGCTCTTGGCCATGCGGGTCTGGGCGTCTTTCTTGATGTCGTTGATCATCGCCGGCTCCGATCCTGTAGCGGTAATCGCGGGATTATAGAGGGAGC
The DNA here is from genome assembly GCF_000768355.1 of Lysobacter daejeonensis GH1-9. Taxonomy (GTDB): domain Bacteria; phylum Pseudomonadota; class Gammaproteobacteria; order Xanthomonadales; family Xanthomonadaceae; genus Aerolutibacter; species Aerolutibacter daejeonensis. The sequence continues at coordinate 182,843 of NZ_AVPU01000002.1, forward strand.
GGGGGTGTCGCGTGTCATCACGCGGGTTTGCGGGCCTTGCATGGCGCGGGCGCGCGACCTTAGTGGTCGCGCGCATGGTGCCCGTGCCCGGCCTCGATCTGTCCGTGTGGCGCCCGCTCGTGCTGGTCGTGCTCACAGGCCCGGCCGTGCTCCACCTGCAGCGTGGGGTGGTTGATGCCGAAGCGGTCGTCGAGCGCATGGTTGAGCTCGTCGATGAAGCGGTCGTGGTGCTCGTCATAGGGACGCACCAGGTGGGCGGTCATGGCGATTTCGCCCGCGCCCAGCGACCAGATGTGCACGTGGTGCACCGCGATGACGCCCGGTTGCGATCGCAGGTACGCCGTCACCTCCTCCTGGTCGATGGCCTTGGGTACCGCGTCCATCGCCGCGCTGAAGCTCTCGCGCAGCAGGCTGGAAGCACCCATGGCAACCACGAGGGCCACGAGCAGCGCCGTGGTCGGGTCCAGCCACGCCCAGCCGAACCACCACATGCCCGCGCCGGCCAGCACGGCCGCCAGTGACACGGCGGCGTCGGCGATCAGGTGCAGGAAGGCCCCTCGGCGGTTCAGGTCGTGATCGTGCCCATCGCGCACGAACCACGCGGCGCCCAGGTTGACGGCAATGCCGATGGCGGCAACGACCATGACCGGCACGCCCGGCACTTCGGGCGGGGCCATGAAGCGGCGGATCGCCTCCCACCCCAGTGCGCCGGAAAAGGCGACCAGCAGGGTCGCATTGGCCAGCGGCGAAAGCAGGGTGGCGCGGCGCCAGCCGTAGCTGTGGCGGCCGCTGGGCGGGCGGCGGGCGATGACCGCCGCCCCCCAGGCCAGGGCCAGGCCCAGCACGTCGCCAAAGTTGTGCAGCGCGTCCGACAGCAGCGCGAGCGAATTGGTCGCGAAGCCGTAGCCGGCCTCGAGGATGGTGTACGCCAGGTTGATCAGCGTGACCGCGGCGAAAGCGCGGGTGCCGTCATGTCCGTGTGTGTGGTCGTCGTGATGAAGCGACATGGCCGGCCCTTTGGCGAGCGCGGGTCAGGCCGCCGTGCCGTTGCGGCCCTGGACCAGGGTGCCGATGGGCTCGCCGCTCAGGATCCGCAGCAAGACGCCGGGCTGGCTCATGTCGAAGATCCGGAGCGGCAGGTCGCTGTCGCGGCACAGCGCGAACGCCGCCGTGTCCATGACCTGCAGGTCGCGGGCGATCACTTCGTCGTATGACAGTTTGTCGTAGCGGACCGCATCCGAGTGCTTCTTGGGGTCCTTGTCGTACACGCCATCGACTTTGGTGGCCTTCAGCAGCAGGTCTGCGCCGATCTCGACCGCGCGCAACGCCGCGCCCGAATCGGTGGTGAAGAAGGGGGCGCCGACGCCGGCGGCGAAGATCACCAGCCGCCCCTTCTCCAGGTGGCGGATCGCGCGGCGGCGGATGTAGTCCTCGCACACGTCGTTGATCTTGATCGCGCTCATGACCCGGGCCTTGCCGCCCAGCTTCTCCAGCGCATCCTGCATGGCCAGGGCGTTGATGACCGTGGCCAGCATGCCCATCTGGTCGCCGGTCACCCGGTCCATGCCGCCGGCCGCGAGGCCCGCGCCGCGGAAGATGTTGCCGCCGCCGATCACCAGGGCGACCTCGGCCCCGGCTTCACGGGCTTCCATGACCTCCCGGGCCAGCCGGCCAATGACCTTGGGGTCGATGCCGTAGTCCTCGTCGCCCATCAGCGCCTCGCCGGAAAGTTTCAGGAGGACGCGGCGGTAGGCGAGTTGGGACATGGTGACCTCAAAGCAGGGCGGGCGAACCGTGGAATTGTAGCTGTTCTGCCCGGCTCCCAGCCACGGGCAACAAAAAAGCCGCGGTTTCCCGCGGCTTTTTCGTGTCTCGGAGACTGCAGATCAGACCTGCATCGCCTTCGCGACTTCGGCGGCGTAGTCTTCCACCACCTTCTCGATGCCTTCGCCGACCACCAGGCGCTGGAAGCCGATCACTTCGGCGCCGGCGGCCTTGACGGCCTGCTCGACGGTCTGGTCGCTGTTCAGCACGTACGGCTGGCCGTACAGGGTGACCTCGTTGACGATCTTGTTGATCTTGCCGCTGATGATCTTCTCGAGGATGTCGGCCGGCTTGGCCTTGTCCTTGTCGCTCATCTTGGCCAGCTCGATTTCCTTTTCCTTCTCGACGAAGGAGGCCGGGACGTCGGTCGCCTTGACGTACGGCGGGTTCATCGCCGCGACGTGCATCGCGATGCCACGGGCCAGATCGGCGTCGCCGCCCTTGACCTCGACCAGCACGCCGATCTTGCCGCCGTGCACATAGGCAGCGACGTTGTTGTCGGTGTTGACCACGGCCAGGCGACGGACCTGGATGTTCTCGCCGAGCTTGGAGATGGCGGCGGCGCGCGACTCCTCGACGGTCTCGCCGGAGGCGACCTTGGCGGCCTTCACGGTGTCGGCGTCGGTGGCGCCGGCGGCCAGGGCAGCCTGGGCGACAGCGTTGGTGAAGGCGATGAAATTCTCGTCCTTGGCCACGAAGTCGGTTTCGGAATTGATCTCGACCAGCACGGCCTTGCCGCCGTCCTGGGCTACCGCGATGCGGCCTTCGGCGGCCACGCGGTCAGCCTTCTTGTCGGCCTTGGCCAGGCCCGACTTGCGCAGCCACTCGGCGGCGGCGTCGATGTCGCCGTTGTTCTCGGTCAGGGCCTTCTTGCACTCCATCATGCCGGCGCCGGTGCGCTCGCGGAGTTCCTTGACCAGGGAGGCGGTGATTTCTGCCATGGGGATTTACCTCGAATGTGTGGCCGGGCCGGGCGCAGCGGGCAGGCTGCGCGATGGGTCGGATAGGGCGGGGCACAGGCTCCCCGCTGCGTCCGGACCGGCGAAAGTGGGCGGTGGCACGGGACCACCGCGGTGAACGCCGCCGACCAGTGTGGCGCGGCGGCGTTACGGCTCGCTTACTCGGCCGAGTCGGCCTTGGCCTTCTTGGCCGGAGCGCGACGGCCCTTCGGGGCCTCGGCGCCTTCTTCACCCTCGGCGGCAGCGGCGAACTCTTCCTCGCGGACGCCGGCCTGCGGAGCAGCGGCCTTGCCTTCCAGCACGGCGTCGGCAGCGGCGCGGGCGTACAGCTGCACGGCGCGGATGGCGTCGTCGTTGCCCGGGATCGCGTAATCAACCAGCTCCGGGTTGTAGTTGGTGTCGACGACGGCGATGACCGGGATGCCGAGCTTCTTGGCTTCCTTGATCGCGATGTCTTCGTGGCCGATGTCGATGACGAAGATGGCGTCCGGCAGGCGGTTCATCTCCTTGATGCCGCCCAGCGAGGCCTCCAGCTTGTCGCGCTCGCGGCGCAGGCCCAGCACTTCGTGCTTGACCAGCTTCTGGAACGTGCCGTCGGTTTCAGCGGCTTCCAGCTCCTTCAGGCGGGCAACCGACTGCTTCACGGTGCGGAAGTTGGTCAGGGTGCCGCCCAGCCAGCGCTGGTTCATGAACGGCATGCCGCAACGCTCGGCCTCTTCCTTGATGGCTTCGCGCGCCGAGCGCTTGGTGCCAAGGAACAGGATCATGCCGCGCTTCTGGGCGACGCCCGAGATGAAGTTCATCGCGTCGTTGAACAGCGGAACGGTCTTCTCGAGGTTGATGATGTGGATCTTGCCGCGGGCACCGAAGATGTACGGACCCATCTTCGGGTTCCAGTAGCGGGTCTGGTGGCCGAAGTGGACGCCGGCTTCCAGCATCTGGCGCATGGTGATCTGGGGCATTGCTTGTAACTCCAGGCAGTGGAACCCGGCCGCGGGAAAGTGGGCGGCCTGCCCGCGCTGTGTGCGGGGCGAGGGTTCCGGGGTTGGGCCTCCCTGTCGCTTCCATCTCCGAACCCATTGATCCGTAAGGACTTCAGGGCACCCCGGGACGGGCTGTGGCGGCAGGTGTGTATTCGCCTGCGAGGGGCTTGGAGCCCTTCACTGACACCCGGCGTGGGCGGCATACAACCGGCGAGGCCGGACGCATAGCCGCAGAAGCATAGCCCGGACGGAGATCCCGGGCAACTCGGGGCGGTGGGGCGGGAGAGGGGGCCGTGCCATGGGGTTGCGGAAAAGCCGGCCATGGATGGCCGGCGGCCCGACTCACGGCAGGATGCCGCGACGGAGGGCTGGAGCGACCCCATGGCACGGCTCCCTCTCACGCTCTGCCCGTCAAGGGCGCTTGCGACCGGAACCATCAGGCAACCGCAGTGCGGATCAGGGATAATGTGCGAATGGCAATCACCCTCAAGACCCCCGAAGACATCGAGAAGATGCGCGTCGCCGGCCGCCTGGCCGCCGAGGTGCTGCAGGTCGTGGCCCCGCATGTGAAGCCGGGCGTGACGACCGAGGAACTGGACCGCATCTGCCACGACCACATCGTCAAGGTGCAGCAGGCGATCCCGGCCAACGTTGGCTACAAGGGGTTCCCCAAGACCGTCTGCACGTCGGTCAACAACGTCATCTGTCACGGCATTCCCAGCCCCGGCAAGGTGCTGAAGGAAGGCGACATCGTCAACATCGATGTCACCGTGATCAAGGACGGGTGGCATGGCGACACCAGTCGCATGTATTACGTGGGCACGCCCTCGGTCATGGCCAAGCGCCTGGTCGAAGTGACGCGCGAGGCGATGTTCCGAGGCATCCGCATGGTCAAGCCGGGCGTGACGCTGGGCGACATCGGCGCGGCCATCCAGGAGTATGCGGAGTCCGAGCGCTTCAGCGTGGTCCGCGAATACTGCGGCCACGGCATTGGCAGGGTTTACCACGAGGATCCGCAGGTGCTGCATTACGGCCGCGCCGGTGAGGGCGTGGTGCTGAAGCCGGGCATGACCTTCACCATCGAGCCGATGATCAACGAGGGCACGCGCCATACGCGCCTGCTGCCCGATGGTTGGACCGTGGTCACCAAGGACCGCAAGCTCTCGGCGCAGTGGGAACACACCGTGGTGGTGACCGAGGACGGCGTGGAGATCCTGACCCGCCTGCCGGGCGACGACAACGACCTATGAGTGGCGCGGACGTCGGCGAGGCCCCTGCACCGGAGCCGACAGCCGGCCTCGCGGACCCGGTCGCACAGCCTGTGGACGATGCTGTCTGGGCGGCGGCGACGCGTGGTGCCCTGGCACAACTGGATGCCACGTTGGCGGCATCGTTCAAGGCCGATTGCGACATCGACCGCCTGTTGAAGGCGCGCACCGCGGGCGTGGATGCGCACGTGGCGGCCGCGTGGCAACGCTGCGTCGCGGGCGCGGAAGGCCTGGCACTTTTCGCTGTGGGCGGTTATGGGCGCGGCGAACTGTTCCCGCAATCGGACATCGACCTGTTGGTGCTGGCCGAACCGCAGTCGCAGGCGACGCACGCCGATGCGCTAGCGCGCTTCATTGCGCTGCTGTGGGACGCGGGATTGCACGCAGGACACGCGGTGCGTTCGGCGGGGCAGTGCACCGAGGCCGCCGCGGACCTGACGGTCATGACGGCATTGCTCGAATCGCGGCCCCTGGTGTCCGACGATGCGGCCATCGCGGCCCTGGTGGACGCGATCAGCCCCTCGCTGGTGTGGCCGGCGCGGGAATTCTTCAGCGCAAAACGCGAGGAGCTGCGGCTGCGCCACGCCCGCCACGGCGATACCGCTGACAACCTCGAGCCCAACCTGAAGGAAGGGCCTGGCGGCTTGCGGGACGTGCAGACCCTGCGCTGGATGGCATTGCGCATCCTGGGCACGGGCGACATGGAATCGTTGGTCGCGATCGGGCTCATGGGCGCCGACGAAGTTGCGACCGTTCGCCGCGAGCGCCAGGCCCTTTCACGACTGCGCTGGGGCTTGCACCTGGTGGCAGGCAAGCGCGAAGAGCGCCTGCGTTTCGATTACCAGAAGCTGCTGGCGGCACGCCTCGGGCACGAGGACAGCGCCGGCAACCTCGGTGTCGAGCAGATGATGCAGGGGTTCTACCGCAGCGCCGCGCTGGTGTTGCGCATTGGCGACCGCCTGCTGCAGCGCTTCGAGGAACAACTGGAAGGCGAGGCGGCGCCCGAGCCCATCGACGACCTGTTCGAACTGCGTCGCGGCTACCTGACGGCGCGCGATCCGGTCTGGCCGCGCACGCCCGATGCGATGTTCGCGCTGTTCGCGGTGTGGGCCCAGCGTACCGACGTGCGCGGCTTGCACTCGCGTACGGCCCGCGCGCTGGCAGAGACGCTGCCGATGATTCCCTCCTACGAGGACGCGTCGCCTGCGCTGCGCAACCGCTTCATGCAGCTGTTGCGTGGGCCGCAGCCGGTCAGTTGCCTGTCGCGCATGGCCCGGTTGGGCGTGCTTGGGCGCTGGATCCCGGCGTTCTCCAACGTGTCGGGCCGCATGCAGTTCGACCTGTTCCATGTCTATACCGTGGACCAGCACACGTTGGCGGTGTTGAAGAACCTGGCGTCGTTTGCGTCGGGTCAGCCGGACGAGCGCTTCGTGCTGGCGCACGAAGTCTGGCCGCGACTGCACAAGCCGGAGTTGCTGCTCCTGGCGGGGCTGTTCCACGACATCGCCAAGGGGCGGGGCGGCGACCATTCCGAGTTGGGCGCCGTGGATGCACGGGTGTTCTGCGAGGCCATGGGGTTGTCCGAGGGCGCCACCGCGCTGGTCGAGTGGCTGGTGCGCCAACATCTGCTGATGTCGGTGACGGCGCAGAAGCAGGATATCGCCGACCCCGACGTGATCCACCGCTTTGCCACGCTCGTGGCAGATCGCGAGCGCCTGGACCACCTGTACCTGTTGACCTGTGCCGACATCGCGGGCACGTCGCCAAAGCTGTGGAATGCGTGGAAGGACCGGTTGCTCGCCGACCTGTACACCACCACCCGCCTGGCACTGCGTCGCGGCTTGGAGAACCCCGTTGCCGCCGCCGAGCGCAGCGCCGAAACGCGCTCGGGTGCGAGGGCGATGCTGGAGGCATTTGGCGTCAGCAACGCCGAAGTGGATGCGCTGTTCGCGCGCATGCCCGATGTGGGATTCCAGCGCGGACGGTCCGACCAGCTGGCTTGGCAGGCGGCCTCATTGCGTGGCGTGGCCCTTGGCGAGACCCGCGTGCGTGCGCGCCCCGTGTCCGCACACGCGGGCGCACTCGAGGTGTTCGTGCATTCCCCTAATCGCGACGGGCTGTTCGCGGCCATCGTCGCGACCCTCGATCGCTGCGGCCTGGCCATCCAGCAGGCCCGCGTGCTGGACGGCCCGCAGGACACCATCTTCGACACTTTTGAAGTGGTGTCGACCGACCCGCGCAGCACTCCTTCGGCCGAAGAGATCGAGCGTCGGCTCGCTGCCGCACTGGCGGGCCCGCTGGAGGCCATCCGCCCGGCGCGTCGCGCGCAGCCCCGGCACCTGCGCCACTTCCGCATCGTGCCGCAGGTGGCCTTCAACACCCTGGATGCCGGCGGTAAGCCGCGCACCATGCTGAGCCTGGTATGCAACGACCGCCCCGGCCTGCTGGCCGACGTGGCGTGCGCGCTGCGCGACCAGGGCCTGCGCGTGCACGATGCGCGCATCGCCACCTTTGGCGAGCGCGCCGAGGACGTGTTCCAGATCACCGACGGGCGCGACCTGCCGCTCGACGAACCCCAGCAGCTGGCGCTTCGCGAAGCGCTGCTGGCCTGCCTAGATGGAGAAAGCCGATGAGCCCCGCCAAGAAGACCGCCCGCAAGACCGTTCGCAAGAAGGCCGCACCCAAGGGGCCGGGCGTGGATGAGCTGAAGTTCATGATCGAAAGCGCCTGGGAGCGGCGCACCATGCTCACCCTCGACGAGATCGATGGTTCGCTGCGCGAGTCCGTGGAGACCGTGATTTCCGGCCTGGAGGACGGCCAGTTCCGAGTGGCCGAGCCTGACGGCGAAGGTGGCTGGAAGGTCAACGAGTGGCTCAAGAAGGCGGTGCTGCTGTATTTCCGGGTCAACGAGATGCAGGTGGTCGACGCCCAGCCCGCGCCGTTCTGGGACAAGGTGCCGGCGCGCTTTGAAGGCTACGGCGAGAACGACTTCCGCAAGCTGGGCGCGCGCGTGGTCCCTGGTGCGATTGCCCGTCGCGGCGCGCACATCGGCAAGGACGTGGTGCTGATGCCGAGCTTCGTCAACATCGGCGCGCACGTGGGCGAGGGCACGATGGTCGATACCTGGGCCACCGTCGGCTCCTGTGCGCAGGTGGGCAAGCACTGCCATCTGTCGGGCGGTGCGGGCATCGGTGGCGTGCTGGAGCCGCTGCAGGCCACCCCGACCATCATCGAGGACCATTGCTTCATCGGTGCGCGTTCGGAGGTCGTGGAGGGCGTGGTCGTCGGCCACCACAGCGTGATCGGCATGGGCGTTTTCCTCGGCCAGAGCACCCGCATCTACAACCGCATGACGGGCGAGGTCAGCTACGGCTACGTGCCGCCCTACAGCGTGGTGGTGTCGGGACAGCTGCCGGCCAAGGACGGTTCGCACTCGCTGTACTGCGCCGTGATCGTCAAGCAGGTGGATGCCAGGACCATCGGCAAGACCAGCATCAACGACCTGTTGCGCGGTCTCGCGGATTGAGCGGCATGACCACCCTGTACGGACTGAAGAACTGCGATACCTGCCGGAAGGCGATGAAGTGGCTGGACCGGTTTGGCGTGGCGCACGCATTCGTCGATTACCGTGAGGCGCGGCAGGCACCCGAGACGCTGCTGGCATGGCGGGATCAGCTCGGCGGTTGGGAGGCGATGGTCAACAAGTCGTCCACCACCTGGCGAACGTTGCCGGACGCGCGCAAGTCGCCGGGGTCCGATGCCGAGTGGAAGCTGTTGCTGAAGGAGTATCCGCAGTTGATCCGACGTCCGGTGGTGGTGACCGACGACGGCGTGGTCACGCAGGGCTTCAGTGACAATGGCTTCAAGAAGCGTTTTGGCGTTGGCGCGTGAATAGCGCCGTGGGCGGGGGGAGTGCGATGCAGGTGGACGCGCGGGCCAACGCAATGGGGGTGCAGACGCTGGCGCTGACGCGCGAGCTGATCGCGCGCCCTTCGGTGACGCCTGACGATGCGGGCTGCCAGGCTTTACTGGCGCAGCGGCTGGAGCAGGCGGGGTTCCAATGCGAACACCTGCGCTTTGGCGAGGTCGACAACCTCTGGGCCGTACATGGCCGGGAGGGGCCGACGCTTGTGCTGCTCGGCCATACCGACGTGGTGCCACCCGGCCCGCGCGAGGCCTGGACCAGTGATCCGTTCGTCGCCGAGGTGCGCGACGGCGTGCTGTACGGCCGTGGTGCCGCTGACATGAAGGGCAGCGTCGCCGCGTTCGCGGTGGCCGCCGAGGAATTCGCACGCGAGTATCCGGATCATCCGGGACGCATCGCGATCCTGCTGACCTCCGACGAGGAAGGCGACGCCATCGACGGCGTGCGCAAGGTCGCCGACGCGTTCCGCGCGCGCGGCGAACGCATGGACTGGTGCGTGACCGGTGAGCCTTCGTCGAAGTCGGTGTTGGGTGACCTGTTGCGCGTCGGACGGCGTGGCAGCCTGTCAGCGACGCTGACGGTGCGCGGCATCCAGGGGCACGTGGCGTACCCGGAAAAGGCGCGCAACCCCATACACCTTGCACTGCCTGCACTGGCGGCGTTGACCGCGCGGTGTTGGGACGACGGCTACGAAACCTTCCCGCCGACCAGCCTGCAGGTCAGCAACATCCATGCGGGGACGGGTGCGAACAACGTGATTCCCGGTGAACTGCAGGTGTTGTTCAACCTGCGCTACAACCCGAGTTGGACCGCCGAGAAACTGGAGCGCGAATGCGAGGCCGTGCTGGTATCGCATGCGCTGGACTATTCGGTGCACTGGCATCGCAGTGGCGAGCCGTTCTATACGCCCGAAGGGGCGCTCCGCGCGGCCGCGCGCGAGGTGCTGGGCGCGTTCTCCGGTGCCGCACCGGAGGAAAGTACCGGTGGCGGCACGTCGGACGCACGCTTCATCGCGCCGCTGGGCACGCAGTGCATCGAGATCGGGCCGGTCAACGCCAGCATCCATAAAGTGGATGAACACGTGCGGGTGGCCGACCTGGAAGCCCTGCCGTCGCTGTACCACGCGCTGATCAAGCGGCTGTTGCTGGGCTGAACTCAGTCGTTCGCGTTCGTCGACGTAATTCGCAAGGTGTGCTTCGTCGTCCCGGGCAGGAACGGCGTCGGCCGACCGTGCACCCAGTCGTCGTGACCCGCACCCCAGAACGGTGACAGCGGATGGCCGCTTTGCCCGCCCGGCATGTGCGCGATGCCTTCCACCTCATGTCCCGGCGCCACGACCATGCGTTGTGACGCGCCCTTGTCGGGCGTCTGCACGCGCGGCACCGCCGTGTCGCCGGGTAACGGCTCGAACGGCATGCACAACCACGGCTTGGCGAAGGCGGGCAGCGCCCCTGCCAGCGGGTGGCAGATGTTGGCGGTGTTGTGCTCACCCCAGGTGCGTTGCTGAAGTGGACCATTGCGCGTGAGCGTGTCGCGCGTTTCCACAGCGGCATCTTCCAGCAGCGCATCCCACGAGGCGTAGCCGGCCGGGAGCAGGTGCGGTGGCCGCTCGGTGACCATGGGCCAAGCCACGCCCTCCAGTTGGGGCAGCGCGGGCAGTGGCTCGCCATCGCGCAGCACTGCGCGGGCCGGTGCCAGCAACCCGTCCTCGATGCGACGATTCACGGCGAGGCGCCACGTCCGCACCAGCCGGTAGCTGACCGCCTCCGGCGCCGCGCGCCCTTCCCAGTGCGATGCCACATCGGCGAGTGCGTTCAGGGCCGGCAGGCGGGTGCGCGCGGCACTGTCGCGCAACAGGTGCCACCATGGGGTCAACAGCCCCGCGCGATCGTCGAGCTGGATGGCCAGGAGGTCACGCTCCTCGAAGCGTTCCTGCGCGAAGAGCGCATCGCGGATCTGGCGGGCGCGGGTGCCGAGCACATAGCCGCCGTCGCCAATGCGGTCGAGGGCGTTGCCGTCGACGACGCGACTGTTGGCGGTCCACAACCGGCCGGCCGCAGGATCGACCACGGCCGGGGCATGGGCTGTCGAGACTGGCCAGGGGCGGCACGCGTTCCCTGCCTCGACCAGGTGGTGCGTCGAGCAGCCTTCACCGCGCATGGGCATCGGGCCCAGCATGCGCCACGTGATGCGGCCGCTCCGGTCGCCGATCACCAGGTTCTGGCCCGGTACGGCGGCGGTATCGGCATACGCGAGTGCCTCATCCAGCGACCCGGCCCGCGCGAAGTGGCTCAGGCCGAAGTTGATTGCGCCGGGCTGATGCGCGGTCCAGCGCAGGGCCAGGGCCGTTCCGTCCGGCTCGTGGTGCAGGATCGGCCCCCACGCGGACTCCTCCACGGTGAAGGGCACCGGCTGGCTGCCGGCAACGGCGATGGGTTCCGGGTATCGGACGATCGGCTCGCAACGCCCGGGTGCTTCCTGCTGCTGGCAAGGGCGCTCGCGACGCCAGTCGAGCCAGTCGCCATAGCCGTTGGTGAAGCCCCACGCGACGTGCCCGTTGCTGCCCACCACAACGGTGGGCAAGCCCGGCAGGGTGAAACCGCTGACATCCACCCGACCGCCGGCCGCCTTCGCATCGGCATAGCGCAGGCGTGCGCGGAACCAGATGTTGGGTGTGCGCAACCCCAGGTGCATGTCATCGGCGACGATGGCGCGTCCGTCGCGTGTCAGTGCGCCCGCCACCGCGAAGTTGTTGCTGCCGGTGGCGGCGACATCGTCAAGCCGTTCCACGTGGGCCGAGCCCGTGGCCGGTAGCGTACGCAGGTCCAGGTCGCTGGCCGCGGGCAGCGCCGCGTCGCCGCGCGATCGACCCGCGATAGGGGCGTCCCATCGGCTGCCGTCATGGGCCAGCAGGTTGAACAGAGGCGCTGGCAGGCGCGGTTGCAACCGCCAAAGGGCCAGCTCGCGTGCGTTCGCGGAGTCGTGCAGGTCAAAGTACATCGCATAGCCGGTGAGTGCGCTGTCTTCCCCGCGCCAAGGCGCCGGTTGGGTACGCAGCAGCAGGTAGGGCCAAGGGCGGGTGCGCAGGTCCGCCAGTCCTGCGTTCACGCCTTCGACGTAGGCGTCGATCACGCCGCGCTTGTCGCCCGCGATGAGTGCCTGGTCGCGAACGGCGCGGGCGCGCATGCGGTGGATTCGGCGTGACTTGTCCAGTTCCACCGCGCGCGGGCCAAACAGCGCCGCCAGTTCGCCGGCGGCCGTACGGCGCATCAGGTCCATCTCGAAGTAGCGCTCCTGCGCGTGCACGTAGCCGAGCGCGCGCATGGCATCGGCTTCGTTGTCCGCGTCGATCGTGACCGTGCCGAGTGCATCGCGTTGCACGGTCACCGGTGCGGAGAGCCCGGCAAGCGCGAGCTCGCCATCAAGGCGGGGCAGGCTGCCGCGCAGCAGGGCCCACGCCAGCAGCGCCAGCAGGGCGGCCATGCCGGCAACGAGCAGAAAACCGCGCAGCATCCATTTCATGATCGTTTCCTCCACGCCCAGCTTATCGAATCAACGCGGGCGTGGCGGCGCGCAGTCTTTCGTTTCAGGTGAAAGCGTCGCTTGCGCACCTTCTGGCGATGTAGCAGGATCGGTCCATGACCTCCGTTGCCACCCCTGCCAGCGCCAGCACCACCCCGATGGGGTCCGGTTGCGCGTCGGTGCGCGGCAACAACCTGAATAACAACGCCAGCCTCCCGCAGGCCGGCGACTAGCACGCGTAACCGCTAACTCGCTCTCTCCAAGGCCTGCACTGCGAAGTGCGGGCCTTTTTGTTTTCACCTTTCCCAGGAACTCAATCATGTGCTCGATCCTCGGTGTGTTCGACCTCCGCCCCGGCGTGGACCTCTCGCCGCTTCGCCCGCTGGCCCTGTCGCTGTCCGCGCGGCAGCGCCACCGCGGTCCCGACTGGAGCGGCGTCCACGTTGACGCCTCCGCCATCCTCGTGCACGAGCGCCTCGCCATCGTGGACCCGGCCGGTGGCGCCCAACCCATCCGCTCGGCCGGCGGCGAGCTGGTGCTGGCAGTCAACGGCGAGATCTACAACCACCGCGATCTGGAACGCCGCCTCGCACGACCGTATGCCTTCCAGACCGGCTCGGACTGCGAAGTGGTCAACGCGCTGTACCGCGATGGCAGCGACATCGGCGCCTGGTTGGCGCAGCTCAATGGCATCTTCGCTTTCACCCTGTGGGACCGGGCCCAACGCCGCGTGGTGATCGCCCGCGACCACATGGGCATCTGCCCGCTGTACTGGGGGCATGATGCCGACGGCCGGCTGTGGGTGGCGTCGGAGATGAAGGCGCTGGTGCGCGTGTGCGACGACGTGGCGCCGTTTCCGCCGGGCCATTATTACGACAGTGCCGATTCGCGGTGTGCCAGCGGCGCGCCAATCCGCTACTACGAACGCGCATGGCGTGATTACGCCGCCGTGGCCGGCGTGGCCGCGGACAAGACTGAGTTGCGCGAAGCCTTCGAGCGCGCCGTGCACCGCCAGCTGATGAGCGACGTGCCCTACGGCGTGCTGCTGTCGGGTGGTTTGGACTCGTCGCTGGTGGCTGCCTGCGCCGCGCGTTTCGCCCGTCGACGCGTGGAGGAGGACGACCAGTCGGAGGCGTGGTGGCCACGATTGCATTCCTTCGCCATCGGGCTGGAGGGATCACCTGACCTGAAAGCGGCGCAGGTGGCCGCCGACGCCCTGGGCACCGTGCACCATGGCTTCACCTACACCTTCGAAGAGGGGCTGGACGCGCTGCCCGAGGTGATCCGCCACATCGAGACCTACGACGTGACCACCATTCGCGCCTCCACGCCCATGTACCTGCTGGCGCGCCGGATCAAGGCGATGGGAGTGAAGATGGTGTTGTCGGGCGAGGGCAGCGACGAGATCTTTGGCGGTTACCTGTACTTCCACAAGGCGCCCAACGCGGTCGAATTCCACGAAGAGCTGGTGCGCAAGCTCGACGCCCTGCACAGCTATGACTGCCTGCGCGCGAACAAGTCGATGATGGCGTGGGGCGTCGAGCCGCGGGTGCCGTTCCTGGACGTGGAGTTCCTGGACGTGGCGATGCGCATGGACGCCGCGCACAAGATGGCCGGCGCCCGCCCCGATGGCAGCGTGCGCATCGAAAAGGCGGTCCTGCGCGAAGCCTTCGAGGGCTACCTGCCGCCGGAAATCCTGTGGCGGCAGAAGGAGCAGTTCAGTGACGGCGTCGGCTATGGCTGGATCGACGGGCTCAAGGCGCACGCCGAGGGCCAAGTCAGCGATGCGGACTTCGCGGCGGTCGAGCAGCGCTTCCCCATCAACCCGCCGCAGACAAAGGAGGCGTACTTCTACCGCCGCCTGTTCGAACAGGTGTTTCCGGGTGACGCGTGCGCGCGCACCGTCCCCGGCGGCAAGTCGATTGCCTGCTCCACGCCGGCCGCCATCGCCTGGGATGCCGCCTTCGAAACGATGGCCGACCCCTCTGGGCGGGCGGTCGCGGGGGTGCACGCGGCGACGGCGGGCTGAATCCGGCGTGGGGGGGCAAAGGTTGGCGCCTGAGGGCCCCAAGGTGCCTCGGGAGTTGCCGGCGGCCGCTTCCCGCACCACGGCACGTTGCCAACACAGGCAATGTCCAAGTCCACACATGATGAGGCGCAGCACGGCGATCGAAGGGCCGAGACCGAGGCGGCGTTGGCGCCCTCGGCGGCCTGCCTTCCGCGTGTCCCGACGAACCCAAGTGAATTGGACGCGATGGTGCTGGATTTGGCCGAGACGGTCTTTGGGTGCCGCAACGCCCGCTTGGTCTGGGTAGCCGGCCTCACGCCCGAGGGCCAACCGCTTCGCCATCAGTGGCCGACCACGCCGCTTTCGCTCGCGGAGTCGACGCTGATTGAGCAAGCCCGGCGTCGGCGAGGTTGTGTGGTGAGCCAGTCCCGGGAGTCCGGCTGGGTACAGGTCGGATACTCGCTGGCCTTCGCCCAGTCAGTCATCCTGGCTGAATGGCCGGACACGATGGGGCTGCCTGGCGCTGCCCCGCCGGGGCTGCGCGCATTCCTTGCGCTGCTGGCAGTGCGGATGCGGGCCGAGTCCGAGCTCGCCGCCGCTCGCCGCGCCACCGGGCGCCTGGAGAAGGCGGCCAGGCTGCAGAGCGCGTCCTATCTGATTGCCGACCTGGCGAGCAGCAAGCTCGACATGGCCGAAACGCTTCGGTGCACGCACGCGGTGGTCGCGGGATTGATGTACGCGGAGAATTTTTTCATTTCGCTGTACGACCCGGAGCTGGACAGCGTCAGGTTCGTTTATTTCGCTGATGTCGCGGCGCCCAATGCCATCCGTGCAGGCGAGGAGATGCCGGCGGCCCGCATGGAAAACAGCCTCACGATGGCGGTGATCCGCGGCGGCCGGCCGGTGATGGGGCCCTCACGCCAGTTGCGGGAAGCGCTTGGCTTGGGGGCGGCGGGCGAGTTCGGCCCCGATAGTGCGGACTGGCTGGGCGTGCCGATGGTCGCCGAAGGCCGGGTGCGCGGTGCGGTGGTGGTGCAGTCATACGACGAGCACAACCGCTACACGGAGGAAGATAGTGCCCTGCTGGCCTTCGTTGCACAGCACATCCTCACTGCGTTGCAGCGCAAGCAGGCACACGAGGAGTTGGAAAAGCGCGTGGAAGAGCGGACCCAGGCGCTGACGGAGGAGGTAAGGGAGCGAAAAAGGGGTGAGCAACTGCAGGCGGCGTTGTACCGCATTGCGGACCTTGCCAGTGCCGAGCTGGACATGAGCGAGATGCTCGCGTGCATTCACGAAGTCGTTGGCGGGCTGATGTACGCGCGCAACTTCATCATCGCACTTTACGATGGCGAGCGGGACACCCTCCGTTTCATTTACCACTCCGATGAAAAGGACCCGGGCCTGGTTAGTATCGGCGTGGACATCCCAGCCGACGAGATGCGCGACACGATTACCTTGGGGCTGGTCCGCAGTGGCAAGGCGGTGGTGGGGCCGCCGGAGCAGGCGATTTCCCGGCTTGGCATTCCCTCCGGCGTTTTCGTTGGGTCCGTTGCAGAAGATCTGCTCGGGGTGCCGATGGTTTCGGGAGGTACGGTGCGGGGTGCAATCCTCGTGCAGAGTTACGACCCTGATGTCCATTACGGCGGCGAGGATCAGGCGCTGCTTGCTTACGTCGCCCAGCACATCTTGACGGCATTGGACCGCAAGCAGGCGCAGGCGGACCTCGAAAGGCGGGTGGAGAGCCGCACGCGCGAACTGGCGTCGGTGGTAGGCGAACTGCGCCAGCAGATCAGCGAGCGCGAGCGGGTCGAACAGCAACTGATGCACGAGACCCTCCACGACTCGCTGACCGGGCTTCCAAACCGTAGCTTCCTCTACGGTGCGCTTGATCGCGCAATGGCAAGGCGGAGGCGCAGCCCCGACCACAGTTTCGCCGTGCTCTTTCTCGACCTTGATCGCTTCAAGGTCGTCAATGACAGCGTTGGGCACCACGCGGGTGACGAAATGCTGAAGCAGGCAGCAACGAGGCTTGCGGCATGCGTGCGACCTTTCGACGTGGTCGCTCGCCTGGGTGGTGACGAGTTCGCGATGTTGCTCGAGGACGTGAATCTTCCCGAGGAAGCCTGCAATCTCGCGCAGCGCGTGATTGATTCGCTGGGCAAGCCGATGCTGATCGATGGAAAGGAGTTGTTCACGTCTGCCAGCATCGGGATCGCCCTTGGCCACGAGCGTTACGAGAGGGCGGAGGAGATGCTGCGCGATGCCGACGTCGCCATGTACCGGGCCAAGGCGCGTGGTAGGCAGCGTTTTGAAATATTCGACAAGCGGCTGCTCGGCGAGGCGCTCGAACTGCTTGAACTGGAAAGCGACCTGCGGCGTGCCGTGCAGCGATCCGAGTTCATCCCGTATTTCCAGCCCATCCTGCGACTGCACGACCGGCACGTTGTGGGCTACGAAGCACTACTGCGTTGGCGACACCCCAGTCGTGGCATCTTGACGCCTGGTGACTTCCTGGGGGCAGCCGAGGAAAACGGCAGCGTCGAGCAGATCGATTGGCAGATGTTTGAAAAAACCTGTCGCCTGGTGCAGGCGCAACGGGAAGACATGGGCTACGTCACGATCAACGTGTCGCCACGCCATTTCCGTTCACCTGCGTTGGCCGAGCAGTTGTTGAATCTGCTCGACGAACACCATCTGTCGCATGATCGCATCCGGGTGGAAGTGACCGAGGGCGCGCTGCTCGACAACCCCGACCAGGTGCGGGCCACGCTCGAAGTGCTGCGCGAGGCAGGCGTGGTCGCCGCGCTGGATGATTTTGGCACCGGCTACTCATCGTTGAGCTACCTGCACCGGTTTCCCCTGCATGCGCTCAAGATCGACCGCTCGTTCGTCAATGCGCTGCGCCGGGGAGAGAAGGCCGGCAGTGAGGCCGTCGTGCGCGCGGTGATTGCCATGGCCGGTACGCTGGGCATGGACGTTATCGCCGAGGGTATCGAAACCCGTGAGCAGTGCGATTACCTGATGGAGATCGGTTGCGAGCTGGGCCAGGGCTTCCTTTTTTCACCGGCACGCCCCGCCTCGGAGTGGGGGGCGTGGCGCCGCCATTAGTTGCTTGGCGTCAAACTTGCCGCCCAAGCCGGCACGCGGCGTGCCTAGCCTTGTTGGGTCAGCAACGACCGGATCGCCGCGCCGACGCCGCTGGCCGACTGAGGGTTCTGGCCGGTGACCAAGCGGCCGTCGACCACCACCTGCGCGGTCCAGTCGGGCGCGGCCTCGTGGTGGGCGCCGCGCGCCGCTAGCTGGCTGGCGAGCAGGAACGGCACCGTGCCGTCGAGCTGCACCGCGCGCTCCTCGCTGTCGGTGAACGCGCTGACCCGTTTGCCGGAGACCAGGTAACTGCCGTCGGTCAGGGTCACGTTCACCAGTGCCGCCGGGCCGTGGCAGACCGCGGCAACCACGCCACCGGCTTCGTACAGCTCGCGGGTCACGCGGCGCACCGCATCGCTGGTGGGGAAGTCCCACATCGCGCCGTGGCCGCCAGCAAAGAAGATCGCGGCGTACTTCGCCGGATCGACGTCGTCGAGGCGCAGGGTGGTGCGGATCGCGTCGCGGAAACGTGGATCATTCCAGAAGCGCGCGTTGGTCGCGTCATCGAGGTCGAGTCCGTCGACCGGCGGTTCCCCGCCCTGGATCGAGGCGAACTCGACCGGGATGCCGGCGGCATCGAGCTCGGCCAGCGGGTGGGTGACCTCGCCGAGGTAGAAGCCGGTCGGCTGGCCGGTGTCGCCCTTGCGGCCGTGGCTGGTGAGGACGAACAGCACGGGTTTTTGCGGGGTTGCAGTCATGGGGATCACCTTTGGGGAAGCGGGCGGCGTGGCACAGTCCAGCACCGCGCGGGTTGGGAAGGCGTGAGGCCGGGTGGTGCGAGGGCGCGAGCGACTCAGTCGGCGGCGACGATGGCCAGGCGCGGCGCGGGGCGGACCTCGCGGCGCACGCTCCACAGCACGATCGCCAGGCCGGCCAGGGTCACCACCGCCGCGGTCCATGGCACGGCGCCCAGCCCCGGGCCGCGCGCGATCACCACGCCACCCAGCCACGCGCCGATCGCATTGCCGAGGTTGAAGGCGGCAATGTTGAAGCTCGATGCCAAGTTCTCACCCGCACCCTGCGCCTGTTGCAGCACGCGCAACTGCAGGGGCGCGACGGTGGCGAAGGCGGCGGCGCCGAGCAGCCCGGTGAACACCACCGCGGCGATCGGGTCGCGCACGGCGAAGGTCATCACCCCCAGCACCACGGCCAGCAGCGCGAGCGAGCCGATCAGGGTCGGCAGCAGGCGGCGGTCGGCGAGCCGGCCTCCGATCAGGTTGCCGGCGATCATGCCGACGCCGAACACCAGCAGGATCGGCGAAACCGCGCTTTCGCTGAAGCCGCTGATCTCGGTCAGAATCGGCTGGATGTAAGTGAACACCGCGAACACGCCGGCGTAGCCGAGCACCGTCGCGGCCAGGCCAAGCAGCACCTGCGGGCGGCCGAGCACCTTGACCTCCTCGCGGATCGCGATGCCTTGGCGGTCACCGTGGTCCTTCGGCACCAGGGTCGCGATCACCGCGGTGGCGATCACGCCGATCACGGCCACCGCCCAGAACGTCGCGCGCCAGCCCAGGTGCAGGCCGAGCCACGCGCCGGCGGGCACGCCCAGCAGCGTCGCCACGGTAAGGCCGGTGAACATGATCGAGATCGCCGAGGCCTTGCGGTCCGGCGCGACCAGCCCGGTGGCGACCACCGCGCCGATGCCGAAGAAGGTGCCGTGCGCGAGCGAGGTCAACACCCGCGCCGCCATCAGCACCTCGTAGTTGGGTGCCAGCGCACAGGCGAGGTTGCCGAGGGTGAAGATCACCATCAGCGCGACCAGCGCCGCTTTGCGCGGCAGCTTGCCGGTCGCCGCGGTCAGTAGTGGCGCGCCGACAAACACGCCCAGCGCATAGCCGGAGATTAGCAGCCCGGCGGCGGCGATGGTCACCTTGAGGTCGGCCGCGACCTGCATCAGCAGGCCCATGATCACGAACTCGGTGGTGCCGATGCCGAATGCGCCGATGGTCAACGCGTACAGCGCGGGCGGGATGCGGGCGCCGCCGGGGGCGGCCGGGGAGGGGGAGGAGGGGTGCATGGCGGGGTTCCGGGGAGGAAGGGCGCCAGTCTGGTTCGTTGCACCTTCGCCAGAAACCGGGCATATGTGCAAACACTTTCAATGAGTGATTGAGAATATGGATCGGATCGGCGACATCGCCCTGTTCCTGCGGGTGCTGGACCTGGGCTCGATCAGCGCCGCCGCGCGCAGCCTGGACCTGTCGGTGGCGGTGGCCAGCCAGCGCCTGAAGCGGCTGGAGCGCGACCTGGGGGTGCGCCTGCTGCACCGGACCACCCGCCAGCTGCATCCCACGCCCGAAGGCCTGCTGTTGGCCGAGCAGGGCCGGCCGCTGGTCGAGGACCTGGATGCACTGGCCGATGGCCTGCGCCGCACCGGCAGCGGCGTGGCAGGCACCCTGCGAGTGACCATGTCCTCGACGTTCGGCCGGCTGTACGTCTCGCCGCTGCTGCCCGAATTCCTGGCCCGGCACCCGGCGGTGCGGGTCAGCGTCGACCTCAACGACCTCAAGGTCGATCTGGTGAGCGCGGGCATGGACCTGGCGATCCGCATCGGCACGCTCGACGACTCCAGCCTGGTCGCGCGCCAGATTGCGACCAACCGGCGCCTGCTGTGCGCCTCGCCGGCGTATCTGGGCGCGCACGGCACGCCGCAGACGCCGGCCGACCTGGCCGCGCATCAGTGCCTGCTGCTGGTCGGCAGCCAAGGCCGGCAGGACGTGTGGCGGCTACAGGATGGCCACGGTGAAGTCGCGGTGCGGGTAAGCGGCCGCCTCGAGAGCAACCAGGGCGAACTGCTGCGCGACGCGGCGGTTGCCGGACTCGGCATCGCGCTGCACTCCACCTGGCACGTGCATGACGACCTGCGCGTCGGCCGCCTGTTGCGCGTGCTGCCGGACTACCCGCTGGCCGACACCGGGATCCACGCGGTCATGCCCCAACGGCGGCTGGTGCCACCGCGGGTGCGCGCGTTCGTCGATTTCCTGGCGGAGCGCCTGGGTGGGGTTCCGCCGTGGGAGCAGGAGTGAGTGGCGTTCAGCGGTGCAACCGATACACCACTGTCTCCAATGCCGTAACCCCCTCGGCCACGAACTGGGGCTGCTGCGCCAGGATGTCCCGCCGCTCCAGCGTCTCGATCTGCCAGATCTCGCCGTACAACGCCCGCACCTCATCCTCGACGACCGAGAACGGGGGGCCTTCCTTCTCGTGTTGCGGGTATTCCAGCGTGATCAGCAGTCCCCTGCAGCGGCCGGGCAGGCGCGCGTACAACTCACGAGCGTAGCGCTCGCGCATCGGCGGCGGCAGCGCGATCAACGCCGCGCGGTCGAACACCGCGTCGCACGTGGCAAGGAGCCCCGCGTCCAGGGTGAACGCATCCCCACACACCAGCTCGATCTCGCCCGAACGGTAGTGGCGGCCGTAGGGCGATTCGGTGATGGTGTAGGGCAGGTCGTTCTCGGTGAAGAACTGCTCCACCGCCACGCGCGACAGCTCCACGCCCAGCACGCGGTAGCCCTGCGACGCGAACCACAGCATGTCCAGCGACTTGCCCGCCAGCGGTACGAACACTCGCGAACCGGGTGCGATGCCCAGCGACGGCCAATGCTTGAGCATCAGCGGCGTCGCCTTGTCCTGGTGGAAGCCGATGCGGCCTTCATGCCAACGGTCGTGCCAGAACTCCGGTTCCATTCGTGCTCCTCGTCAGTGGGTGGAGGCGTGTGTCAGAGGCGCGCCGCCGTGCAATGGATGCACGACAATCTCAAGCGCGGCGTGGCGCGGGTTACGGTCGAATCGTCAGCCGACATCGAGGCCATCCACCTTCTGCCAACCCCGCGGCAACAATCCACCGCGCGTCGCACGCGCACCGACATACGCCTCCAGGTCCTTCCACGATAGCGACATCGTGCGCGCCCCGGACTTCACCGTCAGCATGCCGCCCGCCGGGACCACCGCCACCGCCACCACGCGTTCCGTGCCCAGCTTCGCCTTCGGAATGTCGATCAGCTTGTTGCCCTTGCCCTTGTCCAGCTCGGGCAACTCGGCCACCGGGAACGCCAGCAGGTGGCCGACGTTGGTCACCGCGACCACGCGATCCTGGTCCAGCGCACCTACGGCCGCGGGTTGCAGCACCTTGGCGCCCGGTGTCAGCGACAGCATCGCCTTGCCGGCCTTGTTGCGACCAGTGAGGTTCTCGAAACGGGTGACGAAGCCGTACCCGTGCGAGGACGCCAATACGAAACGGTCGTCATCGGCGCCGCTGGCCAGCGTCTGGAACGACGCGCCCGCGGCTGGCGAGAACCGCCCGGTCAACGGCTCGCCATTGCCACGCGCGGAGGGCAGCGAATGGACCACTGTCGAATACGCACGGCCGGTGGAGTCGAGGAATGCCACCTGCTGCGTGCTGCGCGCCTTGGCTGCGCCGAGCAGGCCGTCGCCCTCGCGATAGCTCAGTCCGCCAGCATCAATGTCGTGGCCCTTGGCCGCGCGCACCCAGCCCTTCTCGCTGAGCACCACGGTCATCGGTTCGCTGGGCACCAGTTCGGATTCGGAGATGGCCTGTGCCGCGCCACGGGCGACCAGCGGCGAGCGGCGCGCGTCGCCGAACTTCTTGGCGTCGGCCAGCAGCTCATCCTTCACGAGCTTGCGTAGCTTGGCCTTGCTTTCCAGCGTGGCCTGGATGCGGTCGCGCTCGGCGATCAGCTCGGCTTCCTCGCCACGGATCTTCATCTCCTCCAGGCGCGCCAGCTGGCGCAGCCGGGTCTCAAGGATGTAGTCGGTCTGCTCCTCGGTCAGCCCGAAGCGCGCCATCAGCACGGCCTTGGGCTCATCCTCGGTGCGGATGATGCGGATCACCTCGTCCAGGTTGAGGAAAGCGACCAGCAAGCCGGCCAACAGGTGCAGGCGGCGCTCGACCTTGTCCAGGCGGTGCTTGAGGCGGCGCGTGACCGTGTCGGTGCGGAAGTGCAGCCACTCGCTCAGGAACTGCTTCAGCCCCTTCACCTGCGGGCGGCCGTCCAGGCCGATCACGTTGAAGTTGACCCGGTAGCTCTTCTCCAGGTCGGTGGTGGCGAACAGGTGACCCATCAGCTGGTCGGTGTCCACGCGGTTGCTGCGCGTGACCAGCACGATGCGGGTGGGATTGGCGTGGTCGGACTCGTC
This sequence comes from Lysobacter daejeonensis GH1-9, assembly GCF_000768355.1. Classification (GTDB taxonomy): domain Bacteria; phylum Pseudomonadota; class Gammaproteobacteria; order Xanthomonadales; family Xanthomonadaceae; genus Aerolutibacter; species Aerolutibacter daejeonensis. The sequence continues at coordinate 205,636 of NZ_AVPU01000002.1, forward strand.
GCGCAGGTCCTCCAGCCACGGCAGCTTCTTCGCGCGCATCTGCGTGGCGATCTGCTCGATCACCTTGCCCGGCGAGGCCTGGTAAGGCAGTGCGGTGACGACGATGTTGTTGCCGTCCTTCTCGTATACCGCGCGGGCGCGCACGCTGCCCAGCCCGGTCTCGTACATCTGCAGCAGGTCGGCGCGCGGGGTGATGATCTCGGCCGTGGTCGGGTAGTCCGGGCCGAGCACGTGCTCGCACAGGTCGCGGGTGGTCGCGTCCGGGTCGTCGAGCAGGCGCACGCAGGCGCTGACCACTTCATTGAGGTTGTGCGGCGGCACGTCGGTGGCCATGCCCACCGCGATGCCGGTGGTGCCGTTGAGCAGCAGGTGCGGCAGGCGCGCCGGCATCCACGAGGGCTCTTCCAGCGTGCCGTCGAAGTTGGGCGTCCAGTCCACCGTGCCCTGGCCCAGCTCGCCCAACAACACTTCGGCGATGGGGGTCAGCTTGGACTCGGTGTAGCGCATCGCCGCGAACGACTTCGGGTCGTCGGTGGAGCCGAAGTTGCCCTGGCCCTCCACCAGCGGATAGCGGTACGAGAACGGCTGCGCCATCAGCACCATCGCCTCGTAGCAAGCGCTGTCGCCATGCGGGTGGTACTTGCCGATGACGTCGCCGACGGTGCGTGCGGACTTCTTCGGCTTGGAGGCGGCGTTCAGCCCCAGCTCGCTCATCGAATAGATGATGCGGCGCTGCACCGGCTTGAGCCCGTCGCCCAGGAAGGGCAGGGCGCGGTCGAGCACCACGTACATCGAGTAGTCGAGGTAGGCGCGTTCGGCGTACTCGCGCAGCGGGATCTGCTCGAAGCCGTGGAAGGCCGGGCGTACGGAATCATTCATTGGGCAAAACCGGTCATGCGGAGGCGGTGCGCTCGCTCGGGTGTCCCGGCGATTCTAACCGCCGGCCCGGCCGTCGGGCCGGGGCGGTGACGATATGCGGCAGCGGTCGCAAACACTGCGACCGCCGTGGCCGCAAACGGCGCGCGAGGCTCAGCGGGTGAAGTCGCCGGCGGCCTCGGGCTGGTACTGGATCGACAGCACGCGCAGGCGGATGGTGCGGCCGCCCGGGATGGGCCACTCGATGCTGTCGCCGATGCGCAGGCCGAGCAGGGCGCTGCCGACCGGGGCGAGGATGGACACCTTGTCGGCGCTGCCATCGGCATCGCGCGGGAACACCAGGGTCATTTCGCGTTCTTCGCCGCTGTTCTCATCCAGGAAGCGGGCGGTGGAATTCATGGTGATGACGTCGGCGGGCATCTGGGCTGGCTCGACGATCTCGGCGCGTTCCAGCTCGGCCTGCAGGGCCTGGGTGTCGTGTCCGCGCGCGATGGGGGTTTCCAGCAGCGCCTCCAGGCGCTCGCAATCGAAGCGGGAAATCAGCAAGGGGGGCGGGGTGGGCTTGGTCACGCTCTTCTCCAAAAGTAGAAGCGGGCGACGCGCCGTGCGCACCGCCCGCAAGTTCACTGGTTGTGGCCAAACCGTAGCCCCGAACGGATTCTTCTTCAAGCCGACAAAAAAGGTGTTGACAGGGTGGGGGTGTAGTCCCAGAATACGCGGCTCGCAAGGCAGCAACATCGCCGAACGAAATGCCCAGGTGGCGGAATTGGTAGACGCACTAGTTTCAGGTACTAGCGGGTAAAACCGTGGAGGTTCGAGTCCTCTCCTGGGCACCAAATCAAAAGGGTACATCCCTTCGCAAACCCCGCCAACGAGCGGGGTTTTGTGTTTCTGAGGTAGGGAAAACAGGCCTTCTGTTGGGGCGTCTGCGGTCGCCCACGACGCTGTCGGTCCCGCAAATCCCTCGCGTCGTCCCAAACAGCCGCCTAACCCGCGTCGTCGGCAAGAGCATCCAGCACCAGCGCCACCATCGTCGAAAGGCCCTGTTCGCGCTGCTCCGGTGCCATGTGCTCGCCACGCTGCAGGTGGTCGCTGACTGCCAGCACGGATAGCGCGCGAACCCCCTCGCGCAGCGCCAGCCCATAGAGCCCGGCGGATTCCATCTCCACCCCGACAATGCGGTGACGGACCAGCCGCTCGACCAGGTGCGGATCGCCGTCGTAGAAGCTGTCCGTGCTGAACACCCCTGCTACCGAAGCGCGGATGTCCAGCTGCCCTGCTGCGTCGACAGCGGCGCGCAGCAGATCGAAGTCGGCGCACGCCGAGAGATCGTGCCCGCCGAACTGCAGCCGGTTGAATCGCGAATCGGTGCTGGCCGATTGCGCCAGCAGGATGTCCCCGAGGGCGACGTCGCCCACGCCGCCGCAGGTGCCGATGCGCACGATCCGCTTGACCCCGTGGAAACGCGCCAGCTCGGTGGCGTAGATCGCGCACGACGGGATGCCCATGCCGCTGCCCAGCACCGACACCCGCTGCCCGCGGAACGTGCCGGTGTAGCCCAGCATGTTGCGGCGGGTGTTCACTTCCATCGCACCATCGAGGAACTCGCGGGCGATGTGGCGGGCGCGCAGCGGGTCGCCCGGCAGCAGCACGGTATCGGCGATCTGGCCCGGTTCGGCGTCGAGGTGGGGTGTGCTCATGTGGAAGGTCGTGTCAGTGGATGGCGGCCAGCACCGCGGAGAACAGTGCGCTGGCACCGATGCGGAAGTGGCGTGGCGTGGCCCAGTCGGGCCCCATGCGCGTATCGGCCAATGCCAGGTACGGCGCGGCGTCGTCGAGGGTGCGGATGCCGCCGGACACTTTCAGTCCGCAATGTCCCCCGGTGGCTTCGATCGCATCCAGCATCGCGCCTGCGGCGGACAGCGTGGCGTTCACCGCGACTTTGCCGGTTGAGGTCTTGAGGAGGTCGACACCGGCCTCGATGCCGATCCGGCTGGCGCGGTGGATCAGGCTGGTTTCGCCCAGGACGCCTGTCTCCAGGATCAGCTTCAGTGGCACGTCCTTGCCGCATGCCTCGCGGCAGGCAATGACACCGTCCCTGGCGAGCGCGACGTCGCCACGCAGGAAGGCGCGGTAGTCGAACACCATGTCGATCTCTTCGGCGCCCGCGGCCAGCGCACGCCGGGTCTCGCGGTGGATGCGCTCCACGCCCCCGTTGCCTTCCGGGAAATTCACCACGGTGGCGACCCTGATCGTGCCTTCGCCCAGGGCATGCCGTGCGGTAGTGACATGCTCCGGGTACACGCAGACCGCTGCCGGGCCAGGGCTGGCCGACACGGCTGCGGCACAGAGCGCCGCGATCTGCGCGGGCGTGTCGTCCTCGCCCAGGCTGGTCAGGTCGAGCAACGGCAGCAGCCGCAAGGCCAGGTCGAGATGGGAAGCAGGGGCAGGCATGGCGGGGCCAATGGTGTGACCTTGGCAGGCTAGGGGGATGCGCAGGTGTCGTCCTTGATTTGCGACAACTCCGCCGCCGGCAGGCCGTGGACGCCCGCTGTGGCCAACCGCGCATCCGCCCGCACCCACACCGTCTTAATGGGGCGATGTGAGACCATCACCGGCATGACAAGAAAAACCGCAGGACGTGGTAAGGGTGGCGCGGGCAAGGCCGGCGCAGGGTTCACGGGCACCGGCAAGCCGGCAGGGCCGGGCGGCAAACGCCAAGGCGCCAGCGCGGCGGGTGGTGGCAAGGCCCGGGCGACCAAGCCAGGTGCGGGCAAGTCCGCGTCCAAGCGACCAGGGTGGATGCCGGAGCCACCGCCTCCCGGCTTCAAGCCGCGCACTGCGGCCAAAGCCGTAGCGCCCGCAGTCCGGGCCGCCGGCAAGTCCGTGCAACGCGACCCGCACGCCGAGCGCGAGGCCGCGCGGTACGAGCACCCCATCGCCAGCCGCGAACTGATCCTGCAGCTCATCACCGCAGCCGATGGCCCAATGGATGCCGCCACCTTGGCCGAGCGCCTGGGTCTGACCGACGCGGACCGCTTCGAGGCCCTCAGCAACCGCCTGCGCGCCATGCTGCGCGATGGCCAGTTGCTGCAGAACCGTCGCGGTGGCTTCGTGCCCGCGCAGCGGATGGACCTGATTCCCGGCATCGTCATCGCCAACCCGGATGGCTTCGGCTTCCTGCGCCCGGATGCGGGCGGTGGCGACGACCTGTTCCTGCCGCCGTTCGAGATGCGCAAGGCCATGCACGGCGATCGCGTGCTGGCCAGCGTGACCGGCGTGGACCGCCGCGGCCGTCGCGAAGGCTCGATCGTCGAGGTGCTGGAGCGCAGGCTCAACCGCCTGATCGGCCGCTTCACCGTGGAAGCCGGCATCAGCTTCGTCGTGCCGGACGACCGCCGTATCCAGCGCAACGTGATGATCCCCGCCGATGCGCGAATGGACGCGCAGAACGGCCAACTGGTGGTGTGCGAGCTGGTACATGCCGCGGACACCAACCGCCCGCCGATCGGCCGCGTGCTGACGGTGCTGGGCGACCGCCTGACCGCCTCGCTGGCCGTGCAGGCCGCGATCCACGGCCATGAACTGCCCCACGAATTCCCGGCTGCGGTACTGGCCGAAGCGGCTGCGGTGCCGGTGGATGTGCAGCCGGCGGAAGTCGCCGGCCGCGTGGACATCCGCCACCTGCCACTGGTGACCATCGACGGCGAGGACGCCAAGGACTTCGACGACGCGGTCTACTGCGAACCGAGCCGCAATGGCTATCGCCTGGTGGTGGCCATCGCCGACGTGTCGCACTACGTCCGCCCCGGTACACCGCTGGACGACGAGGCGCAGAAGCGCGCCACGTCGGTGTATTTCCCCGGTTTCGTCGTGCCGATGTTGCCGGAGACGCTGTCCAACGGCATCTGCTCGCTCAAGCCCAAGGTGGACCGCCTGTGCTTCGTCTGCGACATGCAGGTAAATCGCAAGGGTGAGGTGACCTCGTCTGAGTTCTACGAGGCCGTGATGCATTCGCACGCGCGCCTGACCTACACCCAGGTGTGGAACGCGGTGGGCGAGGGCATCCCCGACGACGCGCGCGAGGACGCGCTGGGCGTGATCGGTTCGTTGTTGCCGCAGGTACAGCGCTTGCACCAGTTGTACCAGGTGCTGTCGAAGGCGCGTGAGCGCCGCGGCGCGATCGAGTTCGAATCGAGCGAAGTGCGCTTCGTGCTTGGCCCCAAGGGCGAGGTCGTGCAGGCCGGCATGCTGCAGCGGAACGACGCGCACAAGCTGATCGAGGAGTGCATGATCGCGGCCAACGTGGAGGCGGCGAAGTTCGTCATCGACGCCGACGTGCCGTCGCCGTTCCGCATCCACGAGCGCCCGCCCGAACAGAAGTACGCCGACCTGCAGGAATTCCTCAAGGAGTTCGGCCTGCGCATGCCCGCCTGGGCCCAGGTGGAACCGCGCGACTTCACCCAATTGCTGAAGAAGATCCGCGAGCGTGCCGATGCCGCGCTGCTGGAGTCGGTGTTGCTGCGCAGCCAGAGCCTGGCGGTGTACGCCACCGGCAACGTCGGCCACTTCGGCTTGGCACTGGAGGCATACGCGCACTTCACCTCGCCGATCCGTCGCTACCCGGACCTGCTGTTGCACCGCGCGATCAAGCACGCGCTCAGCGGCGTGCGCCCGGAAAAGTTCAAGTATTCGCCCAGCGAGATGGCGCAGCTGGCGCTGCAGTCGTCCGAGCGCGAGCGTCGCGCGGACGAGGCCGAGCGCGAGGTGGACGAGCGCTACCGCGCCGCGTGGATGGAGCGCCACGTCGGCGGCGAGTTCTCCGGTGTGATCAGCGGCGTCACCAGCTTCGGGCTGTTCATCGAGTTGGACGACTCCAAGGTCAACGGCCTCATCCACGTGACCCAGCTGCCGTACGACTACTACCACTTCGATCCGATCCGGCGCACGCTCAGCGGCGAGCGCATGGGGCGCGAGTTCCGCCTCGGTGACCGGGTGGATATCGTGGTGCTGAAGGCCAGTGTGGAGGACCGCCGGATCGACTTCCGCTTGGTGGAGGAGCGCGGTGTGAAGCCATTGCCACCGCGCGGCAAGCCGGCCAAGCGGGTGAAGCAGAAATACTGACGCCGCGCCGGACGTTGCGGTCTGGACGGGCAGATGGGCGGGCTACAACCGGCAGCCTCCGGGGCCACGCCCGGGAGAATGTGGGAAAATAGCCGGCCATGCCGCCTTGGGCGGCGCCCCACGCATTGCCGCAGCGCTCCGCTGCCGCCCGCCCCGGAACCCGAATGAGCCAGAAACAGTGGATTGCCGGCATCAATGCCGTCTCGGCCGCGCTTGAGCACGATGCCGAACACGTGCGCGAGGTGCTGATCGAAGCCGGCGCCAAGAACCCGCGCCTGGCCGAGATCGAGAACCGCGCCCAGCGCCTGGATATTGCCGTGCGCAAGGTGGCCACGCAGGCGCTGGATGGTGTGGTCGGCAACCTGCGCCACCAGGGCGTGGTCGCGCGTTATGCGGCGGCCAAGACCTATGGCGAAAACGACCTCGAAGGCCTGATCGAAGCGGCCGAGGGCCGCGCGTTGCTGCTGGTGCTGGATGGCGTGCAGGACCCGCACAACCTCGGCGCCTGCCTGCGCAGCGCCGCTGCGGCCGGTGCCACCGCGGTGGTCATCCCCAAGGACAAGTCGGTGCAGGTCAACGCCACGGTGCGCAAGACCTCGGCCGGTGCCGCGGACAGCATCCCGGTGGTGCCGGTGACCAACCTGGCGCGCACCATGCGCGACCTGCAGAAGCAGGGCGTATGGCTGTATGGCCTGGCCGGCGAGGCGGAGGCGTCGCTGTATGCGCTGGACCTGCGCGGCAACGTGGCGCTGGTATTGGGCGGCGAGTCCGACGGTCTGCGCCGCCTGACCCGCGAGAACTGCGACCAACTGGTGCGCATCCCCATGCCCGGTGGCAGTGAGGTGGAAAGCCTCAACGTGTCGGTGGCGGCGGGCGTGACCCTGTTCGAGGCGGTGCGCCAGCGCGTCGCCGGCTGATACCGGTTGGGTGCGTGGCGGTTCATCCGCCCCGTTCGATGATGTCGCCACCAAAGTCGGGAAGCGGGGACGACCCCGCCGCTCCATACTCATCCGGGGACGGCCCCACGCGGTATGGAGATTTCCCCATGGCATGGTTCCTGCTGGTCGTGGCCGGCTTGTTTGAAGTGGGCTGGGCCATCGGCCTCAAGTACACCGAAGGTTTCACCCGCCTGTGGCCGTCGCTGGGCACCGCGGCGGCGATGCTCGTCAGCCTCGGCCTGCTCGGGCTGGCGATGAAGTCGCTGCCGGTGGGCACCGCCTACGCCGTTTGGGTAGGTGTGGGCGCGGTGGGCACGGTCATCCTGGGCGTGCTGCTGTTCAACGAACCGATGGGCGCACTGCGATTGGCCAGCGTGGTGCTGATCGTCGCGGGCCTGGTCGGCCTCAAGTTGGCGTCATGACTCCGTTCCAGCAACGTGTGGCAGCGCATTGGCGGCAGGCCGTCTTCGTCCTGTTGGGGCTCGCGTTGTTGACACTTTTGCTGTCGATGGACAGCACCAATGCCGCGCTGCACCGCTTGCTGGCCGCGGCCGAGCCAGTGATCGCGGCGCACCCGGTGACCGGGGGGCTGCTGTTCGTGGCGCTTTCGGCGGCATCGGCGATGCTGGCGTTCTTCTCCAGCGCGCTGCTGGTGCCGGTGGCGGTCTACACCTGGGGCGTGCCGGTCACCATCGGCCTGCTGTGGCTGGGCTGGCTGCTGGGCGGGGTGAGCGCCTACTGGATGGGGCGTCTGTTCCGTCGCCCCCTGGTGCACTCGCAGCGCGCGATGCGACTGGTCGACTTCTACCGCGACAAGGTCCCTGCCGAGGCGCACTTCCCGGTGGTGCTGCTGCTGCAGTTCGCGCTGCCCTCGGAGGTGCCGGGTTACCTGTGCGGGCTGCTGGGCGTGCGCTTCCTGGTGTATCTGTCGGCGCTGGCCATTGCCGAGCTGCCGTACGCGGTGGGCACCGTGCTTGCCGGCGAAGGCGTGGTTCGCCGGGAAGGCTGGTGGCTGGTGGGATTGGCGGTGCTGGCGGTGGTTTTCAGCGTCTATGCTGCATGGCTGCTGCGGCGCAAGCTACGACGCTGAGTCGGCCCGGTTCGCGTTCCACGCGTTGACGATGCGGCAGAACAGCTGCGCGGTGCGCTCGGTGTCATAGACCGCGGAGTGCGCGTACGAGCCATCCCAGTCCAGGCCGGCGGCCTGCGCGGCGCGCGCCAACACCGTCTGCCCGTAGGCCACGCCGGCCAGGGTGACGGTGTCGAACACACTGAAAGGGTGGAACGGATTGCGCTTGTGTCCGCAACGCGCAACCGCGGCGTTGAGGAAGTTGAGATCGAAATGCGCGTTGTGGCCCACCAGGATGGCGCGCTGGCAGCCGTGCTTCTTCACGGCTTCGCGCACCGGCGCGAACACCGCATCCAGCGCCGCGCGCTCAGGCAGGGCGCCGCGCAGCGGATTGTCGATGTCGATGCCGGTGACTTCCAGCGACTTGGGGTCGATCTCCGTGCCCGCTGCCGGGATCACGTGGCTGCTGGTGACCTCGGCCACCACCAGCTGGCCCTGGGCATCCAGGTCGAGCGGGGCCACGGCGATCTCCAGCAGGGCATGCCGGTTCCAGTCGAAACCGCCGGTTTCCACGTCCACCACCACCGGCAGGAAACCACGGAAACGCGCGGCCATGCTCTGGAACGATGGGGTGGTGGGGGTGTTACTCGCGTCATTCATCGGGAATAGCGTAGCAGAGGCGCTGTGCTTGCCGGCTTCCGGCAAGCGTCAGTCGCGCTGTGTGCCGATCAGTACGCCGTCGTCGCGCAACTGCGAGAGCATCGTCGCGCCTTCGCGTACGAACGCAGCTACGTCGGGCGCGGACGCCTCTTCGGCGAGGGCTTCCAACTGCGCGCGACCCGTGAGCGCGGGAAAGGCCTCCAGACGCTCCAGCAACCGGTAGGTCAGCGGGCTCAGGGCCTGGAAGTCGATTTGGCCATCGGCACGGCGCAGCATGAGCAGCAGCGTGGGTTGCGCGGGCGGCAGTTCCGGTTGGTAATCCGGACCAAGCTGGTGGACCGGCCATTGGTAGGCCAGGGGCCACGCCAGCGGCGACAGCATCGGCCGGCCGCAGAGCAGGTCGCCGGCCGGATCATGGGCCACGTCCGCGGGCGTGGTCTCATGCAATTGCAGTGCCAGTTCGACCCACTCGTAGTGCGCCAGCTCGCGCAGCCACGCGGGGTCGGGGCGGCCCTGCTCGGCGCGGGTGTCCAGGTAATACAGGAACTCGCGCGGCAATTCGGGGAACAAGGGCGTGCGGGCCGGATGTTCGCGGTAGAAGTCGCGCAACAGCGCCTTCCAGGTCGCGTCGTCGAAGATGCGGCGGATGACTGGGAAATTGCCAGCCAGCAGGCTCTGCACGTTGTTGAAGAACAGGTCGCGGTAGATCTGCAGGCGTCGCGGCTCGATGCCCTCCGGCGCGGGTGCGTGGGCTGGGTCGCGGATGTGTTCGGCGAGCGCGCGTTGCGTCGCAAGCGGGTCACGTGACTCAGGCGGCATCGCGACGGCTCGCGGCGCCGGTGGCGGCCAGGTGCGTGCGCACGGTGGCCAGCTCGCCCAGCAGTTCGTCCAGTGGCGGCAGGTTGAAGTCGCGCTCCAGTAGCGTTGGGCGTGGACCGAAGTGGCGGTAGGTTTCGGCCAGCAGGTCCCACACCGGGTGGCTGACCGGTGCGCCATGGGTGTCGATCTTCAGGTCTTCGGCTTCATCATAATGGCCGGCCACGTGCAGGTAGGCGACGCGGTCGCCCGGCATGGCGTGGAGGAAATCCAGCGGGTCGTAGCGGTGGTTGGTCGCGTTGACGATGATGTTGTTGACGTCCAGCAAGAGGTCGCAGTCGGCGCGGTGCAGGACTTCGTTGATGAAATCGCTCTCGCGCATCGCTCCGGGACTGTCGGCAGGCAACAAGGTGGCGTAGTAGGAGATGTTCTCCACCGCGATGCGTCGCCCGAGCATGTCCTGAACGTGCCGGATGCGGGAACTGACGTGGTCAATCGCGCCCCGGTTGAACGGCAGCGGCATCAGGTCGTAGAGCTGTCCGCGGTCGTCACTGCAGGCACTGAGGTGCTCGCTGTAGAGCACGCAGCCGGTGCGATCGAGGAACTGTCGTAGGCGGACCAGGAACAGGTCATCCAGCGGCGTGGTGCCGCCCAGCGACAGCGACAAGCCGTGGCAGACGATGGGGTGGCGCGCGGCAAGGTCATCAAAAGCCTCGCCCAAGGCGCCGCCAACCCCCATCCAGTTTTCCGGTGCCGCCTCGAGGAAGTCGAAACTGCCCTCGGGGGCGGCGCGCAGCGGGCCCAGCAGGGCCCGCCGGAGACCAAGGCCAGCGGCAGTGGGTGGAAGTGCTGTCGCGGCCATGGTCACGCCAACAACGCGCGGCTTACATCGAGCCGCACTTGCCCTCGCCGCACTTGCCTTCAGCCGGCTTCTTGTCGGCGCTGGCGCCACACTTGCCTTCGCCGCACTTGCCTTCACCGGCCTTGGCGGCGCCCATGCGGGCCTGGTGGTGGGCCTTCATCTCGGCGGCGTCGATGACGCCGTCCTTGTTGGTGTCGATCTGGGCGAACTTGCCAGCATGGGTGGCATCGAACTCGGCGCGGGTGATCTTGCCGTCCTTGTTGGCGTCCATCATCGCCATGCCGCAGCCGCCTTCGTGGCCACGCATCATCATGCCGCCGCAGTTGCCTGCAGCGTGCTTGGCGCCGCACGAGGCGTCAGCTGCCTTTTCGGCGGTGGGGGTGCTCTGAGTGCCCAGCATGTAACCCTGCGCCAGCGGGGTGGCGGCAAACGCGGAACCAGCGAGGATCAGGCCACCGGCCAGGGCGGTGGCGGACAGCATCGGCTTCTTGCTGTGGGACATGGGTCGATCTCCATTGGTGCGGCATCCGCCGCGGTGGGATCCCCATGCTACTCCGCTTCAGCCGGTGCGGGCAGCCGGCCGAACTGCCCGGTTCCGCCGCCGGTCAGCCGGCGGTGGCCCGGGCGATTTTGCCGCCGATCAGACGGCTGTATCTCCGGTCACCGCGGGCTCAGGTCGCCGTATTGCTCAGGTCGCGCTTTTCGCGCGGCGGCAGCGGTTCTTCGCCGCGCACCAGGAACCAGACGTTCTCGGCGATGTTGGTGGCGTGGTCGCCGATCCGCTCCAGGTTCTTGGCGATGAACAGCAGGTGCGTGCACGGCGTGATGTTGCGCGGATCCTCCATCATGTAGGTGAGGAGTTCGCGGAACAGCGCGGTGTAGGCGGCATCGATGGTGGCATCGCCGGCGCGAACCGATTGCGCCAGCTCCACGTCGCTGTCGCGGTAGGCCTGCAGCACCGCCCGCAACTGTTTGACCGCCAGCGTGCCGAGCGCCTGCAGGCCGACAATCTGCGGCAGCGGCGGCAGCAGGTTCAGCGCGGTCGAGCGCTTGGCCGCATTCGCCGCGTAGTCGCCAATGCGCTCGATGTCCGAGGCGATGCGGATCGCCGCCAGGATCTCGCGCAGGTCGCGGGCCATGGGGCCGCGCAGCGCCAGCTTCATGACATCGTGGCTGATCTCGTTCTCGAGTGCGTCGATCGCCTCGTCGTTGGCGATGATGCGTTCGGCGGCCTTGTCGTCGCGGCGCACCAGCACGTCCAGTGCGGATTCGAGCTGCGCGGCGGCCATCTCGCCCATGCGCAGGGTCTCTTCAAGCAGGCGGCGCTGTTCGTCGTCGAAGCTCTTCACGATGTGCTCGTTCATTGGGGTCGGGCTCATGGGGTGTCCTCGATCAGCCGAAGCGACCGGTGATGTAATCCTCGGTCTGCTGCTTGGTCGGGTTGGAGAAGATGGTTTCGGTGGCGCCGTGTTCGACCAGGTCGCCCAGGTACATGAAGGCGGTGTAGTCCGACACGCGTGCCGCCTGCTGCATGTTGTGGGTGACGATGGCGATCGTGTAATTGCGTTTGAGCTCTTCGATCAGCTGCTCGATGCGGCTAGTGGAGATCGGGTCCAGCGCCGAGGTCGGCTCGTCCAACAGCAGCACGTCGGGGCGCAGGGCCACGGCGCGCGCGATGCACAAGCGCTGCTGCTGGCCACCGGACAGGCCCAGCGCGCTCTGGCCGAGCTTGTCCTTCACCTCGTCCCACAGCGCGGCCTGGGTCAGGGCCTGCTCCACGCGCACCGTCATGTCGGCCTTCGACAGGCGCTCATGGTGGCGGATCGCATAGGCCACGTTCTCGAAGATGGTCATCGGGAACGGCACCGGCTTCTGGAACACCATGCCCACCTTGCTGCGCAGGCGGTTCATCGGGTACTTCGGGTCCAGCACGTTCTGGCCGTCGAGCAGCACCTCGCCCTTCGCTTCCATCTTCGGGTACAGCGCGTAGATGCGGTTGAAGATGCGCAGCAGGGTGGACTTGCCGCAGCCCGACGGTCCGATCAGCGCGGTCACGCGCTTCTCCGGGATGTCCAGGTTGATGTTCTTCAGCGCGCGGAACTGGTCGTAGTAGAAATCGAGGTTTCGGGCCGAGAGCTTGACCGGCGCGGTATCGGCCAGCGGCGCGTGGTGGGCCGTCGCGAGGTGGATGCGGGCGTCGTTCATGTCCGGGGTCCGGGAAATGGAATAGGGGAGGTCAGTCATGTGCCACCTTGTTGCGTGCGACGATGGCGCGCGCAACCAGGCTCACGACCAGCACGAAGAGGGTCAGGACAAAGGCACCGGCCCAGGCCAGCGAGTGCCAGCTTTCGTACGGGCTCATTGCGTACTGGAAGATCACCACCGGCACGTTGGCCATGGGCGTGAAGATGTCGGTCGTCCAGTACTGGTTGTTGAGCGCGGTGAACAGCAGCGGCGCGGTTTCACCACTGATGCGGGCCAACGCCAGCAGGATGCCGGTGACGATGCCCGGAAGGGCAGAGCGGTACAGCACCTGCAGCGTCACCTTCCACTGCGGGATGCCCAGCGACAGGGCGGCTTCGCGCATCTGTGCCGGGATGAGCTGCAGCATCTCGTCGGTGGTGCGCACCACCACCGGCAGCACGATGAACGCCAGCGCGATCGCGCCGGCCAGGCCGGAGAAGTGCCCCATCTGGGCCACCACCAGCGCGTACACGAACAGGCCGAGGACAATCGACGGCGCCGACAGCAGGATGTCGTTGACGAAGCGAACCGTGTTGCCGATCCAGCTCTTCTGCGAGTACTCCGCCAGGAACGTGCCGGCCAGGACGCCGATCGGCGCGCCAAGCGCCACGCCCAGCAGGCTCATCACCGCGCTGCCGAAGAACGCATTGAGCATGCCGCCCGTCTCGCCGGGCGGCGGCGTCATCTGGGTGAAAAGGTCCATGTTGATCGACGCAAGACCCTTGGTCAGCGTGGTCCACACGATCCACACCAGCCAGAACAGGCCGAACACGGTGGCGGCAACCGCCAGTGCCTGGGCGGCGAGGTTCTTGACGCGGCGGTACGCGTACAGGGGGCTGTTGTTCGAGAGCGTAGCCATCAGTTGCCTTCCTTCTTGGCCAGCTGGCGGAGCATGAGGCGGGCGGCCGCCAGGACGACGAAGGTCACCAGGAACAGCACGAAGCCAAGCAGGATCAGCGCCGAGCGGTACATGTCCGAGTCGGCCTCGGCGAATTCATTGGCGATGGTCGCGGCGATGGAATTGCCCGGCATCAGCAGTGAAGCGGTCAGTTCATGCGCGTTGCCGAGCACGAAGGTCACCGCCATCGTCTCGCCCAGCGCGCGGCCCAGACCCAGGAAGATGCCGCCGATCACCGCCGAGCGGGTGTAGGGCAGCACCACGTCCCACACCACTTCCCAGCGGGTGGAGCCCAGCGCGTACGACGACTCCTTCAGCCGGCCCGGTACGGTGAGGAACACCTCGCGCATCACCGAGGAAATGAACGGAATCACCATGATGGCCAGCACTATGCCGGCGGTGAGCATGCCCAGGCCGATCGGCGGGCCGGAGAACAACGCGCCGACCAGCGGCCACTGGCCCATGTTCTCGTCGATCCACGGGTACACGTGCTCGCTCAGCACCGGCACCAGCACGAACAGGCCCCACATGCCGTAGATGATCGACGGAATGCCGGCCAGCAGTTCGATCGCCGCACCCACCGGGCCGCGCAGCCACTTGGGTGCGATCTCGGTCAGGAACATCGCGATCCCGAAGCTGACCGGCACCGCGATGATCATGGCGATGAGTGCGGTGACGATGGTGCCGTAGATCGGCACCAGCGCACCGAACGTCAACTCAACCGGATTCCAGTCCTTCGAGAACAGGAAGCCCACGCCGAACTTCTGCAGGGCCTCGCGCCCGCCCCAGATCATCGAGAACGCGACGGCGACCAGCGAGACGAGGACGAACAGGCTGGCGGCCGTGACCAGCCAACGGAAGCCCCGGTCCGCTCGGGCATCCTTGAGGTCACGGTCGCTGTTGGGCGCAGCGGGTAGGGTGGTGGCATTCATCGGGGGGATGTGGATCCGTGCGAGGGCAATAAGTGCATCGCCGGCCGCGCCCGGGAGAGATCGGGCGCAGCCGGCGAGCGGAGGTCATCAGAGCTTGATTTCAGCCGCCCAGTAGGCTTCGACCTGCTTGACCAGGTCCGCGGGCAGCGGCACGTAGTGGAGTTCCTGCGCCTGGGGCTGGCCGCTTTCCAGCGACCACTTGAAGAAGTCCAGCGCGGCCTTGCTGCGCGCGGCGTCCTTGGGTTGCTTGTACATCAGGATGAAGTTGGTCGCCGTCAGCGGCCAGGCGTCGGCGCCCGGGGCATTGGTGATGACCAGGCTGAAGTCCTTGGCGCTGGCCCAGTCGGCGGTCGCGGCGGCGGCCTGGAACGACTCCACGCTCGGCTGCACCCAATTGCCTGCCGCGTTCTGCATGGCGGCGTAGGCCATGTTGTTCTCGGTGGCATAGGCCAGCTCGACGTAGCCGATCGAACCCTTGATCTGCTTCACGTAGGCGGCCACGCCCTCGTTGCCCTTGCCGCCGATGCCGGTCGGCCAGTTGACCGAAGTGCCTTCGCCCACCTTGGTCTTCCACTCCGGCGACACCTTGGACAGGTAGTTGACGAAGTTGAAGGTGGTGCCCGAACCGTCCGAGCGCTTGACCACGTTGATCTTGGTGGCCGGCAGGGTCACGCCCGGGTTCACGGCGGCGATGGCGGCGTCGTTCCAGGTGGTGATCTTGCCCAGGTAGATGTCGGCGATCAGCGCGCCGGTCAGGCGCAGCTGGCCTGCCTTGATGCCTTCCACGTTGACCACCGGCACCACTCCGCCAATGGCCGAGGGGAACTGGCCGAGGCCGGTGGCCGCCAGTTCCTCGCTGGTCAGCGGCTTGTCCGACGAGCCGAAGTCGACGGTGCCGGCCTTGATCTGGGCGATGCCGCCACCCGAGCCGATGGACTGGTAATTGATCTTGGCGCCGGTGGACTTGTGGTAGACGTCCGACCACTTGGACAGCAGCGGGTAGATGAACGTGGCGCCGGCGCCGGTAATTTCCACCGAGACCTTGTCGCCGGCGGTCGGGGCTTCGCTGGCGGCTGGCTTGGCGGCGTCAGCGGCGGGCGCCTGGGTGTCGCCGGCCGGCTTGCAGGCGGCCACGGACAGGGCGATGGCGAGGGACAGGACAGCAAGGCGGGCCGGGGTGTTCATGGCGTCTCCAAGGCGGTGCCGGCGGGATCGCCAGCGGATGACGCTATGAAATGATGTTTTTGTTACAACCGAATGACATATGACCGTCATGTTTCTGTAGCGTTGGCCACCCTTAACGCAGAAGCGGGCCCGAAGGCCCGCTTCCTTGACCACCTGGACTCACGTCCGGGATCGGATCAGTAGGCCATTTCCTTGGCCCAGTAGGCCTCGATCTGCTCCACCAGGGCGTCCGGCAGCGGCACGTAGTCCAGCTTCTTGGCCTGGGCGTCGCCGTTGGCGTAGACCCAGCGGAAGAATTCCTTGGCGTTCTTGGCGCCGGCGCCGTTCTTCGGCTGCTTGTACATCAGGATGAAGTTGGTGGCGGTGATCGGCCACGACTTCTCGCCGGGGGCGTTGGTCATCACCAGGTAGAAGTCCTTCGACGAGCCCCACTCGGCGCTGGCGGCCGCGGCCTGGAAGGTCTCATCGCTGGGGATGATGTAGTTGCCCGCGCGGTTCTTCAGGCGCGAATAGGTCATCTTGTTCTGCAGCGCGTAGGACATCTCGACGTAGCCGATGCCGCCCTTGATCTGCTTCACGTAGGCGGCCACGCCTTCGTTGCCCTTGCCGCCGATGCCCGCCGGCCACTTGACCGAGGTGCCTTCACCGACCTGCGCCTTCCACGACGGGCTGACCTTGGACAGGTAGTTGACGAAGTTGAAGGTGGTGCCCGAGCCGTCCGAACGGTGGACGATGGTGATCTTCAGGTTGGGCAGCTGCAGGCCGCCGTTGGTGGCGACGATGCGCGGATCGTTCCACTTGGTGATCTTGCCCAGGAAGATGTCGGCCAGCACGTCGCCGTCCAGCTTCATCGCGCCCGCGGCCACGCCCGGCACGTTGAGCACCGGCACCACGCCGCCGATGACCGATGGGAACTGGGCCAGACCGTACTTGTCCAGCTCTTCCGGCTTCAGCGGGGCGTCCGACGAGCCGAAGTCGACGGTGCCCGCCTTGATCTGGGCGATGCCGCCGCCCGAACCGATGGACTGGTAGTTGACCTTCTTCTTGGTGGCTGCGGCGTAGTCGGCCGACCACTTGGACATGACCGGGTACACGAACGAAGCACCCGCACCGGTGGCGTCGGCGGCCGACGCGTTGGCGGCAAAGGCGGTGGCCAATGCAATGGCGGCGATGCGGAACTGGATGGACTTGAACACGTGAGGCTCCTCGATGGGACGATGCGGGCGAAGCCCGCCCTGCGCCCATTTCATAACCGTCCCGTTACAGTCACGCGTCTGCAACATGGCAGTTTGGTGACGGAGGAAGGATGGTGTCGCCGCCAGTGCGGTTGGCAGGAGGCCTGCCCGTGTGAAGGCCGGAAGCGCCTGTCATCGCGGTGAAAACAAAAAGGGGCGCGGCTTGAGCCGCGCCCCCGGGTCCGGGAGAGATGGACCGTACCTGCAGCGATTACCAGAAGAACTGCACGCGAGCCTCGGTGATGCTCGGGTTGTCTTCCACGTTGCGACGCTCGCTGTCGACCTTCACGTAGTTCAGCATGAACTTGAAGTTCGAGCGCCAGTAGTAGTTCACGCCGGCCGTCACCGAGTCCATCTGGCCGCCCAGCACGTTGCCGTCATCCAGGTCGATGGTGTCGTAGCGCAGGCCCACTTGCCACATGCCCTTGGCGGTATCGCTCGGGCCCGAGGTGGTCGGCACGCCGCCCTTGTAACCCCAGGTCTCGCCGGTCACGTTCCACACGCCGGTGATGTAGCCGCCGGTGCCGGAGAAGTCGCTGGAGCCGGCGCGGTAGCGCTGCACGTCGGACTTCATGTACTCGCCCTGCAGCTTGAACGGGCCGCGGATCCACAGCGCCTCGAAGCCGGTGGTGGACACGCGGTCGGTGTCAGTCATGGTGCCGGTGTCGACCAGGCGCACGGAAGCCAGATCGGCCATGGGGCGGGCACGCAGGCGCAGGGTGTCGGCGTCGGTGTCATAGTCGGCGTACGACAGGCCCAGGTGCAGGACGTTGCCCTTCTCGCTGATCGGCGCCCAGGTGCCGCGCAGGCCGTAGCCCGAGCCGTGCGCCAGGTTGCGGGTCAGTTCGCGGCCAAAGTAGCTGGCGGTGACGCCCCAGTTGCTGTCACCCAGACCATAGGCCACGCCGGTGCGGCGGGCGACGGCGAAGGTGTTGGTGATCGAGGCCTTGGCGATGAAGTCGTTGTTCTTGGTCGACGACAGCTCTTCCATGCTGTTCGGCTGCTTGTACTGGCCGACCTGCAGGTAGTGGTTGCCGTTACCACCGATCTTGTACTTGATGTTGGCATCCAGGTACTTGTCGGCCTTGGCGTCGTAGCCCAGCACCCACTCGAAGTTGCCCGGGCCCTTGCCCTTCAGGATCAGTTCGGCGCGGCGCAGTTCGTTGTCGGAATCGCTGCCGTCATGGCCGTCGCCGTTCAGGTTGGCGACGTCGCTGCTGAAGTCGTTGTAGTCGGCCTGGACCAGACCCTCAAAGCTGACTTCGGAACCGCCGATCACGTCAATGGCGATCTCGGCATGGGCGGCCGGCGCGGCCAGCGCGGCCAGCATGGCGATGGCAAGAGTGTTACGGGACAGCTTCATGGGATGGATGCCCTGGGCTTGGAGAGATGAGGCGTAGCCTAGATTGTGAAGGTTGCGTAAATGTGACAGCACTGACTTATTTCGCTGGAGTGACGACTGCATGACTTGGGTCAGGTCAAGCAGTGGCCGGCACCGGTTCACCGGGGGTTCTTTCCCCGAACCGGCACAGGTCGCGGATGGCGCAGTGCGGGCAGTCCGGTTTGCGCGCCTTGCATACATAGCGGCCGTGCAGGATCAGCCAGTGGTGGGCATCGCGCAGGTACTCGTCCGGGACCGCCTTCAGCAGCGCATCCTCCACCGCTCGGACGGTCTTGCCGGGTGCCAGCCCGGTGCGGTTGGCCACGCGGAAGATATGGGTGTCCACCGCCATGGTCGGGTCCCCGAAGGCGGTGTTGAGGACCACATTGGCGGTCTTGCGTCCCACGCCGGGCAGGGCCTCCAGCGCAGCGCGGTCGTGCGGAACTTCGCCATCGTGGCGCTCCAGCAGAAGTTCCGCCATGGCCACCACGTTGACGGCCTTGGTGTTGTACAGCCCGATCGTGGCGATATACGGCTTCAGCCTGTCCACGCCCAGCGCGGCGATGGCCGCCGGCGTGTTGGCGACCGGGAACAGCTTGCGCGTGGCCTTGTTCACGCCCACATCCGTGGCCTGTGCGGACAGGGTCACCGCCACCAGCAACTCGTACGGCGTGGTGTATTCAAGCTCGGTCTTGGGCGCGGGATTCAGTGCCTTCAGGCGTGCGAACATCTCGGCCACGTCCGCTTGGGGCATGCGCGCCGCCGTTCTGCGACGAGTGGCCGATGGGGACGGCGCGATCTTCGAGCCGGCTTTCGCCGTTGCCTTGCCTGCCGGACGTTTCGCGATGGTTGCCTTCGATGCCTTTGTCGGCGCCTTGGGTGGCGTCATGGCTTGTGCCGCTCCGCCGCCCGGGCCTTGGCACGTGCGAGCGCCGCGGCAGCGCCGCTGGACAGGGTGGTCGGCTGCGGGGTGACCACAACGGTTTCGGCGTGCACAGCCGGCATGCGCTTGGCGGCGCGCTCCGCAGCGCGCCGCTCCAGGCGCAACGCGCGGGCGCGGAAACGTTCGCGCGCGGCCAGTGCACGACGCCGTTCATCGCGCGCGGCGATCAGCGTCTGCGCGACGGGAACGCCGGAGCCGCAGGCGCGACTGCAGTCGCCGCAGCCCGTGCAGTCCAGCAGGCGCAGATTCAAAGCCAGGTCCACGTCATCGGCCTGCAGTGCGCGCAGCAGGGCGGCCGTGGGCAAGCCAACCGGGCACGCACTGGCGCACGTGCAACTTGGGCAGGGCAGCGGTGCGTTCATGCCCGGCCGGATCAGGTGCCCTGGAACGCGGGCTTGCGCCGCTCCAGGAAGGCGGCGGTGCCTTCACGCATGTCCTGCGTGGCGAACATGAGCCCGAACTGCGCCGCCTCGTACTCCAGGCCTTCCTCGATGCCGCACTCGCCACCGACATTGATGCAATCCAGCGAGCCACGCAGGGCCAGCGGGGCGGCATTGGCCAACTGCCCGGCCAGCTTCATCGTCTCGGCTTCCAGCTCGGCCGCCGGGACGACCCGGTTGACGATGCCCAGGGCGTGCGCGCGCTGCGCGTCGATCGGCGCACCGACCAGGCACAGCTCCAGCGTGGCCGCGCGGCCCGCAAGGCGCAGCAGGCGTTGCGTGCCGCCAAAGCCCGGGATCAGGCCGAGGTTGATCTCGGGCTGGCCGACCTTGGCGGTGTCGGCGGCCACACGCAGGTGGCAGCACATCGCCAACTCCAGGCCGCCGCCCAGCGCGAAACCGTTGACCATGCCGATCACCGGCTTGGGCATCTTTTCGACGAACCGCATCATGCGCTGGCCGCGCAGGGCGAAGTCGCGGCCCTGCACCGGGGTAAGGGTGTTCATCTCGGCGATGTCCGCGCCGGCCACGAATGCCTTGGGCCCGGCACCGGTGAGCACCACCACGCGGACGGTGTCGTCCGCAGCCGCGGCGCGGAAGGCCTCGTGCAGCGCGTCCAGCGTCGCGGCGTTCAGCGCGTTCAGCTTGTCGGGGCGGTTGACGGTGATGAGTCGGACGGCGCCGTGGTCGGCAATCAGCAGGGGAAAGTCGGTCATGGGAGCAAAAGACTTGGGATAACGGAATCTGAAGGCTTTCCGGAACTCTGCGCCAAGCCCGTTGTCACAAGGCTTGGCGTCAGTGGCGGTTAAGCCGGGGCGCCGCTATCCTAGCGCGTCCGTACGGGTCCCTGTGGCCAACGGGCGTCACCCACCGGGACGGCCCCTGCCGTCCCGAGCCATATATCCGGAGATTGCACCGAATGAAGTTGCGTTTGATTGCTGCCGCTGTTGCAGCCTTGGCTCTGACCGCCGGCAACGCCGTCGCGCAGGACACTTCGACCGAGAAGGGCAAGCTCAGCTATGCGCTCGGGTACGACCTCGGCCGCAATGCCATCGAGAGCGGTGAGGCGGTTGACGTCAACGCCATCATCAAGGGCCTGCAGGACGGTATCGCCAAGAAGCAGCCGGC
This sequence comes from Lysobacter daejeonensis GH1-9, assembly GCF_000768355.1. Taxonomy (GTDB): domain Bacteria; phylum Pseudomonadota; class Gammaproteobacteria; order Xanthomonadales; family Xanthomonadaceae; genus Aerolutibacter; species Aerolutibacter daejeonensis. The sequence continues at coordinate 226,367 of NZ_AVPU01000002.1, forward strand.
CGTGCCGGTCGACCAGCTCCGCACCGCCGTGCAGAACATGCAGAAGCGCCAGGCCGACAAGGCCAAGGCCGAGTGGGAAAAGGCGGCCGCGGCCAACAAGACCAAGAGTGACGGCTTCATCGCCGCCAACAAGGCCAAAGCTGGCGTGAAGTCGCTGCCGAGCGGCGTGCAGTACCGCGTGATCGAGGTCGGCAACGGCGCCAAGCCGACCCAGGCCAGCACCGTCGAATTGCAGGTTGCCGGTCCGTTCGCGTGGGGCGAGCGTCCGGCGCAGGCACGTCCGGCGCAGACCATCCCGGGCATCAAGGTCAGCGAAGTCGAGATGCCCGCGATGCGCGAGGTCCTGCTGCAGATGCCGGCCGGCTCCAAGTGGGAAGTGACGCTGCCGGCGGACAAGGCCTACGGCGCCGATCCGCGCACCGGTTTCCCGCCGAATGTCGCGGTCCAGTTCGAGCTCAAGGTCGTTAGCGTCAAGTAAGCTCTACCTGCCCACTGGCAGCGTGGTAACGATTGCGCCGGCCTGTCCGGCGCAATCTGTTTCTGGGGGGCAATGTCTTGCCGCCCCATCGCATCTGGAGTCGTATCGTCATGAGTTCGTTTCGTGCCGTCCTCAGTCCCTGCATTGGTGTGTGCACGCTGGATGCCCAAGGGCTGTGCGAAGGCTGCCACCGCACCGGCGCCGAGATCGCGCGCTGGGTGCACATGGGCGACGACGAGCGCCTGCACCTGATGGACGTGGTGCTGCCCGAACGCGAGGCCGCTCGCGGGTGAACCCTCGGGTGCTCGCGCTGGGCAGGCTGGACCGTGCGCTGCACGCGCTGGCGGCGCCCCCGCAGATGCACGCCTGGAACCTGGAAGAAATGCACGGCCTGCTGGACCCGGCTGCCGCGCTGAAGGAGGCGGCCGTGCTGGTCGGGCTGGTGGAACGGCCCGAGGGCGCGCAGGTGCTATTGACGCGTCGTACGGACATCCTGCGCCATCACGCCGGGCAAGTGAGCTTTCCCGGAGGTCGCCTCGAGCCCGAGGACAGCGGTCCCATTGGTGCCGCCTTGCGCGAGACGCGGGAAGAGATTGGCGTCGGTCCCGACCTGGTCACTCCGCTGGGGTTCCTGGATCCGTTGGCGACCGTCACAGGCTTCCGCGTGATGCCCGTGGTCGCGCGTGTCGCGCCGTCCTACGAGGCCCTGCCCGAACCCGGCGAGGTGGCCGAAGTGTTCGAGGTGCCGTTGGAGTTCCTGATGGCCCCCGACAACCTCATCGCTCGCGAAGTCGAGTTCCAGGGACGTCCCAGGCGCATACTCGAATTCATTGAGCGCAGCGACAGCCGTCGCCGGATCTGGGGGGTGACTGCCTCCATCCTGTACAACCTTCGCGAGCGCTTGGTTACAGTGACCGATTGATGGCGCTCGATGCGGGGCGCCGGCTCCCACGGAGGATGCGTCATGCCCGGCTGGACCACGATCGTGCAACCCGAAACGCTCGCCATCGCCCTGGGGCGCGATGACCTGGTCGTGGTCGATTGCCGCCACACCCTCGCCAACCCTGGTGCCGGCGAAGTGATGTACCAGCAGTCGCACATTCCGGGCGCGGTGTTCGCGCACATGGATCGCGACCTGTCCGACATGGGCAAGGCGGGCATGGGCCGCCATCCGTGGCCGGATGCCGCGACGTTCACTGCCAAGCTGGGCGACTGGGGCATCAGCCCTCAGCATCAGGTCGTCGCCTACGACGATGGCGAAGGCGCGCAGGCGGCGCGCCTGTGGTTCCTGCTGCGCGCGCTGGGGCACGAGAAGGTCGCGGTGCTGGATGGCGGTTGGCGCCGATGGGCCGCCAACGGCCTGCACCCGGTGGACTCGCACGTGACCAAGGCGGCGCCTACGCGCTACGTCGGCGAGTTCCAGGCGGACCGCCTGCTCGATGCCGCCCAGGTGCAGGAGCGGCTGGCGGCGGGTGACCTGTTGATCGACGCCCGCGCGGCCGATCGCTTCCGCGGCGAGAACGAGACCATCGACCGTGTGGCGGGCCATGTGCCTGGCGCACGCAATCGCCCGTGGACGGACAACACCGTGGATGGCCATCTGAAGACCCCGGTGCAACTGGCCGAAGAGTTCCGCGCATTACTGGGCACGCATTCGCCGGACCAGGTGGTGGTGATGTGCGGCTCGGGTGTCACGGCTTGCCATCACCTGCTGGCCATGGAGCGTGCCGGACTGAAGGGCGGGCGCTTGTTCACCGGTTCGTGGAGTGGATGGATTGCCGATCCGGCGCGGCCGGTGGCGACCGGTGGGGCGTGACCCAGGTCTCGTTGTAATCACGGCGTAACAGCACGGAAAGAAACTTCCCGCGTTTTCGGGGAGTATTTCAATGTCCATGAAGTTCCTGCGCATCGCGATCGCGATGTGCATGCTGTTTGCTTTTCCGCTTTCCGCCGCCGCGCAGTACGCCAATGCCGAGCGTTTGCGTATCCACGGGTCCAACACGCTGGGTGCGAGGCTGGTGCCGGCGGTGGTGCACACGTGGATGGAGTCCTTGGGTTACGAGGACGTCGAGCGCGTCGAGCGCGGTGTGTCCGTCACCGAGTTGCGCGGCATGCGTGACGGTGAGCCGTTGGTGGTCGAGATTGCCAAGGATGGTTCGGCCAGCGGGATGAGTGCGTTGGTTGCCGGCAACGCCGAAATTGCGATGATGGCGCGGGCGCCCAATGCCGCCGAGATCGACGCGGCCTGGCAACTGGGCGAACTCGGTTCGCCCGACCAGGAATTCGTGATCGCCCTGGATGGTCTGGCGGTGATGGTGCACCGGGACAACCCCGTGCGCGCCTTGAGCGTGGCGCAACTGCGTGAGGTGCTGTCCGGGCGCATCACCGACTGGCGCAATCTGGGCGGCTTGCCCGGGCCGATCCGTGTCTTCACGCCCACGCGCGGCGGCGAACTGGAGTTCCTGCAGCACCGCGTGATGGAAGGTGCCGCGCTCACCGCGGCGCGGCAATCAGCGCCCGTGGGCCGCATTTCTGCCGCCGTGGCAAACGATCGTGGTGCCATCGGCATCATGGGCCTCCGCAGTCCGGTCGCCCCTCTGTCGCGACCACTGGCGATCGGACGCGGCGGGGAAGCGTTGTTGCCCACGCGCATCAACGTCCAGAGCGAGGACTACCCGCTCGTCCAGCGTTACAGCCTCTACGGTGGCCAGATGATGTCGGCGCTGGGCCGCAGTCTCGCGCTGTTCGCCGTGGGGCGTCGTGCGCAGCAGACGGTAGCAGCATCGGGGCACATCGCCGTCACCCTGCGGCCGGCGCCCCAACAGCCGCTGCCGTCGGGGGTGGAGGAATACCGCAGCGTGGTGGCTGGCGCGCAGCGCTTACCCCTAAGTCTGCGTTTCAACGTCGGCAGCCTGCAGTCGCTGTTCGACAGCCGCGCCGAGCGTGATCTGGACCGTATCGTCGCGTTCATGCGCCTGCCCGGCAATGCCAACCGCCAGGCAACGGTGCTGGCATTCAGTGCGGCCGATCCGGCGGGCAACCTGGTGTCCACTTTTGTCAGCAGCGACCGGGCCAACCTGGTGGCCGATTACCTGCAAGGGCACGGGGTAGTGGTGCGTCGCGCAGCCGGGCTGGGCATGATGAGGCCGCTGGCGGCGGCAGCGCACCCACAAGCGGACTATGTCAACGATCGGGTGGAGGTCTGGGTCAACTGACCTGTCTCCCTGCCGCGCGCTTACTTGCCCAACTTGGCCAGAAGCGCGCGTAGTGCCGCTTGGGTACCTTCGGCATACCAGGAGTCGACAAAACGGTCGAGTTGGATGTTGTGCGGTTGCAGGGCGTCCACCACGTCCGCACGGGCGATGGCCCGCGTTGCCAGCATCGCATCGCGGGGTAGCGCGAGCAGTTGCTCCAACCAGACCCGGGCCCGCGTGGCGACGCTGTCGACGTCCACCAGTTCGTCCACGAGCCCATAGGCAAGCGCCTGTTCGGCTTCGACCATCTCGCCGGCCACCAGCAGGCGCTCGGCGCGGTGGGGACCGACGATGCGCCGCATCAGTCGTTGGATGCCCTCCGGTGCCACCAACCCCACCTGGGTCTCATTGAGGCCAATCCGGAAGGGCCCCGAGGCCATCACCCGGTAATCGCAACACAGTGCCCACACGCAGCCGCCCGCCGGCGCGTGGCCGCTGAGCGCGGCGACCACGGGCACCGGCGCGTTGGCCAACGCCAGCGCGGTGTCGAAGAAGGCCTGCCATGCCGAACGAAGCGCATCGCGGTCCTGTCCCAATGACACCAGGTGCGGCACGTCGAGGCCGGCGGAAAACACCTTGGCGCTGCTGCCGAGGATGATGCCCTGGGCGCCCGCGCCGATGGCGGCGTCCAATGCCTCCCGGACCGCAAGGCACAGTTCGGGGTTCATCGCATTGACTGGCGGCCGTGCAAGGCGGACCTCCGCGATTCCGTCCTGGAAAGTGCTTTCGACGAGGCTCATGGCGTGGGGTCCCGTAGGTGTGGCCGGCGGTCAGGTGCGCTTGGGTATCATAGGCGCATGAACGCACTCCGTCCCTTGCTTACCGCGTGCCTGCTCGCCACCGTCGCCTTCCTGTCGCCCGCGCAGGCGCGCGAGTGTACGGCCAAGGTCAAGGAGGGCTGGGTGCGAATGCCACCGATGGCGATGCCGATGATGGCCGGCTTCGGACGCATCGAGAATCCGTGCGCCGCCCCGGTCACGATTGTCGGGGCCAGCAGTCCGGCCTTTGGCGACGTCTCGCTGCACGAAACGCGGGTGGTCGAGGGGGTGAGCCGCATGCGCCACTTGCCCGAACTGCGCATCGCACCCGACGGTGCCGCCACGCTCAAGCCCGGCGGGCTGCACCTGATGTTGATGCAGCCGCGCGCGCCTTTGAAGGAAGGCAGCAAGGTGGTGATTGAATTCACGTTGAAGGACGGTGGCGTCCTTCGCGGCGAATTCGTGGTGCACAAGCCGGCGGGCTGAGGCTCAGCCGCAGGCGGCGCGTACTTCGGCGGGCAGGGGCGCGGCCGCACCGGTGCCGCGGTCGATCCACACCATTACCACGTTGCCATCGCAATACAGCACGCTGGCGTCGTCGCGGGCGATGATGCGGTGGCCGATGCTCACGCTGGTGTTGCCCAATCGCTCCACGAACAATTCGACCATGACCTCGTTCGGCCATTCGATCGGCCGGCGGTAGTTGAGGTTGGCGGCGGCCACCACCGGCGCCACGTGGTCGTCCAGGCCCTGGCCGGGCATGGTCAGCATCCACTGCAGGCGCGCTTCCTCCAGGTAGCTGAGGTACTTCGAGTTGTTGACGTGGTTGAAGGCGTCCAGGTCGCGCCAGCGCACGTTCAACGGCACGCGGATCAGGATGCGGGGCGCCGGGACAGTGCCAGGCGTGGCTACGCGGACGGTCGGATTTGCCGGCTTGGCCGATGAAGCTGCCGGGCGCGCTGGTTTCTCCGGAGGGCGGGGCTTGGTCTTGGTGGTGTTCGGTGCCGCCTGCGTCGCGGCCTCAGCGCTCCTGGTGGGGTGTGCTTCCGACTTCTGCGATCCGGTTACCGGTGGCTGCGTGGCGGTAGGCGTGGAGGCGGCGTCAGCCTGCGTATCAGGTGGAGCCGCCTGGGCCGCAGGCTTGCGCCGACGTGGAGCGGACTTGCGCGGCTTACGGGCCGGCTTGGCGTCGGTGGGAGTGTTGTCGCTCATTCGGCGGATTTCTTCTTGTTGGTCTTGCGCCCGGTGCCCGTGGTGCCGGCAGGGCTGGGTTTGGTCTTTTCAGCTTTGGCCTTCTCGGCCCTGCCCTTGGTGGTGGCAGGTGCCTTGCCCAGCATCGGCGCCAGGAAACGTCCGGTATGCGAGTGCGGCAACGCCGCGATGTCCTCCGGGGTGCCGGTGGCCAGGATGGTGCCGCCGCGATGGCCGCCTTCCGGCCCCAGGTCGACCACCCAGTCGGCGGTCTTGATCACGTCGAGGTTGTGCTCGATCACCACCACCGTGTTGCCGTCATCGCGCAGGCGATGCAGCACGGCCAACAGGTGCTCGATGTCGTGGAAATGCAGGCCGGTTGTCGGTTCGTCGAGGATGTACAGCGTGCGCCCGGTGTCGCGGCGCGACAGCTCCTTCGACAGCTTCACGCGCTGCGCCTCGCCGCCCGACAGCGTGGTCGCGCTCTGGCCCAGCTTGATGTAGCTCAGGCCCACGTCCATCAGTGTTTCAAGCTTGCGGGCAATGGAGGGCACGGCTTCGAACAGGGCCAGCGCATCCTCGACGGTCATCTCCAGCACGTCGTTGATGTTGTAGCCCTTGTACAGGATCTCCAGCGTTTCGCGGTTGTAGCGCTTGCCGCCGCACACGTCGCACGGCACGTACACGTCCGGCAGGAAGTGCATCTCCACCTTGATCAGGCCGTCGCCCTGGCAGGCCTCGCAGCGGCCGCCGCGCACGTTGAAGCTGAAGCGGCCCGCTGCGTAGCCGCGCGCCCGCGATTCGGGCACCTGCGCGAACAACTCGCGCAGCGGAGTGAACAGTCCCGTATAGGTGGCCGGGTTGGAGCGTGGCGTGCGCCCGATCGGCGACTGGTCGATGTCCACGACCTTGTCGAACAGGTCCATGTTCTCCACCGAACGGTGCGGCGCCACGGTGTGTGCGGCACCGTTGAGCTCGTTGGCGGCCAAGGTGAACAGCGTGTCGTTGATCAGTGTCGACTTGCCCGAGCCGGACACGCCGGTGACACAGGTCAGCAGTCCCGACGGGATGTCGAGGTCAACGTCCTTGAGGTTGTTGCCGCTGGCACCGCGCAGGTGCAGCATCGCCTTCGGGTTGGACTTGTGGCGCTTGGCGGGGATCTCGATGCGCTTGGTGCCGCTCAGGTATTGGCCGGTGAGCGAGCGGGGTGCCTTCAGCACGTCCTCGTAAGAGCCCTGCGCCACGACCTCGCCGCCGTGCACGCCCGCGCCTGGCCCGATATCGACGATGTAGTCCGCAAGGCGGATCGCATCCTCGTCGTGCTCCACCACGATGACGGTGTTGCCGAGGTCGCGCAGGCGGGTGAGGGTGCCGAGCAGGCGCTCGTTGTCGCGCTGGTGCAGGCCGATCGAGGGCTCGTCGAGCACGTACATCACGCCGACCAGGCCCGCACCGATCTGGCTGGCCAGGCGGATGCGCTGCGCCTCGCCACCGGACAGCGAGTCAGCCTTGCGCTCCAGCGTCAGGTAATCGAGCCCCACGTCCACCAGGAAGCGCAGCCGGTCACCGATTTCCTTCACGATCTTGGTGGCGATTTCGCCGCGCCAGCCCGGCAGGTTGAGCGTGCGGAAGAAGGAGAGCGCCTCGTCCACCGGCATCACGACGATGTCCGGCAGCGGCCGCTCGGCCACGAACACATTGCGCGCCGCGCGGTTCAGTCGCGCGCCGCCGCATTCGGTGCACGCGCGCTCGCTGATGTACTTGGACAGCTCCTCGCGCACCGCAGGTGACTCGGTTTCCTTGTAGCGCCGCTCCAGGTTGGGGACGATGCCCTCGAAGCGGTGCTTGCGCTGGTGCTTGCTGCCGCCTTCGGTGAGGTAGGTGAACTGGATCTGTTCCTCGCCGCTGCCGAACAGCACCGCTTGGCGCACGTCCTCCGGCAGATCCTGCCAGTGCGTGTCCACCTTGAAGTCGTAGTGCTTGGCCAGTGACTGGATCAGCTGGAAGTAATACGCGTTGCGACGATCCCAGCCGCGCACCGCGCCTGCGGCCAACGACAGCTCCGGATGCACCACCACGCGCGCCGGGTCGAAGAACTGCGCCACGCCGATGCCATCGCAGGTCGGGCAGGCGCCCACCGGCGAGTTGAACGAGAACAGTCGCGGCTCCAGTTCCGGAAGCGAGTATTCGCACACGGGGCAGCTGTACTTGGACGAGAACAGCAACGGGGCGGCCTCGGGGGCATCCATCGACATCACCGAGGCCATGCCGTCGCCCAGCTTCAACGCCGTTTCGAACGACTCGGCCAGGCGCTGCTTCATGTCCTCGCGCGGACGGAAGCGGTCCACGACCGCCTCGATGGTGTGCTTGACCCGCAGCGCCAGCGGCGGCACCGCATCAATCTCGTGCAGCACGCCGTCGACGCGCACGCGCACGAAGCCCAGCGCGCGCAGCTGGTCGAACACCTGCGCGTGCTCGCCCTTGCGCTCTCGGACTACCGGTGCCAACAGCATGTAGCGCTGCTCGGCGGTCTCGGGCTTGTCGGCCAGCGCCACCACCTGGTCCACCATCTGGCTGACGGTCTGCGCCTCCAGCGGGTAGCCGTGGTCGGGGCAGCGCGGCAGGCCGACGCGCGCATACAGCAGGCGCAGGTAGTCGTAGATCTCGGTGATGGTGCCCACGGTGGAGCGCGGGTTGTGCGAGGTCGACTTCTGTTCGATCGAAATCGCCGGGCTGAGTCCCTCGATGTGGTCGACGTCGGGCTTCTCCATCACGCTCAGGAATTGCCGCGCGTAGGCCGACAACGACTCGACGTAACGGCGCTGGCCTTCGGCGTATATGGTGTCGAAGGCCAGCGACGACTTGCCGGATCCCGACAGGCCGGTAATCACGATCAGCTTGTCGCGCGGCAGGTCGAGGTCGATGTTCTTGAGGTTGTGCGTCCGCGCACCGCGGATGCGGATGTAGTCCAGCGCCATCGGGTCTCTGGGTCTCTGCCTGGGGGAGGGCGGCCGTCAAAGCGACGGCGAACCGATGAGCGTATCGACTGGGGCGGGCACTAGCAAATGCGTGTCCGGGACGGTCAGGCACGACCACGCCGCCTGCCGCGCGCCCTTGCGGTGCTCGAGGCAGCACGGGTCCCGGTACGCGGCCCCGGCTTTCAATCCTTCCGCGACGGCGTGTCCTTGCGGGAGCGGTCGATGTTGGCGAGGTCTTCGCTCAGCTCGCTGAGCCAGTCGTGGATGCGCTCCCGGCGGCTCCTGGGCTGTTGGACCTCGGCCTGCGGGGGCGGCATCGGGCGCTCATGGCGCAGCCGCCGTTGGATCTGTTCGATGATGTGCGGTTTCACGGCGAGTCTCCTCCTGCAGGAGGCGCGGGCGATTGGGCGCCCAAGCCAGTGAAGCACAGTGCGCGTTAAATGACGGATAGCCGCGCCGCGAGCGGGCGGCCGTTGGCGGGTTACATCCCGCCGCGTCGCCAGCGTTCGATGTGGCCCCAGCCTTCGCCCATGTCGCCGAACCATTCTCGCAGCTTGTCCAGCAAGCCCGGTGCCGGCAGCTCGCCCTGCTCACTGAGGACATCCACGGCATCGGGCAGCATCGCGGCCGCCAGGTCGCCGACCGTCTGCACGGGCAGCCCAGCGTGGGTGGCGATGGCCTGTAGAGCATCGGGCCCCACCGCCGCCTCCAGCTCACGGGCGGTGATGGGGCGGTTCTGGCCGTGGCCCAACCAGGAGCTGACTACGTCGCCCAGCCCCACCTCCCGGAAAGCCTGCAGGAACCCTTCGGGGCCGCCATGCTTGGGGTTGAAGGCCAGGCCGATCATCTCGCCCAGGACCTTCTTGACCTGATGCTGGTCCACACCGAAATCCGCGGCGGCCTGCTCGACGATCTTCTCGTACATTGGGCAAGTCCTTGATGTTGAATGGATTATGGCGAAATGGGCGGAGTCCGCGAGAGCCGGAACCGGCCCTCAGGCCAACGGGGTGCCGGGCCCGGAGCGGTCATGGCCCGGCGGGAGTCCGCGATAGTTGCCGTAACCCGCTGAAACCCCTACAATTCCGCTTCTGTCCGCCCACGAAGGCGGCGCAGGCGACCAAAATAACTACAGAGGAATCTGGTCAATGTACGCAGTAATCGTTACGGGCGGTAAGCAGTACCGCGTGATGCAGGGTGAAACCCTGCGCGTCGAACTGCTCGAGGCCGAAGTCGGCAGCGAGCTGAAGCTGGACAACGTCCTGATGCTGGGCGGCAGCGATGGCGTGAAGGTCGGCGACGCCCTGAAGGGTGCCGTTGTCTCCGCCAAGGTGGTTGGCCACGGCCGCGCCGACAAGGTGCGCATCGTGAAGTTCCGCCGCCGCAAGCACCATCGCAAGCAGATGGGCCACCGTCAGCATTTCACCGAAATCGAGATCACCGGCATCGCCGGTGGCAACAAGTAAGGAGAAGCCGCCATGGCACAGAAAAAGGGCGTAGGCTCAACCCGCAACGGCCGCGACTCCAACCCGAAGTACTTGGGCGTCAAGATGTACGGCGGCCAGGCCATCGAAGCCGGCAACATCATCGTGCGTCAGCGCGGCACCCAGTTCCATCCGGGCGCTGGCGTCGGCCTCGGTCGCGATCACACGCTGTTCGCGCTGGTTGATGGCAAGGTCGAGTTCTCGACCAAGGGCCCGAAGAAGCGCCGCACCGTCAGCGTCGTCAGCGAGTAATCGCGACGCGTTGGCTGCGAAGGGCCCCGCTTCCTGCGGGGCCTTTTGCTTTCTGGAACACTGAAAGAGGTTTGCATGAAGCTGGTCGATGAGGCCGAAATCCTGGTCACCGCGGGCGATGGCGGCAATGGCTGCATCGGGTTCCGTCGCGAGAAGTTCATCCCCTTGGGCGGCCCCGACGGCGGTGATGGCGGCGCGGGCGGCAGTGTGTGGCTGGTCGCCGACGAGAACCTCAACACCTTGGTCGACTTCCGTCACGAGACCAAGTTCAAGGCGCAGCGCGGCGAGAACGGCATGGGCCGGCAGGCCTATGGCAAGGGCGGCAGCGACCTGACCATCACCGTGCCGGTCGGCACCGTGGTCATCAACGTCGACACCGACGAGGTGATCGGCGACCTGACCCGCCACGGCGAGCGCCTGCTGGTGGCCAAGGGCGGCAAGGGCGGCCTGGGTAACATGCACTTCAAGAGCTCGATCAACCGCTCGCCGCGCAAGGCGTTGCCGGGCCTGCCGGGCGAGGAGCGCACCCTGAAGCTGGAGCTGAAGCTTTTGGCCGACGTGGGCCTGCTGGGCTTCCCGAATGCGGGCAAGAGCACGCTGATCCGCGCAGTGTCCGCCGCCACGCCAAAGGTGGCGGACTACCCGTTCACCACGCTGTACCCCAACCTGGGCGTGGTCAGCGTGGAGCCCCATCGCAGCTTCGTGATCGCCGACATTCCGGGCCTGATCGAGGGCGCTGCGGAAGGCGCGGGGCTGGGCACCCAGTTCCTCAAGCACCTGCAGCGCACCCGCCTGCTGCTGCACCTCGTCGACATCGTGCCGATGGAGGGTGGGGTGGAGATGAGCCCGGCCGACCAGGTGCGCGCCATCGAGCGCGAACTGGAGCGTCACGACCCCGAACTGCTGAAGAAGCCGCGCTGGCTAGTGCTGAACAAGGCCGACCTGCTGCTGGAGGAAGAGCAGAAGGAGGTCGCCGAGGCAATCATCGCTGAGCTGGGCTGGACCGACCGCTGGTACCTGGTTTCTGCCATCAGCCGCGAGGGCACGTGGCCGATCATGAAGGACATCATGGCCTTCTTCGACCGGCAGCGTGAGGACGCGCTGGAAGCTTCCCAGCAGTGAGGCATAAAAAAACCCGCCTGAACAAGGCGGGTTTTTTGTGGAGGCAACGTCCGGCCGGTTTCAGCGACCGTCTTCCACGCGCAGCGTATTTTCGTCGCTGATCGACTGAGGCTCGAGGTCGTGGTGCTTCTTGGCGACGTCCTCGTGGTTTTCCTCGGCCCAGGCGAGGGTCTTCGGGGAGTTCACCGTCAGCGCGGTGCCCTTGTCCTCGCCACTGAAGTCCGCGGTGGCCAGCTCAGCCTGGCGGACCGGCTCCAGGCCCCAGATGCCTTGGATGATCCGCGCGCGGAAGTAATAGACCTTGCCGGCTTCAACTTGTGCCTTGTAGAACCGGACGCCCGCGGTGCCGCCAAAAACCGTGGTCATGAACACGTGCTCGCCGGCCGGCACGGTATACGCAACCTTGCTGCCGGCATCTGCCAGGCCAACGAATTTGGTTTCATCGCCCGTGACGTCGAATACCGGGACCGCCACGGCGGCACCCACGAATTTGCCGGGGCGCATGAACACAATGGTGGCCTTGTCCGGCGCGACCGCGAGCGGTTCCTTGGACTTGGCCATCTTGCCGGCATGCGCCGGGACGAGCACGGCGAACAGCATGGCAGTGGCGAGCACTGCGCGAAGCAACTTCATGTTTTTCCCCCAAGAGTGATGTTGTGGCCGTTCGTTCATCCATGTGAAGAACGGCCGGAAGAGACTACTGTCCGATCAGCCGATCATCAATCCTGCCGTATTGGCATTTCTTCCCAATGGGGTGGGCCGGAAAACGCAGGCACAAAAAAACCCGGCCGGAGCCGGGTTTTCTCGTGAGGCGTGCAACCGAACGATCAGGCGGCCTTGAGGGCCTTGATGCGAGCGGTCAGGCGGCTCTTGTGACGGGCGGCCTTGTTCTTGTGGATCAGGCCACGCGAGCTCAGGCGGTCGAGGACCGGCTGGGCCACGGCGAAGGCGGCTTCGGCACTGGCGGCGTCGTTCTCGCCCAGGGCCTTCAGCACCTTCTTCACGGCGGTGCGCAGCATCGAACGCTGGCTGGCGTTACGGGCATTGCGCACAACTGCCTGCTTGGCGCGCTTCTTGGCGGACTTGATGTTTGCCACGGCGAATTCCTGAAATTTTGTAGATGAAGCTAGGTAGAATGGGGAAACGGAAAATCAGACGGGAAAGTATGGCCGTTTCAGTAGCTTGCGTCAACTGGCCCGATGTCAAGGGGGATATGGGGGCCGATGTGGCGTGGGGCAGCGTTCATGGCTAAGGGCCTGCTTCGATCTGCCAGCATCTTCAGTGTAATGACATTCATCTCGCGGGTCTCCGGCCTGATCCGCGATCAGGTGTATGCCGTCGTCTTTGGCGCCAGTCCCGCGATGGATGCGTTCGTGGTGGCGTTCCGCATCCCCAATTTCATGCGCCGCCTGTCGGCCGAGGGCTCGTTCGCCATGGCGTTCGTGCCGGTGCTGGCCGAGTACAAGGCCAAGGGCGACCAGGCCGCGGTCAAGGAACTGATTGACCGGGTCGCGGGTACGCTGACCGCGGCGCTGCTGGTGGTCACCGGCCTGGCCATCGCCGGGGCGCCGTGGGTGATGCAGGTGTTCGCGCCGGGTTTCGCGCCCGATGGCGAGCAGCATGAGCTGGCGGTGGAGATGCTGCGCATCACCTTCCCGTATGCGCTGTTCATTTCGCTGGCTTCGCTGGCGGGCAGCATCCTCAACAGCTTCAACCGCTTCGCCATTCCGGCGTTGTCGCCGGTGCTGCTCAACATCTCGATGATCACGGCGGCGCTGCTTCTGGCGCCGCGCATGGAGCAGCCTGTGTTGGCACTGGCCTGGGGCGTGTTTGCCGCGGGCCTGCTGCAGCTGGTGTTCCAGTTGCCGTCGCTGGCCAGGCTTGGCCTGCTACCCCGGCCGCGCTGGGGCGTGGCCCATGCGGGCGTGCGCAAGATCATGAAGCTGATGGTGCCGACGTTGTTCGGCTCGTCGGTCGTGCAGGTCAACCTGCTCATGAACACCGTGATGGCCTCGTTCCTGATCGGCGGCAGCGTGACCTGGCTGTACTACACCGACCGCCTGCTGGAGTTCCCGCTGGGGATGTTCGGTGTGGCCATCGGCACGGTGATCCTGCCGCACCTGTCGGGGCGGCATGCCGCGTCGGACCCGCTGGGCTATTCGAAGGGACTGGATTGGGGTTTCCGCCTCTGTCTGCTGATCGGCGTGCCGGCGTGCCTGGGCCTGATCCTGTGTGCCGAGCCGTTGATCGCCACCCTGTTCCAGTACGGACGCTTCGGCGCCGAGGACACGCGGATGGCGCAATTGAGCCTGATTGCGCAGTCGATTGCGGTGCCGGCGTTCCTGCTGGTCAAGGTGCTGGCGCCCGCGTTCTATTCGCGGCAGGACACCAAGACCCCAGTGAAATCGGCGGTGGCGTCGGTGGTGATCAACCTGGCCTGCACGGTCGCGTTGATGTCGGGACTGGTCTACCTGACCCCGGCAGGACACGAGGCATTGGCGGCAGCCGATGGGCATCCCATTGATGCACTGGGCCGGATTCCGGGCGCGCATGCGCTGCTGGCGCTGGCCATTGCCGTTGCGGGCTGGGCCAACGCACTGCAGTTGTGGTGGTACCTGCGCCGGGCCAATGTCTACCAGTCGCAGCCCGGTTGGGCGCGGTTCCTGCGTCAGGTCGGCCTGGCCAGCGTGGCGATGACCGTCGTGGTTGGCGTGTTCCTGTGGCTATGGCAGGACTGGACGGCCTGGTCGTGGTGGCAGCGCGGCATCCGTCTGGGCGTCATGGTCGGGGCTGGTGGGCTGGTCTACGGGGCCGTGCTCTGGCTGCAGGGCATCCGCCCCCGCGACCTGCGCGGGCATTGAGCCGGCGCGCGGCGGCTATACTTCAAGGTGATGAGCAGGCTGTTTCGTGACGTCGAGGGCGGGCCCCGGTGCCCGCACGGCAGTGTGGTCTGCATCGGCGCCTTCGACGGCCTCCACCTGGGGCATCAGGCACTGGTGCGCCACGCTGTGGCACGCGCACGCCTGCTGGGCGTGCCGGCGGTGGCGCTGACCTTCGAGCCTTTGCCGCGCGAATTCTTCGCCAGGGGCGTGCTTCCGCCGCGCCTGCTGTTGCCGCATGCCAAAGTGGAAGGGTTGTGCCGGCTGGGCGTTGACCAGGTGGGCCTGCTGCGGTTCAACGCCGCGCTGACCGCGTTGCCGGGCGCGGACTTCATCCGCAAGGTGCTGGTGGAACGCGTCGGTGCGCGCGAGGTCTGGGTCGGTCCTGAGTTCGGCTTTGGCAAGGGGCGTGACGGCAACCTGGCGTTGCTGCAGGCGCTGGGCGCCGAGCACGGCTTCATTGCCGGCGAGATCGCACCGGTGCTGCAGGATGGCGAGCGGGTGTCTGCCTCGCGCATCCGAGTGCTGCTACAGACTGGCGATTTCGAAGGCGTCGCGCGCCTGCTCGGTCGCCCCTATGCGATTGGCGGCCGCGTGGTGCGCGGCAAGCAACTCGGCCGTACGCTCGGGTTCCCCACCGCCAACCTGCGCTTTGCCGGCAAGGTGCCGGCACTGCAGGGCATCTACGCCACGCGCGTGCACGGACTGGAAGGCCTTCCGGGCGTGGACGCGATGAAGGCGGCAGCGGGCTGGCCGTCGGTGTCCAGCTTTGGCACCCGGCCCACGGTGGACGGCGTGGAGCCGCTGCTGGAGGCACATTTGTTCGACTTTGCCGGCGACCTGTACGGGCGCCGCATCGAAGTCGAGTTCGTCGCCAAGCTGCGCGATGAAGAGAAATTTACCGATCTGGCGGCACTGACCGCGCAGATGCAACGCGACGCCGTGCAGGCCCGCGCCATCCTTGAACAAGACCAACAACGAGCCTACGCGTGACCGCTGACGCCAACCCCTACAAGAGCACGCTGCACCTGCCGGCGACCGACTTCCCGATGCGCGGCGACCTGCCCAAGCGGGAGCCCCTCGCATTGGCGCAATGGGAGCGCGAGCGCCTGTACCAGCGTATTCGCGAGAAGACGCAGGGCCGTGAGCGCAGCTTCGTGCTGCACGATGGCCCGCCGTATGCCAACGGTGCAATCCACATCGGCCACGCGGTCAACAAGGTGCTCAAGGACATCATCGTCAAGTCGCGCCTGATGGACGGCTATGACGCGCCATATGTGCCGGGCTGGGACTGCCATGGCCTGCCGATCGAGATCGCGGTGGAGAAGAAGTTCGGCAAGGTGGGCGACAAGCTCAACGCCGCCGAGTTCCGGCAGAAGTGCCGCGAATACGCCGCCGAGCAGATCGACCTGCAGCGCGCGGACTTCAAGCGCCTGGGCGTGCTGGGCGACTGGGACAACCCGTACCGCACCATGGATTTCCGCTTCGAGGCGGACATGCTGCGCTCGCTGGCGAAGATCGTGGAGCGCGGCCACCTGTCGCGCGGTGCCAAGCCCGTCTATTGGTGCTTTGACTGCGGCTCGGCGCTGGCCGAGGCCGAGATCGAATACGCCGACAAGCTGTCGCCGGCGATCGACGTGGCCTACAGCGCGCAGGACGCCGCCAAGTTGGCCGCGCTGTTCGGCGTGGCACTGGAGGCGGGCACGGAAGTGGCCGTGCCGATCTGGACGACCACGCCGTGGACGCTGCCCGCCAGCCTGGCGGTGAGCATCGGCCCGGAACTCGAATACGCACTGGTCGAAGGCCCCAAGCGCGCCGACGGCGGCCGTCGCCTGCTGGTGCTGGCCGAAGCGCTGGCGACCCAGGCGCTGGCCCGCTACGGCGTGGAAGACGTCGTGGTGCACGGCACCGCGATGGGCAGCGAACTGGAAGGCGAGCTGCTGCGCCACCCGTTCTATGCCGAGCGCGACATCCCGCTGATCGTGGGCGACCACGTGTCCGCCGAGGACGGCACCGGCGCCGTGCACACCGCGCCGGGCCACGGCCAGGAGGACTTCGCGGTCAGCCAGAAATACAACATCATCGAGCGCTACACCGCCGCGCAGATGAACCCGGTCGACGGCCGCGGCGTGTACCTGCCCAGCACCCCTTCCGCCGAGGGCGTGGAGCTGGCCGGCCTGCACATCTGGAAGGCCAACGACGCCATCGTCGAGCTGCTGCGCGGCAACGGCCACCTGCTGGCGTTGGCCAAGCTCAACCACAGCTACCCGCACTGCTGGCGCCACAAGACGCCGGTGGTGTTCCGCGCCACGCCGCAGTGGTTCATCTCGATGGAGCAGGCCCACCTGCGCCGCGACGCACTGGCCGCCATCGGCAAGGTGGCGTGGGTGCCGGAGTGGGGCGAGGCGCGCATCTACGGCATGATCGAAGGCCGCCCGGACTGGACCATTTCGCGCCAGCGCACCTGGGGCGTGCCGATTGCGCTGTTCATCCACCGTGAGACCGGCCTGCCGCATCCGCGCTCGCCCGAATTGATGCGCCAGGTGGCCGAGCGCGTGGAGTCGGCCGGCGTCGACGTGTGGTACGACCTCGACGCCGCCGAGCTGCTGGGTGATGAAGCCGCGCAGTACGACAAGGTCACCGATATCCTCGACGTCTGGTTCGACTCCGGCGTGACCCACGAATGCGTGCTGGCGCAGCGCCCGCAGGACGGGCTGCGCAAGCCGGCCGACCTGTACCTGGAAGGCTCCGACCAGCATCGCGGCTGGTTCCACAGCTCGCTGCTGACCGCGGTGGCGATGGACGGCGTGGCGCCGTACCGCCAGGTGCTGACGCACGGCTTCACCGTCGATGCCGACGGCCGCAAGATGTCCAAGTCCCTGGGCAATGTCATCGCCCCGCAGAAGGTGGTGGATGCGATGGGCGCGGACGTGCTGCGCCTGTGGATTGCGTCGACCGACTACCGCTATGAGATGGCGGTGAGCGACGAGATCCTGAAGCGCAGCGGCGACGTGTACCGCCGCCTGCGCAACACCGCGCGCTTCCTGATGGCCAACCTGCACGGTTTCGACCCGGCGCAGCACCTGCGTCCGCTGGAGGACATGGTCGCGCTGGACCGCTGGATCGTGCACCGCGCCCATGAGCTGCAGGAGAAGATCAAGGTCGCCTACGAGCGCTACGACTTCGCCGAGATCGTGCAGTCGCTGGCCAACTTCTGCAGCGTCGACCTGGGTTCGCTGTACCTGGACGTGACCAAGGACCGCCTGTACACGATGCAGGAGGATTCGCGCGGCCGCCGTTCGGCACAGAGCGCGATGTACCGCATCGCCGAGGCGTTCGTGCGCTGGGTAGCGCCGATCCTGACGTTCACCGCGCAGGAGATGTGGGGCTACCTGCCGGGCAAGCGCGACGAGCATGTGCTGTTCGCCACCTGGTACGACGGGCTGGCGCCGCTGGGCGGCGACGCCGAACTGTCGGCCGAGGACTTCGAGCGGCTGCTGGCGCTGCGCGAGCAGGTCAGCAAGACGCTGGAGCCGCTGCGTGCCGCCGGCACGATTGGCGCGGCGCTGGAAGCAGAAATTGGCCTGCGCTGCGGCGTGGCCGACCAGAACTGGCTGTCGCCGCTGGTCGAGGAACTGCGCTTCCTGTTCATCAGCGGTGACGTACGGTTGATCGCCGACGATGCCGCGCACGACATCACCGTCGAGGCCGCGGCCACGGCAAAGTCGAAGTGCGTGCGTTGCTGGCACCATCGCGAGGACGTCGGCAGTGTCGCCGCCCATCCGCAGCTGTGCGGCCGCTGCGCGGACAACGTGGACGGCGAGGGCGAGGACCGTCGCTGGTTCTGAGCCCGCCTCCATTCCCCTTTTGCAACCGGAAAGACCCCTTGACTGCTTCCCGTCCCAAGCCCAACGCCCTCGTCTGGCTCGCGCTGTCCGCGCTGGTCATCGTGCTCGACCAGATCACCAAGGCCTGGGTGCTGTCCGACTTGCCGGAATACACCGCGATCCCCGTGATCGAGGGCTTCTGGAACTGGTACCGCACCTACAACACGGGGGCTGCGTTCAGCTTCCTGAGTGACGCGGGCGGCTGGCAGAAGTACTTCTTCGTGGTACTGGCCGTCGGCATCAGCGGCATGCTGGGCTGGTGGCTCAGCCGCACGGCCCGCGGCGACTGGAAGTCCGCGCTGCCGTACTCGCTGGTGATCGGCGGCGCCATCGGCAACGTCATCGACCGCCTGCTGCATGGCCACGTGGTCGACTTCATCCAGTGGCATTGGAAGGAGCACTACTGGCCCGCGTTCAACGTGGCCGACATGGCCATCGTCGGTGGCGCCATCGGCATCGCCCTGTTCGGCCTGCTGGGCGGGCAGGGCGGCAGGACCGACCCCGGCCGCAGGGGTTAAAATCAGCCCATGGACGTCCTGCTCGCCAATCCCCGCGGTTTCTGTGCCGGCGTCGACCGCGCCATCGAGATCGTCAAGCGCGCCATCGAGATGCTGGGCGCGCCGATCTACGTACGGCACGAGGTGGTGCACAACCGCTTCGTGGTGGATGACCTGAAGCATCGCGGTGCCGTGTTCGTCGAAGAGTTGGACGAGGTGCCCGATGGCGCCACCGTCATCTTCAGCGCGCACGGCGTGTCCAAGGCGGTGCGCGCCGAGGCCGACCGCCGCGGATTGAAGGTGTTCGACGCGACCTGCCCGCTGGTGACCAAGGTGCACCTGGAAGTCTCGCGCCACTGCCGTGCCGGCCGTGACGTGATCCTGATCGGCCACGAAGGCCACCCCGAGGTGGAAGGCACCATGGGGCAGTGGCAGCGCGAGCAGGGTCGCGGCCGGATCTACCTGGTGGAAGACGTGGCCGATGTGGAGGCGCTGGTCGTCGACCGGCCGGAGAACCTGGCCTACACCACCCAGACCACGCTGTCGGTGGACGACACCAAGGCGGTGATCGAGGCGATGCGCGCCAAGTTCCCGGCGATCCAGGGGCCGCGCCACGACGACATCTGCTACGCCACCCAGAACCGCCAGGATGCGGTGCGCGACCTCGCCAAGACCTGCGACCTGGTGCTGGTGGTGGGCTCGGTCAACAGTTCCAACTCCAACCGCCTGCGCGAGCTGGCCGAGCGCGAGGGCGTGGAGGCTTACCTGATCGACGGCGCGCCGGAGATCAACCCGATTTGGGTGCAGGGCAAGCGCCACATCGGCATCACCGCGGGCGCCTCCGCGCCGGAGGTGCTGGTGCGCGGCGTGATCGAGCGCCTGCACGAGCTGGGCGCAAAGCAGGTACGCGAGCTGGATGGGGAGCCCGAGGACATGGTCTTCGCGCTGCCCAAGGAACTGCGGTTGCAGCTGGTCGATTGACCCTCGCCGGGGCGATCCTTACAATTGCCGGTCTTCGCCGGAATAGCTCAGTTGGTAGAGCGGCGCATTCGTAATGCGTAGGTCGTAGGTTCGATTCCTATTTCCGGCACCACATCTTCAGAGCCCCGCTAACGCGGGGCTTTGTCGTTCAATGGCTTACGCTTTCCAGCAAGTATCAGCGGATGATCTTCATCCGCACTTCGTTCCTCGGGCCGTCCTAGCTTGCACTTACGTCCCATTTACGTGAAACGCCCCAACAAGCGCACTGCCCAGTTGGGAGGGGCGCTACTGGCTAGAGCGCTCGATAGCGATGGGTTC
>NZ_AVPU01000042.1 GCF_000768355.1 Lysobacter daejeonensis GH1-9
CCGCCGCGAGCGTTACGCCGCGTGGCACCGCCTGCCGCCCGTCGAGCAGGCGCAACTGCGCGCGGTCGCCGCGCGCTGGCGGCAGATGGACCCGGGGCAGCAACAGGCGTGGCGGGTCCGCTTCGAGGCGCAGGATCTCAGCACGCAGCGTGGCTGGTTGCTCGGCCCTGCGCTGGGCGCCGACTACCCGCGCCTGCAGCCGCTGCTGGCCCAGGTGCAGGCCGCCGAACAGGCACCCTTGCTGCGGGCGTTGCGGGAGCTGACACCGCCGCAGCGTGCGGACCTGGCCGTGCTGGCGCAGCGCACGCCACCGCAGGAGCGGTCGTTGCTGCTGCGCGAACTGGTATCCACTGCCGCCGACCAGCGCCAGGCGTGGCTGTGGCGGCGGCTCGACCGCTGACCGCGCTTACATGCCGACCAGGCCGGCCAACAGCGCGTACAACGCCGCGAACGACACCAGCACCAGGTAGATCCAGCCGATCAGCAGGTACTTGATCACGGTCGCCCACCAGCCCTGCACGTACACCCGCTTCTGCATCAGCAGCAGATAGATCGGTACCCAGGTCCACACCGCGATGATGCCCAGCCGGGTCAGCGGCTCGACGAGGCTTCCGCGCGCGTCAAAGGCATTGCCCACCGCCACCAGCAGGAACGACGACAGCAGCGCCAGCAGCATGTAGGCGTGGCTGTACAGCGCCACCGTCAGGTGCTCCAGGTACAGCCGCCGCGAGCGGAGGTAGAACACCTTCAGCAGCAGGGCGAACACGGGTACCAGCATGAACAGCGCAGTCGGCAACGCGCCCATGAAGGCCTGGAGCAGCGCGTCGCCGTCGTTGCCCTTGGAGGTGATGTTGCGCTGGGCCCGCGCCAGGCGCTCGGTGAGCCAACGGTTGGCGAAGTCCGGCAGCCAGCCGATCTGGATGGGGTCCTTTTCCGGGTCCCATTGCTGGTCGAACTTCACCTCCACCGCGCCGGACGTTGCCGGTGCGGTCGTGGGTTCGACAGGCGCTGCCTTGGCGTCCTGGCGGACGGCGTCGGTGGCAGCGGCCGCATCCGCAGGCGTGGGCGCAGCGGATGCCGGTGCGGTGGCGGGCGCGGCTTTGGCCTCGGCCTTCGTACCTGCCGCCGTCGCCTGCTCGCGCAGTTCGGCGATGCGCGCCGCCGCCGCCCCCTGGACCTGCGCGCGCGCGACCAGCAGCGCCGGATTGGCGCCGGGGGTATCGGCGGCCTGGTCCTCGGCCGCGGCGATCCGCTGCAGGGCCGCATCGCGCACGCGTTCCACTTCGGCCACGGTCTGCAGTTGCGCGAACTGGGTGTCCTTGGGGTCCAGTTGGAAGGCGGGGCCTTCGGCGTGCACCGCCAGCTTGCCGACGAAGAACGTCAGCAGACTGAGGATCACGAACAGGCGCAGCGGCGCGATGTAGCGCACGCGGTGGCCGGCCAGGTACTCCAGTGCGACGCGGCCGGGCGCCAGCAGGTCGCGCAGGGTGCGGAACACGCGGCCGTCCAGGTGCCAGAACGATTCGAACACGTCTTCGATCGCGTGCGCCACGTGCCGCACCGGGCTCACCACCGGCTGCCCGCAGGCATGGCAGTAGGGGCCCTGCAGCGCGGCCTCGCAGTTCTCGCAGTGCGTGAGTGAGTGCGTACCCATCGTTCCCTTTCCCCGGTCGCGCCGTCCCGTCACCGGCGAGGCGCTAAGATAGCGGCCTGTCGCGACCCGGCGCCAGCGTCCGCCATCGGTTGCGTCGACGCGGCCGCAGTCGCCCGCCGCCTCTATGTCGTCCGCACCCACCCCGACCACCGTCGCGCCCGAAGCGCGGCCGAGCCTGCGCCTGTCGGATGAAGTCCGCACCAGTGCGTTGCTGGCCGCGCCGCTGGTGGCCGGGCACGTGTCCACCGGCCTGATCGGTTTCGTCGACAACGTGCTGGCCGGCCACCACAGCACCAATACGCTGGCTTCGGTCACCATCGGCACCGCGCTGTGGTGGCTGCCGATGATGGTGCCGATCGGCACGCTGCTGTCGGTGCCACCGACGGTGTCGCAACTCGACGGCGCCGGTCGCCGCGGCGAGATCGGCGCGGTGTTCCGCCAGGCGCTGTGGCTGGCCGTGGGCCTGGCGGTGGTGCTGTTTGCCTTCATGAGCGTGTTGCCGCTGACGCTGGCACCGTTCGGCATCGCCCCGGAGATCATCCCCGGCGCCACCGCGTTCCTCCACGGCATCCGCTGGGGCGTGCCGGCGCTGACGCTGTTCTTCACCATGCGCTACCTCAGCGAAGGCCTGCACTGGACCCTGCCGACCATGCTGATCAGCGCGGCCGGGCCGTTGCTGTTGCTGCCGATGGGCTGGGCGCTGACCTTCGGCCGCCTGGGCTTGCCCGAGCTAGGCGCAGGCGGATTGGGCCTGGCCTCCGCGGTGGTGCTGTGGCTGCAGGCCATCGCGTTCGTGCTGGTGCTGCGCCGCGCGCGCCGCTTTGCCGACCTCGACCTGTTCGCGCGCTTCGATCGGCCGCACTGGCCGACCATCCGCGGCCTGCTCGCCACCGGCCTGCCGATCGGGGTGACGGTGTTGATGGAAGGCGGGTTGTTCATCGCCACCGCGCTGCTGATCGGCCGATTGGGTGAGGTGCCCGCGGCCGCGCACCAGATCGCGATCAACGTGGCTACGCTGTGCTTCATGGTGCCGATGGGCCTGGCCGAGGCGACCACCGTGCGCGTGGGCCACGCGCTGGGCCGCGGCGACGTGCATGGGGTGCGCCGCGCGGCGTTGGCCGGGCTGTGCATCGTGCTGGCCAGCCAGTTGCTCTCGGCGACGGTGCTGCTGACCGCCAACGAGTGGGTGGTCGGCGTCTACACCGGCGACGCGGCGGTGGCCACGCTGGCCGCCGGCCTGCTGCTGTACGCGGCGATGTTCCAGTTCCCCGATGGCGTGCAGGTGCTGTCGGCCGGCTCGCTGCGCGGCCTGAAGGACACCCGCGTGCCGATGTTCCTGGCCATGTTCGCCTACTGGGGCGTGGGCATGCCGGTCGGTGCCGGGCTCGGACTGGGCCTGGGCTGGGGACCGAAAGGCATGTGGATCGGGCTGATCGCCGGCTTGAGCGTGGCCGCGGTGCTGCTCGGCGGGCGTTTCCTGCGCGCCAGCGCGCCAGCGCGGTTGGCCCGGCGGCTGCCGCCATGAGCCCCGCGACACCACGCCGCGTCCCAACTTGGAGTGGGGCGGCAGGCCGCGCGTTGCGTCATTGTCCTTCACGGGCCGACAGCGGCCACGCCGGCACCCTTCCATCCGGCCCGGTGACCAATGGCGGGTGTGCGCCGCCACGCACCGACGCTAACCTGCACCCAGAATGTCCGTATCACGCCCCATGGAGGGCACCGTTGCAATGAGCACCCAACCCCCTCGCCGTGGCCCCATCGTCCGCCTGCTGGTCGGGTTGTGGGATGCGATGAACTTCACCCGGCGCCTGTTCTTCAACGTGGTGTTCTTCGGCCTGCTGATCCTGTTCCTGGCCATGCTCGGCGCCGGCGACCGCACCCGCCCGGTGCTGGACCGCAGCGCGCTGGTGATCGCACCGGAAGGCGAACTGGTCGAGCAGTACACCATCGACCCGGCGCTGCGCGCCTTCGCCAAGGCCATGGGCGATGGCAAGGACGAAGTGCGCCTGCGCGACCTGCTGGCCGCGCTCGACGCCGCCGCCAAGGACAAGCGCATCGAGCGCGTGGTGCTGAACCTCGACCAGCTCAGCGGTGGCGGCATGGCCTCGCGCCGTGAAGTGGCCGCGGCGGTCGCGCGCGTGCGCGCCAGCGGCAAGCAGGTGGTCGCCTTCGCCGAGGCGATGGACCAGCGCCAGTACCTGATCGCCGCGCAGGCCAACGAGGTCTACCTCGACCCGATGGGCGGCATGTTCCTCGAAGGCCTCGGCCGTTACCGCCAGTACTACCGCGAAGGCCTGCAGGACAAGCTCGGCGTGGACGTGCACCTGTTCAAGGTGGGCGAATACAAGTCCGCCGCCGAACCCTACGTGCTCGACGCGGCGTCGCCGGCGGCCAAGGAAGCCGATCTGTACTGGATGAACGACGTGTGGCAGCGCTACGTGGACGACGTGGCCAAGGCGCGCAAGCTCGACCCGGCCGCGATCACCGCCGGCATCGACACCATGCCCGCCGGCATCGCCGCCGCCGGTGGCGACCTGGCCAAGTACGCGTTGCAGCAGAAGCTGGTCGATGGCCTGAAGACCCGCGAGGAATTCGACACGCTGATGATCGAGCGCGGCGTCGCCGACGAGGATGCCGATGGCGGCTTCCGCCAGGTCTCGCTCGACGGCTACCTCGCCCACGTCAACACCAGCCTCAACGCCGTTGACCCGCGCCGCGACCAGGTCGCGGTGGTGGTGGCCGAGGGCGAGATCACCGGTGGCGAGCAGCCGCCCGGCACCATTGGCGGCGTGTCCACCTCGGCGCTGCTGCGTCAGGCGCGCGACGACGACAAGGTCAAGGCGGTGGTGCTGCGCGTGGACTCGCCGGGCGGCGAAGTGTTCGCCTCCGAGCAGATCCGCCGCGAGGTCGAGGGCCTCAAGGCCGCAGGCAAGCCGGTGGTGGTGTCGATGGGCGACCTGGCCGCGTCCGGCGGCTACTGGATCAGCATGAACGCCGACCGCATCTACGCCGACCCATCAACCATCACCGGGTCGATCGGCATCTACGGCATGATCCCGACCATCCCGCGCACGCTGGAGAAGATTGGCGTGCGCACCGACGGCGTTGGCACCACGCGCTTTGCCGGCGCGTTCGACATTACCCGCGACCTGCAGCCCGGCGTGGGGCAGGTCATTCAGTCGGTGATCGACAAGGGTTACCGCGACTTCACCGGCCGGGTCGCCGCAGCGCGCAAGCAGCCGGTGGCGGCGATCGACGCCGTCGCGCGCGGACGCGTGTGGAGCGGGGCGCAGGCCAAGGAGCGCGGCCTGGTCGACGAGCTGGGCAGCCTGCAGGCGGCGATCGACGATGCCGCCGCACGCGCCAAACTGGGCAAGCGCGGCGACTACGGCGTGCGCTACATCGAGAAGGCCGGCTCGCCTTTCGAACAGTTCTTTGCCGGTTTCGCCGAGACCCGCATGGGTGCCGCGCTGCTGAAGGATTCGTCGCTGCTGCAGGCGCTGGTCGCGCAGGCCATGCCGCAGGCTGCCAACGACCTGCGCTTCCTCCAAAATGCGATCAAGCCGACCCGCGGCGTGCCGGTGAAGGCGCTGGCGTACTGCTTCTGCGGCTTGTAAGCCGGCGTAGCGATTCGCATCAATCGCGACGTGCTGAAATACGAACGCCCGGCTCAGGCCGGGCGTTTTCGTTGCGGACGGTGGCGCAGTGAACGCGCCGCAATCGCCTCAGCCGCCCGCCGCCTCGATCGCCTCGCGCTGGGCTTTGGCGGCTTCGTCCACCGCACCCTCCACCGCGCGCGCCTTGTCCTGCGGCGCCTGGATCGCATCACGCAACTCGGTGTGGCGCCCGGGCGTGCTGGCCTGCGGTTCCGGTGGACGTTCCTTCTTCGGTGGCTCGGGGCGCGAACAGGCGGCCAGCAGCAGCGCGCTGCAGGCGAGCAGTGCGATTGCGACGCGGTGGGGGGATCGCGCCGCTTGGATGCGCGGTCGCGGACGGGCAGCGTGGCGTGGCGCGGGCATGGTGGCACTCCGTAGCGGGCCTGCGGCTATCCTACGCCCTGGGCGCGCGTGCGCCGGAACACGGAGAGCAACATGGACCCCAAGCGCTGGCGGCTGGATGGACAACTGGCCCTGGTCACCGGCGGCAGCGCCGGCATCGGCCACGCCATTGCCCGCGAGCTGCTGGGCTTCGGCGCCGACGTGCTGCTCGCCGCGCGCGACGCGGCCTCGCTCGACCGCGTGCGCGGCGAGCTGCTGGAAGACTTCCCCGAACGCGAAGTACAGGTCTTCGCGGCCGACGTCGCCGACGACGAGCAGCGCCGCGAACTGCTGGATTGGGTCGAGGACTTCGGCGAAGGCCTGCACATCCTGGTCAACAACGCCGGCGGCAACCTCGGCAAGCCGGCCACCGACTACACCGAAGACGAGTGGCGGCAGATCTTCGAGATCAACCTGTTCTCCGCGTTCGAGCTGTCGCGTTACGCCTACCCGCTGCTGACCCGCCACGCGGCGTCCAGCATCGTCAACGTCGGCAGCGTGTCGGGCCTGACCCACGTGCGCACCGGCGCGCCGTACGGCATGAGCAAGGCAGCGATGCACCAGATGACCAGGAACCTGGCGGTGGAGTGGGCCGAGGACGGCATCCGCGTCAATGCAGTGGCGCCGTGGTACATCCGCACCCGCCGTACCCACGACAAGCTGGCCGATCCGGATTACCTGGACGAGGTGCTGCTGCGCACGCCGCTGGGCCGCATCGGTGAGCCGGAGGAGGTGGCGGCGGCGGTGGCGTTCCTGTGCCTGCCTGCCTCGAGCTACGTCACCGGTGAATGCATCGCGGTGGATGGCGGGTTCCTGCGTTACGGATTCTGAGCCGGGCGTGGCCGCGACGCATGCTTGGCGCCCGCCGCTGGTTTGAAGCTTGTTTCACGCCGCAGGCATCACGCTGGCCCCTGTCCCCACCGAGGTCAGCCGATGATCGGGTCGATGTCCGGCCTGGGCCTGGCGCAACTGGATGGTTGAACAATGATCCGCGAACGCCTGCGCATCCTGTTGGTGGAGGACAACCTGGCCCTGCGTACCAACCTCGGCGCCCTGCTGGAAGCGCATGGCCACGCGGTGGACTTCGCCGCCGACGGGCCGAGCGGGTTGGCGCTGGCCCTGGCGCAACCGCCTGACGTGCTTGTGCTCGACCTGGGCCTGCCAGGAATGGATGGTTTGCGCCTCTGCCGCGCATTGCGGGAGCAGGCCGACCGCCACGTCCCGGTGCTGATGCTGACCGCGCGTGATGCCCTGGAAGACAAACTCCAAGGCTTCGAGGCCGGCGCCGACGATTACCTGGTCAAGCCATTCTCCAGCGAGGAGTTGCTGGCCCGCTGCACGGCCCTGTCGCGCCGGCACCGCGCCGGCGAATCGCATGTGCTGCGCATCGGCTCGCTGGCGATCGACCGCCGTCGCGGTGAAGCCAGCCGCCACGGCCAGGCGTTGCGGTTGCACGCCACCAGTTACCGCATCCTGCTGGCGCTGGCCGAGGCGTGGCCACGCACGCTGACACGCTCGGAACTGACCCAGCGGCTGTGGGGAGACGACCCGCCCGAATCCGACCCGCTGCGCAGCCACCTGTACCTGCTGCGTCGCGCACTGGACCGGCCCTTCCCGCAGGCCATGCTCAAGACCGCGCATGGCGTTGGATTCCGCCTGGAGAGCGATGCATGACGGCCCTGTCGCCGCGTTTGCGCACCCGCATCATGCTGGCGTTCGCGGGCCTCACCTTGCTGGTTGCGGCGGTGTTCGGCGTGTACGCGGTCAGCGCGGTGTACGTGATCGAAGACCGCTTCTTCGATGCCATGCTGCAACGCGAGGCGGCATTGCAGCTGCGCCACCGCGCGCAGCAGGGCGACTGGTCCTCCGCGCGGGATCCGGCCATGCGCGTGTATCCCAATGCCGCGGCCCTTCCGCGCGAACTGCGCGCGGTGCTGGCAGAGGATCCGCAGCGCCGCGAAATTGCCGGTGGCGATGGTCGCCACTACCACCTGCTGCCACTGCAACCGCGGTCCAGCGAGCCGACGGCATACCTCGTCGCCGAAGTCAGCAGGCAACTCGTGGTGCGGCCGATCCGGCAGGACCTGTTCGCGCTCTTGGGCTGGAGTGCGCTGGCATTGGTTGTGATGGCACTCGTCATGGGAGGGTGGTTGGCGCACCGCACGGCGGCGCCAATCGCGCAACTGGCGGCGCAGGTCCACGCGCTGCGACCCGACCAACCACCGACGGGTTGGAGCAGCGGATACCGCGACCACGAAGTCGGCGTGCTTGCGCGCGGGCTGGAAGGACTCGCCACGCGGGTGCGCGCATTGGTCACGCGCGAGCGCGAGTTCACCCGGGACGCCAGCCACGAACTGCGCACGCCGTTGGCGGTGATCCGCAGCGTTTGCGAGCGGCTGCAACAGGAGCCACTGACCGACGCCGGCCGCCACCAGGTGGCGTTCCTGCGGCAGTCGGCGCAGCAGCTGGAGCAGACCGTGGCTGCGTTGCTGGCGTTGGCGCGCGAGGATGCGCCCGCTGCTGCCAGCACCGGGAGCACTGCGCATGCCGTGCTTCCCATACTGGAGGCCGTGGTGATGGAGCAGGCGGCGTGGCTGCAGGACAAGCCCGTTACCGTGGTCGTCGACGTGCCACGCGATGCACGCGTGCGCCTGGCCGAGCCGGTACTGCGCGTCCTGCTGTCCAACCTGGTCGGCAACGCCTTTGTCCATGCCGACCATGGTTGCGTGCACATCGACGTGGCCGACGGTCGGCTGCGGATCCGCAACCCCGGCGAGTTGGCGGCGACGGTGCGTGACAATCCGTTCCAGCCCTTTGCCAAGAGCGAGGCCAGCGCGGGGCAGGGCCTGGGCCTGGCCATCGTGCGCCGGCTGTGCGACCGCCATGGCGTCGACGTGCGCATCGACGCGGTCGAGGGCATGGTCAGTGCCAGTTTCGCGCTGGCGTCCGGGCCCGTCATTTCGCACGGTTGATTCGTCGCCGCCTTTGAAGCCTGTTTCACAGTGGGCTCCTACCTTGCCGGCATCGCGACGCTGTCGCCATTGCGAGAACGACCATGCCCGCCCCCGTTACCCCCGCAACAACGCCTGCGGTATCCGCTCCGGCCCGTGACCGCCGCCCGCTTGCCCTGCGCCTGCTTCGTGCCGCCGGCGTTGGGCTGGCGCTGCTCGCGCTAGTGGCCGCGTTGCTCTGGCTGTATGCGCGCGGCTACGCCCTCGATTCCCAGCCGCCGGCGGATCCGCATACGCGCCCCGCCGATCTGGTCTTCCTGCAGGCACGGCCGGCGCCTCGTGGCAAGGTGCTGGCGGTGGTCAGCAGTGCCGCCCACCTGGGCGCCAGCGGCAAGCGCGCCGGCTTCGAGCTGACCGAGCTGTCGCGCGCGTACTACGTGTTCCTGGCCAACGGGTATGACGTGGACATCGCCAGCCCCAAGGGCGGCAGGCCGCCCATGAAGGTGGACGACGAGCTGGTCGAAGCGGATCACGCGTTCCTCAACGACACGCAGGCCCAAGCCAAGCTGGCGGCGACCCTGCCGTTGGCGCAGGTCGATCCGGCCGATTACGCCGCGGTCTACTTCGTTGGGGGCAAGGGCGTGATGTTCGACTTCCCCGACAACCCCGACATCCAGCGCATCACCGCTGCGATCGACGCGCGCGGCGGTGTGGTGGGGGCGGTGTGCCACGGGCCGGCGGCCCTGCTCAACGTGCGACGCCCGGACGGCCGCCGGCTGTTGGCGGGGCGCCAGGTCGCGGGGTTCAGCAACGCGGAGGAGCTGTTCCTGATCAAGGAAGCCCGAACGATCTTCCCGTTCCTGTTGCAGGACCAACTGCGCAAGGTTGGCGCGCGCTACAGCGAAGGCCCGCTTTACCTGGACCACACCGTCGTCGACGGGCGCTTGGTCACCGGCCAGAACCCATGGTCGACCTGGTCGGTCGCCGAGGCGATGGTGCGCGCGCTGGGCCACACCCCCGTGCCGCGCGCGACCACCCGCGAGGAGCTGGCCGTGCGCGTGCTGTGGGCCTACCAGCGCGATGGAGCCGCGGCCGCGCGTGCGCTCAAGGCGGCCCTGCCCGAGGCCGACCGGCGCCTGCTGCTGTTGCACGCGCTGATCGCCGGCATGCAGGGCCGACTGGGCGACGCGTGGCAGCTCCAGCGCCTGGCGCGGGTGTGAGCGGGCTGCCGGGTCTGCTCAATCCGCTATCGGCAGGCTCAGCGTCTCCTTGATTTCTTCCATGACGATGTAGCTTTTGGATTCGCGCACGTGCGGCATGGTCAGCAGCGTGCTGCCCAGCAGCTTGCGGTAGCTGGCCATTTCGCTGATGCGCGCCTTCAGCAGGTAGTCGAAATCGCCCGAGACCAGGTGGCACTCCAGCACGTTGGGCAGGCGCAACGCCGCGCGGCGGAATTCTTCGAAGATGTCGCCGGACTTGTAGGCCAGGCTGATCTCCACGAACACCAGTAGCGTGGCCTTCACATGCTGCGGGTCAAGGCGCGCGTGGTAGCCGGTGATCACCCCGTCGCGCTCCAGCCTGCGCACGCGCTCGGTGCACGGCGTGGTGGACAGCCCCACGCGCTCGCCCAGTTCGGTGAACGAGATGCGACCCTCTTCCTGCAGGATGCGCAGGATGTGGCGGTCGATCCTGTCGAGTTCGCGGGCTTTGCCGGCCATGTTGCACTGCGGTAGTGGCTTTGAACGAAGTTTACACCTGTGACCTTGGCAAAAAACAGAAAAACCCCCTGCCGGCTTTGGCCGATACTGCGCGACTTTGCCGGCACTCCCGCCGGCGGTGACGGACGGGGCAGGCGATGCGGGTTCTGGTGCTGGGCGGTGGCGTGATCGGCGTGAGCAGCGCGTGGTACCTGGCGCGCGCGGGACATGAGGTGGTGGTCATCGACCGCCAGCCCGCGGTCGCGCAGGAAACGAGCTTCGCCAACGCCGGCCAGATCTCGCCCGGCTACGCCTCGCCATGGGCCGCGCCCGGCGTGCCGCTGAAGGCGCTGAAGTGGCTGTTCCAGCGCCACGCGCCGCTGGCCATCAAGCCGGGCATGGACCCGCAGCAGTACCTGTGGCTGCTGCAGATGCTGCGCAACTGCACGCACGCGCGCTACGCGGTCAACAAGGCGCGGATGGTGCGGCTGTCCGAGTACAGCCGCGACGTGCTGGACGAGCTGCGCGCCGAGACCGGCATCGACTACGAGGAACGCCAGCTCGGCACCACCCAGCTGTTCCGCACCCAGGCGCAGCTGGACGGCGCGGCCAAGGACATCCCGGTGCTGGAGCAGTACGGCGTGCCGTACGAGCTGCTGGACCGCGACGGCATCGCCCGCGTCGAACCGGCGTTGGCCGCCGCTCCGGCGCCCCTGGTGGGCGCGCTGCGCCTGCCCAACGACCAGACCGGCGACTGCGAGCTGTTCACCCGGCACCTGGCCGAGATGGCCGCGCGGGCCGGCGTCGAGTTCCGTTTTGGGCAGGACATCCAAGCGCTGGAGCACGACGGCGCGCGCATCACCGGCGTGCGCATCGATGGCAAAATGGAACGCGCCGACCGCTACGTGCTGGCGCTGGGCAGCTACTCCCCCAAGCTCGTCGCGCCACTGGGCCTGCGCCTGCCGGTGTACCCGCTCAAGGGCTACTCGCTGACCCTGCCGATCACCGATGCGGCGATGGCACCAACCTCGACCATCCTCGACGAGACCTACAAGGTGGCGATCACCCGCTTCGACCAGCGCATCCGCGTCGGTGGCATGGCCGAAGTGGCCGGCTTCGACCTGTCGCTGTCGCCGCGCCGCCGCGCCACGCTGGAGAAGGTGGTGGGCGACCTGTACCCGCGCGGTGGCGACCTCAAGGCCGCCACGTTCTGGACCGGCCTGCGCCCGGCCACCCCCGACGGCACGCCGGTGGTGGGGGGCACCCGCTACGGCAACCTGTACCTCAACACCGGCCATGGCACCCTTGGCTGGACCATGGCCTGCGGCTCCGGCCGCTACCTGGCCGACGTGATCGATGGCCGCACCCCGCAGATCAGCGGCGAAGGCCTCGACCTGTCGCGTTACGACTGACCCACCCGGAACCACTGCCTTGCGCCCCGCCCGTGCCCTGATCGACCTCGACGCCCTGCGTCACAACTACCGCCTGGCCCGCGAACTGGGCGGCGGCAAGGCGCTGGCGGTGGTCAAGGCTGACGCCTACGGCCACGGCGCCGTGGCCTGCGCCCGCGCGCTCCAAGGCGAGGCCGACGCCTTCGCCGTGGCCGCCATCGAGGAGGCGCTGGAACTGCGCGCCGCCGGCATCCGCGCGCCGATCCTGCTGCTGGAAGGTTTCTTCGACGCGGCCGAGCTGACGCTGATCGAGCAGCACGACCTGTGGTTCGCCGTGGCCACGCCGTGGCAACTGGCTGCGGTCGAAGCGGCACGCCCGGCCGCACCCTACACCGTGTGGCTCAAGCTCGACTCCGGCATGCACCGCCTCGGCATCGAGCCCGCCGACTACGCCGCCGCCGCCGCGCGCCTGCAGGCACTGCCGCACGTGCGCGAAGTGGTGGCCATGACCCACTTCGCCCGTGCCGACGAGCTTGACCGCGACACCACCCGTGCCCAAGCGGCCGTGTTCGACGAGGTCACTGCGGGCCTGGGCCTGCCGCGCAGCCTGTCCAACTCGCCCGGGCTATTGGGCTGGGACAACCTGCGCAACGACTGGGCCCGGCCCGGCCTGATGCTGTACGGCCTCAGTCCCTTCCCGCAGCCGCACCCGGTGGCCGCGCGCCTGCGCCCGGTGATGACCTTGCTGTCGCGGGTGATCAGCGTGCGCGACATCGCGATCGGCGAGCCGGTGGGCTACGGCGCCCACTTCGTCGCTGCCCGGCCCACCCGTGTGGGCGTGGTGGCCATGGGCTACGCCGACGGCTACCCGCAGTTCGCCCCCAGCGGCACCCCGGTGGCCATCGATGGCGTCCCCGGAGAGCTGATCGGTCGCGTGTCGATGGACATGCTGACCGTGGACCTCACCGACCACCCTGCCGCCGGCGTGGGCAGCGTGGTGGAGCTGTGGGGGGCACAGGTGCCTTTGAATGGCGTTGCCGCCGCGGCACGCGCCAGCGCGTACCAGCTGCCGTGTGCCCTTAAACGGGCGGCGCGGGAACACTCGGGCGGCTGATCCGCTGCACGGCAACTGCGGGTCCGGTTACCCTTGGGGTCGAACGCCGCCCCGGCAAGGGTGGCCCACGGTATGCGGCGCCCCAGGATCGGAGGGCCGCGGCACATCGGGAGCGGGCGATGGCAACGAGTCGGGCAGTCGCTAGGCGAGGGCGCTGGGGCCCCGCGGTCTTTCTGCAGGCCGGCATCGTCACGCTGTGGATGGCCGCCTTCCTGTTGGCGCGGTTGCTGGAGCATTCGCCGCACGCCAGCCTCTGGTTTCCGCCCGCGGCGGTCACTTTCTCGACGCTCCTGGTGGTGGGCGTGCGCGCCCTGCCGGCGATCCTCGTGGCGTGCACCCTCGCCACCTTCGTTGCCGAACTGCAGTACTCCAGCAGCGTGCGCCCGGCGGTACTGGCGGCATCCAGCGTGGCCTTTGCCGTCACCCACGGCCTTGCCTATGGCGTGCCAGCCCTGCTGTTGCGACGGCAGCCGGAACGCGCGCCTGCCGATGTCACCCTCCGTTCGGTCACCCGGTTCATCCTGCTGGGAATGATGGGCGCCGCTCTCGCCGCGGTGTGCGGCGTCCTCGCGTTGACCGCCACGGGCCTGATCCAGGCCGACGCGCCAGGCCGACTGATGGCGGCCTGGTGGATGGGCGACTTCGTGGCGCTGCTCACGTTTGCGCCGTTGTTCATCCGCTGGGCCATACGCGCCATGGCAGCGGCCGGACTTCGTGGCGCCGTGGGCTTCAGTCCGTTCATCATCGATCCGACGCCCGCAGCGCCCAGCGCGTGGCTCAAGCTCGGCGCAATGGCGGCAGTCACGGTGCTGTTGCTGGTGCTTGCCCACGGTCTGCAGGAGCGCGCCCTGCTGCTGGCGTTGCTGGTGGTCCCACTGGTGCTGCAGTTGTGGGTGGTCCACAGCGAAAGCCGCACTGCCGCCCTGCACGGGGTGGTGATCTTCAGCCTGATCACAGTGGGGGCTGGCGCACTCTTCAATGTCGCGACCGATGTCGTCGCATTGCAGTTCGCAGCGATTGGCCTCGCCGTCAACACCTACTTTGGGTTGGCGGTGCCAGCGCTCTACTCAACCAACGAACGACTGCGCGAGCAGGTTACGCGTGACCGTCTTACTGGCGTGATGACCCGTGCGTACTTCGAAGATCGCGCCGGCCATGAGCTGGAACGCGCAAGAGTTCGCGGGGATTACGTCGGCGTGATCCTGTTCGACCTGGACGGGTTGAAATCCATCAACGACACGCACGGCCATGCCGTGGGCGATGCCGTGCTTGCGCACTTGGCCACACGTTGCGCAAGCGCCGTGCGCCCCGGAGACCTGATTGGACGCCTGGGTGGTGACGAGTTCGCCGTATTCCTGCCCGACGCCGACGTAGTGGTGGCCGAAAGGGTCGTGGCGCGCATGCGCAAGGCACTACAGTCAGCACCGTTGGCAGGTCCAGTGGCACAGGTGTGCGCCAGCTTCGGCTGGGCCGTTGGGCGCGCGCAGGACAGCGGCATCGCCGGCTTGCTTCGCGAGGCGGACAAGATGATGTACGAACGCAAGCGACAGCTCCGCCATCGCCCCGTGGATAGCGTTTGAAGCCACGGCCCGGTTGGACCCATTTGGTATGCCCTCCGCTCACGCCAAACGCCCAAGTCACGCCAGCCGCAAAACGGCGTCGGCTTTACTGAATTGCTAGGCCCCGACCAGCGACTGCAATGCAGGTGCTGCCATGGTTGGGAAAAACTCAATGACTTGGTAGTTGGCCACGCCGTGGATGTGAAACGGATCCTGTGCGAGCACCGATTCCAATTCCAAGGCTGACGTCGCACTTGCGAGGATCACCCCACCGTCACGCGGCTCCTTGCGGCCGGAGAGCAGAAACGTTCCCGTTTCATACATGCGATGCAGGAACTCGCGGTGCGCCGGAATCAGCGCGTCGACCGCCGCCAAGGGTTGGGTGTAGGTCAACAGGACAACAAACATGCGGAGGTCTCTCTTGCTTGCGGCCTAACGCCTTATGTCTTGAGTAAGCCCTGCCCCGGGTGCCGAGAGCCCGGCGCGCGCGCCGGACAACGCCTCGCGCTGCCAGCCCGCGGAAAGCCGGGCAAGGCGGTAATTGTGGCAAGCATGCGCAAACTGCTGGGCTTCGTCGACGCGAAGCGGCTTTGGCTTGAATGAACTGTTAGGCGGCGCTGCCACGTACTACGGCCGCCAAGATGAACCCGCCAAGTGCCAAGGAAACCAGGCCAATCAACGTGGTATGGCGAGTTGCCTTAGGAACGGCTTGTTGAGCAAACCGATGATGCCACCGCCATGGAACAAGAAAGAGGAAGGCCGTCGTGACAAGCAGAACCCAGCTAAAGAGCGTGAAGATGTCTGGGAAAAGCATTTGAGGCGCATAAAGTGTGAGCGCACAACCGGCCAGAAAGCGTAAGGACAGCTCCGCGAAGTGCTTGATCGCGGAATCAGCAAAGCCAAGCAAGAAGCGGCTGGCCAGCACCGGGATGAATAGTGATATGGCCCCCAAGGCAATGAAGTAGAGCCCGGTGAGCACGACGACCACAAGAGCCAGCACTTCAATCATCCAGATTGCCCGATAAGTTGCCTAATGCCGGAATCAAGCCGCGGCGCGCCGCGCCGCGACGGGGCCAGGACTTCCTACGAAAAAGTGGCGCTCACCTGTAGAACAAGGCGACTAAGAGAACGCCGACCCCAGTGCCGAACATCACAAAAGACAGGATTGTGATGTTTCTCTCAACCTTGTAGTTCCTTGGTAAGCGTAGCCTTGAAGATGAGGTGTCAGCATAGCTAGCCGAGCCAGCTCTTAATCGCTCTACTAGAATCTGCTGCGCCTGCAAAGATAAGATTGCTGCCAAGAAAAGTACGCCCGCTGACGCAAAAACCATCGGTTTCATGCGACTCTGACTAAAGGCTGTTTCGAGCAGCGTTACTGCGCCACCAGCAGCAGCGAGAGATAGAGTGGTGAGTTGCTTAAGGAAGTCAAAGGACAGCGAGGCCATTGTGTCACGGCTTACATTTCCGGAACCTTCTTCAGTGCTCAATGCTGCCTCCTATGTGATCTAACGCCTGAATTAAGCCGAGCCGC
>NZ_AVPU01000044.1 GCF_000768355.1 Lysobacter daejeonensis GH1-9
CTGCCAGGTCGCCAGATCGCCGCCCGGTTCCATCTCGCCATGGCGCACGCGCTCCAGCAGCAGGCTGGCACTGATCGGGTCGCCGGCGCGGGCCGCCTGCTCCAGCAGCGTGCGCGACTGGCGCTGCGCCGCGGGGTTGTCGCTGTCGCGGCCGAAGTACATCGCCAGCGCGCGCATGGCCGCCACGTCGCCGCCCTTGGCCGCCGCCAGCAGGCGTTGGCCCATGCGCAGGAAATCGCGGTCCATGACGATGCCGCCCAGCGCGATGCTGGCCAGTAGCGAGGCCGCACCGGCCGATCCGCCGCGCTCGGCGCGCTCCAGCCATTGCACCGCCGCCACGGGGTTGGCCTCGCAGGCCACGCCGTACAGCTGCATGCGGGCGTGCTCCACCTGCGCGGCGAGGTGGTTGCGCTCGGCGGCCTGGCGGTACAGGTCGAAGACTTCCGCGTCGGCGTCAAATCCCGCCGCCAGCAATCCGCGGGCCAGCTGGAACTGGGCATCGGGTGCGCCATGGGCGGCGTTGTGGCGCAGGGTTTTCAGGTCGGCGGATGGACTCATGCGCTCAGGGTACCGATGGTGGCGCGGGCGCACTATCCCTGTGGACTCTTGATATCAGGAACAAGCCGTTTCAGGCGTCCGCAATCCCGGCGCAGGCCGCGCAGTGCAGGGTGCCCAGCCGGTACTGGTAGCGACTGGGCGCTCCGGCCAGGATTTCCTGATGACAACTGTCGCATACAGCGTCAATCGTCAGGCGCTGCACGCTGAGTGTGTGCAATGGCTGCTCCACGCCGCTCAGGATCATGCCGCGGGGGGCACCTTTGACGATTTCGGCACGGAAGCGCTCGTGCAGCGCCAGCCAGCGGCGGATCAGCTCCGGCGCCAGCCCGGCCTCGCGTAGCACCGTTTCGAACAGGGCCTCGCGGTAGTCGAACAGTTCATCGGAGATCACCATCCAGTGGTGTGCGTTGTACGGATTGAGGCCGAAGTACGCTTTGTTCCCATTGAAGAGATTGGAGAGGAACTCGTACTGCTTCTGGACGGCCCAGTCGCGCGTGACATTGTGGAAGAACGGCGACAGGCGCGGGTCCTCGTACACGCGTGCATAGAACGCCTCCAGCAGGCGGGTCAGCCCCGGGCCCTCCTCAAGGGCCGCCCACAGTTCCGGATCGGCTGGCATGGCGGCCACTTTCTCCGCGTCGCGCGGGTGTGGTTTGTGAGTGAAGTCGAACGGATCGGCCAGCACCCGCTCGCGCGGAATACCCGCGAGCGCCGCCGCCACGCGCGCGTCCTCCACCATCGTCGGCAGTCCGCACAGAAGCAGGACATGTCCGGCAAGGCCGGACCGGTTCTCCAACGCGTGGGCGACGATGCGGCCGTGGGCGATGCCGGGAACCGGTTCGCTACTGACGCAGGGCAGGTAGCGGAAGTTGGGATGACGCTGCGCCATGGCGCGAAGTTCGACGTCTAGGTAAAGGCTCCCGGCGTCGCGTACCCCGTGATGAAACTCGATCGGCGCGGCGTGCCCCCGCGCCAACGCGTCCCGTGCTATGGCGGCAAGCGCTCCGGCACCGGCACCGGTTGCCAGCATCAGCAGGGGGCGCTCGCGCAGGTCATCGCCATAGTGGCACTCGCCGGCCGGGCCACGCAGGTGCATGCGCTCGCCGATGCGCGCCTGTTCGCACAGCCACGTGCTCATCTCGCCCAGGCGGCGAACGTGGATGCGGAAGAAGAAGTCATCCTCGGGCAGGCTCACAATCGAGTACGGGCGCGCCAGTCCGTCCTCGCGGATCAGGTGGACGTGCTGTCCGGCCCGGAAATCGAGCATGTTCAGCGGTGCCAGATCCAGCGCGTAGATGTCCTGCGCCAGTTGCGTGCGCGCCAGCAGCTCGACCGGTTGGGGGCGGTGACTGGGATCGGGAAGTGCCAGCGTAACGTCGCCACGCGGAACCGACACGCAGCACAGTACGTGGTCGTCCCGGGTCAGGGATGCATCCACGTCGCGCAGGGTGTCGACGCTGCCATCCAGCAGGCGGATCTGACAGCAGCCACAGCTGCCTTTTCGGCAGGAATGGTTGATTTCGGCCCCTTGGCGCTGGAGGGCGTCGAGCAGGGTCTCCCCCGGCGCAGCCGTATAGACCGCCCCCTGGTATTGCAGTCGGCTCATGCCACGCCACCAGCTCTGGCAACGCCTCCTGGAAACGCCGCGGCGATCGCCTGCGCGCAGGTCTTGGCGTGTCCCAACACCAGCCCGAGGCGGGCGTCGCGTTCGGCAACCACGGCCAGCAGCAACAGTGAGTTGCTGCGGGCTACGCTGCAGATCACCAGCTTGCCCTCGGCGCCTTCTATCAGGATATGGTCCAGCGGCGCGGCGCCAAGTTCCCGCAAGAACGTCTGGCCCAGCGCTACCGTCGAACTCACCATGGCGGCGATTTTGCCTTCATCCCAGTTGCGGTTGCGGTTGCGGTTGCGCATGAGGAACGGGCGTCCGTCCCGCAGCGCCAGCATGCCCGCGAGAATGCCGTCGCTGGCTACCAGGTGGTCCAGGGCGGACACGCAGAGGCTGCGGTCCGGTTCCAGCATCGTGCCGCCCGTGTTGACGATCATCTTCACGTTGTCGCCCCTTGCGTTTCACGCACGATCGAATGTTCAAGTTGCAAAAACAGTAGTTCGAAGATGCGCACCACATCCTCCCTCCTGCGCGCGTCCACTACGACAACCGGTGCCACGATACGGTGCGAGTACAGCAGTTCCAGGCATTGCCGCCGGATCGCCTGGACATCATCCGTGCAACGGTTGATCGCCACGACACACGGCAGCAGGCGCAACTCGTCGGCGTAGGTGGCCAGTGTCTCCTTCAAGCCGTGGACCATCCCGCCGCTTGCGTCCACAAGCACTGCGGCACCCAACAGTCCATCGCGCACCACGTCG
Organism: Lysobacter daejeonensis GH1-9; assembly: GCF_000768355.1. Classification (GTDB taxonomy): domain Bacteria; phylum Pseudomonadota; class Gammaproteobacteria; order Xanthomonadales; family Xanthomonadaceae; genus Aerolutibacter; species Aerolutibacter daejeonensis. The sequence goes on from NZ_AVPU01000044.1 coordinate 2,929, forward strand.
TACATGAAGCGGAAGCGAGCCTGTCCAGGCAGACCATATAGAAGCAGTCTTCCCTGGTCGCCAAGGGATAACTCACCGTAATCCAACGCGACGGTCGTCGTCTCCTTGCGCAGCCTCAGTTCATCGGTGCATTCCACATCCGTACACGCCGGCTCGATGTCGCTTACCGCGGCGATGCAGGTCGTCTTGCCCGCGCCCGGCTCGCCAATGAAAACGATCTTGTGCGTGGCGCTCATCGAGCGAATCCCAGTAGCTGGCCAACCCGCTGAGACAATCCTTGCCAGCGCCCTTTCGTGCGTGTGGCAGGAGGCGCGGCAATGCGCTGGCGCTCGACGAGTCCATGCCGGTCAAGCATGGCAATGCACCGACCCACATCGACTGGCGTCAGGCCGGTGCACTGCGCAATCTCATCCATCGATGCACTCGACCGGCTCAGAGCGGCGAGCACGCGCCGCCAACTGGGCGGCCAACGCTCGAAATCCAGCGGCCAGCCAAGAAGCACATACCTGTCCTCGACGTGCACCGCCGCCGGCGTGCGTGATGTGCGCGCCGACGTGGCCGGGTCGGTGGTGGAAACGAATTCGCTCAGGACCGCCAGCAGTTCCGCCGCCCGCAGTGGCCGGTGAATGGTGCCGGGCGGGTGCGTTCGGGGCCGTAATGCGCACCCCACCACGGGCACGGCGGGCGCCTGCTGCGGCGACCACCCGGCATCAAGATTGACCAGCAGCAGGTCGGCCTCGCCGTGGCTCACCACCTTCCAGGGATGCTTGAGGTACTTCTGCAGCAGCTCGCACAACGAGCGAAGCACTTTCACTTCATCGTCGTTGAAGTTTGGGCACAGGATGCGACGCGGGTGCACTGGGCTGATGGAGGCCATGGTCTTTGTTTCGCTACCCGAAGGGCTCAGTTAGCCGCGGCTTCGCAATGCGTCATTGCCGCGCGCGCACGGACCAGCACCATGCCGATGTTCGCCGCGATACGGCTTACGAACACGCCGGCATGATCGGGGTTGCGCTTGGAGCGCACGTACACATGGATCAGGTTGCTGCTGAACACCACGATCTCGTTGAAGTAGTGATGGTTGCGGCCCGTGATGCCTCGCGACTTGTCGAAAAGCCGCTCAATCTCCACGACGTTCTTGCCCTGGAAGAGATCGCTCGTGGCGGCTGCCACCAGGTCCAGAACCTCGCCGGGATGGGAGTCCACGGTCTTCACGCCAAGCAGCATTCCGCTGACCATGTCGACGTATCCGGTAGCCACGCACTCCGGAATTTCCGACTGGGCGACCGCAAGAGCCTTATCCAACGACATTGAACCTCTCCTCGTAAGTGTTGCCGGGTAAATGCCAACCGCGGATGCGGTCGGCGAATTCATGAATGAAGCGCAGTTGCGCCTCGCTCTGGATTGCCAATGGATGGGTGCGCCGCACCTTGGCAACCGCGACGTCAGCGGCGTCTCCGAACCAGGTCAGGATCAGCGCCAATGCCGTTCCCGTTCGCCCCAGGCCGGCCCGGCAGTGCACCGCGATCCCTTCGTTGTTGCGGATCGGCTGTTCGGCCTGGCGGCACAGATCGACCGCCTGGTTGAAACTGGGCGGCGCCATGTCGGTCACGGGAATGTGGACGTGTGCGATGTCGTACGCGCGTGCCTGTGCGACCGGGTACTCGCAGCGCTCTTCAAGGCAGATCAGCCAACGCACGCCGGCCTCGGCCAGGCTGTCGTACTGCGTATCGGCATCGGTCATCAGCCCGGGGCGGCTCATGCCGCACAACAGGCCGGGGACCACCCACCAGATTCCGTCCTGGGTGAGGGCCCTGTCGCCAGGCAGGTTGCAGTTTCCTGTTGCCACGTACGTCCTTCCTGCGTCGGTCGTGGGCTTGGTGAAGAAGTCGCGGGTGGGTGCGATCTCCTGGATCGTCCCTCCGGCGAGCAGTGCCGTATGCCCACCCAGGGCCAGGCATTCCTGGCGGTTATGCGTGGCCACGATCACCATGCAGCGACCGGCAAGTTCGCGCAGGCGCCTGCATAGGAATTCCGTGTGTTCCCCGGTCAAGCCAGCGCCGGGCTCGTCGACCAGGACCACGGGTGCTTCGAAGTGCAGGGCGGCCAGCACGGCGAGCAGGCGTCGGAGTGAGCGGCTCAGCTCCGCGCAAGGCTGATCGAGTGACAGGATCACGTCGTCCAGACCGTGCGTTTGCAGCCACGCAGGCAGGTCGGTTGGTGGTATCCGCAGCACGTCGGTCAACGCCGCGGCGAGTGTCCCTTCCGCCGGTAGCTGTGAGTGTTGCGAGACGAGCGTCGTGGACGCATTGGGGCTACCGATTTCCTCTCCGTCGAGGAGCGCGGTCCCCATGCGAAGGACATTGCCGGTATCGCGGCACGCCAGTGCGGACAGCAGCGACGACTTGCCCGCACCGCCTGAGCCGACAATGAAAAGCAACCCCGGATTTTCGATCGACAACGATGTGTGCCGAACCACCGGCTTCCCCCGCCGGTGGACGCTGAAATGCTGCAGAACAAGCATCCGTTTCCCCTGTACAACTTACGAATCGCGCCTGCTGCAAGGTGCGGCGGCCGTCAGGCCATGGGTTTTATCGGACACCAAATCGAGGGCGATTGATATCGGGGAATCCCTGATGGTCCGCTCAATCGCATGGCGGAAATTCTCTGTTCGAATCGTCTAGGCTCGGTGGTATGGTCGGCGCCCATGATCAATGACACGCAAGTCACATGAGTTCCAAGTACCGTCATCCGCGCGGCCTAAACCGGGTCGCTGACCAGGATGAGCGAGCGTGTCCACCCGCAACGATGGTGATCGCCACCCGAAGCAGGCTGGTCGAAGCGGGCCTGATGACGTTGCTTCCGGAGGTGCCGCAGGTCAAACACATTGCAAGCGCCAGCGACGGTCCTGGCACGGTTGACCTGCTGCTGCGCCTGAGGCCGGACGTGCTCTTGCTGGACCATGAGCTGGCGTCCGACGTGCACGACTACGCAGCTGCGAACGGAGTGGATTTCACGGAGTACAGTCCCCGTGTGTTGTTGTTGTCGTCCCGGCATCACGTCGGCACGCAGTCCGCCTGCGGCGAGCACTGCGCATGCGGATTCGTGCGCGAACAGTCGCCGCTTCGGCACATACGTTCGGCGATGCGCATCATCGGAGGCTGCGGCGCCTCACGCCTGGGCGATGGCTATTGCAGCAGTTGTCCGCTGCGTCAATCGGTCAGGCTGCCCAAGCTTCCGCTGTCCGATCGCGAGTACCAAATCTTCGATCGCATCGGATGTGGACACGGCAGCCAGCAGATCTCCCGCGAACTCAAGTTGAGCGTCAAGACGGTCGAGACGCATCGCGAGAGCATCAAGCGCAAGATCGGGGTCAGTTCGGCTGCGGCGCTGCGTGAGACGGCGATGGCATGGCGTCGCGGCGACTACTTGCTGAAGCCGGCGCCGGGTGCAAAGGGCCGCCCGCGGCGCGCGGTAGGCGTCGGCCGGCCTGCCGGGCAGACGGAGCGCATCCCGGTCTGACCGGTTGTCGAGGCTCAGGCCCCGGTGGGGTTGTGTGTCGGCTTTGAGACTGGCGACGCTCCGGCCCCGTGCAGCAGTCTGTGGGCCAGCCCCGCCTGTGTCGGCGCCGGGTGGCTTGGCGGTGGCACGCGGCGGGATGCCGTCCCGCGCGGCCCCGTGCGTACGGGCCCGTTCGGGCCGGCCGGAGGCGCCGCGCTACAATGGCGGGAATTCCGTTTGCCGTAGTCGAGTGCGCACCATGAGCACCCCCGCCAGCCAGTTCCCCGAAGCCCACGCCGAGACCAGCCCGCTGCGCTTCGTCACCGCCGCCAGCCTGTTCGACGGCCACGACGCCGCCATCAACATCATGCGGCGCCTGATCCAGGGGCAGGGGGCGGAGGTGATCCACCTGGGCCACAACCGCTCGGTGGAGGACGTGGTGCGCGCCGCGCTGCAGGAAGACGCCGACGGCATCGCCCTGTCCAGCTACCAGGGCGGCCACGTCGAGTACTTCAAGTACATGGTGGACATGCTCAAGGAGCGCGGCGCCGGCCACATCCGCGTGTTCGGCGGCGGTGGCGGCACCATCACCCCGGAGGAGATCCGCGAACTGCAGGCCTACGGCGTGGAGCGCATCTACCACCCCAACGACGGCATGCACATGGGCCTGGTGGCCATGATCGAGGACGTGGTGCGCCGCGCCGGCGATGCCCGCAAGTCCGCGCAGGTGCCGGACAAGAGCGCCGACATCGACGATGAGATCACCATCGGCCGCACCCTCAGCGCGATCGAGGAAGGCCTGCTGGACGAAGCCCAGCTGGCCCACCTGCGCAAGCAGTGGCACCTGGCCGGCGGCCGCACCCCGGTGGTGGGCATCACCGGCACCGGCGGCGCCGGCAAGTCGTCGGTGACCGACGAGCTGCTCAACCGCTTCCTGGCCAGCTTTCCGGAGATGCGCATCGCGGTGATCTCGGTGGACCCCACCCGCCGCCGCACCGGTGGCGCGCTGCTGGGCGACCGCATCCGCATGAACAGCCTGCGCAGCAAGCGCGTGTACATGCGCTCGATGGCCACCCGCCGCCAGCACGTGGCCACCAACGCCGTGCTGAAGGACTGCATCGGCTTCCTCAAGGGCCTGGGCTACGACCTGGTCATCGTCGAGACCGCCGGCATCGGCCAGAGCGACTCGGAGATCGTGGACCTGGTCGATTTCCCCATGTACGTGATGACCAGCGACTTCGGCGCGCCGAGCCAGCTGGAAAAGATCGACATGCTGGATTACGCCGAGCTGGTGGTGCTGAACAAGTTCGACAAGCGCGGCGCCGAGGACGCCCTGCGCGACGTGCGCAAGCAGTGGAAGCGCAACCGCGCCAAGTTCGACATCAAGGACGAGGACATCCCCGTCTACCCGACCATTGCCAGCCAGTTCAACGACCCGGGCGTGAGCTGGATGTTCGCCAACCTGTGCCGCCTGCTGCGCTCCAAGCTGGGCCATGACGCCGGCATCGACACCCCGCGTTGCGACTGGCAGCCGCAGATCAACACCGCGCTGAAGGAACCGCGCGCCACCGTGCTGATCCCCGGCGCACGCGTGCGCTACCTGGCCGAGATTGCCGAGCAGGGCCGCGGCATCAACCGCCAGATCGAGACCCAGGCCGAGGTGGCCGACCGCGCCCAGTCACTGTGGCAGGCCCTGCACGAACTGGGCGACGCCGCACTGCCCAAGGCGCTGGCGCTGTACGCCAGCGACGACCTGCTCAACGGCGGCGCCGCCGTGGGCGAGGGCATCGACCGCAGCCTGCTGACCCTGCGCCAGCGCTACAACGACGCCGTGCAGGACCTGACCAGCGAAGCGCTGAAGCTGCTGCGCGACTGGCCGGCCCGCCTGAAGTCGATCACCGACGAGGTGAACGAGTACCAGGTGCGCGACAAGACCATCCGCGTGGAGAACTACCGCGAGTCGCTGAGCCACCAGCAGATCCCGAAGATCGCCGCGCCCACCTACAAGAGCTGGGGCGAGCTGCTGACCTTCCTGCAGAAGGAAAACCTGCCGGGCTACTACCCCTACACCGGCGGCGTGTACCCGTACCGCCGCACCGGCGAAGACCCCATCCGCATGTTCGCGGGCGAGGGCACGCCGGAGCGCACCAACCGCCGCTTCCACTACCTGAGCGTGGGCCAGCCGGCCGCGCGCCTGTCCACCGCGTTCGACAGCGTCACCCTGTACGGCGAAGACCCCGCCGTGCGCCCGGACATCTTCGGCAAGATCGGCAACAGCGGCGTCAACATCGCCACGCTGGACGACATGAAGAAGCTGTACTCCGGCTTTGACCTGTGCGCGCCCAGCACCTCGGTGTCGATGACCATCAACGGCCCCGCGCCGATCATCCTGGCGATGTTCATGAACACCGCCATCGACCAGCAGGTGGAGAAGTACCTGCGCGCCGACCAGGCCCGCTGGGACGCGGCGCACGACAAGATCCAGGCGATGTTCGAAGGCCGCCACCGCCCCGAATACGCCGGCATGTTGCCCGAGACCAACGACGGCCTGGGCCTGGGCCTGCTGGGCGTGACGGGCGACCAGGTGGTGGAGCCGGAGGTGTACGCCAAGATCAAGGCCGAAACGCTGAACACCGTGCGCGGCACCGTGCAGGCCGACATCCTGAAGGAAGACCAGGCGCAGAACACCTGCATCTTCAGCACCGAGTTCGCCCTGCGCATGATGGGCGACATCCAGCAGTACTTCGTGGACAAGAACGTCCGCAACTTCTACTCGGTCAGCATCAGCGGTTACCACATCGCCGAAGCCGGCGCGAACCCGATCAGCCAGCTGGCCTTCACCCTCAGCAACGGCTTCACCATCGTGGAGTACTACCTGGCGCGCGGGATGAAGATCGACGACTTCGCGCCCAACCTGTCGTTCTTCTTCAGCAACGGCATGGACCCGGAGTACACGGTGATTGGCCGCGTGGCCCGCCGCATCTGGGCCCGCGCCATGCGCGAGCGCTACGGCGCCAGCGCCCGCAGCCAGATGATGAAGTACCACATCCAGACCAGCGGCCGCAGCCTGCACGCGCAGGAGATCCAGTTCAACGACATCCGCACCACGCTGCAGGCCCTGTACGCGCTGTTCGACAACTGCAACAGCCTGCACACCAACGCCTACGACGAGGCCATCACCACGCCGACGGAAGAGAGCGTGCGCCGCGCCGTGGCCATCCAGATGATCATCAACAAGGAGCTGGGGCTTAACTTCTGCGAGAACCCGTGGCAGGGCAGCTTCATCGTGGACAAGCTGACCGACATCGTGGAAGAGGCCGTGTACAAGGAGTTCGAGGCCATCAGCGAGCGCGGCGGCGTGCTGGGCGCCATGGACACCATGTACCAGCGCGGCAAGATCCAGGAAGAGAGCCTGTACTACGAGCACAAGAAGCACGACGGCAGCCTGCCGCTGATCGGCGTGAACACCTTCCTGCCCAAGGACCACGGCGGCGACATCGTCACCGAGATCGAGCTGATCCGGAGCACCGAGGGGGAGAAGGGGCAGCAGATCACGAATGTGCAGGCGTACCAGGCTGCGAGAAATTCTTACAGCGCCGAGGGGCTGCGCGGCCTACAGTCGACGGCGCGGGAGCGCAGGAATGTGTTTGAGAGCCTGATGGAGGCGGTTAAGACGCATAGCCTCGGGCAGATTAGTCATGCGTTATATGACGTTGGTGGGGAATATCGTCGTAACATGTAAGGAAAAATGCCCGCAAATGCGGGCGTTTTTTTACATGGTGCGTTCGGCAAAAAATCGAAGTTCAGCGCAAAGGAGTTAGGGGGAATGGAGTTACTAATAAAGGCCATTAGGGTCAAGGACCTCTTTGGATTCTATAGCTACGATCTTCCTTCGGCAGGGAAATCATTGCCTGATGCGGCGATTTTCTACGGTGACAATGGGCTGGGTAAGAGTACGGTGCTGCGACTCGTATTTCACATGCTCTCACCGGCCGACAACAAAGGGCACCGTTCCGCGCTCCTCGAAGTGCCTTATCGCTATCTTGAAGTGGAGCTCTCCTCCGGCATCGTACTTCGCGCCTCGAGAAGGGCGGAAATTGATGAGAAGGCTCTTGTGCTTGCCATTAGCAAGGGTTCCAAAACGCTTGCAGAGTGGAACTTTTCGTCACCGGGCCATCACGCGTCGGATGTGGATCGAATTCTTAATGAGCTTACGCACGTTTCCAGCGAAAGCTCTAATAAAGGTGGAATTTCGATAAAGAAGACATCCGACGGCAGGTACATATTCGTCGATGAATATCATGGAGCGAGAGGGCGGAAGAATCATCCGCGCGGTGAGGCGGCGTATATGCAGGAGTTACTTCGCCACGTTCCCAACATGTTCCTGCTCAATGCCGAGCGGAGATTGGACAGTGACATCGTCTCTGATCCATCAGATGAAGTGGAGCTTCGCCGCGCACTGCGCTTTGATGAGCCGAAACGCATTAATGACCTTGTCGTCCGCTCTCGGGAAATCGCGCTCTCGCAAGCGCTGAGTGCTGCGGGTAAGTGGATAAGTGCTCAGGCTGTGCAAGGAGCAAACCGCGGGTCCACCAACGTTCACGGTGTGTACGTGAATGTCTTGCGTCACCTGGTAGCGCCGGCGAAGAAGAATCAGGCAGGTACGGATTTGGCGCATCCGGAGATGCTCCTGACATCGCTTACCGAAATCGAGTCGAAGAGCGCGCAACTTGCGAAATATGAGCTAACTGCCGAGCTTTCGACTAGCGACTTCCGCCGCGCGCTTCAAGCCACCGCAAAAACGAAGCGTCAAATTGCGGCAAACTTGTTGAAGCCATATCTAGACAGTCTCCAAGGGCGCCTTGCCGCGTTAGAGCCAGTCTATCGGGTGGTTGATGATTTCGTGACCATTGTGAATGGCTTCTTGTATGACAAGTCGCTTTCTTTTGGATTCAGCTCAGGATTTCAGATCAAGAACAAGCGGGGTGACGAGCTGGGTCCGCGATTGCTTTCGTCTGGCGAGCAGCAACTCTTGCTGCTCTTTTGTTATGCGCTTGTTTCGCGCGACAAGCCGAGCGTTTTCATAATTGATGAACCCGAAATATCCCTTAACGTCAAATGGCAACGGAAACTAGTTCAGTCGCTTCTGGACATTACGAAAGGTAGTCGAATTCAGTTCATTCTTGCATCTCACTCCATGGAGTTGATTGCGCAGCACCGCGGCCGCGTGGTGAAGTTGGAGTCGCGCGATGGTTGAGGATTTAAGGATGAGGATTCATGAGCTGGAGGCCCGATATGAACTTGAGCCTGGACTCAAAGACGTCTTTGTAGAGGGGGCCTTCGACAAGGAGCTTCTCACGGAGGGCTGCTCGACTGGCGTCAACCAAGGGCGTGTCTATTATGAAATTGATGCCGTTGATGTGCCAAATGAGGTGGTAACGGCCCTCGGGCTAACTTTGGGAAACAAGCAGCGTGTAATTGCGTTGGCGAAGGCTCTCGAGGGCTTGGATGAGGAGTGCGAATACCGATGCTTAGTGGATCGGGACCTTGATGGATGGATCGGGGGCATTACGCATGTCGCGCGACTCAAGTGGACTAGGTTTACATCCGTAGAGGCGTACTTCATTCGGAGTGACGTGGTGAAGCGTTATTTGATCACTGTGGCCAAATCGAGAATCGAGGATTGGGGTCGGTTCTACACTTCTTTTGTTCGGGTTCTGCGAGACCTATTCGCAATGCGTTTAGCGGATCGTGATCTCGGCCTAAATTTGACGTGGGTCAAAGTGGATAAATCGCTGAAAATGGCGGGCGGTGTCGTTCGTTTCGATCTCGATGGCTATGTAAAGAAAATACTTCAAGGCAGCGGGGCGGCGCGCCAGTTGGGTGCATTTACATCGGCGATGGAACAGTGGGTCGAGCGCTTGGACGAAGATGATAGGAATTGCGTTCGTGGGCACGACTTCACTTATTTGATGTCTTGGGTGATCGGTTCCTGTGGTGGCATTAAGGGATATGGTTCTGAAGAGGCGTTGTCGCGGCTCTTGGTGATCACCACATCGGAAGCTCCGGAATTGATCGATATTGTTGCCTGACGTTGTGGCGGTATCTCGCTAGAGCTGCCGCAGTGCTTTGGCTTGTCAGTGTGGACGCGCAGCGACGTCGGCGCCCAGTTCACCCGCAGCCGCCACCTGTCGCTGACACTCGAGCCGCTACCGGCCGGCCTGAGGGGAGGGCGTTTCGTGGGCGCTAGCGGGGACGAGTTCCCCGACAACGCGGATAGGTAGTGCAGCCCCAGAATTGTTGACCGGTGCTGCGGTTTCGTTTTTGAAGCATGTCGTTGCCGCAGGTAGGGCAGGGCGGAGGGGCGGCGGAGGCTGCGTGCTTGGGGAGCACAGGCTCAATGCGTGCGGGGCGTCCACCCGTGGCTGGGCTGGTATTCGCTTCCCGCTGCACCGCACGCACCATCTCCAGCAGCCGTTCACCGCGGACCAGCTCAATTGGCTTACCCCGGGCAAAGGCCGCGGCATCGGGCGTGAAGTCGCCAATGCACACGATGTGCACTGCGTCGGCACCGTGGTGATGCGCCAGTCCCCACATCTCGCGCACGGTGGAAGCGCGCACCTGTCGCGTCCGCCATTGCTTGCACTGCACCAGTTCCTTCCGGCCGCCCTTGCTGACAACCAGGTCGATTCCGCCGTCCTTGCCGCCAAGCCCCGTTTCCTCCACGAAATAGCCGCGGCGGCGGAATGCCTCGCCCACCAGCATCTCGAATTCGCGCCAGCTCATCTTGGCGAGTGTGTCGAACCCGGTCTGGGTCTCCAGCAGTTGCTTGCGCTTCTGGCTCCCGACAAATGACACTAGCGCCGCTAGCCAGCAGCCCGCGAGGAACATCCACGCGAGTGGTGCCAATAGGCCCCCGAACTGCCGGACAAACACGAACGCCATGATTCCCAGCGCTACTCCGACGTACCAGGGGAGGGTTGCGAGCTCATCCAACAAACCGGTCTTGCGACGTGCCATTCCGATCTCCCCGTGCTGCCGCTGCAAACCATACCGGCGTTTACCGTGGAATGCCTGCCCCCTGATCTGCGACAATTTCGCCGCTCCGATCGCCTCAGGGCGAACCAAACGCCACACGGACCGCGGCGGAGCATGGACGCGCCGGCAGACGCCGGCCTACTTACACATGGATTAGCAAAGGAGAGTGCTGTGTCGCAGAACCTTGTTTCCCTGAACTACACCGATGAGCAGATCGCCGCGGCGATGGCGGGCCTGCAGCAGATCGAGGCGGCGTTGCCCGGGCTGATTGCGATGGAGGCCGGTGACCGTCGCGGGATGATGCTGTTGGGGCCGGTGTCGCAGCCGTTCGCCCGGCAGACGCTGCGCGTGCTGGACCAGAACCCGCAGATCGTGCCGCCGAGCCTCAACGTGGCCGAGGCCCACGCCGATCTGGCTGCGTTCGACAAGCTCACACCGGTGTTCGAGCGCCTGCAGCGCCTCACTGCGCGCGTGGATGACACGCTCGCCGCGCTCGGCAGCGATGTGATGGACGTGGCGCTGGATGGCTACAGCCAGATCAAGATGTCCGGCGGTGCGCACGGCCTGGAGGAGCTGCGCAAAGAGCTGAGCGGCCGCTTCGCCAAGAACCGCCGCAAGGTAGCGCAGCCGGCCTGATCCGGACGCCAGCGCTGTAGCAGACAGGCCGCCTTCGGGCGGTCTGTTTGTTTTGGGGGGCAGGTGGGGCGGGGAGGGGCGAGGTTGGGGTCGCGGACGCTTCCGGAAGAGTCGATGACCGTTCGGTTAAGGTCAGGGGCCCCTGCGGAGGGGGCAATGACCCTTCAATCGAGGTCGCAGATCCGTCCGGAGATGTGGATGACTCTTCGGTTGAGGTCGTCGGCCTTTCCGGAGAGGTCAATGACCCTTCAGTTGAAGGCCCGGGCCCTACCGGAGCTGTCAATGACTCTGCGGTCGAGATCGCGGACCCATTGGGTGGGTCAACAACCGTTTCCTTGAGGTTGCAGGTCATTCCGGGGGGTATCGGACAGAAGCAATCTGAACAGGCATTCACACGGGCGCTGCTGTTCCGGCGACGCCCCAACTTCTTCCGTGAAGCTTCTTGGCTTTCGAGCAAACACAACCCTGAGATCACGGTTGGATGTCGTCTTTATTGAACTTCATGGGATAAATCACAAGAAAGTGATCTTCCAAGGGTGGGCCAAGGACGGCGTGAAGATATCTATCTGTACATGAGGCGACGGCACCCGCATTGTCTCCATACTCAATCCGTGGCGGCTGGCCGTTCCGGATGTAGATTGCAATAGACGGATTGTTTGCGTAGTTCGTAGAGATGGGTTCTACCCCGAAATCACGGACG
>NZ_AVPU01000045.1 GCF_000768355.1 Lysobacter daejeonensis GH1-9
CCCGCCGAACCGCGAAGCGGTTTCGGCTTGAATGAATTGTTAGGGCGCTACAGCGGATGCTTATCACGCAGCCCGTTGAGCTCACCCATCAACTTTTCGCAAGTCTGGCATACCTGCCGCAATTGATCAGCGGAAAAGATGACTTCTTTAACGGGCTCGACGAACACTGGCGTAGTGACGGCGATGGCGTGACGCCCAAAGGCCTCAATGCTCCAACGGGAATGCATGACTGTGTTCCGCGTCTCGCGAATCTGATGCGCGCGGCGGAGCCAGCTCTTATATGCCTTGAAGGCAAGCGAAGTGCTGCCAAGCTTATCCCGCGCCTGTTTTTCAATTCTTCTGAGGAGATCGGCCGCAGCAAGGTCCTCAGCGATGGAGGGATAGGAATCTAGATCCTTGCCCTGATTGTGCCAAGCAACACACAAATGAAGCGCTGTGATGAACCGAGAATAGGTGAAAACAAACTGCCCGATAAGGCCTGATATTTCGCTTTCCGCAGCGTCGCGTCTCGCGAACATCTCGGTGCCTGACATTGAGCTGAAATCGTCCATAGCGCCCTAACGCTAATTAGATCCCGTTTCGGGACGATATCACCGTATGGTCGGCACGCTAGCGAGTCCCGTCAATTCAAAGATTTCTCACGCCCATCAAAGACTTGGAGCGGGAAGAAACATGTCCCGCGGACTTCCTCCCTCCGTGTTATCAGTCAAATGTGAGGTGATATCGGATATCACCTGCAAATTGTCGTGATATACAACCCGCGAGCCCCCGCCAGGGGCCCGGTCACTTGGCGGAAGTTCGCCACGTGTATCCCGCCAATGGACGCTTGTTGCCGTCTCGCGTGCTGTATATCGCACGCCAACGGCGCCTCTCGCCTGCAACGCCAGCGCCACAGGGCAGCCAAACAAAAACGGGCGACCCAAGGTCGCCCGTTCTGCATTCCATCGCCCCCCTGCCGCCGAGGTGGGCCAGGCACACTCAATCCGCCCAATGCCCTCGCACGTTCGCCGTCGGCAGCACCACCGCCGAAAGCTTGTCGTCGCCGTTGAGCAGGCGCACCGCGTCAGCCAGGATCGCCGCCGACTCACGCAGCAACGGATCCGGGCGGCTGTCGGCCAACTTCTCGCGCGCGGCATCCTTGGCGATGTCGCGCTCGCTGGCGGCCAGGCCGTCGTCCGCGCTTTCGTCGGCCAGCGGGTCCAGCGCCAGGCCCAGCGCCTTGCGTTCTTCCTGGCGCTGCTTGCGCTTGGCTTCGTTGCCGTCACGCTCCGCGCGGCGCTCGGCCTCGTTCAGCGACACCGCCTTCTTCGCGCGCTCGGCCTTGAACCGCGCGACGTCCTCGGCCCACCACTGGTACTCCTTGTTGTCGGCCACGCGCTTGTCGTGCAGCGCGCGCAGCTTGGGCAGCAGCGGCTCGAAGTTGCCATAACGCGTGTGCGGCACCGCGGCGATGCGCGTCCATGGCAGGGCATTGTCGTAGGTGCTCTCGCCAAACTCGCTGGCATCCACCGACGCCGGGAACGCGATGTCCGGCTCCACGCCCTTGTGCTGCGTGGAGCTGCCGTTGACGCGGAAGAACTGGGCAATGGTCAGCTTCACCTGGCCAAAGCGCGCAGTCTCGTTGGCCGGCCAGCGGTCCAGGTCCACCAGGTTCTGTACGGTGCCCTTGCCGAAGGTGGTCTCGCCGATCACCAGGCCGCGACCGTAATCCTGCATCGCGCCGGCAAAGATCTCCGACGCCGACGCGGAGCCGCGGTTGATCAGCACCGCCAGCGGGCCTTCCCACGCAATGCCGGCGTCGCTGTCGGATTCCACGCTGACGCGGCCACCGGACTCGCGCACCTGCACCACCGGGCCACGGTCGATGAACAGACCCGACAGCTCGATCGCCTCGGTCAGCGAACCGCCGCCGTTGTTGCGCAGGTCCAGCACCACGCCGTCGACCTTCTCGCCGCGCAGCTGGGTGAGCAGCTTGGCCACGTCGCGCGTGGCGGACGCGTAGTCGCCGTTGTTGCGGCGGCGGCCTTCGAAGTCCTGGTAGAAGCCCGGCAGCTTGATCACGCCGATGCGCTTGGCCGGCGTCTTGCCCGCGGCCGGGATGGTGATGACCTCGGCCTTGGCGGCCTGGTCTTCCAGCCGCACCTTGTCGCGCACCAGCACCACGCGCACCGGCTGGCTGTCGAGGCCGGCCTCGGCGGGGATCACGTCCAGGCGCACCTTGGTGCCCTTCTTGCCGCGGATCTTGGCCACCACGTCGTCGATGCGCCAGCCGATCACGTCTTCCATCGGTCCGCTGTCGCCCTGCCCCACGCCGACCACGCGGTCGCCGGGCTTGAGCTTCTTGGAATTGCCGGCCGGGCCGCCGGGCACGATCTCGCGGATGGCGACCACGTCGTCCTGTCGCTGCAGCACCGCGCCGATGCCTTCCAGCGACAGCGACATCGACAGGTTGAAATTGTCGGCCGAGCGCGGGGTGAAGTAATCGGTGTGCGGATCCACCGCGTTGGCGTAGCTGTTGACGAAGGTCTGGAACACGTCCTCGCCCTTCAGCTCGGCGATGCCCTTGGCCAGGTTTTCGTAGCGCTTGTCCAGCGTCTTGCGGATGTCCTCAGGCTTCTTGCCGGCCAGCTTCAGGCGCAGCCAGTCGTTGCGCACGGACTGCTTCCACAGCTCGTCGAGCGCGGCCTTGTCGGTGGCCCACGGCGCGTCCTCGCGGTCGTAGACAAAGCTGTCGTTGCCGGCGAAGTCGAAGATGTCCTGCTTCAGCAGCGCGCGCGCATGGGCCACGCGGGCCTCCACGCGCTGGCGGTACACGGCGAAGATGGCGTAGGCGGCGGACATGTCGCCGCGCTTGAAGCCGTCATCCAGCTTGGTCTTGTACGCGTCGAACTTGGCGATGTCCTGGGCGGTGAAGAACTGCTTGCCCGGGTCCAGCGCCTCCAGGTAGCGCTTGTACATGTCGGCCGCCAGCGCATCGTCCAGCGCCTTGGGTCGGTAGGCATAGCGGCTGTCCGACAACAAGCCGTACACCAGCTTGGCGGCGGTGGCCTGGTCGGCGGTTGGGGCGTTGGGCAGCGCGGTGCCGCTGTCGGCACGGGCCATCAGCGCGAACGGCGCGGACAGCAACAACGCGAGCAGGGTTTTCTTGACTGTCATGGGGGAGCTTCTGTGGCCGCGGGGGGCCGGAACCTGGGAGGCGGATTGCACGTTCAGGATGGTCCATGCTTCGACCACCCCACAGTGCCGAAAGTTGCGGCCGGTGTCATCCGACCATGCCCCAAAAACCAACGCCCCGGGGCGCGAGGGGCGGCCGGGGCGCAGTCGGGGTTCAGGTTGTCGAGCGGTCAGGCCGTCGCGACGCCTGCTTCCTTGGCCGAACGGTCGGCGTGGTACGACGAGCGCACCAGCGGCCCGGAGGCCACGTGGCTGAAGCCCAGCTCGTAGCCGTAGACCTCCAGCGCCTTGAACTCGTCGGGCGTCCAGTAGCGCAGCACCGGGTGGTGGTGCGCCGAGGGCTGCAGGTACTGGCCGATGGTGACCATGTCCACGTCGTGCGCGCGCAGGTCGCGCAGGGTGGCCTGCACCTGCTCCATGGTCTCGCCCAGGCCCAGCATGATGCCGCTCTTGGTGGTCACGTCCGGGTGCTGCGCCTTGAACTTCTGCAGCAGGGTCAGTGACCACTGGTAGTCCGCGCCCGGGCGCACGTTGCGGTACAGGTCGGGCACGGTCTCGATGTTGTGGTTGAACACGTCCGGCGGGTTGGCCGCCAGGATCTCCAGCGCGCGCTCCATGCGGCCCTTGCCGCGGAAGTCCGGCGTCAGGATCTCGATCTTGGTGCTGGGGGTGAACTCGCGGATCGCGGCGATGCAGTCGACGAAGTGGCCGGCGCCACCGTCGCGCAGGTCGTCGCGGTCGACGCTGGTGACCACCACGTACTTCAGGCCCATGTCCTTGACGGTCTGCGCCAGGTGCAGCGGCTCGGCGGCATCCGGCGGCTTGGGTCGGCCGTGGGCCACGTCGCAGAAGCTGCAGCGGCGGGTGCAGACCTCGCCCAGGATCATGAACGTGGCGGTGCCGTGACCGAAGCACTCGTGGATGTTGGGGCAGCTGGCCTCCTCGCACACGGTGACCAGGCGGTTCTCGCGCAGCTTGGCCTTGAGCTGCTGCACCGAATTGCCCGAGGGGATGCGCACCCGGATCCACGACGGCTTGCGCAGCACCGGTGCCTCGGCAAACTGCACCGGGGAGCGGTTGATCTTGTCGCCGGCCAGCTGCTTCGCGCCCGGTTCGAGCGACGCGGGGGCCTCGCCGCCCACGACTGCGAGCGGGATGGACTTGGGGGCGGAGTCGGTCATTGCTGCTGCGGTGCCTATGCGGATGGCCGCGCAGGGCGCGGCCGGGGCGGATGGCCACGCAGGCCGTGGCCGGGCCGGGCGCGTCCGCCAGTCGGGGCGCGCTCGCGAGGGGGTCAGCCGAACGACGGCGGCGCGGCGGGTTCGACCGTCAGCCCGAACAATCGGGCGATGTGGCCGACCAGCACCGGCTTGACCGCGTCCAGGCCGGACGGGCCGCCCAAGTCTACCATCGACGTCACCGCCATCCCCGCGTAACCACAGGGATTGATACGTTGGTAGGGGGACAGGTCCATGGCGATGTTGAAGGCCAGGCCGTGGAAGGTGCGGCCGTTGCGCACGCGGATGCCCAGGGCACCGATCTTGGCCCCGTTCACGTAGACCCCGGGGGCGCCCTCCAGGCGACGGGCCTCGATGTTCCAGTCGGCCAGGGTGTCGATCATCGCCTGCTCGATGCGGCAGACGTATTCCTTCACCCCCACCTTGAGCCGCTTCAGGTCGAGCAGCGGGTACAACACGATCTGGCCGGGGCCGTGGTAGGTGACCTGACCACCGCGATCGACCTTGATGACCGGGATGTCGCCGGGCATCAGCACGTGCTCGGGCTTGCCGGCCTGGCCAAGGGTGAACACCGGGTCGTGCTCCACCAGCCACAGCTCGTCCGGGGTGTCGGCGGTGCGGGCGTCGGTGACGGCCTGCATGGCGCGCCAGACCGGCTCGTAGGGCTGCCGGCCGAGGTCGCGGACACGGGCTGTCGGGGCGGTCGGCTCCGGCGTGTCGGCCAAGCCGCCGAGCGGGCAGGCAGAGGCCTCCGCGGCCGTCTGACCCTCGGCCAGGGCCGCAGTGTCAGCACCCTGCCCGCTGCTCACAGCGTCCACTTCACTTCGGGATGGCTGCGCAGGAGCTCGTGGGCGCGGTCGTATTCCTCGCGGCTGTCCACCTTGAAGCTGATCCGCACCGACACGTAGCGGCCATTGCTGGAGTGCTTCCAGGTCACGGTCTCCTGGACGACGTCGATGCCGGCGTCCATCAGGAGGTTGGGCAGTACGGTCTCCAGGTCCTTCTCGGCGGTGCCCATGGCACTGATCTCGAAGGTACCGGGGAACTGGAAGCCGTGTTCGGGGTTGTTGGATGTGATTTCCATGGAGGTGATTATGGGTCCGGGGGGCGTTAATCCCAAGGCAAGGGCGGTGGGTGCTGGGACGGAGGCGGAGGACGGGGACGTTGCTCCAGCCCTCCGTCGCGGCATCCTGCCGCGAGTCGGGCCGCGGACCATCCATGGTCCGCTTTTCCGCAACATCCCCGCCCTCCACCTCCTGACCATGCGGGGTGGGGGCAGAGTGCAAAGACAAAAGCCGGCTTTCGCCGGCTTCGTCTGACTTGCGTTGAGGGGGCGCCTCAGTCGGCGTACCACCACATCAGCAGCTCGTGCCACAGGCGCTTGAAGAAGCCGGCCTGCTCGATGGCGTTGATGGCCACCAGCGGGCGCTGGGCCACGACCTTGCCGTCCAGCATGACCTTCACCGTGCCGATGGCCTGGCCCTTCTTGATCGGGGCCACCAGCGACTTGGGCACGTCCATCATCGGCTTGAGCTGGTCGTACTTGCCGCGCGGGATGGTCACCAGCATTGGCTCGGCCACGCCCAGCTGCACTTCGTTTTCCTGACCCTTCCACACCTTCTGCTGGGCGATCTGCTTGCCGACGTCGTACAGCTTGTGGGTCTCGTAGAAGCGGAAGCCCCAGTTGAGCAGGGCCAGGCTGTCGCTGGCGCGCTGCGCCTCGGAGGTGGAGCCCATCACCACCGAGATCAGGCGCTGGTCGCCACGCTTGGCCGAGGCCATCAGGCAATAGCCCGCCGCGGCGGTGTGGCCGGTCTTGATGCCGTCGACGGTGCTGTCGCGCCACAGCAGCAGGTTGCGGTTGGGCTGGGTGATCGGGCCGACGGTGAACTCCTTGATCTTGTTGTAGGAGTACGCCGTGGGGAAGTCATGGATCAGCGCGCGGCCGAGCATGGCCAGGTCGCGCGCGGTGGACACGTGGCCCTCGGCCGGCAGGCCATGCGGGTTCACGAAATGGCTGTTCTTCATGCCGATGCGCTGCGCATACATGTTCATCAGCTGCGCGAACGCGTCGGTGCTGCCGGCCACGTGCTCGGCCAGCGCGATGGCGGCGTCGTTGCCCGACTGCACCACCATGCCCTTCTCCATCTGCTCCAGCGGCGCGGTCTTGTTGACCTCGAAGCCGGAGTAGCTGCCGTCGGTCCCGGCGCCGCCCTGGCGCCAGGCGTTCTCCGACATCATCACCTGGTCGGTTTCCTTGATCTTGCCACCCGCCAGCTCCGCGGCGATGACGTAACTGGTCATCACCTTGGTGATGCTGGCCGGCTCGAGCTGGGTGTCGTAGTTCTCGCCCGCGAGCACGTTGCCGCTTGCCGCATCCACCAGGATCCACGCCTTGCCGGTGATGGCCGGGGGCGGCGGTACCGGCAGGGCGCTGCTCAGCGCGGCCGGCGGCTTCGCGGGCGACGGCGTCTGCTGGGCCACGGCCAGGCCGACGGCAAAGGTGGCCAGGGCGGCCACCGCGAACCCGCGCAGGGCCGTCATGCCGGGGGCCGTGCGGGTGCGGGGGGAGAAACGGACTTTCATGGTTGAGCGGCTCCGGGAGGCCGGGGGTGTCCGGCCGGGGTGATCAGGAATATTAGTCGTGCACGAACTGCGGCTGGCCAAAGCCGAGGCCGACCAGGCGGGCGCTCAGTTCGGAGGCGGCGCTGGCCGCCAGCGGGCCGACCCGCAAGCGCCACACGCTGCGCCCATTGGCGCTGCCATCGTGCAGGCTGGCACCGGCGATGCCGGCGCCGCGCAGCAGGTCCAGCGCACGGTCGGCATTGCCACGGGTGGCAAAACTGGCCACCTGCAGCGTGACGGTGCCGGCATCTGGCACGGCGGCGGCAACGGCCTTGGCCACCTGGGTGGGCGATGGCGGTGGCGGCGCGGCGGCGGCCACGGTCGCCTTCGGAGCGGCGCCCTCGAAGGCGGGGGTCGCGGTCTCGGCAGATGCGCTGCCCTTGCCGGCGCTGCCCACCGCGGCGTTGTCGGCGTTCGCGCCCACGGCGCGCGGCGTGCCGGTGGCCACGGTGAGGCGACGCGACTTCATCCACGCGTCGAACTCGTTGGCGGTCATCGGCTTGCCGTCCTGGCGCATGTCGAAGCGCTGTTCGGTACCGCCGGCCGCAACCAGGCGATCCATCGGGCTGGGTTTGGATCCGCGAGGCTCCGCCCGCGCAAGGCGCGTGTCGCCATCGGGCGTCAGCGCACGCACTTCCACCCGGCCGGTACCGCGATGGGTGATGCCCAACTTGACTGCGGCGGCGTAGCTCAGGTCGATGATGCGTCCGGCGTGGAACGGTCCGCGGTCGTTGACGCGCACCACCACCGACTTGCCGTTGTCGAGGTTGGTGACGCGGACAAAGCTCGGCAGCGGCAGCGTCTTGTGCGCGGCGGTGAAGGCGTACATGTCGTACACCTCCAGGTTGGAAGTGCGGCGGCCGTGGAATTTCTGGCCGTAGTAGGACGCGGTGCCCTGCTCCACGTAATCCGTCGCGTCATCCAGCACGCGGTACTGCTTGCCCAGCACGGTGTAGGTGGAGCGGTTGCCGGCGCGCGAGCGCGGTTCGGCCACCACCTCCGGCTCCGGGATGGCGTCCACGTCCGGCACGTGGTCCGGCGTGCTGTCGGGCACGCCCGGCTTGTACAGGCCGCCGGCAACGTAATCGCCACGGGTGCCAGGGTCTTCCTGCGCCGGGGCGTAGGGCGAGACCTTCTTCGGCGGCGCGTGATGGCCGGGGGCCGGCGTTGCGGCCGTCGGTGCCTCCGGCGGCGGCGACTTCTTCGGTGCGCTGGCACAGGCAGCCAGCCCCAGCACCATGGTGACGGCGAGCAGCCGCCTCATGCGCCCGGCTGCCCTTCCGCAACCGCGGCCAGCGGGTTCTCACGCCCGGCCACGGCTTCGGACAGCTGGTACACCGCCATCGCGTAGTGCTTGGAGATGTTGTAGCGGGTGATGGCGTGGAAGTTGCGGAAGCCAAACCAGTACTCGGGGCCGCTGACGCCGTCGAACTTCAGCACGGTCGCGGCCTGCACGCCGGGCACGTCGACCAGCGGGCGGAAGCCGCGGGCGGCCAGTTCGGCCATCGGCACTACCGGCTCCAGCGATTCGGGTTCGAGGTCGCGCGCGTTGGCGTCGCGGTTGGCGCGTACGGTGACCGGTGCACCGCGCATCCAGCCGCCCTTCTTCACGAAGTAATTGGCGATGGAGGCGAACACGTCGTCGGTGCTGGTGAACAGGTCGCGCTTGCCGTCGCCGTTGCCGTCCACCGCGTACTCGCGGTAGCTGGACGGCATGAACTGGCCCCAGCCCATCGCGCCGGCATAGCTGCCGGTGAGGGTGGTGATGTCCAGGCCGGTTTCCTTGCCCAGCGCGAACAACTGCGCCAGTTCGCCGCGGAAGAATGCCTCGCGCCGGTTCTCGCGGTCGGCCTTGGCCGGGTCGCCGCTGCGCGGGTAGGCGAAGGCCAGGGTGTAGAGCGCGTCCACCACCCGGTACTTGCCCATGTTGGCGCCGAAGCTGGTTTCCACGCCGATGATCGAGACGATGATCTCGGCCGGCACGCCGTATTGCGCTTCCACGCGCGCCAGGGCATCGCGGTGGGTGGCGAGGAATGCCTTGCCGCCGTCGATGCGCGCCTGGGTGATGAAGATCGGGCGGTAATCGCGCCACGGCTTGGCTTCGGCCGGTCGCGACATGGCGGCGATGATCGACTCGCTGATCTGCGCCTTGGCCAGCACGGACTCGATGTACGCCGTCTCGACGCCGTACTGGGCCGCGGTATCGCGCACGAACGCCGCCTTGGCTTCGGCCAGCGGCATCGCCGGCAACGGCGGGGGCAGCGGGTCGGTGCCGGGCGTGGCGATGGATGCAGGCGCAGGAGTGGTGCCGGAACCGGCGCTGGGAGGAGACGGCACCTGCGTCGCGCAGGCCGCCAGCACGAGCGGGAGCACGCAGAGCGCGGTCCGGCGGGTGAAGTCGGTTTTACTCATCGCGACGAGGGTAGCACGCGAAAGTTGGCACTAAAAACCATGGGTTTTGGCCGGCCTGAACACCTCAGTCAGGTTCACGCGGGACTGCATGCCGCCCAACTCAGCGGCCATGCACCGGGCGATGCGCCCTCACCGCCATCACCACGCCCAGTCCGGCAAGCAGCGAGACCGCCGACGTACCGCCATAGCTCAGCAGCGGCATCGGCACGCCCACCACCGGCAACAGGCCGGAGATCATGCCGCCGTTGACGATCACGTACACGCAGAACGCCAGGCCCAGCGCGCCAGCCAGCAGCCGTGAATAGCCGTCGCGCGCGTCGGCCGCGATCCACAGGCAGCGTCCCACCACGAACAGGTACAGCGCCAGCACCGTGGCCACGCCCACCCAGCCGAATTCCTCGCTGAGCACGGCGAAGATGAAGTCGGTGGTGTGCTCGGGGATGTAGTTCAGGTGCGACTGGCTGCCCTCGCCCCAGCCCTTGCCGGTGAAGCCGCCGCCGCCGATGGCGATCTTCGACTGGATGATGTTCCAGCCGGTGCCCAGTGGGTCGGATTCCGGATTCAGGAAGGTGAGGATGCGGTCCTTCTGGTACGGGCGCAGCAGCCAGAACCACGCCACGGGCGCGATCGCCGCCACGCCACCGAATGCCAGCCCGAACCACCACCACGGCAGCCCCGCCAGGTACAGGGCGAACGCGCCGCTGCTGGCGACCAGCATGGCGGTGCCGAAATCGGGTTGCTTGAGGATCAGCAGCGTGGGCACGCCGATGATCACGCCCGCCACCAGCACCACGTTGAGCCGCGGCGGCAACGGCTGCGTGTTGAGGTACCACGCCACCATCATCGGCAGGCTGAGCTTGAGCAGCTCGGCCGGCTGGAAATAGAACACGCCCAGGTTGATCCAGTGGTTGCCGTGCTTGCCCTCGCCCACCACCAGCACCACCAGCAACGGGATCAGGGTGAAGGCATAGACCAATGGGGTCCAGTTGCGCAACTGCGTGGGCGGCACGCGCGACAGCGCCCACATCGCGCCCATGCCCACGGCAAAGCGCGCGCCCTGCGCCATCACCAGCGTCGGCGAACCACCGCCCGCGCTGTACAGCACCGCCAGGCCAATGGCCATCAGCGCCAGCAGCGCGGCCATCAGCGGCGCGTCCAGCGTGCGCAGGAAGTGCACCGCCAGGCCATACAACCAGCGCAGGATGGCGCTCATCGGCGGGGCTCCCGGTTGGGGTCCGTGGCGGCCGGCATCGAGGCCGGGCGTGCAGGCGCGTTAGTGGGAGTCGCCGTCCGTGCGGGCGCGTCTTGGCTCGCCGGCGATGGCCGCACGCTGGGCGCCGTCGTCGTGGCCGGCGTCACCGCCGGCTGGGTCGTCGCTGAGGCGCTCGTGCCGACCGCCACTGGCGCGGCAATGGCTCCCGCAAGTGGTGTCCCCGGCCGGCTGGCCGCGCTGGGCGCGGGCGGCTCGGGCATCTTGCCCAGCAGCCACGCGTCAAAGATCTTGCGCGCGATCGGCGCGGCAGTGCTGCCGCCATAGCCGCCGTGCTCCACCACCACCGCCACCGCGATCTTCGGGTTGTCCGCCGGCGCATAGCCAACGAACAGTGCCTGGTGGCGCAGGTTGTACGGCAGGTGGTGCGGGTCCACGCTCACGCTGCCCTTGCGGCTCACTTTCTGCGCGGTGCCGGTCTTGCCCGCCATCAGGTACGGCGCGCCGCGGGCCATCGCCGCACCGGTGCCGCCACCGTGGATGGTGGCGATCATGCCTTCCTGCACCGCAAGCAGGTGCGCCGGGTTGTCGGTGATGCGCGAAGGCGCGGGCTGGGGCAGCGGCAACCATGGCGCCTCGAAGCCGTCGCGGCGCTGTGCCACCAGATGGGGGCGGCGCAGGTCGCCGCCGTTGGCGATCGCCGCGGTGGCGCGCGCCAGTTGCAGCGCGGTGGCCACCCAGTAGCCCTGGCCGATGCCGGAGATCACCGTCTCGCCGGGATACCAGTTCTCCTTCGAGCGCTTGGCCTTCCACTCCGGCGACGGCACCACGCCCTCGTTCTCGCCCGCCAGGTCGATACCGGTGGGCTGCCCGAACCCGTACTTGCGCATGTACTGGTCGAAGGTGCGGATGCCCATCTCGTAGGCGAGCTTGTAGTAGTAGAAATTCACCGACTGCGAGATCGACTTGCGCAGGTCGGTCCAGCCGGCGCCGCCGTGCGCGTCGCGGTAGCCGCGGCGCTGGCCGGGAATGTGGAATTCACCGGTGGAGAACACCTTGTCCTCCGGCGTACGCAGGCCGCTGTCCAGGCCGGCGAGCGCCACCATCGGCTTCACCGTGGAGCCCGGCGGGCCGCCGCCCAGCACGTTGCGGTTGAACAGCGGGCGCGACGGGTTGTCCATCAGCGCGCGGTAGTCAGTGTGCGAGATGCCGTTGACGAACAGGTTGGGATCGTAGCCCGGGAGGCTGACCATGCCGAGGATCTCGCCGGTGGACGGCTCGATCGCCACCGCGGAGCCATCCATGTCGCCGAAGGCGTAGACCATGGCCTGCTGCAGGTCCAGGTCGAGGCTCAACCGCAGGTCGGCACCAGGCATCGCGGGCACGCGTCCCACCATCCCCATCGGCCGGCCGTCGACGTTGGTTTCGATCTTCTCGTAGCCGATGCGGCCGCGCAGCGCCTCATCGTAGTAGCGCTCCAGGCCGGTCTTGCCGATGTGGCTGAAGGCCGCATTGGCCTCGCCCAGCAGCTCGGCGTCCTTGGCGTCCACGCGGCCGACGTAGCCGATCACGTGCGAGAACAGGTCGCCGTACGGGTAGCGGCGATTGAGGTAGGACACCAGTTCCACGCCGGGGAAGCGCCACTGGTCCACGGAGAACGCGGCGGCCTCCTCTTCGCTCAGGCGCAGCTTCAGCGCCACCGGCTTGTAGCCGCGCGCGGCGCGACGGCCCTCTTCATAGCGCTTGAGGTCGTCCTCGCTCAGCGCCACCACTTTCGACAGGGCGGGCAGCCACTTCCCGGAGTCACCGGCTTCGCGCGGGGTGACGTCCAGGCGGAACGCGGGCACGTTGTCGGCCAGCAGGCGGCCTTTGCGGTCATAGATCAGGCCGCGCCCAGGCACCACCGGCTGCAGCTTGATGCGGTTGGCCTCCGAGCGAGTGGCGTACTCGTCGTGCTGCCACACCTGCAGGCGGAAGTACCACAGGGCCAGCCCGCCCAGCGCCAGCATCACGCCGACGAACGCCAGCGCGGAGCGGCGGCGGAACTGCTCGGCTTCGGCCGCACTGTTCTTGAGGATGCGGCGCCCGCGCCGTGGACGCATGGCTCAGCCCCTTCGCCAGCGGCCGTAGCGCGCCGCGTCCAGGGTGAGGAACACCAGCGGCCACAACACCATGCCCGCCACCGGCGCCAGCCAGAACATGGCGGGCAACGCCTTCAGGCCCAACGCCAGATGGATGGCCGCGGCGACGATGCGGTCGTTGAACAGCAGGCCACCGATGGCCAGCGCCTGCTGCGAGATCGGGAAGAAGCGCAGCCGCGCGCGGAAGCGCTGCAGGATGAAACCCATCACCACCAGCCGCAGCGCCTGCTCGCCCAGCAGCGTGCCGAAGGCCAGGTCGGCGACGAGGCCCACCAGGAACACCACGCCCAGCCCCACCCGGTCGGGCTCCTCGATCATCCAGTAGGCCAACACCAGCGCCAGCCAGTACGGGCGCAGCGGCTGCAGCATCGGCGGCAGCGGCAGCAGGCCGAGCAGCAGCGCGACGACCACGCTCAGTGGCAGCACCCAATGGGTCAGCGTGCGGCTCATCGGCGGACTCCTTCGTCGGTGGTCGGCGGCGGAGGCGTGGTTGTGCTTGCGGGTCGCGATGCGGGCGAGGTGGCGGCGGGGACGCGGGTCACCGGCGCCGGCTGGGCCCCGATGGCCCCGGTGGATGCTTCTGCGTTGGTCGCCCCCGCGGTCGCTGGAATGGCCGGCGCGGGTCGACGCGGGTAGCGGATCTCCAGGGCCGGTGATGCCGGCACGACGGGGCCCGAACCCGCTTCGGCGGCCGGGTTGAGGGCGGCGGGCGAGGCGGGGTTCGTCGCCGGGCCCGGAAGGGCGGTGCCGTTGGCTGGGGTGG
>NZ_AVPU01000080.1 GCF_000768355.1 Lysobacter daejeonensis GH1-9
CGCATCATCGCCTTCGGTGCGCACGAGGCGCAGCTGCCCGGC
Source organism: Lysobacter daejeonensis GH1-9 (assembly GCF_000768355.1). Taxonomy (GTDB): domain Bacteria; phylum Pseudomonadota; class Gammaproteobacteria; order Xanthomonadales; family Xanthomonadaceae; genus Aerolutibacter; species Aerolutibacter daejeonensis. The sequence goes on from NZ_AVPU01000080.1 coordinate 43, forward strand.
GCGCTGTCGCCCTCGGCGGACTTCGTCGGCGGGCCGCTGCGGCTGGTGCCGTTCGTGCTGTCGGGTGCGGCCGGGGTGGTCGCGCGCGTGGGCGACACCTTCGAGCGCGAATTGCTGGAACGCGGCATGGCCGGCGCCGACACCGCGCTGGCCGCACAGGAGGCGTTCGGCCTGGCGGTGGAGCACGCGCGCTACCTGACCGTGCACGACCTCGCCGCGATGATGGCGATGCAGTACGAGCACGCCGGCCTGGCGCCGCTGTGGCCGCTGCTGGAGACCGCGCTGCTGGAGCCCGATGGCGAGGCGTGGCTGGACGCGGCGCCGGAACCGCTGGTGCGCTATGCGCAGGGCGAAGCGCGCATCGCGATGTTCACGCCGGCGGCGTGGCACGCACGCTACGCGGCGGACATGCCGAACGACACCGAGGACGGACGGGAGCGGCAGTACCGCCAGCACCGGCATTTCGAGGCGCGGCAAAGGCAGATCGCGGCGGTGCTGGCCGCGCATGGCGTGGCGGTGAATTTCGTGCACTGCGACGATGCGGAGCGGGCGCGCGAAGCGCTGCTCTGAGGGGTTTCGGGGGCGGGAGTGCCATGCCCCCGCAAGTCGCGGCCCGTTATC
>NZ_AVPU01000047.1 GCF_000768355.1 Lysobacter daejeonensis GH1-9
GGGGGCATGACACTCCCGCTGGAAACGTTGAGGTGGTTTGCGCTTCGCGCGGGCGAAGGAAAGAGGGGTGGGCTGCAGTGACGCGCCGGGGAATGGCCTGCGCTCAGAACTCGGCTTCGAGCAGGTCGTAGCCGGCGTCCTTCATGCCGAGGGCTTCGTAGGTGCGGTGGGCGACGGCGTTGTCGCGCTCCACGTACAGGCGCAGTCCGACCACGCCGTCGGTGTCGCGGGCGAGCTGCTCGACGTGGCGGTACAGCGCGGCGAACACGCCCTGGCGGCGGTGGGATTCAGGCACGTACACGCTCTGGATCCACCACCAGTCGCCGTTGCGCCAGTCACTCCATTCGCGGGTGAGCATCAGCGTGCCAACCGGTTCGGCGATGGTCTCGTGGCCAGCGACGGTCGCCTCGTGCATGGCGATGAAGTAGCGCGCCTTCGCCGGATCGGCGACACCGGCGGCGACGCCGGCGTGGATGGTCTGCGGATCGAGCTTCTTGTGCTCGGTTTCCCAGGCCATGGCCTGCGCCCATTGCGCGAGCAACTCGACGTCGGCGGCATGCGCTTCGCGAATACGCAGTGTCATGGCGAAACCTTGATCACCCCGCACGCCACGCGCGCGCCAGCATTGCCCGTAGGCTGCGTGGCGTAGTCATCCTGCGCCGCATGCACGATGACCGCGCGACCGATCACGTCATTGGCTGCGCCACCGCCCAGCACCACGCCCTCGGCGTGCACGTTGACCGCGGCCACGCCCTCGCCGTTGGCCGTGATGTTGTCCATGTCGCCGCCGTGGTGGTCACCGTGGCCGACGCGGCCGTGCGGCTTGGCTGCGGGATTGAAGTGGCCGCCCGCGCTGGTGGCGTCGGCCGCACTGCAATCACCCTTCTCGTGGATGTGGATGGCGTGGGTGCTGCCGGGTGCCAGGCCGCCGATCTCGCCGCGCAGGTGTAAGCCACTGCTCATCGGCATCAGCGTGAGCTTGCCGCTGACCAGGCTGGCCGATGCTGGGGCGAGCACGACGCTGGCGCCAGCGACGGTCGAACGGTTGGCCATCGCCGGCGCGGGTTGTGGGTCCGTGTCCGCCGTGGTGGGCGCGGTGGTCACGCAGGCGGCGAGCAGGGCGGTGGCGAGGGCGGTAGCGAGGGCATGCTTCATTCGGGGTCTCCTTGAGAGGGCGTGGGGCGACGGCGGCCCGGGCCCAGCTTGCGGGTGAGGGTGTTACGCCCCAGTCCAAGCCGGGTGGCGGCCTCGCCTCGATGGCCGCCGGTGTGGGCCAACGCGGCGGCGAGCAAAGTGCGGTCGAGCAGCGCGGACGCGCGGGCGTGGATGTCGTCGGCGCCGGTCGCGAGTTGGGCGTGGACCCAATCGGCCAGTGGGCCGCGCCATGCGGCGGCTTCGTCCGTTTCGTCGATCGCGTCCGCGGTGGTAGTCGCCGCTGGGGGGATGTTGCTGCCGCGGCTGGCGAGCGTGCCGCCGCCGGAATGCGTCCCGGTGGCCGACGCACGTGCCGTGCCCGCCGCTTCGACGAAGCCGGCACCGCCGAACGCGGCGTCCACGTCGGCACGGGTGATGGTTTCGCCCGGCGCCAGTGCAGCCAGACGCCAGCACACGTTCTCGAGCTCGCGCACGTTGCCGGGCCAGGCGTGGGCCATCAACGCGGCCACGGCCGGCTTGGCCAGGCGCTTGGCGGGCGCGTCGAACTTCGCCGCGGCCATCACCAGGAAGCGCTCGGCCAGCAGCGGGATATCCTCGCGGCGTTCGCGCAGCGGCGGCAGGCGCAGGCGCACCACGTCCAGGCGATGCAGCAGGTCGGCGCGGAAACGGCTGGCGGCCACCAGTGTTTCCAGGTCCTGGTGCGTGGCCGCGATGACGCGCACGTCGACGCGGATCAGTTCGCGGCCGCCGACGCGGAAGAACTCGCCTTCGGCCAGCACGCGCAGCAAGCGCGTCTGCAACGGCAACGGCATGTCGCCGATCTCGTCGAGGAACAGCGTGCCGCGGTGTGCCTGTTCGAAGCGGCCGATGTGGCGCTTGTTGGCCCCGGTGAACGCACCGGCCTCGTGGCCGAACAGTTCGGACTCGAGCAGTTCGGCGGGGATGGCGGCGGTGTTGAGCGCGACGAACGGCCCTTCGGCGCGCGGCGACTCGCGGTGCAACGCGCGCGCGACCAGTTCCTTGCCGGTGCCGGTTTCGCCGGTGACCAGCACCGACAGCGGCGCCTGCGCGAGACGGCCGATGGCGCGGAACAACGCGCGCATCGCCGGGGTGTTGCCGATCAGGGTGGTAGCGGCATCGGGCGCGACCTCGGGCTCGGCCAGCGCCTCGGCCGCCGCGTCCTCGGCGCTTTCGTCGCGACGGACGATCGCCTGCACGGCGAGCGCGACCGCTTCGTCCAGGTCGAACGGCTTGGACAGGAATTCATGCGCACCGCCGCGGAACGCGCCGGCAGTGCTGGCCACGTCGGTGTACGCGCTCATCACGATCACCGGCAGCTGCGGCACCCGCGCCTTGAGCTGGTCGAGCAGGACGAGGCCGTCATCGCCGGGCATGCGCACGTCGGTGAACAGCAGGTCGGGGACGGCGCGGGTGTCGAGCGCGGTGAGCGCATCGCGTGCGGATTCGAACGCGTCGACGGTATAGCCGGCATCGCGCAGCGCGGTGGCGAGCACGAGGCGCACGCCGCGGTCGTCGTCCACCACCCAGATGCGGCCGTGATGCGTGGGGCTCATGGCTCACGGTCTCCTCGCGGCGTGGGGACGCTGCCAGCGCTATCCCCTTCGGTACCTGCCACTTCTGTATCGGCAGGAGTTGTGCCAGCAGCGGACGCGAGATCGGCCTCCGTTTCGAGCGTGGTAGTACCTTCGACCGCGGGCGCGGCCTGTCGCATCGGCAGGTGCAGGGTGAACACGGTGTGCCCGGGCCGCGAACGGTACACCAGCGTGCCGCGGTGTTCGCGCGCGACCTGTTGCGCCAGCGCGAGGCCCAGGCCGGTGCCTTCGGCGCGGCCGGTGACCAGCGGCAGGAACAGGCGCTCGGCCAGCTCTTCGGGCACGCCGCGGCCGTCGTCGCTGATCTCCAGGCGCAGGGCGATGGGATGGATCTCGTCGCCCAGGCGCAGGCCATGCTCGGCGCGGGTGCGCAGGGTGACGTGGGTCGCGCCGGCCTCGATGGCGTTGCGCACCAGGTTCCACAGCGCCTGCTGCAGGCGGTCGGCATCGCCGTCGAACTCCGGCAGGCTGGGGTCGTAATCGCGCACCAGCTGCACGGCCCAACCGGCGTCGGCCTCGGCCAGGCGCAGCACGCGCTCCAGCACGGCGTGGATGTTCAGCGGCGCATGCGCGCGTGGCGGCGCAGGGTTGAGCAGGCGGTCGAGCAGGCCGGTCAGGCGCGCGACTTCGCCGTCGATCAGCGCCAGCAGTTCGCGTTCGTCATCGGCGTCGCGCGCAGCGGCGCGGCGCGCGAGCAGTTGTGCGGCGCCCTTCACCCCGGCCAGTGGATTGCGCAGTTCGTGGGCGAGGCCCTTGAGCGCCGCCGACAACGCGGAGGGCAGCACCTGCGCAGGGTCCTCACCGGGGAACTCATCCACCGGATGGACTTCGACCAGGGTGCCGCCGTCGTCGCGGCGGCTCAGCCACAGGTCGGCGAAGCGCGGTTCGCCATCGGCAAAGCCCAGGCCCAACCGACGCAACCGCAGCGGAGCACCTTCTTCGTCGGCCACGCGGGCCAAGGCAGTGGCGAGGCGCTCATCGCCGCCGTCCAGGCCCACCAGCGGCCAGCCGATCAGCCGGCGCGCACTGACGCCCAGCCAGCGCGCGAAGGCCTGGTTGCAGCCAGTGATGACGCCGACGCTGTCCAGCCACGCCAGCGGCGTGGTCAGGCTATCCAGTTCGGGGAGGGGGGCGGGCATTGCACCAATATAGTGCAAGCTGACACCGGCGACACCATGCAAGAAGCCCGGCCAAGTGGGCACACAACCAAAGTTCCGACACTTTGTTGGACGTTTGGTTGTTTCCCGCTGTTCGAACTATGGTTGGGGCGGGCGACCGCGAGACGCAGGAAAACACAGCATGTTGCTGATATCTATGAAAATATACCTATGCGTCTAGCTGATTGAGCCTCAACTATTCGCATAGACGGGCGATGGCAATGTCGGGTATGCCCTCCAGACATGCCGGAAAACATCGCCCGCCAGGGCGTCGATATCTTCCTCGTCGTAGGTATCGACCGGAAGTCCGGTGGCGTCGGCGTAGAGATAGTCATGGATCACGACGCGAATCGCATCCCGGTTGGTCTCCGTGGCCTGCCAGTTGGATATCTCCGCCAAACGCGCCTTCACGGTCGAAAGCAGCCCCGTCGACACCGTCTTCAGCTTTTCGATGCTGACCTTGTCCAGATCGGGCTTGCGAAGCAGGTCGAACAGGGCCAAGGACTCTTCGTCCAAGCCCATCTCCACGGCCCGATGCTCTTCCTCGCTCATTTTCTCAGTCAGCAAGGTGAGATGCTGGAAAGTTGCTTCGATTGTGGCTCGATCCTTTTCTTTGTTGTACTCGGCCACGATCTCTTCGTAGCGCGCCTGCAGATCATTGCGCAGGGGATTCAACTTCAGCAGCCGGGCCAAGCGCGACTCGATGATCGCCTTTAGGCTCTGCACGATCGTGTGCTTTCGCGGGCTGGTCTGGAACTCCTTCAGCAACTGCTGGAAGTTGATCTTGCTGATATCGAAGAGATGCCGATCGTTGAGCGATCGACCATCCGGCCCAAGTTCCGGCGGCTCGGCCGTCACGATCGCTGAATCCACTTCACCCCGAAGTGCGTTGATGATGTGGCTGATGTCTGTCTTTTCCACATCCTGCTGCAGGCTCTTATAGACGACATTGACCACGTCTACGCGGACACGTCGTGCATTAACCCCATCGACGTGAACGCAGGCTTTGAAACGGCTTGCAACATCCCTGGCCATGAGCTCGAAGCGCTTTCGCACCTCGTCGTTCTCATTGATGGATTCCTTGGCGTCCACGATGGCTTTGTTGCGTGCGAACCCAACACTATCCAGGATTGTCGACAGTGGGATCCCGCGCTTATCCATCCACACAGAAAGCTCGGCAAGCGAGGCATCCAGTCGATCGAGCAATGCCTCCTCAGGCTGGGCGGGATCTTTCCCCTCGCCATCGCCCGTCACGCCGTCCGCACCCATTCCAGCAAAGGTGGCCAACGCGCGCCGCAAGTTCTTCAAAATCCCGCAGTAGTCCACGATCAGGCCGTTGGTCTTGCCCTCCGCTACCCGGTTGGCGCGGGCGACGGCCTGCATCAGGGTGTGTGCCTTGAGGGGCTTGTCCAGGTACAGCGTGCCCAGGGTCGGCACGTCGAAGCCTGTCATCCACATCGCGCAGACAATCGCCACGCGGAACGGGTGGTCGGCCTTCTTGAAGGCATCCTCCATGCTCAGCGGCTTGGGCGCGCCGGGTACGCTCCAGCCTTCCTTCATGAGCCGCCGATGCGGCTTGATATCCAGACCTAGCTTCTGGAACCGCTCAACTTCGCCCTGCTCCTCGCTCACTACCACAGCAAAGCGGGTGTCGCCCATCCACCTGATCTGGCGCTCACGTTGCGCCAATGCCTGGAGGTCTGACTCCCGATTCTTCTCGATGGTCAGCGCATGAATGTGCTCGGTCCAATACTTTTCAATTAGCCCGTGCATCCGCACGCAGGTCGGCTTGTCAATGCATACAAACATTGCCTTGCCACTTTCCCAGCCTTCGGCGTAGTGCTTCACGAAGTCTCGGGCAATTCGGTCTAGGCGCTCGCCGGCCGTGATGACGTGGTAATCGCGGCCCATGGCCTGTTCCAGCCGCCGCTGGGCGTCCGGATCGGCGTTGAGCTCGTCCTCGAACTCGGCCAGCTTGTCGGCGATGCGCTGGTTCAGGTCGTCGGTGGCGACCTTGAGCTTCTCGCCGCGGGCGTCGTAGTACAGGGGCACGGTGGCGCCGTCGTCCACCGCGCGCTGGAAGTCATAGGTGGAGACGTAGTCGCCGAAGACCCGGCGCGTCACCTCGTCGTCGCCCATCAGCGGGGTGCCGGTGAAGCCGATGTAGCTGGCGCCCGGCAGGGCATTGCGCATGTTGAGCGCCAGCGTGCCGTACTGGGTGCGGTGTGCCTCGTCGCTGATCACGATGATGTCGTCGCGCCGCGAATACGGGTTGTCCGGCTCCACCTGCTCGTTGAACTTCTGCACCAGGCTGAAGACGTAGCCCTTGTGTTGGCCCAGCAGGGCTTTCAGGTGCGCGCCGCTGGCCGCACGGGCGTCGTCGCCCTCGCCCACCACGCCGCAGCCCACGTAGGTCTGGTAGATCTGCCCGTCCAGGTCATCGCGGTCGGTGACGATGACGAAGGTGTAGTTGCCGCCCACCCTGCGATGCACCTTGCGGGTGAAGAACAGCATCGAATAGCTCTTGCCGCTGCCCTGCGTGTGCCAGAACACGCCTAACTTGCCCTGGTTCTGCGCGCGGTTGGCCACGGCGCGGATGGCGCGGTTCACGCCCAGGAACTGGTGGTTGCGCGCCACGATCTTGATGGTGCGCTCGCCCACGTCGTCGAACAGGATGAAGTTCTCGAACAGGTCCAGCAAGTTGCGCTTGTCGCAGACGCCCTTCAGCAGGGTTTCCATGTCCACCACGCCGGGCTCGGCCTCCTCCAGCCGCTTCCAATTGTGGAAGTGTTCGTATTTGCCGCCCAGCGCGCCGACCTTGGCCTCGCTGCCGTTGGCCAGCAACAGGAAGGCGTTGTGGTGGAAAAGGTGCGGAATGGTGTCCTGGTAGTCCTTCAGGTTCTGATCGAAGGCCTTACGCAGGTTCTTGTGGATGGTCTTGCATTCGATGAACAGTAGGGGGATGCCGTTGACGAAGCCGATGATGTCCGGCCGGCGCCGGTACAACTCGCCCTTGACCCACAGCTCGCGCACGGCCAGGAAGTCGTTGTTTTCCGGGGTATCGAAGTCGAACACCCGCAGGGTGCGCGCTTCCAGCGTGCCGTCGGGCTTGCGGTAGCTGACCTTCACCCCGTCGCGGAGAAGCTGGTATTTCTCGCGGTTGGCCGCCATGCCGCGCAGGCCGGCGCCCACCTCCACGATCTGGCGCAGCGCATCCCGGTAGGCGGCGTCGGGCAGGCCCGGATTCAACGCGATCAGTTTATCGCCCAGGATGCGGGTCAGCACCACCTCCTGTTCGCTCCTGCGCCCGAAGCTGCCTTCCGGGCCCAGCACCTCGGTGTTGTAGGCGTACTCGCTGCGCCAACCCAGCGCATCGCGCAGGTAGTCGGCGGTGGTCTGCTGGACCAGCGTGTCTTCGTTCAACGCCATGCGGAAGCCCCCTGTGCCCAGCCTATCAAACCGCCAGGTCGCCGCTCATCAGACGGGGGAGCAGGAGGTCGCGGGCATCACGCAGTTTGGTGTTCTGCTGGCAAAGATTTGCCATCTGCTGGTACATGGGTTTGATGGCACCGACGAACTCATCCAATAGTTCAACAGTTGGCACAAGCATCTTCTGGCTGCGCAGCGTTTGTTGGCTGATATTTGTTTGAGCCGCACCCTGCCCAAGCCCAACCACGTGGCCGCGATTTTCTTGCAGCCACTTCTGGGCAAATAGGACATCGTCAGGGTGCCGCTTCGGCATCAATGCAACGCACGCCTGGTTCGAGGCAGCGGCCTTGGCTAACAACCCCGTACTGCCGATATTCGTACCGCCGTAAATCGAGACTAATAGAGTCCCTTCCGGAAAGAGTTTTGCAGCCGAGTTCTTGAGCGCCGCTTCTGAGATGTGCTCTTCAGTATCGAAGATGAAAAGCTCATCCAGCTCCTGCGTCTTGACCCAGTTGATGTCGCCAACGAAATACTCGGGGACCGACCGACTCGGTGTTCCGCCACTCGTAGTGTCAAACATTTCGGCGATCGAGTTGATAGCCCACCCCTCCGGCACGCCATCCACCACCTTGACGTGTTCGTGGCCGGGGAAGCGCAGGTGCACGAACCATTCGCGGTACAGTAGGCGGGCTGATTGCTCCAGCAGCGCGATGCGGCGGCGGTTGTTTTCGATCAGGTCGTCGATCGGCAACAACTGTTCGACGATGCGACCTTGGGTTTCGAGATCAGGCGAGCAGACTTTACGTTCGTGCAGATCATTGCGGTTCACGCCTGGGACGGCAGCTTTGTTGCTGTTCGTCCCGCGTAGCGCGTTTTTCAAGAAGTACGCGATGAAACGAGGATTGTTCCCCTTGAAGTCACGAACATACAGTGCAGTGTTGTGCGGCCAGTAGTCGCCTTCGACGTAGAACACTTCGCCCATCGTTCCGTATCGCCCCGTCACCACACCTGGCCCTGCGACCATCGCCATGTTGTGCGATCCGGTGATTCCGGATGACGAGATGACCGGAACATCCCCAGGCCTACGCTGTGCTTCGGGCAGATCGTAGCCACGCTTAAGCGTCAGCACGTCGCCCAAACGACGTTCCTTCCAACTCACGCGCCAAGCTCCTCAAAGTTGCGCGCAATCCTTGCCGCCAGCGACACCGCCTCCTCGTTCAACCCCGTCAGCTCGACGTGGATATCTCGCAGCGCAGCCTCAAAGTCGAAGTCCTCGTCCACCTCCTCCGGCGCTACGCCGACATAGCGGCCGGGCGTCAGCGACCAGTCATTGGCTTCGATCTCGGCGCGGCTGACCCGCTTCACCAGCCCCGGCACATCGCGCAGCTCGGCCTCCGGGAAGCGTTCCTGCAGCCACAGCGCCTGCCGGTGGAAATAGCGCACCGGCTTCAGAGCGTCCACCGCGGCCCTGCGGGCCTCGTCCGCGGCCTTGCGCTGGCGGTTGAGGTCGCGGCTGTTGGCGTCGCCCTGCTTGGCGTCCAGCGCATGCCCGGCCAGCTTGTAGAGGTGATCCACCGCCTTGACCAGGTCGCGACTAGCGTCGGCCAGCGGCGCCAGCCGGGCTGCGGCTTCGTGGAGCTCGGTGTTGCCCGCACCGTCTGGGATGCCGTCGGCAGCGAGGGCATTGACCTGGGTGTTGAAGGCTGCGAAGTCCCGGTTGAACTGCGCGACGGCCTCGTCCAGCGCCACCTGCGCCGTCAGCGCGTCGCCCTCCTGTAGGGGGCTGCGCAGCAGATTGGCCCACGCGGCCATCGCCCCGTGCGCCTCGCGCAGCGGGGCTTGGCTGGCCAAGGCGGCCTGAATGCAGGCAAGCAGATGCTCCCGCACCAGCGCCAGGAAGCGGCCCTGCTGGCCGCGGTAAAGCCAGACGATGCTGGTCAGGTTGGCCAGTTGCTCCGGGCTGAAGTCGTAGATCTTGCGCGTCACCTTGCGGTAGACGTTGCGGGCATCCAGCATCAGCACGTGGTCGCGGTGCTGCGCGGGCTTGGCCTTGTCGAAGAACCACAGCTCGCACGGCACGGTGCGGGTGTAGAAGAAGTTGCCGCGGATGGCCACCATCACGTCCACGTCGCCGGTTTCCACCAGCTTCTGGCGCACCTTGGCTTCGTCGCGCCCCGCGCTGGACGCCTGCGAGGACATCACGAAGCCCGCGCGGCCTTGCGCCGAGAGGTAGCTGTAGAAGTAGGAAATCCACAGGTAGTTGCCGTTGCTGACCTTGCCCGCCTTGTTCACGCCGGGCAGGCCGAACGGCAGGCGCGGGTCGTTGCGGACCTTTTCCGCGTCCACCTCGTCCACGTTGAACGGAGGGTTGGCCATCACGTAGTCGGCCTTGCCCAGCAGTTCGTGGGGGTCGCTGTAGTAGCTGATGGCCTCGGCGATGTTGCCCTGCAGCCCGTGCACGGCCAGGTTCATCTGCGCCAGCTTGATGGTGGTGGCGTTCTTCTCCATGCCCCAGAAGGTCAGCGCCTTGCTGGGGTCGCCGTGGTTGCGCTCCACCAGGTTGGCGCTCTGCACGAACATGCCGCCGGACCCGCAGGCCGGGTCCAGCACGCTGCCGCGCTCGGGCTCGATCAGGTTGGCGATCATCTGCACGATGGAGATGGGCGTGAAGAACTCGCCGCCGTCGTGCGCGCCCTGGTCGGCGAACTGGGTCAGGAAATATTCGTAGATGCGACCGAAGATGTCGCCGCTAGCGGTCTTGAGCTCCTCCGGGTTGAGCTTGCGCAGCAGCTCGCCCAAGTCCTCGTTGCCGATCTTCTGGTAGTCCGCCTTGGGCAGCACGCCGCGCAGGGCGGCGTAGTCGGCTTCGATGCCCTCCATCGCGGCGATGATGGCGGCAGCGCGGTCGGCGGAATCCGGAAGGCTGACCAGATGGTCGAATTGAGCTTCGGGCCGCAGGAAGATGGCACCCTGCTGGCTGAAGTCTTCCTTGGTCAGGGCGCGAACCTTGCCGCCACGGCTGGGCAGCCCGGTCTCTATCTGGGGCTTAACTGCCAGGAACCGGCTATAGGCATGCCGCAGGAAGATAAGCCCCATAACGGGCATGAAATACTCATTGCTTGCCAGGCCGGAATTGGCGCGTAGCAGGTCAGCAGCGCTCCAAAGGCGCTTCTCGATGGCTTCGATATTCTGGAGTTGGCTCATGCCGGGGATTGTGGCAAATGCCTAGCCACAAGCATAGGCAGGCCAAGCCTGCCGAGGCCTTGTCACTGTGGCTGCGCTCGAACACCGGCGAATCCGGCTATTACCATCAGGGCGGGGTTACGGGATCACTTCCCGCTCTGCCACGCATCCATACCCTGGAGGTTGAAGGGGAAATCCACACGCGTCGACGGGATGCGCTTAGAGAACTCCCGCACGACCGTAATCGACTTTGCGCATTGGATTGCAAGCTCGGGGGCCACCTGGACCACCTGCATCACCTGGAGCGCAATGTCCTTCTGACGCTCGCGTCCGCTGGCGCATTCATTCATTTTGACAATTTGAAGAGCCCGTTCGAGTGCTCGCTTGACGTGAGTACGGGAGAACTCCCCATTCTGCGCCAAGTACCTTGACCGGTATCTGTGGTGGAGGTCGGGATAGTGCTCCCGGACCACGTCCGCCCAGACGCCGAACTCGCGACAAAGGAGCGCCAGTGGCGGCAGGACTTCTGCGTCCGAACATAGACGGTCCATGCATGACCCAATCATGGCGAGGTTGCCTTGAATGTCCCGCCGCCTCAGAGGCACTTGAGTGAAACCATCGGCGCGATCGAACAGAAAGGCAGAGGACACCTCTTCAGGTCGCTCCAAGATGTCCCCGATTTCGCAGCCTTGGAAGGCACAGAGATTCAAGTACTGAGTCAGAGTCGGCAGGGCGTTATGGCGCCTACGGCTGTTAACTCTGTTCCACAGATACCCGCGAACTGCAGGCGGAAGCCTTTCGCCCGAGAGAATCCGCTTATGAAGCCCTGCCATGAAGACTTCAATGCGCATTTCCGGTATTGGATCGTCAAGAGCGGAAACGTAGCACCCGAATCGCCGCAGCACTCCGTCGACCCACCTAGGAAACGCCTCAAGCTCGCGCCACTCGCCCGAATGACCCAATGGACAGCGGCACGCTTGACAGTTGCGCCTGCTCGCATACGACCTTAGGAATGACTGCGCTGCGCCGCACTGAGAACACCTACCTTCGAGCAATACACCATGTGTTGGGCAGATGGATAGTTGTGAAAACGCCAGATGGAGAGGCTCGAAGCTGGTCCCTTCGTCCCATTCAAGGTAACAACGGGGACACCAGCGCCTTTGGTGCTCTCGACCGTCCCGCGTGGAAAGGCCTTGCCGACCCAACACGCCTGCTACGTTATGGAAAGTCCCACGATATAGGTCGGGTTGCCCAGTGAGCTTCATAAGGGATTCCATCAGCCCCTTGTAATGACTTCTGGGCCCGATCCAGCTCGACATGTACTGTGCACTCATGCGTGCGCCTTGCTCCCCGGCTTCGTTCTTAAGGATCGATGCGAGGAGATGGATCGATACGCCGCATATGTCCGACATTCGGAGGGCATAGTGATACAGCGACTCCGTCGTCCCTGATGCCTCGTCCCGCCTCAGAGGCAGTGGCGGCAAAGGTGTCCAGTTGTGGATTAGCATTCTGGGGGGCGCTATTCGGGGGACTTGTCCTACACCCATATCTCCGTAGCAAGACGTGAGACTTCTGCTGGATTGTGCGACTTATACGCGATCCAGAACTCGCGAACGTCCTGCCAGAGAGTCTCCAGCTCAGCCTTGGGGTAGTACGCCTGCTCAACGTCGGACTTGATAATCTCCACGCGGCCTGCATCTGAGGCGTGCTGTGCAGCGCGATCAAAGAGGTTGACAACTTCCCCGCATACAGCGGCCGTGGTGAGGGTTCTACCCCGAAATCACGGACGGT
>NZ_AVPU01000046.1 GCF_000768355.1 Lysobacter daejeonensis GH1-9
CAGGTGGGTGGGCTGGGCTGGCCGGTCGCGGGCGCCCTGCTCGCCGGGTTCGGCGCCACGATGCCCGACGGGCGCCGCAGCGACGGCCTGCTGATCGGCGCGGGCGCAGGCAACAACGTCAGCGCCGTGGCCGACGGCGACGTGGTGTATGCCGAGTGGATGACCGGCTACGGCCTGCTGCTGATCGTCGACCACGGCAACGGTTACATGAGCCTGTACGCGCACAACGACGCGCTGCTGCGCGACGTGGGCGACCACGTGCGCAAGGGCCAGCCGGTGGCCACCGTTGGCAGTTCCGGCGGGCATGGGCGTCCGGCGCTGTACTTCGAGCTGCGCCGCAATGGCCAGCCGGTCAACCCGGGCGTCTGGCTGCGCCGCTGAGCCGGCCGGCGCCGAACCCGGTTAACGAAAGCTTCCGCCACGCTGGGTAAGCATCCGGGTTCCCCCGGCGGCGGGAAGCGTGCAGGATGATCGAACCCGTGTGCGGTTCCGTGGTCCAAGGCCATGCCCGCCGCGCAGCATCCACCGGAGTCCGCATGCCCCTTCGTCGTTCCCTGCCGCTCGCCGTGGCCTTGGCCCTGCCGCTGGGCGGTGTGTCAGCCCAGCAGGCCCCCGCCACCGAGTCGCCGCCGTCGGCGGAGGCGCTGTCGACCGCCAGCGATTCCAAGGTGCCGCTCGACGAGATCCGCCGCTACGTGGCGGTGTACAAGGCGGTGAAGCAGGCCTACGTCGAGCCGGTGGACGACACCCGGCTGATGCAGTCGGCGATCCGCGGCCTGTTGCTCGACCTGGACCCGCACAGCGTGTACCTGCCCAAGGCCGACGCCGACGAGTTCGATGAGCAGGCGCAGGGGCGCTACGACGGCATCGGCGTGGAGATCTTCCGCCAGCCCGATGGCTTCCTGCGTGTCATCGCGCCGATCGACGACACCCCGGCGATGAAGGCCGGCATCAAGGCCGGCGACCTGATCGTTGCAGTGGATGGCAAGCCGCTGCGCGCCGAAGAGGGCGAGGACAACGAACCGCTGCGTGGCCCGCCCGGCAGCAAGGTGATGCTGACGGTGGTGCGCGAAGGCGCGGCCAAACCACTGGAAATCAGCGTGCAACGCGAAACCATCCGCGTGGCCAGCGTGAAGGGGCGGATGCTGGAACCGGGTTACGGGTACGTGCGCATCGCCTCGTTCCAGGCCGACACCGCCGCGGACTTCGAACGCCAGCTGGGGCTGCTGAAGGAGCAGGCAGGTGGCCGCCTGCGTGGCCTGGTCATCGACCTGCGCAGCAATCCCGGCGGCCTGCTCAACGCGGCCGTGCAGATCGCCGACGACCTGCTCGACAGCGGCAAGATCGTCAGCACCCGCGGCCGCATTCCGATCAGCGATGCCGAATTCGGTGCCACACCGGGAGACCGCCTCGACGGCGCCGCGGTGGCGGTGCTGGTGGATGCCGGCTCGGCCAGCGCGTCGGAAGTGCTGGCCGGCGCGCTGCGCGACAATGGCCGCGCGCGCGTGGTCGGCAGCCGCACCTTCGGCAAGGGCAGCGTGCAGACCGTGCTGCCGCTGGACAACGGCGACTCGGTCAAGCTGACCACGGCGCGCTATTACACGCCCAGCGGCAAGTCGATCCAGGCGCTGGGCATCGTGCCTGACGTCGTGTTCAAGCCCGGCAAGGACAGCGCCGATTCGCGTCCGGATTACACCGAGGCGAGCCTGCCCGGCCACCTGCGCGGTGATGGCGAGGGCGACGGGCTGCCCGGCAGCAATGCCGGCGACGTGCTGGAAGGCGATGGGTACATCGCATCCGCATTGGCGGAATTGAAGAAGCCGGCAACGGCCCGGTCCAAGCCGGCCATCAAGCCGCGCTGAGCACGGCCGCATGGCCGTGTAGCCCGATGGTCACGGATGACGATCAGCCTATGGAGCGCCGTGCCGCGCGTCCCTAGCATGCCCTGACGCCCGCACCCCGCGGGCCCGGCAATGACAGGGACGCATGCTTACCATCCGCAACCTCTGCAAGACCTACGCCAACGGCGTCCACGCGCTCAACGATGTCAACCTGGACATCCCGCGCGGCATGTTCGGCCTGCTCGGACCCAACGGCGCCGGCAAGTCGTCGCTGATGCGCACGCTTGCCACGTTGCAGGATGCGGACCGCGGCAGCGCCACGCTGGAGGCCGAGGGCGGCGGGCACATCGACGTGTTGCGCGACAAGGACGCGGTGCGTCGGCAATTGGGCTACCTGCCGCAGGATTTTGGCGTGTACCCCAAGGTCAGCGCTGAGGACCTGCTCGAGCACTTCGCCGTGCTCAAGGGGCTGAGTGAGCGCAAGCAACGACGCGAGGTGGTGGATGGGTTGTTGCGCCAGGTCAACCTCTGGGATGCGCGCAAGCGCAATCTCGGGGGCTTTTCGGGCGGCATGCGCCAGCGCTTCGGTATCGCCCAGGCCTTGCTGGGCAGCCCGCGCCTGGTGATCGTCGACGAGCCCACCGCCGGCCTCGACCCTGAGGAGCGCAACCGCTTCCTCAACCTGCTCGCGGAGATCGGCGAGCGGGTCGCGGTAATCCTGTCCACGCACATCGTCGAAGACGTGACCGACCTGTGTCCGACCATGGCCATCCTCAACAAGGGCCAGGTGCTGTTGACCGGTCGGCCGGTGGACGCGATCGATGCGCTGCGCGCGCAGGTGTGGCGCAAGCAGGTCAGCAAGGCGGCGTTGGCCGAATACGAGGCCAACCACACGGTGCTGTCGACGCGCCTGGTCGCGGGGCAGCCGGTGATCCACATCTTCGCGCCGCAGTCGCCGGGCGCGGGCTTCGAAGCGGTCGCGCCGGACCTGGAGGACGTGTACTTCCAGCGCCTGCGCCAGCACGCCAAGGCCGCCTGACGGAGCCACGCCATGATCCTCGAATTCTTCCGCTTCGAGTTGCGCGAGCAACTGCGATCGCCGCTGCTGTGGGTGTTGGCCAGCCTGTTCGCGCTGCTGGCATTCGGTGCCGCTGCCAGTGACGCAATCCAGATCGGGGGCAGCATTGGCAATGTCCACCGCAATGCGCCCACCGTGGTGGCCACGCTGCTGGCTGCCTTTGGCCTGCTGGGCATGCTGATCATCCCAGCGTTCGTGTCGGGCGCGCTGTTGCGCGACTTCGAGCTGGGCACGGCCGACCTGTTGTTTTCCAGCCCGGTGCGGCGTCGCGACTTCCTGCTCGGCCGGCTGGGCGCCGCGCTGCTGGCCAGCCTGGTGGTGTATCTGGTGATCGCGGCGGGCATCTTCATCGCCCAGTTCATGCCGTGGATTGATGGTGCGCGCCTCGGGCCGGTGCTGCTGTGGCCCTATGCCTGGAGCTTTGCGGTCCTGGTCCTGCCTAACCTGCTGTTCACCGGGGCGCTCATCGCCTTGCTGGCGGTCACCACCCGCAGCCTGCTGTGGGTGTACCTCGGTGTCATCGGCTTCCTGGTGGCCTACGGCGTGAGTGGCACGCTGCTGCGCGACCTCGACAACGTCTGGCTTGCCACCCTGCTGGAGCCTCTGGGCATCCGTGCCCTGGGGCGCACGGTGCGCTACTGGTCGGCGGAGGAGCGCAACAACGGCCTGCCGGCATTCGCTGGTTACCTGCTGGTCAATCGCGCGGTATGGCTCGCCGTGACCGTGGGGATGTCTGCGGCTGTGTTCGCCCTTTTCCGCACCCAGCGCGCGGATACCGGCCGCGGCTGGCGCCGCGTCGCGGCGGCACCGCCCACCGCGGCAGCTCCGGTCTCGCCATCAGGCGGAGTGCCGCCGCGCGCGACGCCGCGCTTCAGCGCGGCCACGACATGGGCCCAATTCCAGCATCAGGTGCGCTTCGACACCCGCGGCGTGTTCCGCAGCGTGCCGATGGTGGTGATGCTGGTGTTCGGCCTGGCCAACTTCATTCCCGCCGCACTCAACAGCGAGCTGTTGTACGGCACGCCCGTGTACCCGGTCACCGCGCAGGTCCTGGGCACGTTGCAGGGCAGCTACAGCTGGCTGCTGGTGGTGATCGTGATGTTCTACGCTGGCGAGCTGGTGTGGAAGGAGCGCAGCCAGCGCATCCACGAGGTGACCGATGCGATGCCGGTGCCGGGCTGGGTGCCGTTGGCGGCGAAGTTCACCACGCTGCTGGCGGTGATCGTGCTGTTCCAGCTGATCGGCAGCCTGGCGGCGATGGTCGTGCAGCTGGGCAAGGGGTACACCGCGCTTGAGCCGGTGCTGTACCTGAAGCAGCTCGCGCTGAACTCGATCCCGTTCGTGCTGATGGGGGGCATGGCGCTGTGCCTGCAGGTGCTGGCCAACAACAAGTTCGTGGGCTACGCCTTGCTGGTGCTGGTCATGGTGCTGCAGGCGGTGATGGGCTACCTCAACCTGGAACACAACCTGTACACGTTCGGTGCCTGGCCCAACGCGCCGTACTCGGACATGAACGGCTACGGCCACTTCCTCGTCGGGCAACTCGCGTTCCAGGGCTACTGGATGCTGTTGCTGGTCGCGCTGCTGTGCGGGGCGGTCGCGCTGTGGGCGCGTGGCACCGACGCTGGTCATCGCGCCCGCGTGGCGCGGCAGCGGATGCGCGGGCGCCTTGGCGTGGCCTTCGTCCTGGCGCTGCTGTCCTTCGCAGCCGTCGGCGGGGTGCTGTACTGGAACACCAACCTCCGCAACACCTACCGCAGCAGCGACGACGAACTCGACCTGCAGGCGCACTACGAGCGCGAGTACAAGCGCTACGCCCAGGTGCTGCAGCCGAAGATCCTGGCGGTCGATGTCGATGTCGACCTGTATCCGGAGCGCCAGTCGATGCGCGTGGAGGGGCGCTACCTGGTCCACAACCCGCATGCGCAGCCGTTGCGGGAAGTGCACGTTGCGATGCAGGACGACAGCACGTTGAGCCGCATGGACCTGGGGCCGGCCAGGCTGCTGAAGCACGACAAGGACGTTGGCTACCGCATCTACCGGCTGGCACAACCGCTGCAACCGGGTGAACGACGCGAACTGCGCTTCACCGTGGACACGCACCCCACGGGCATAACCAACGGCGTGGCGCAGCATGACGTGGTCGGGAATGGCACGTTCTTCAACAACCGCCTGCTGCCGTCCTTCGGTTACCAGCCGCGCTTCCAGATCGACGACCGCAACGAGCGCCGAAAGCGCGGCCTGGGCGAACCCGAACGCGCGGCCAAGCTGGAGGATGTCGCCGCGCGCAACGCGCACCAGCTCGACGACGATGCCGACTGGTTGGACTTCAAGGCGACCGTGTGCACCGCGCCGGACCAGACCGCGCTGGCGCCCGGTTACCTCAAGCGCGAGTTCACCCGCAACGGCCGTCGCTGCTTCCGCTACGAGATGGACCGGCCGATGGTCAATTTCTACGCGGTGCTCTCGGCACGCTGGCAGGTGCGCAAGGGCGCGTACAAGGGCATCCCGATCGAGATCTATTACCACCCGCAGCACGCCTACAACGTCGACCGGATGATCGAGGGCGTGCAGAAGTCGATGGCTTACTACGAGGCCAATTTCGGCCCGTACCAGCACCGCCAAGTGCGGATCATCGAGTTCCCGGGCTACGAGTCGTTCGCGCAGAGCTTCGCCAACACGATTCCGTACTCGGAGAACATCGGCTTCATTGCGGACCTGCGTAACAAGGACGCGATCGACTACGTGTTCTATGTCACCGCGCACGAGATCGCGCACCAGTGGTGGGGGCACCAGGTGGTGGGCGCCAACGTGCAGGGGGCGACGATGCTGGTGGAGACCCTGGCCCAGTACTCGGCGTTGATGGTGATGGAGCACGAGTACGGCCGCGCGCACATGCGCACCTTCCTGAAGTACGAACTGGACAGCTACCTGTCGGGCCGTGGCGGCGAAACGGTCGAGGAACAGCCGCTGTACCGGGTGGAAAACCAGCAATACATCCATTACCGCAAGGGCTCGCTGGCGTTCTATCGTTTGCGTGAGGAACTCGGCGAGGCCGCGGTCAACCGCGCGCTGCGTGGCTACCTCGTAGAGCGGCGCTTCGGCGGCGCCCCGTACCCGACCAGCCTGGACCTGCTGCGTCACCTGCGGGCGCAGGCGCGTCCGGAGCAGCAGGCGCTGATCACCGACCTGTTCGAGCGGATCAGCTTCTACGACAACCGGGTGCAGGCGGCGACGGCACGCAAGCGCGAGGATGGCAAGTACGAGGTCACGCTGAACCTGCATGCCGGCAAGCACTATGCCGACGGCAAGGGCAAGGAACGGATTGCGCCGCTGGATGATTGGATCGAAGTCGGCGTGTTCGCCCGTGCGCCTTCGGGACGGGAGGCAGACCAGCCGGTGCTGTATCTGCAGCGCCATCGCGTGACGCGAGCCGATCCGGTTGTGAAGGTGGTGGTGGATGCCGAGCCTTACGAGGCGGGCTTCGATCCGTACAACAAGCTGATCGACCGCGTATCCGCCGACAACCGCCGACGGGTCAGCCTGCAATGACGCGCAAGGCCTTGGTGCACCGTCGAGGCCTGTTGTTGCACGCGTGGATGCGCCGGCCATGCAGGCCGGCGCAGACCTTCAACGCGGCTTGGACGGTAGCGGGAAGGGGGTGATGACCTTCTCGCCCGTGGCGGCATCCCGGATCGCGGACTGGCCCTTGCGCGCCACTTCCTCGATCCGAACGATGCTCTGCATGGGCAGGTGCAGCACGCGGGTGTTGCCGAACTCGTCGCGCAGGCGCTCCTCGGTGGGGTCGATCACCACGCCATCATGGACGTCGAACACCAGCTCCGAGACTTCGGTGAATCCCCACAGCGCGCCGGATGCCACCTGGTGCGCGTACAGCTCGTACACCTTGCCGGCATTGAGGAACGTGACTTTGTACAGCGTCTTGGCCATGCGCCGATTATAGGCGCCGGCGCCGCTCAGAAGCCGCGCTGGCGACGCAGGCGGCGCGCGATGCCGGCGCGCGTGATCAGCGCGAAAACGCCGCCGAAGGCAAAGCCTGCCAAATGCGCAGACCAAGCCACCGCACCGAACGCCGGACCGATGTAGGTGAACACCAGTTGCAGCGCCGCCCATACGCCGATCAGCAAGGGCGCGGGCACCTTCACGAATTGCAGGAACAGGCCCAGTGGCACCACCACGCCGAGCTTGGTGCGCGGGAACAAGGCCAGGTAGGCGCCGATCAGCGCCGAGACCGCGCCACTGGCGCCGATCACCAGCCGATCCGGTGTGCCGATGATGATCACCGCGACCAGGTTGGCGAACGCACCACCCAGCAGGAACAGCGCGAGGAACCGTCGCGAGCCCATGGCGCGTTCCGCCGGTACGCCGAAGATCAGCAGGAACACCAGGTTGCCCAGCAGGTGCGCCCAATCGGCGTGCAGGAACAACGCGGAGAACAGGCGCAGCGCGCTACCGTCGTGCCAGGCTTGGGACCAGGCGTCCAGTGACGCCAGTCCGCCGGAGAGGGCGCCCCACTCAGTGATCCAGCGGCGCTCCACCGCCTCCGGCGCCACCTGCAGGCTGATGAAGCACGCCCACAGCACCGCAAAGAGCAGCGGCGTGGCCCAGCGGATGACCGGCTTCCTGCGCGGGGGAAGGGCGACGAACACGGCTCAGCATCCTTGCCGATCGGGTGCCCCAGCATACCTGAACAGGGGCTGGAAAATGCCTATTACCCGTTCATTTTCAATGGGTTGTGGCATTGTTAGCGTTCGGTTAAAGGGCGCGATATAGTGCATACGGCGTCGTACGTCGGGAGGGGTTTCCGGCGTGTCTGGGCACGAGTTCCCGCCCCGCGAATGGCCGAAAAACACAACACTCCAGTGGAGACTACACGCATGCAGCACGTACATCGCATCACCCGCCTTTCGGCGCTGGCGCTTGGCATCACCGGCGCTCTGGCCCTTGGCCAGGTCCACGCGTCGGGCTTCCAGCTCAAGGAGAACAGTGCCAAGGGCCTTGGCAGCGCGTTCGCCGGCACCGCGGCCAAGACGGATGACGCCTCAGCAGTGACCAACAACCCGGCCGCCATGGCGCGCATGTCGGGCACCACCGTGCAGGTGGACGTCACCGCCATCGACCTCAGCTACCAGTTCGAGGGCACCGGCACCGCCGCCAACGGCGCGATGCCGCTGACCGGTGGTGACGGCGGCAATGCCGGCGACGTGACGCCCGTGCCGGCGATGTCGGTCGTGCACAAGTTCGACAACGGCCTGGCGCTGGGCGCCATGGTCAGCGCGCCGTTCGGCCTGAAGACCGAGTACGAGGACGGCTGGCAGGGCCGCTATTTCGCGCACACCTCCGACGTGAAGATCGTCGACCTGACCCTGTCGGCCGCGGTGGACGTGATCCCGGAAAAGCTGTCGGTGGGCGTCGGTGCGATCTTCTCGCGCGCCGATGTGACCCTGTCCAAGTCGGTGGACTTCGGCACCATCCTGTTCTCCAACCCGGCCACCCGCCCGCTGCCGTTCGCCCGCCCGCAGGCGCGCGACGGCTTTGTGGAAGTGCAGGGTGACGACAACGGTTTCGGCTGGCTGGTGGGCGTGCACGCGCAGCCGACCGAAAAGTTGACCGTGGGCCTGAGCTACCGTTCCGAGATCGACTATGACCTGGAAGGCACCGTCGATTGGACCGTGCCGACGGACGTGGCCGCCGTGTTCGGTTCCAGCCCGTTCACGGCCCCGCTGTTCAAGGACGGCAACGTCACCGCCGCGCTGACCACGCCGTCGATCCTGTCGCTGGGCGCCACCTACCAGGTGACCGACAGCTTCAAGCTGATGGCCTCGTGGGCCGAGACCAAGTGGTCGTCGCTGCGCGAAGTGCGCATCAACTTCGTGAACCCGGATCCGGACGCCGTCGAAGATTTCGCGTGGCGTGACACCGAGTTCATGTCGCTGGGCGGCGAGTTCAAGCTCAACGACGCGTGGACCCTGCGCGCCGGCGTGGCCTACGACGAGACGCCGACCCACATCGAGACGCGCACGCCGCGTCTGCCCGATGCCGATCGCCTGTGGTACTCGATCGGCGCGACCTGGGCATTCAGCGACGCACTGGAGCTGAACTTCGGTTACGCCCGCCTGGAGCCGAAGGATCCGGAAGTCGACAGCCACGACAACCAGGGCCACCGCCTGACCGGTCCGTTCGACGGCTATGCCAACCTGCTGGCCTTCTCGGCGCAGTACAAGTTCTAAGTTCCAAGCCGCTGCAAAAAAGAAACCCCGCCTCGGCGGGGTTTCTTTTTGCTTGTCCAACCGGCATCGGATCCGTCTGGAGGCGACCATCGCAGTGCTCGGCAACCAAACGGATCACGGGCCGTGATTTGCCGGACCCTGCGGTGGGCGCCCCCATGGAGCGCCCGCCGGTCGCCTCTCAGTCCCCCAGCGTCAGCAGCGACGCATTGCCGCCCGCCGCCGTGGTGTTGATGGTGATGGTCTTCTCGGTGGTGAAGCGCGGCAGGTAGTGCGGACCACCGGCCTTCGGCCCCGTGCCCGAGAGCCCCTGGCCACCGAACGGTTGCACGCCGACCACCGCGCCGATCTGGTTTCGGTTGACGTAGCAGTTGCCGACCTTGATGCGGCGGCTGATCTTCTCCACCGTCTCGTCGATGCGCGAATGGATGCCCAGCGTCAGGCCGTAGCCGGTGGCGTTGATCGCATCGATCACCGCGTCCAGCTGGTCGGCCTTCCAGCGCACCACGTGCAGCACCGGCCCGAAGACCTCCTTGTGCAGCACGTCGATCGACGGGATCGCGTACGCGCGCGGGGCGAAGAACGTGCCATTGGCGGTCTCGGCCTCCAGTGCCACCTCGGCGATCTTGGTCGCTTCGCGGTCCATGCGCTCCGCGTGGTCGCGCAACATCTTCAGCGCGTCCTCGTCGATCACCGGGCCGACGTCGGTGGACAGCAGGCCGGGGTTGCCGACCTTGAGCTCCGCCATCGCGCCGCCGAGCATGCCAATCACCTTGTCGGCGATGTCGTCCTGCACGAACAGCACGCGTGCCGCCGAGCAGCGCTGGCCGGCCGAGGTGAACGCCGAGCCGATCGCGTCCTTCACCACCTGCTCGGGCAGCGAGGACGAGTCGGCGATCAGCGCGTTCTGGCCGCCGGTCTCGGCGATCAGCACGCCGATCGCGGCGTCGCGCGCCGCGAGCGCGCGGTTGATCGCGCGCGCGGTCTCGGTGGAGCCGGTGAAGGCCACGCCGGCCACGCGCGGGTCGCGGGTCAGCGCCGCGCCGACGGTGGCGCCGTCGCCCGGCAGGAACTGCGCCACGCCTTCCGGCACGCCGGCCTCGTGCAGCAGCTTCACCGCGGCAAAGCCGATCAGGTTGGTCTGCTCGGCCGGCTTGGCGATCACGCTGTTGCCGGCCGCCAGCGCCGCGGCCACCTGGCCCATGAAGATCGCCAGCGGGAAGTTCCACGGACTGATGCACACGAACACGCCGCGGCCCGACAACTGCAGGCTGTTGGACTCGCCGGTCGGGCCGGGCAGCGCCTCGGGCTTGAACAGCTCGCGCGCCTGCGCACCGTAATAGCGCAGGAAGTCCACCGCCTCGCGCACTTCGGCCACGCCATCGGGGATGGTCTTGCCGGCTTCCTGGGTGCACAGCGCGATGTACTGCGCCATGCGCTGCTCCAGCAATTCGGCGGCGTGCTCCAGGATGGCGGCGCGGCTGGCGGCCGGGGTCGCGTCCCACGCGGGCTGCGCGGCCACGGCGTTGCGCAGCGCCAGCTCCACGGTGGCGCCGTCGGCGGCCTGCCAGTGGCCCACGGTCTGGCGACGGTCGGCGGGATTGGTCACGGCGATGTCCGCGCCGGTGATGGTCGCGCCCGGCACCAGCGGCGCGGCACGCCAGGCCTTGCCGGCTTCGGCGTTGACCTGCTCGGCCAGCGCGCGCAGTTGATCGTCGTTGGCGAGGTTCACGCCCATGGAGTTGCTCCTGTCAATGCCGTAGCTGCGGTACAGGTCGACCGGCTGCGGGATGCGCGGATGCGCGATGGATTCGAAGGCGGACACGGTCTCGACCGGGTCCTGGATCAGGTCGTCGATGGCGATGGCTTCGTCGGTGATGCGGTTGACGAAGCTGGAGTTGGCGCCGTTCTCGAGCAGGCGGCGCACCAGGTACGGCAGCAGATCCTCATGGCTGCCCACCGGCGCGTACACCCGGCACGGTACGGCCAGGCGGTCGGCCGGGATTACCTCGGCGTACAGGTCGTCGCCCATGCCGTGCAGTTTCTGGAACTCGAAGTGCTGCGCGCGGCCCATCGCCTTCGCGCGCTGCCAGATGCTGGCGATGGTCTGCGCGTTGTGCGTGGCGAACATCGGGTAGATCGCGTCGCTTGCCTCGAGCATGCGCCGCGCGTTGGCCAGGTACGACACGTCGGTGTTGGGCTTGCGGGTGAACACCGGGTAGCCCAACTGGCCGTCGACCTGCGCGCGCTTGACCTCGCTGTCCCAGTACGCGCCCTTGACCAGGCGCACGGGGATGCGGCGGCCGGTGCGTCGCGCGAGGTCGGCGATGAAGTCGATCGCCTCCGGCGCGCGCTTCTGGTAGGCCTGGATGGCAAGGCCGTAGCCTTCCCAGCCATCGAGCGAGGCGTCGCTGTAGGCGCCTGCGATCACATCGAGTGACAGTTCCAGGCGGTCGGCTTCCTCGGCGTCGATGGTGAAGCCGATGCCGTACGACTTGGCCAGCTGCGCCAGCTCCAGCACGCGCGGAGTCAGCTCGGCGAACACGCGCGCCCGCTTGGCGTGCTCGTAGCGCGGATGCAGCGCCGACAGTTTGACCGAGATCGACGGCACGCCGAACACGTCCTGGCCGAGGTAGTTGCCGCCCGGGCCGCTCTTGCCGATCGCGTGGATCGCGTCGCGGTAGGCCTGCAGGTAGCGCAGCGCGTCCTGGGTGGTCAGCGCGCCTTCGCCCAGCATGTCGAAGGAGTAGCGGTAGGCGGCGTTGGCGCCCTTCTGCGAACGCGCCAGCGCCTCGCCGATGGTGCGGCCCATGACGAACTGGTGGCCCATGATCTTCATCGCCTGGCGCACCGCCAGACGGATCACCGGCTCGCCCACCCGCCCGATCAGGCGCTTGAAGGCGTTGTGCACGTCGCGCTTGGTCTCGTCGGCCAGGTCGACCAGGTGGCCGGTCAGCATCAGGCCCCAGGTGGAGGCGTTGACCAGCACCGAGTCGGACTGACCCATGTGCTTCTTCCAGTCAGCGTCGCCCAGCTTGTCGCGGATCAGCTTGTCCGCGGTTTCCTGGTCGGGGATGCGCAGCAACGCCTCGGCCACGCACATCAGCAGCACGCCTTCCTCGCTGCCCAGGTCGTACTGGCGCATGAAGGCCTCGATCGCGCCCTGGTCCTGGGCGCGGGCGCGCACGCGGCGCACCAGGTCGGCGGCGGTGGCCTGGGCGGCGGCGC
>NZ_AVPU01000048.1 GCF_000768355.1 Lysobacter daejeonensis GH1-9
GGCGAGCCGCCCAAGTCGCGCATGGCGAGGGCCACCTCGGCCTCCGCGACTACACAGCGGGCGCGCGCCAGCTCCTCGCGCGTGCCAAAGCCGCGCGCGGCACGGCGGAGCAGCTCGCGGGCGCGCGGATACTCTCCTAGTTGGGCCATCGCGATGCCACGCAGGGCGAGTGCCGGCGGGTCGTCGCGCAGGGCGACGCGCTTGAGGGCGCCGAGCGCGTCGCCGGCAACCAGCGCGCGTCCAGCGGCGGCAATCAGGGAGTCCACCGCGACAGGCTACTGTGCGACGCCCGATTTCGCACAGGGATCAGGGAGGCCGAACGCATTGATTGGCTGCCTTGGGTCCCGATAGCTGCCCGCTGCCCGAACGGCCAGCCTCGGCCATGAACGCCCCAACGGCCAGGGCGGATCCCGACCCGAAGCGGACCTTCACAATCCGTCCACCTACCCCAACGTCATCATGTCTCCGGCAAAAAGGGCCGCTGTATTTCCGAGATCCCAGACGAAGGAGTACTGGAATGTTCCCGACCAAGAAGAATCTGGCGATGGCGCGCACGCTCGGCGTGGCGATCGTCGTCACCCTGGGCCTTGCCGGCTGCGCCACCTATAGTGACGAGTTTGCAACGATCAACTCACGCCTCGATCAGCTTGACGCGAAGGTGCAGAACGCAGCCCAGAGCGCCGAATCCGCCAATCAGTCCGCGCAACAGGCCAACCAACGGCTGGATCAGATGGAAGGCCGCATCCAGATGCTCGAAGCGGCGCCTCGCCGCAAGCCGCGCGGTTAGTCGCTCTTCCACAATTTGTGACGAACGGTTTGAACCCGGGACCGGTGGTCTTTGCCGGCCACTAGTCTACTTTCTTCACCCTGTCTTCGTTCGAAGGAACCGTCTTATTCGTACGTGCATACACCCTGCGATCCGGGCTGCTTCTGGTGCGCTAGCGCTGGCATTGGCGTTCGCGAGCATCGGCGTGGCCAGCGCCGAGGATGTCACCGCGCAACCGGTGGCTGCTGTCGACCAGCTTCCACAAGACCAGGAAGTGTCCGATACGGTGACTGAGCTCGCGGGCTGGATTGTCGGCACCAGGGACAGCCAAGGCTATCCGTTCGCGATCATGGACAAGGCCGCTGCGCAGATTCTGGTGTTTGACGGCGCCGGCCGGCTTCGCGGCGCGGCGCCTGGGCTCTTTGGCTCAGCGATCGGCGATCATTCGGCCCCCGGTATCGCCGGCCTCGCGCTTCGCGAAATTCCGGGCCGTGACCGTACGACGCCTGCGGGTCGCTTTGTGGGCGGTTTCGGCCCGTCAACCGACGCTGGGCGTGTCCTGTGGGTGGACTACGATTCCGCGGTCTCCATGCACCCCACGGCTACTGGCGTCCCGACCGAGAAACGCGCCGAACGCTTGGCATCGCCTTCGCCGGACGACAACCGCATCACTCATGGCTGCATCAACGTCTCGCCCGAATTCTACGAACGGATCGTACGTCCGACGTTCGAGCGGGGCGGGGTGTTTTACATCTTGCCGGACACGGCGCCACTAGCGGAGACGTTTCCCGCGTTCGTGCAAAGTCGCGTGACTGAGCAACGCAACGATGGATGACGCGCACGCCCGCACCCTAGTGAAGGGCGCGCCGGCGTATTGCCTTGGTGTGTGAGGCCGAGCAACGGTTGACCTGCTCACGGCCCGGCCTCGTCTTACTAGGTAAGGCACCGCGCCGTACTTTCCCAAGGGGGTTGACGTGTCGGGATTCTCGCAGGCCCAGCTGAATGAGGTGGCCAGACGCTTGAATGAGCGCCCACGCGAGACGCTGGACTTCGAAACGCCCATCGAGCGATATCGACATGCTGTTGCGTTGACCAGTTGAAACCAGCACCGAAAGTGGTCATTGGCAGCGCCCCGCGAAGCTCACTCTAAAGAATGACCGTCCGCGCCCCTTCCCGGCGCGCCGAAGTCGCGGCTGGCGCCCTCGACCAAAAATCCGCGATGCGCCGAACGGCCTCGATCAACTCCTCTTCCGGTCGTACGTATGGGATGCGCAGCCATTGGTCGTTACCACCTTCGACGCTGAACATCGGACCGGGTGGGACGTGGACGCCAACAGTCTCCAGGTTCGACGCCAGCTGCGTGGCGCTGCCACCCGGCAACTGCAGCCACAACGTCATTCCGCCTTCGGGCAGCCGGAAACGCCAGTCCGGCAGTCGTTCGTCGATGGCGTGGGCCAGGGCATCGCGGCGCTGGCGGAGTTGCTCGCGACGCATCGCGATGACGTCGCTGTCGTCCAGCAATTCGGTCACCACCAATTGGTCGAAAAGCGCCGTGCCCAGGTCGAGCTGCAATCGGGCCTTGATGAGCCGGTCGATCAGGTCGTGCGGCGCGCGGATCCATCCGACGCGCAATCCGCTCCACAGCAACTTCGAAACGCTCCCTATCGTGATGGCGCCTGGTGCGTGCGCGGCGAAGGGCAGTGGCATGCCGGCGTCCGTCAGTGCGATGGCCTGCAGCGATTCGTCCACGACCGCGGTCGTGCGGGTGGCATGCAGCGCGGCGGCGTAGCGTGCGCGCTGGTCATCGCGCATCAGGAAGCCGGTGGGGTTCTGGAAGTCGGGGATCAGGTAAGCCAGGTGCGGCCGCGTCTGCCGCAGCGTAGCCTCGATGCCATCCAAGTCCCAGCCTTCCTCGCCCAGCGCATCGCCCATCGGTGACGCGACCAGGCGCGCGCCGCCCAGGCGCAGGGCTTCGATGACGTTTGGGTATACCGGCGATTCGATCATCACCCGGTCGCCGGGTCGCGACAGCGCGCGCGCGACGACGGCCGTGCCCGCCAGCGCGCCGGAAGTGACCATGATCTGTTCGGGGTCGGTCGGCAATCCTCGCCGCGAGTACATCTGCGCGATCAGGGCGCGCAGCGCGGGCAGGCCGGTTGGACGGTGGCCGTCGCTTCCCAGGTAGCCGGGTAGCCTTTCCAGAGCGCGTTCGTAAGCCGAGGCGATGCCCGGAATGGCGGCCGTCGCGGCGCAATTGAGGTCGATGGCGCCTTCGAGCGCATGCGCGCTTGCGACCGAACGCAGCGAGTGTTCGTGCGCGCGCCGGCGGTCGTCAGGAACGGCGACAAACGTGCCCGCACCCTGGCGCGCTGTCGCGAAACCCGCGGCGACCAGGTCCGCATAGACGCGGGTCACCGTATTGCGCGAGACGGCGAGCGCCTGGGATATCGCCCGCTCGCTGGGCAAACGCGTGCCGAGGGGGATACGCCCCCCGCCGATCAGTTCCTGCAGGACCTGGCGGAGCCCCCGATAGGCCGGCTTGCGTGGGAACTGGCCGATCAGGGAGGCCAAGTGCTCTGGGGTGATGGATCGATTCATGAGGCCACTATGACGAAATTGGATCTACGTGAAAGTGCCAATCGTCCAGATACTGGCGCCCATGAACCCCAATACCTCCCCCCTTGGGCTGACCAATCTCGGCCCCCTCGCTCAACTCCGGGCCGGCCGCGTGTCCGAACGTCTCGTACGCCTGCTGGCCGGCCTATGGCTGTACGGCGTCTCCAACGCGCTGCTGATGGAAAGCGCACTCGGCGGGTCGCCGTGGGTCGTATTCCACCAAGGCGCGGCGTTGCACCTGCCGCTGTCGCTCGGCATGGTCATGGTCCTGGTCGCCGTGGCGGTGTTGCTCCTCTGGATCCCGCTGCGGCAGATGCCCGGACTGGGCACCGTCGCCAACACGCTGCTGCTGGGGCCGTTCACCGACTTCAATCTTGGGATGCTGGATGCGCCCGATTCATTGCCGATGCGTTGCATCTACCTGGCTGGTGGAGTGGTTGTCTGTGCGCTGGCCACTGCGCTCTACGTTGGGGCGCAACTTGGTCCCGGGCCGCGCGACGGCCTGATGACCGGATTCGCGCGCCGCACGGGCTGGTCGATCCAACGCGTGCGCACCTGCATCGAGATCGTGGTGCTCGCCATGGGCGTGGTGCTGGGCGGAATCGCCGGCCTGGGCACCCTGGTGTTCGCGCTGGGCGTGGGGCCGATCACGCAGTTCTTCATGCGCTATCTGGTGCTGCGACTGGAGGAGCCGGCCAATGATTGAAGCAATAGCCCTACTGGTTGGCGTTACGGCAATGTCAGCACCCAGTGTCGCCGCGCAGACCACGAATGCGGCAGATGCCCCGACCATCGGGATTCCCGCCGACATAGAGATCCGCGAGGTGCAGCCCGGCGTGTGGGTTCACACCTCGTACTACACCTATCCCGGCGGCACGCGTTACCCCACCAATGGCCTCATCGTCCGTGAAGGCAACGGCCTTCTCCTTATCGACACGGCATGGGGGGAGCTCCTCACGCTTACCTTACTCAATCAGATCGAGGCGCAGCTCAAACTTCCCGTCCGTCGTGCCGTCGTGTCGCATGCCCACGGGGACCGCATTGCGGGCGCTGACGCACTCGAAGCACGGGGCATTGAGGTTTACGCACTGCCGCTGACCCAGCAGCGAGCCGTTGCGGAGGGCATGCCAGTCCCGGACCACGCGCTGGCTGGGCTGGACAGGCCAGGAGCACGCGTTCAATTCGGCTCCGTCGAACTTTTCTACCCCGGGCCGGGGCACGCACCGGACAATCTCATGGTGTGGGTTCCATCGCAGCGCGTGCTGTTCGGCGGGTGTGCTGTGCGCGGTGCCGCTAGTGATTCGCTAGGAGGCATCGCTGACGCGAACATGACGGCGTGGCCGGAGGCCATCCGCAAGGCGCGGGCCCGTTACGCAGAAGCGAAGTTCGTCGTTCCGGGGCACGGAGAGGCAGGCGGACCAGAATTGCTTGATCACACTCTCGCGTTGCTCGAGGAGTTGCGCGAGGCTGGACAGTGAGTGCGGCCTGTCGAACGCGACAACCATTCATTCAAGCCGATGCGGTTCGCGGCGCGAGTTGCTTCAAGCGTCATGGCTCATTGCGAGCCTCGTCATCTGCAGAGCCGGAACCCCCTTATGCCATGCCTTACTCGGAGATCCATGTGAACTGGAACAAGTTGATTCGGCAGTCGCACCGCTGGCTGTCCATCGTTTTCACCGCAACCGTCATCGCCAACTTCGTTGCTTTGGCACAGGCGGCGGGCGAAATGCCCCCGCCTTGGATCACCTACTCGCCATTGCCACCACTTGCATTCATGCTGCTCACAGGGCTGTACCTATTCGCGCTTCCCTACTTCGCCAAGCGTCGTAGCAATGTGAGTCAACGGCCCCAAGTGCACCGCCCCTGAGAACTGTGGCGGCCGCTTCCAGCCGCGAGCAGCCGCTCAACCACTCAATCGCGGCCAAACGGCGCGACTGGTCAGGAACTGGGTTTCGCTGATAGGACGCGCCCGCGACCGCCGTCAGTCGCGGGCAGCATCCAGCGCCTCCGCCAACCGCTCCACCGCGACCACTTCCAGCTCGCCAATCCGGCCGGACTTGGGCGCATTCGCCTTGGGTACGATGGCGCGCTTGAAGCCGTGGGTGGCCGCTTCCTTCAGCCGCTCCTCGCCGTTGGGTACCGGACGGATCTCGCCCGACAAGCCAACCTCGCCAAACGCGATGGTGCGCTCGGCCAGCGGTCGGTCGCGCAGCGATGACAGCACCGACAGCAGCACCGGCAGGTCGGCCGCGGTTTCCTGCACGCGGATGCCGCCGACGATGTTCACGAACACGTCCTGGTCGCCCACGCCCACCCCGCCGTGGCGGTGCAGCACCGCTAGCAGCATCGCCAGGCGGTTGCCCTCCATGCCCACCGCCACGCGACGCGGGTTGGACAGCGGCGAGGCATCCACTAGCGCCTGCACCTCCACCAGCAGCGGGCGGGTGCCCTCGCGGGTGACCATCACGCAGCTGCCCGGCTGCGGGCGCTCGCTGCCCGACAGGAAGATCGCCGACGGATTCGGCACCTCGCGCAGGCCCTTGTCGCCCATCGCGAACACGCCCAATTCGTTGACCGCACCGAAGCGGTTCTTGAACGCACGCAGCACGCGGAAACGGCTGCCGCTCTCGCCCTCGAAATACAGCACCGCATCGACCATGTGCTCCAGCACTCGCGGGCCGGCGATGCCGCCTTCCTTGGTCACGTGGCCCACGAGGAACACCGCCGTGCCGGTCTCCTTGGCGTAGCGCACCAGCCGCGCCGCGCTTTCGCGCACCTGGCTGACCGAGCCCGGCGCGGCACTCAATTCCTCGGTCCACAGCGTCTGCACCGAGTCGGCCACGATCAGGCGCGGCTGCATCACCGCCGCATGCTCCAGGATGCGCTCGATGCCGGTTTCGGCCAGCGCATGCACGCCGTCCAGCGGCAGACCCAGGCGCGCGCCGCGGCCCGCGACCTGCGCCAGCGACTCCTCGCCGGTCACGTACAGCGCCGGCAGCTCGCTGGCCATCTTCACCACCGCCTGCAGCAGCAGCGTGGACTTGCCGATGCCCGGGTCACCGCCGACCAGCACTACCGCGCCGTGCACCAGCCCGCCACCCAACACCCGGTCCAGTTCGCCGATGCCGGTGCTGACCCGGTTGTCCTCGGCGTGGCGCACGTCCTTCAGGGGCGTCACGGCAGGCGCGTCGGCCTTGCCCGCCCAACTGCTGCGGCGCGAGGCCGCGACCCCGGCCTTGGCCGCCGGATTGGCCGGCTGCACCACGAACTCACTCAACGTGTTCCAGGCCCCGCATTCGGCGCACTGCCCCTGCCACTTGGTGTGGTCGGCGCCGCATTCGGAGCAGACGTAAGCGGTGCGGGACTTGGTGGCGGGCTTGGCCATGCGGGTGATCGGGCTGCGGTGATGGGATGCGGACACTGTAGCGGGCCACGGTCGCAAGGGGCGAGAACAGGCATGCTATCGGTAGCGCCATGAGACGGGTCGGGGGCCTTTGCAAAAAAGGGCAGTGCCCCTTCCAGAAGCGTCGGCGACTTCAAGCGAAGGTTCGATAGTCCTTCCGGAGGCGCCACCCACCCCACGAGCCACCGGGAGCCGAGGCCCCTGCCGTTGGTCAGGCGCACCATGGGCACAGGACGATCGCCAGCCGGACCGGTACGCTGTCCTGCACACTCGCCGCCCCACGGCATCAACATGCTTCACGGCGAGCCTTCCCCAAGCGAGGTAGCGGATATGACGCATAGGATGTTGCGTGGCGGCTTGATGGCCGTCTTGCTCTTGGTGGCAGGCAGCCTGGCCGCCAGCGAACCCTCCCCGGAGGACCGGGCGGCGCTGCAGGCGCTGGTGGAACGGTCCGATGCGGTCTGGAATGCACGCGATGCCAACGGCATGGCAGCGCTCTACAGCGCCAATGCGACGCTGCGCATCATCGGTCGTGACGTGGCCGTGAATGGTGCCTCCGCGATCCACGACTATTTCACCCGGTCCTTCGCGGGGCTTGAGCCCGGGATGCGTCACAGCACCCGCCTGACCGGCCTGCACCCCCAATCGGACGACGTGGTGCTGGCCGATGCCCACGTGCGGCTGATCCGCGTGGACGCCGACGGCGCGGAGACCCTGGTGCGGGAGTTCACCACGCTCACCGTGGCCGTGCGCGACGGTAAGCAATGGCGACTGTCCGCGGTGCGGGCTGTCGCCCTGCCGCGTGCACAGACGCAGACACCGGGCACGAGCACTGTGGGCAACTGACCCGCCTGACCCGCCCTGCAAGTCTGGCGCTCCACGCCCCAGCCGGCCCCAGATCACGCAACCGCTGGTCGCCACCGGATAGCGCACTGCCGGCACTAGCGAGAAGATGGAGCCGGACGGGCCACTGGCATGCGCGGACGGCGACATTTCCTGAAGTTATCGACCGGCCTGGCGCTGGGCATGGCGACGCGCGGCCCGGCGGGCGCGCTGCTGGGAGCGGTCGCATCGCAGCGGTCTGGAACTGCTCGCGTGTCGCCTTCTCTCAGCTTGTTCCTGTGCGGCGACGTCATGCTGGGCCGCGGCATCGACCAGATCCTGCCACACCCGTCAGCCCCCACCCTGCATGAAGCCCACGTCCGCAATGCGCGTCGGTACGTGACATTGGCCGAGTGGAAAAACGGCGAGATTCCGCGCCCCGTTGCCTACCCGTACGTCTGGGGCGAGGCCTTGGCGGAGCTGGAACGACGGCGCCCCGATGCCCGCATCGTGAATCTGGAAACCGCGATCACCCGCAGCGACCGCAACTGGCCCAAAGGCATCAACTACCGCATGCACCCGGGCAACCTGCCCTGCCTGACCGCGGCCGGGGTCGACTGCTGTGTGCTGTCAAACAACCACGTGCTGGATTGGGAGCGCGACGGCCTGCGCGAGACTCTGGCGACGCTGCAACACGGTCGGATCGCCTCCGCCGGCGCAGGTGCCGACTTGGCCGCCGCACAGGCGCCGGCAATCCTGCCGCTGGGCGACAACGCGCGCATCCTGGTGTTCGCCGCCGCCACCGGCGACTCCGGGGTGCCGCCGGCTTGGGCGGCCAACCCGACGCGATCTGGCGTGAGCCGCCTGCCAGATCTTTCCGCGTCGACCGTGGACCAGATAGCAGCCTTGGTTCGACGCCATCGGCGCAAGGGCGACTGCGTGGTGTTCTCGCTGCATTGGGGCGGCAATTGGGGCTACGCCATCCCGCCCGAGCAGCGCGACTTTGCCCATGCACTGATCGACGAAGCCGACGTGGACGTGATTCACGGCCACTCCTCGCACCATGCCAAAGCCATCGAAGTCCATCGCGACCGTTTGATCCTGTACGGCTGCGGTGACTTCATCAATGACTACGAGGGGATCGGAGGCCACGAGGAATTCCGCGGCGAACTGGGCCTGATGTACTTCCCGGTGCTGGCCCGCGGCAGCGGCCGCCTGCTGGAGCTGACGTTGACACCGACGCGGCTGCAGCGGTTCCGGGTCCATCTGGCCGGGGAGGCCGATCGCCGCTGGCTGCATGAGCGACTGCATCGCGAATGCCGGCGCTTTGGAAGCGGCGTGGAGATGCGTGCAGACGGCCGATTTTCACTGCGCTGGCAGTAGCCTGCCCCGAACCCGCATTACGCCGATGCCCATAACGACTAAGTCCCGCCGGAGCGTTTGAAGATGGTGCCGGAAATAGCAATCGAACCTACGACCTACGCATTACGAATGCGCCGCTCGACCAACTGAGCTATTCCGCCATGCATTACGCATCAATTACTTACCTTAGTGCGCGACTCGACCCATGCGGCGGTAAGTGACTGGTAAGCCGGAGGCGGCTGGGAGTGCTGTGTCGGCACTTAGCCGGTGCTGGCGCGGCCCTTGCGGTGATCCAAATCCGCCCTTGAGGATCGTCCCTGCTGCGATTATGAGAGTTGCCGACCTCTCCTTTCTTTCGCACCAAGGCGAGGTCGCCGAAAACCCTCAACCAAACAGTGCCAGTGCTTCGACCAGGAGACGTTCCAAACAATGACCATACCGAAGTCTCGGCAGCCAACCGAAGTGCCCGACATGGTCACTGGCCAAGCCAAGTTTTGAGCTACCAACAACTGTTTCTATTCTCATGAGCGCTAAGCGTCTTTGCCAGTGCGCTAGGTAGGCCGCTGCGGTAATTTGGAAAACCCAGCCTGACGCCAAGCTCATTCTTGATCCGTGAGTTGCTGATTGGTCTACTCAATACGGCCACTGGGGCCGCCCCGGTGATGGTTGGCGCCTCTTCTATGCCGGATTCTCGCGGATCCACCGCTCCGAGAATCCTGTTCGCCAACTTGATCACTTCTTCGGTGGGCGTAGGCTCGTCGTCACACACGTTGTACACGGCTCCGGGGTTCGGGCGTGATATCGATGCAATCAGCACCCTTACAATGTCGTCGACGTGGATTCGATTGACCACAGTAGATCGCCGCGCATCTGACACCGACCGGCCGGGACCCGTAAGGGCCTCCATGAATGCGCCTCGTCCCGGCCCATAGATCGCAGCTAAACGAAAAATATGCAAAGGGAGCCCCGTATCAGACCAGTCTCGCTCGGCTTGCCGCCTTAATCCCCCTCGTGTGTTTCCAGACAGCGTAGGCGCGGTTTCCATTACCCGTGCGTTTCCGCTTTTCTCAATATTCGCGTAAACGCCTATGCTTGAAAGGTATCCAACCCACTGGGCACTGGAGACCCTCATCTCGGGGCATGCTTCTAAAAAGGGATCCCGCCCATTCACGGGCGGCGCGCAAGCCAGTATGTGCGTTGCGCGTGCGAGATATTCTGTGATCGCATCAGGCCATATGATGGGCTCGACACCATGCTTCTGCATTTCGTTAGCGAAGCCGCGGCTCCGGGTGGTCGCAATGACTTCCCAACCTCGCGATATAAGCTGCTGAGCTAGCACCTGTGCTGTATAGCCATACCCCAGAATCAACAGCGTCCACATACGGTCAGGCCGCATCTTTTTCAGCATGTCGATTCAATTTTCGGAAGTGGCTGGCAACCGTTGCTGCCATCAGGCCGCCGACGACCGACAAGTGCTCGAGAGCTACGTACAAGGCCTGCTGGCCAGCCGAGTCGGGAAGGGACCAGAATCTGTGGACAACGGCAATCGTCAAGAGCAGAAAAAATCCAAGTACTAGGCTACCGAGCCAAACAGCACGATCGAGCAAAAGCAGCGCAGATCCGCCTAGCAAAATTATGACTGTGCCGATGTTGAATAGCCAAGCTGGGTGAAGCCCTGCCGCCGCCATCTCGCTCACCCCTCCCCCGAAGTCCAGAAGCTTCGCTAGGCCTGAACTGACGAAAACCACACTCGACAAAATTCGCGCAGCAAGCCAAAAGCCGTTGCTCCTGAGGATCTTCTCACTCACTACTGACATATCCCACCTTCTCGGCCAATGTTCCGGGCAAGTATGCGATATGGACTGCATGCCGGGACGCGACGGAATGTTCTAGTGGCGAGCTTTTCAACGGCAGCCAATTAAGAGCAGCTCACGATCACGAGTTCGGAGCCAGGACCAGGGTGCGGAGCAGGTAGAAGATATGTGCAGCCTTCATTCGGATACGAAAGGGGTTCTACCCCGAAATCACGGACGG
>NZ_AVPU01000049.1 GCF_000768355.1 Lysobacter daejeonensis GH1-9
CGGGCCCGCAGGCCGGTTGCCTCGGGCCGGCGCCCCCACGGCAGGCGGAAGCCCCGGGTCGCCCACAGCGCCACCAGCGGCATCCCCAACAGCCACATCGGCAGCCAGCCGATGCTCGCCGCCGAGCCCCGCGCCGCCGGCAGCAACAGGACGAGGACGACGCCGATGGCCAGCAGCAGCTTCAGCGCTTCGTCCAGGCGCGGGTCCGGGGCCGCCTCGCGTGCTGGAGCGGTGGCCAGACCCGGGTGGGTCGGGCTGGCGGCGTTGGACGGGCGGCTGAACGGGGCGAGCATGCGGTTCATGGCGGTGGCTCCGGTGGTGTGGAAACACCTTGGCTCGCCCCCGTCTCAGGGGTTGCGACCCTGCCGCCCTCGCCTCGCCGCCGGCAGCGGGTCAGTACCCCGCCGCGTCCAGCACCTTGTCGGCTTCGCGGCGGCCGATGTCGATCAGTTCGGAGGCGCGCCAGAACTCGTAGAACTGGCAGGCGTCGCGCGGGATCCGGATCACCAGCTCGGGGGGATCCAGCGCCATCTGCACACGGGCGATCTGCGCCTGCATCGTGTCCAGCGAACGCGCCATCAGCTCGGTGAATCCCAGCGGCCCCGGCATGCCGATCGATGCCAGCGTGGGCGACGAAGTCTGTCGCTGCGCCTCGTCGCGGAAACGCCGGGCCAGCCAGGTCATGATCCGTGAGCGCTCGGCTTCGCTGCCCCCGCCCGCGCCGGGAACGGGGCTGTCCGCAAGCCCTTCGCTGGCGCCGGCCGCGTTGCCACCGTCCTTGCCGGTTGCATCAATGGCGCCGTTGCCGTTGGTCAAGCGTCCGACCGGCCGATCCGGCCAGCTGTGCATGTCCACGGCGATCAGGCGATGCGCACCCGACAGGCGCGTGGCGGCGATGGGCAGCGGCGCCAACAGGCCGCCATCCACCAGCGCGCGACCGCGCACCACATGCGGGGTGAAGATGCCGGGAATGGCGATCGACGCGCGCACCGCGTCCCACAGGTCGCCGTCACGCAGCCACACCTCGCGCTGCCGCATCAGGTCGACGGCCACCGCGGTGAATGGAATCGCCAGTTGCTCGATGCGGTGGTTACCGGCCTGCTCGCGCAACGCCTGGATCAGTCGCTCGCCACCAAACAGCGACGGCTGGCCGAATACCGGATCGAGCAGGCGCAACATCGCGGTGCGGCTCAGACCGAGCAACCACTTCTGGAAGTCGGGCAAACGGCCCGATGCGTACAGGCCGCCCACCAGCGCCCCACTGGACGAGCCGGCAATGGCCACCACGTGCAGGCCGCGCGCTTCCAACGCCTCGATGACGCCGATCTGGGCGAAGCCGCGCGCGCCACCGGCGCCGAGCACCAGTGCGACCGGCTCCCCTTGCTGGATCTTCGGCGCGTCGGCCGCGGCCATGTCAGCGCTCGTAGTTGCCCAGCGCCAGCGACAGC
The DNA here is from genome assembly GCF_000768355.1 of Lysobacter daejeonensis GH1-9. Classification (GTDB taxonomy): domain Bacteria; phylum Pseudomonadota; class Gammaproteobacteria; order Xanthomonadales; family Xanthomonadaceae; genus Aerolutibacter; species Aerolutibacter daejeonensis. The sequence goes on from NZ_AVPU01000049.1 coordinate 1,449, forward strand.
AGCGCACGCGCCTGTTCGCGCAGCACCGGCGGTTCGATGATCTCGGCGTCGGCGCCGTAGTGCATGACGTCCATCAGCAGTTCGCGGCCGGCGCTGTAGGGCACCTTCAGTTCGTAACGGCCATCGGCGAGGAAGCGGCCCTGCTGTTGCGAATGCCAGTGCTCGTCGGCCACCCAGCGCGCGGCCTTGGCGCTGAAAACGATCGTCGCCCAGCCCTTGGGCGTGCCGGAAAAGATGCCGTAGCTGGACGCCAGGTGCTGGTTCAGTTCGTCTTCGGGCAGGTCACGCGCCGCGCTCTCGCCCACGCGCGCGTTGCCGATGCGGTCGACCGAGAAACTGCGCAGCGCCTCGCGGTCATTGTCCCAGGCGTCGAGGTACCAGTTGTCGCGGTAGTGGGTCAGTCGCTGCGGCGACACGGTGCGGCGCGTGGTCTCGTCGGTGGAGCGCGCGCGGTATTCGAAGGTGAGCTGCTTGCGGTCCAGCACCGCCGTGGCGACGTTGCGGAAGGCATGCTCGTCCAGCCTGCGGGTGCGGTGCGGTACCACGCGCACGCGCTCGACCGGGATGCGACGGCCGCCAGCGTGCTCATCCAGCAGCTTCTCGATGCGGTGCTGCAGCGGCGCCAGCGCGTTGGACAGCACCCCGCCGCCGCTGCGCATCAGCAACTGCTGCGCGGCCAGCAGCGAATGCAGCTCCTCCGAGCTCAGCCACAGGCCGGGCAGCTCGAAACGGTCGTTCTCGCTGTGGTCGTAGCGGAAGCCGGCCTCGCCGTTGCCCACGAGCGGCGCCATCAGGCTGTCGCGCAGGTAGGCCAAGTCGCGGTACACGGTGGCGCGCGAGCACTCCAATTCGTCCTGCAGGCGCTGCACCGTCACCGGGTAGCGCGCGGCGGACAGGATGCGGTGCAGGGCGTGGATGCGTTCGATGCGTTCCATGGCAGGCGTGGCAGGCGGTTGCTGGTGCCTAGCATGGCACACGGCGAAGCCGCCGACTGGAATCAGAACCCGACTTCGAGCAGCACGAAGGTCTCGCCGCGGTTGCGCCCGCCGGTGTCCGCGTTGGACAGGTGGCGCAGCGACAGGCTGGTCCGGCCGAAGGTGTAACCGGCGCCGGTCAGGAACTGGCCATGCCCGGACAGCACGTGGTTGTCCTCGCTGACCCAAGCCACGCCGCCGCTGGCAAACCAGCGCCGCCACACCAGCCGCTTGCTGACCGCGAAGAACACCGCGTCGGGCACGTGCGCGCCCTCACGTTCGCCGATATAGCCTGCCATCACCTCCCACGGGTGACGCTGCGCGCTCACCCAGGCCAGGCTGGCCATCTCCGCGCCCTCACCCTCGATGCTGTCGGCCCAACCGCCGCCCAGGTGCACCTGCGCCCAGGCTGGCGGGGTTACACACAGACCCAGCAGCAGCCACCACGCAGTCGCCCATGCACGCATGTCCGTCACCCCTCGTAGCCGGATCGCAGGCGAGTAGCGCCTTGGTTCTCTCTAAAACGACGACCGCGCGCGAACCGGCCGCCCGCCCCAGAGCGACGTGGTGTCCCGCAGACGGCCCGGGCACAATGCGGCCATGCACGCGCCCACGGAACCGGCCATCGACACCTCGCCCTCGCCCGGCGACGAGGTCAAGACCACCACCTGCTACATGTGCGCCTGCCGTTGCGGCATCAAGGTATGGCTGCGCGACGGCCGCGTGCGCTACATCCAGGGCAACCCCGAGCACCCGGTCAACCAGGGCGTGCTGTGTGCCAAGGGCTCGGCCGGGATCATGCAGCACTATTCGCCCGCGCGGCTGGACAAACCACTGCTGCGCGTGGGCGAGCGTGGCAGCGGCGAGTTCCGCGAGATCGAGTGGGACGAGGCGTTGCAGATCGCGACGGACTGGCTGGCCCCCATCCGCGAGCGCAATCCCGATGAACTGGCGTTCTTCACCGGCCGCGACCAGTCGCAGGCGCTGACCGGCTGGTGGGCGCAGCAATTCGGCACGGTCAACTACGCGGCCCACGGCGGCTTCTGCTCGGTCAACATGGCGGCCGGCGGGCTGTACACGCTGGGCGGCAGCTTCTGGGAATTCGGCGAGCCCGACTGGGAGCACACCCAGTACCTGATGCTGTGGGGCGTGGCCGAAGACCACGACTCCAACCCGATCAAGCTCGGCTTGGGCAAGCTCAAGGGGCGCGGCGCGAAGATCGTGGCGGTCAACCCGGTGCGCAGCGGCTACGGCGCCATTGCCGACGAGTGGATCGGCATCCGCCCGGGCACCGACGGCCTGTTCGCCTTCGCGCTGATCCATGAACTGCTCAAGGCCGACCGCATCGACCTCGACTACCTGGTGCGTTACACCAACGCGCACTGGCTGGTGGTGCGCAACCCGGGCGGTGCGGATGACGGGTTGTTCGCGCGCGATGCCGAAGGCCGGCCGTTGTGTTGGCAACATGTGGCCGAGGCCGCTGCGATGCACGCCGACACGACGGCCGGAACCAGCGACTCGCGCACACGAACCGGCCGGGCCGTCGCCGCCGACGCGGTTGGCATCCGGCCCGCGGTCGTCGGCGAAGTGAGCCTGCCCGATGGCCGCCGCGCCGTGCCGGCGTTCCACCTCCTCGCAGAACGCTACCTCGACCCGCGCTACGCGCCCGACGCGGTAAGCGAACGTTGCGGCATCCCCGCCGACACCATCCGGCGCATCGCCCGCGAGCTGGCCGAAGCGGCGTTCGAACGCGAGGTGCGCCTGCCGATTGCATGGACCGATGCGTGGGGCCGCACGCACGCGGAAATGGTCGGGCGCCCGGTGGCGCTGCACGCCATGCGCGGCATCAGCGCGCACAGCAACGGCTTCCACACCTGCCGCGCGCTGCACCTGCTGCAACTGCTGCTGGGCGCGGTGGATACCCCGGGCTCGTTCCGCTACCAGCCGCCGTACCCCAAGCCGGTCCCACCACCGAACCGGCCCGGAAAGGCGCGCCAGGCCAACGGCGCACTCGATGCCGCACCGCTCGGGTTCGTGCACGGGCCGGAGGACCTGCTGGTCGACGCCGACGGCGCGCCGCGTCGCATCGACCATGCCTTCTCGTGGGCATACCCATTGTCGTCACACGGCATGATGCACACGGTGATACGCAACGCCTGGGCCGGCGATCCGTACCGCATCGACACGCTGCTGATGTTCATGGCCAACATGGGCTGGAACTCGGCGATGAACACCGCGCAGACCATCGGCTGGCTCACCGACAAGGACGATGACGGCGAGTACCGCATCCCGCACATCATCTACGCCGACGCCTACGCCAGCGAAACCGTGGCCTACGCCGATCTGGTGCTGCCCGACACCACCTACCTCGAGCGCTTCGACGCGATCAGCCTGCTCGACCGGCCGATCTCCGATGCCGACGGCGCCGCCGATGCCATCCGCCACCCGGTGCTGGATCCGGCGTTGGGCGGCAGCGCGCATGCCGACGATGGCAACGCTGTGCCCCCGCGCCCACGCGACGTGCGCGGCTTCCAGAGCGTGCTGCTCGACCTAGGCGCGCGTTTGGGATTGCCGGGCATGGTCGATGAGGACGGCTCACCGAAGTACCGCGACTACGCCGACTACATCGTGCGCCACGAACGCGCGCCGGGCGTCGGCCTGCTGGCCGGCTGGCGCGGCGAGGACGGCACTCGTGAGGCCAAGGGCGCGCCCAACCCCGACCAGTTGCAGCGCTACATCGAGCACGGCGGCTTCTGGCGCAGCGAGGCCCCCGAGCACGCGCGCTATTTCAAGATGGCCAACCGCGGCTACCTGGATTGGGCGCAGCGCATGGGCTTCCTCGGCCACGCCGACCCGATCCCGCTGCAGCTCTATTCCGAGACGCTGCAGAAATTCCGGCTGGCCGCGCAGGGCCACGGCACGCACCAGCCACCGGTCGCGCACCGCGAGCGCGTCGCCACCTATTTCGACCCGCTGCCGATCTGGTACGAGCCGTTCGAAGGCGCGCAAGCGGACGACCTGGGTGAACGCTCGGGCGACAGCGCCTTTCCAGCGGCCTCATCCGCAGCCGCCGCCACGCCGGTTGGCCATGTCGACGCGACTGCGCGCGGGTCCAAGCCGCATCCGTATCCGCTCAGCGCCGTCACCCAGCGGCCGATGTTCATGTACCATGCGTGGGGTTCCCAGAACGCGTGGCTGCGGCAGATCGCCTCGCGCAACGTGCTGTACCTGCACCCGGACACCGGCATCCGGCACGGCATCGGCGACGAGGACTGGATCAACGTGACCTCGCACCACGGCACGATCACCGTGCAGGCCCGGTTCGCCGCCAACGTGCAGCCCGACACCGTGTGGACGTGGAATGCCATCGGCAAGCGCAAGGGCGCCTGGCGGCTCGGCGCGGATGCTCCCGAGGCCAGCCACGGCTTCCTGCTCAACCACCTGATCAGCGACATCACCCCGCGCGGCGACTATGCCAACGCCGACCCGGTCACCGGGCAGGCGGCGTGGTTCGACCTGCGCGTGCGCATCGCCAAGGTGGATCCACGCGGCGAAACCGCACCCCAGTTCGCGCCGCTGCCCTACGGCACCGCCGACAATGCGCCGCTGCGCTACGGCGCCGCCTTCCGCAAGGGCCGCAAGCCCGGAGACACCCCATGAATGATGGACGCCGCTTTGCCGGCTGGCTGTGCGTGGCACTCGGCTTCGCCGTGGTCGTGCTGCTCGGCTATGGCGTGATCGACCCGATCGGCCTGTCCACCACCGACGCACCCGACTCGCTGGCGGCGGTGCTGTACGGGCTGCTGCCCACGGTGCTGGGCGCACTCGCGCTGTTCGTGCTGGGCCTGTGGCTGCTGAAGGGCGGCCGGCGGGACAAGCGATGACCGCTTTGCCACCACCATCGAAGAAGAAGCTCGGCCTGGTCATCGACCTCGACACCTGCGTCGGTTGCCACGCCTGCGCAGTCAGTTGCAAGGAGTGGAATGCCGGCGGATTCGCCGCGCCGCTCACCGACGAGCAGCCCTACGGCAAGGCGCCCGCGGGCGTGTGGTTCAACCGCGTGCACAGCTACGAGCTGGCGGCGACCGACTTCACCACCCCGGCGTTCGATCCTGGCGCACATGATGCGCTCGGCCTGGGTTCGATCCACGACAATAGCGGCGCCAACCGCGGTGCCGGCGCAAACGCCACCGCTGGCTGCGCGGGTGCCTCGCCGCTGGCACAGGAGGTCGCACAGCCGGCCATGACCCTGCACTTTCCCCGCTCGTGCCTGCACTGCGAGCAGCCGGCGTGCGTCACCGTGTGTCCGACCGGTGCCAGCTACAAACGCGCCGAGGACGGCATCGTGCTGGTCGACGAGGACAAATGCATCGGCTGCAAACTGTGTTCGTGGGCGTGCCCGTACGGCGCGCGCGAGTACAGCCACGTCGAAGGCGTGATGAAGAAGTGCACGCTGTGCATCGACCGCATCTACAACGAGCACCTTGACGAAGCCGAGCGCCAGCCGGCGTGCGTGCAGGCCTGCCCGACCCGGGCGCGCCACTTCGGCGACCTCGCCGATCCCGAGTCGAAGGTGTCCAGGCTGGTCGCCGAACGCGGCGGCGTCGACCTGATGCCCGAGCTCGGCTACCGACCCACGAACCAATACCTGCCGCCGCGTCCCCGGCGCGCGGAAGCGGCTGCACCGCCGCAGGAGCCGCTGGATACTGCGCAACTGCCCGGCGTCCTGCGCTGGCTCGACCGGGTGTTGTCGCGATGAATCCGGCCTTCTCCGTCATCGTTTTCACCACGTTGTCCGGCGCCGGCTATGGGTTGTGGTGCTGGCTGGGCCTGCGGCTTGCGCTGGGGGGCGTGGCGCACGCCGATGCCGCGGCATGGCTTGCCGGCGCGGCCTTGGGCGGCGTCCTGGTCACGGCCGGCCTGCTCTCGTCGCTCGGCCACCTCGGCAAGCCCGGGCGTGCGTGGCGCGCGCTCTCGCAATGGCGCACGTCCTGGTTGTCGCGCGAGGGCGTGGCGGCGGTGGCGACATTCCTTCCGGCCGCGTTGCTGCTGATGCTGCTCGGCGCGCGCCAGCTCGATCCCGTCGGCCTCGGCTTCATCCATGTGCCCGCTGCCCTACTGTCGGCAGCCGCGGCGCTGCTGGTGGCGGGCAGCCTCGCCACGGTGGCCTGCACGGCGATGATCTACGCCTCGCTCAAGCCGATCCCCGCATGGCGCCAGCCATTGGTGCTACCGGGCTACCTCGGGTTTGCGCTGCTCACCGGTGGCCTGCTCGACCAGGCGCTGCTGGCCATCGCGGGCCGGGCGTCACCGGCCGCGGCGTGGGCCATGCTGGCGATGGCCGCCGCGATGGCGGTGCTGAAGCTGGGCTACTGGCACGCCATCGACACCACGCCACTGGCGGTCACGCGCGGCGATGCACTGGGCCTGCCAACGCGCCAGGCCAGCGTGTTCGAGCGCCCGCACACCGAAGCCAACTATGTCACCCGCGAGATGGTGTACGTGCTGGCACGCAAGCATGGCCGTGCGTTGCGCGCGCTCGCACTGGCGATGTTCGCCGCATTGCCGGCGGTGTGCCTGCTCGCCGGAGGGATCTGGCCGGCTGCGGCGCCTGGACTGCTGGCACTCGCTGCCCTGTCCGCGCTGCTCGGCGCGGCGGTGGAGCGTTGGCTGTTCTTCGCGCAGGCCCGGCATCTGGTCAGCCTGTACTACTGACCAAACCCGCCCCCTTGCGCACGCCATCACGGACGACGCGCCGCCGGCTTTTGGCATAATCGGGGCCCACTCCTCCGCGTTGCCTGCGCATGCTTGGTGCCGTTGGACTGGCCCTGCTGACGGGTCCGTTCGTCTCCTTCCCCACGCCGGTATACGGCGGCGAGCCCGCGTTGATCGCGCTCGCCAGCGACCCGGCGCACCTGCGCCTGCCCTGCTATTCCACGCAGTGCGGCGACCGGGAATGGCGCGTCGCCGGCAATGCGGACGCACCACGCCTGGTGACTGCCAGGCAGAGACCGCTCAGCCTGCCGGGCAGCCGAAGCCGCGCGTCGCTGAGCGCACCGGCCACCCGCCGCGAAGCGGCCAGCCACTACGCCGACCACTTTCGCGTGGGCACCACCTACGGCTACGACGCGCTGCGCGATGGTGACACCCGCCTCGGCCTCAACCTGGGCGCGGGCTATCGCCTGGCCCCGCTGCACGACGACGGCGTGCGCCAGTCAGGCCCGGTATTCCGCGGCGAACTGCGCGTGGGCCAGCGCCTGGGCGAACGCGCCGAATGGACGCAACGCATCCAGTTCGAAGCCGGGCGCGAGGACACTTTCGTCAAGCAGTCGATCGGCCTGGACGTGACACTGTGGCCGGAGTGGACGCTGGAAACCGATGCGGTGATCCGCCACCAGCCCAACGCCGACGCCATGCGCACCGCCGAGGGCTGGCTCGGCATCCGTCGCCGCTTCTGATCGGCGATGCGGTCAGACGGCCGCGTTGATGAGGTCCCGCGCGCCTTGCGCCAGCAACGCCTGCGCCACCGCGTGCCCCAGCGGTGCGGGCGCATCGGCCGTGCCTTCGCCGCAGGCGCGGACAACCGTCCCGTCAGTGGCCGAGCCCACCGCGCCTTCCAGCTGCAGGCGATCACCTTCGAGCAGGGCAAATGCGGCCACCGGCACGTGGCAACTGCCGTGCAGCGCCAGGTTCATCGCACGCTCGGCCGACACGCAGGTACGGGTGGACGCATGGTCGAGTACCGCGCACAGGGCCTGCACTTCGGCGTCGTCGTCACGGGTCTCGATGGCGATGGCGCCCTGTGCCGGCGCGGGCAACCACTGCGGCGCATCCAGCCGCGCACGGATGCGCGATTCGAAGCCCAACCGCGCCAGGCCCGCGCAGGCCAGGACGATGGCGTCGTAGTCGCCCGCATCCAGCTTGGCCAGGCGCGTGTTGACGTTGCCGCGCAGGTCCAGCAGCTGCAGGTCGGGACGCAACGCACGCAACTGCGCCTGCCGGCGCAACGACGAGGTGCCCACGCGCGCGCCCTGCGGCAGCGCGGCGATACCGTCGAAGTGGTTGCTGACGAAGGCGTCGGCGTGGTCGGCACGCTCCAGGATGGCCGGCAGTGCAAAGCCAGGCTCCAGCTCCATCGGCACGTCCTTGAGCGAGTGCACGGCGCAGTCTGCTTCGCCGCGCTGCATCGCCAGTTCCAGTTCCTTGAGGAACAGGCCCTTGCCGCCGATCGCCGCCAGGGAGCGGTCCAGCACCTCGTCGCCGCGGGTGCTCATGGGCACCAGCACCACCTCCAGGCCGGGGTGGGCGGCACGCAGGCGGGCGGCGACATGCTCGCTCTGCCAGAGGGCGAGCGGGCTCTTGCGGGTGGCGATGCGCAGGGTCTTCATCCGCCCATTATCGGCGATCCCGACGTCGGCGGCGCGGAGCAGGCGCGCTTGCCCTCCCTGCCGACGGCACGAGGCAGCGGCGCGGCAAGCCGGATTACAGGTGCTTCAGCGTCTCGCGCAGGTGCGCCACGCAGCGGCGGCTGACCTCCAGCGGCTGCCGGCCGTGGCGCAGCACGGCCTGGGTGTGGCCATCGGGGGCGCGGCGCAGTTCGGTGATCTCGTGGCGGGCCACCAGGCAGTTGCGGTGGATGCGCACGAAACGGTCGCCGAACTCCTCTTCCAGCGACTTCAGCGACTCCTCGATCAGGTCCTCGCCCCGCGCGTGGTGCACCACCACGTACTTCTCCTCGGCCTGAAGGTAATGCACGTCCTCGATGGGGATCAGGCGCAGGCTGCCGCGCAGGCGCGCGCACAGGTGGCTGCGGCGGCGGCCGTCGGCCGCGGGCGCCGACTG
>NZ_AVPU01000050.1 GCF_000768355.1 Lysobacter daejeonensis GH1-9
GTGCCCGCCCTGCCGCCCGCCCCCGGGCGCGCGCCCGTCGATGGCCCCGCGCGGCCGCTGCAGCTCAACCTGGAAGCGAGCCTGCATGCACCCGCGCCGCAGGTGGTCAGCCAGGCACCGCGCGTGGCCACGCTGGAAGGCCTGCTGACCGCCGAGGAGTGCCGCTACGTGATGCTGATGGGCGCGCCGTGGCTCAAGCGCGCCCGCGTCGTCGACCCGCGCACCGGCGAATGGCTGGAGCACCCGGTGCGCACGGCGTTCGACGCCACCTTCAACGACATGATCGAGGACTTCCAGCTGCGCCTGCTGCAAATGCGCATGGCCGCGGCGATCGGCATCGATTTCACCCGCGCCGAGCACATGGTGCTGCTGCGCTACTTGCCCGGCCAGGAGTACCGCCCGCACCGCGATTACCTGCCGCCGCAGACGTTGGCAGGCGACCGGCCGCAGGCGGGCCAGCGCGCGGCCACGCTGTGCGCCTACCTGTGCGATGTGGAATCCGGCGGCGGCACCGCCTTCCCCGAGGCCGACCTGGTGGTGGACGCGCGGATGGGCCGCGCGGTGGCATTCCGCAACACCGACGATGCCGGCCGCCCCGATCCCGATTCCCTGCACGCCGGCACGCCGGTGCTGGCCGGGGAGAAGTGGCTGGCCACGCTGTGGTTCCGCGAGCGGCGTTACCGGGCATTCTGAACAGGGGACGGCCCGCGACCCGCCCGCCCCCCACTTGTTGCATACGTAACCGTATCCGCCGATTGCCGTAAACTATGCCCCCTGCGGCGGGACCCCCACCCCGGTCGCAGAGGCGAATCTTTCCGATTCAACGACTTACAACGCACAGCTGGCGTGGCGCCCTACGCGCATCCCCCACGCCGGCGCGGAGCACCTGATGATTTTCGAGACCCTGGACACCTACGGCCACGAGCAGGTCGTGTTCTGCCACAACAAGGACGCGGGCCTGAAGGCCATTATCGCGATCCACAACACCGTGCTGGGCCCCGCGCTGGGCGGCACGCGCATGTGGCCGTACAAGTCCGAGCAGGAAGCGTTGAATGACGTGCTGCGCCTGTCGCGCGGCATGACCTACAAGAATGCGGTTGCCGGCCTCAACATCGGTGGCGGCAAGGCCGTGATCATCGGCGACCCGGCCAAGGACAAGTCCGAAGCGCTGTTCCGCGCGTTTGGCCAGTTCGTGGATTCGCTGGGCGGCCGTTACATCACCGCCGAAGACGTCGGCATCGACGTCAACGACATGGAATACGTGTACCGCGAGACCGAGTTCGTGACCGGCGTGCACCAGGTGCACGGTGGCTCGGGCGACCCGTCGCCGTTCACCGCCTACGGCACCATGCAGGGCCTGATGGCCAGCCTCAACAAGCGCTTCGGCGACGAGGAAGTGGGCAAGTACAGCTATGCCGTGCAGGGCCTGGGCCATGTGGGCATGGAGTACGTGAAGCTGCTCAAGGAGCGCGGCGCGAAGATCTTCGTCACCGACATCAACCAGTCGCTGGTGGACAAGGCCGTGTCCGAGTACGGCGCCGAAGCCGTGGGCCTGGACGAGATCTACGACGTGCCGGCCGACGTGTACAGCCCGTGCGCGCTGGGTGGCACCGTCAACGAGCAGACCCTGCCCCGCCTGAAGGCCAAGATCATCTGCGGCGCGGCCAACAACCAGCTGGCCAACAACGCCATCGGCGACGAAGTGCAGAAGCGCGGCATCCTGTATGCCCCGGACTACGCGGTCAACGCGGGCGGCGTGATGAACGTGGCGCTGGAGCTCGAGGGCTACAACCGCGAACGCGCCATGCGCATGATGCGCACCATCTACCACAACCTGCACCGCATCTATGAGATCGCCGAGCGCGACGGCGTGCCGACCTACCAGGCTGCCGACCGCCTGGGCGAGGAGCGCATTGCCGCCATCGGCAAGCTCAAGCTGCCGCTGGCGCGTGGCCAGACCCGCTTCAAGGGTCGCATCCGCGGCGGCAACTGAGTCGTTGCGTTAGCGAAACACGCAGTAGAGCAAAATACGACGGGGCCCAGTGCCCCGTCGTGCTGTCCGGACCGGGCGTACGCCCGGCCGCCAAATTCATACCGGGCGTCGAAAGGCTTCGACGCCGTAACGTTGCCGGGAGTAGTTATGCGCCCCTTCCCGTTGGGTGAAGAGATCGATGCGCTGCGCGATGCGGTCCGCCGCTTTGCCGAAGCCGAAATCGCGCCGCGAGCCGAACAGATCGACCACGACAACTGGTTCCCGCAGGACCTGTGGCCCAAGCTGGGCGAGATGGGCCTGCTGGGCATGACCGTGCCGGGTGAGTACGGCGGCAGCGAGATGGGCTACCTGGCGCACCTGGTGGCGATGGAAGAAATTTCGCGCGCGTCGGGCTCGGTCGGCCTGTCTTACGGCGCGCACTCCAATCTGTGCGTCAACAACCTCTACGCCAACGGCAACGAGGCGCAGCGCCACAAGTACCTGCCCAAGCTGTGCACGGGCGAGTGGAAGGGCGCGCTGGCGATGAGCGAGCCGGGCGCCGGCTCCGACGTGGTGGGCTCGATGAGCTGCCGCGCCGAGCTGCGCGACGGCGTGTGGGTGGCCAACGGCAACAAGATGTGGATCACCAACGGCCCCGAGGCCGACGTGCTGGTGGTCTACATGCGCACCGCCAGCAAGGACGCGGGCAGCCAGTGCATGACCGCCTTCATCGTCGAGAAGGGCATGAAGGGCTTCAGCACGGCGCAGAAGCTGGACAAGCTGGGCATGCGCGGCTCCAACACCTGCGAGCTGGTGTTCGAGAACTGCGAAATCCCGGCCGAGAACGTGCTGGGCGAGGTCAACCGGGGCGTGAAGGTGCTGATGAGCGGCCTGAACACCGAACGCCTGGTGCTGTCCGGCGGCCCGATCGGCCTGATGCAGGCGGCGCTGGACATCACCCTGCCCTACACCCGCGAGCGCAAGCAGTTCGACGCCGCCATCGGCACCTTCGGCCTGATGCAGGGCAAGATCGCGGACATGTACACCAAGCTTCAGTCCAGTCGCGCGTTCGCGTACCAGATCGCCCGTGACTACGACAGCGGCTACAAGAGCCGCGTGGATGCGGCCAGTTGCCTGCTGCATGCCTCCGAATCGGCGGTGCAGGTCACGCTGGAAGCCATCCAGGCGCTGGGCGGCAACGGCTACATCAACGAGTTTCCGACCGGCCGCTTGCTGCGCGACGCCAAACTGTACGAGATCGGCGCGGGCACCAACGAGATCCGCCGCATGCTGATCGGCCGCGAGTTGTTCAACGGTAACAGCTGATCCCGCGGGGCGTCCCCCTGCCCCGGATCCGGTCCCTGGCGGCCCGACCAGTCCCCTGGCCGGGCCGTTGCGTTTTACCGCCCCTTCCGCCGGGCGGCGTTACAGGGACCTGGCGCGGGATTCACGCGCCTTAGAACCCGACGGCCCAACCCAACTGCGCCTGCGTCCAGCTTTGGCCGTTCTCCTGTCGGACGTCCGCACCCAACCGCATCATGCCCAGGCGCGGGAGTCGCGCCTGCAGCCCCACCCCGAGCACGCCGATGTCGCGCGCCAGCGTCTCGCCGAGGATCGGCGACCAGACGTCGATGCCGGTGAAGCGCGCGTCGATGTCGTTACCCGATTGCGACAGCGTCCGCTGCCATTCCAGCCGGCCCGTGACGCCCAACTCCGTCGCGCCCGCCCACCACTGGTGATCGAACCGCAGGCCGGCCAGCGCTTGGGACGCGTCGAAGGTCGAAGCGTGGGTGCTGAGGCCAAAGCCCGCCGCACCGTCCTCGGTGAATCCCTCGCGCGTCATGCGCACGGACTGCACCCCCACGTACGGGGTCACTCCGCCCTCACCCGTTGACCAGCGCTGGCCCAGCTGCAGGCCCATCGACGTGTAACGGTTGTCGTAATCGCTCGCGACGCCAAACGCCGCGTCGCCCAGCAGCACATCGCGCCGCGCCTGGCGCTCCATCATGCCGTGCGAGATGCGCCCCAGCAGGTAGGATCTGCCGAACTGCCATTGCGCATACAGCTGCCCTTCGACCTGCCGGTTGCGCTCACGGTCCGCGCGGTCGCCACGGAACCCTTGCCCCAGCGTTTCCGCGACGGCGCCGCCCACCGACCATCCGTCGCGCAGCCGGTAGTCGTGGCCCATCACCCAGCCCTGCGCATCGATGCCCAGGTGGTTGCTGGACTGTCGCTGTGCGCCGAGCCTGTCCCACCATCCACCCGCAGCGGACAGACCCACATTCGCATCGAGTCGGGCCTCCAGCGCATGCCGGCTTCCCTCGATGGCCATCAACGCGTAAGCCGTGTCCGCCCCGTGGAGGTCGCCCGAGAGGCTTTCCAATGTGCGCTCCGCCGCCATCGCCGTGGGCGAGCGCTGGATCTGCCCCGCAGCCGCCAGGAAACCCAGCCCACCATCCGTGCCGGTGCCGACCGGCACCGCGCCCCCGTCGATCGCGGAGAATGCACCCTCCACGCGTTCGGCGCCGGACAACGAGGCCGCGGTGAAGCCCAGCGACGCAGCCGCCACGCTCACGTCCAGGCGGGTGATGTCCAGCCAGATGTTGTTGGGGTCATAACCCAACGTGGCTTCGAGGAACACACCGCTACCCGCACTGAGCGTAGAGAAGCTGCCAACCACGCCGCCGCCAGCCGTCAACACCGTCTCCCGCGCGGACCGGGTGTATCCCTGCGCGATACCGGTGACCTGCGCATCACCACCATCGATCGTGGCCTGGCCTGTCACCTGCAGCGGCGCGCCCACCTCAAAGGCGAAACGGGCAGTACTGCCCTGGTGGTAGTTACCGGCCACGACATGGCTGGCCGTGGTCTTCGTCGACACCGTTCCCAGGTTGTCCAGATTGCCGGCGACGCCGCCGCGCAGCTCCAGATTGCCGCCAGCGTTGACGAACGCATCGCCAGGCACGGTGAAGTAACTCGCCAGCGTTCCGCCCTGGACGCGCGTCGCGCCCAGGTAGCTGTTGGCCCGGGTGAGTTCCAAGCGGCCACTGCCCTGTTTGACCAGGCCGCCCGCACCGGAAATCGGATTGCTCCATGCGGAGGTGCCGGTGAACGAAACCACCACGTCGCCCCAGTCAAACCGCGCCGGGCCACGCACAGCGGCGCCCACGTCCAGCAGGCCGTAGCCGAAAATGGCATCCACGCCCGCCGCACCGATGTCCTTGGCGGTCCCCAGCAGCGTCTGGCGCAGCAGGTCGTTGCTGAAGTACGGATACTTCTGCCACACCAGCGCCGCGGCGCCCGACACCTGCGGGGCAGCGAACGACGTGCCCTTCCAGCGCCAGTATTCCGGGTTGTTGTAGGGATCGTTGGTGCCCGTCGTGATCACGGTGCCCGGCGCCGCAAGGCAGTAGCGCATCGCCACGCCGCAAGCATTGGCGTACACCGCGCCGTCGCTGCCCTTGTCCAGCGAATTGATGTCGTTGGGATCCACGGCCGTCACCGCCAGCCAACCGCGCTCCAGGTCGGCGGCCGGCAGCGTGCCGTTGGGCCCGGGTTGGCTGGGCAGCGCCGCCATGCTGGACGGATTGGCGCGCCCTTCGTTGCCTGTCGCGAACACGACCAGGCCACCGTTGCTGGCGATGAACGGTCGGTACTCGTCGGCGATGGGGGCGGTGGCGTTGAGGTTGGTCCAGTACAGGCCACCCCACGAGTTGTTCATGATCCGCGCACCGCGGTTGATCAGGTCCTGGTGAATGGACTTCAGCCCCAACGCGCCCGACACCTCATTGCCCTGGCCCGATCCGTCATCGGCGGGCGGCTTGTCGGAAATGATGCGCGCGGACACCAGCCCCGCGCCGGGGGCGATGCCGCCTGGCCACGCGCCGAACGCGGTGCCGGCAGCCACCTGCGCAACGGCCGTACCGTGCCCGACCACGTCATCCACGGCGAGGTTGTTGCCGCTGCTGCTGATATAGGTCAGGTTCGCCAGCACCCGCCCCTGCAATGCGGGGTGCTTGCGGTTGATGCCGCTGTCGACCACACCGATGATGACGCCCGCTCCGGTGAGTCCTGCGGCATGCGCGGGTGCGGTGTTGGTCAGGACCAGGTGGCCGCTGTACTCCGGCGCGGGCGCGTAGACCACTGGCGGCTGCAAGGTGGCCGGTGGCGGATCGACCTTGACGTTACCGCCACCACCGCCTCCACCTCCGCACGCCACCAATGAGGCGCCCAACCCAGCCCACACCAGACCTCGCCGCACGGCGAGCGTCAGCCCATTTTTTCGGTATGACATTGATTTTCCCCTGACGTCGCGGTCGCCCGTTCCTGGGCCGCGGGCGGCGCATCGGCCGACAGCATCGTTGTAGTGCAAACCCCGGAGCCGATCAACGATGAACGGATATCCCCATACGGGGACCATTGGGCTTTGTCGTTTGCGGCAACGCAACAAACGGCGCGATAATCAGAGGATACCGGCAGGCCGCCGGCCCCACTGGAGCAGTCCATGTCCGACATCGTCATCGTCGGTGCCAAGCGCACCGCCATCGGTTCCTTCCTCGGCCAGTTCAACGGCGTCGCCACCCCGGTGCTGGGCAGCGCGGCGATTACCGGCGCGCTGGACCATGCCGGCGTCGCCGCCGACCAGGTGGACGAAGTGATCATGGGCTGCGTGCTGCCCGCCGGCCTCGGCCAGGCCCCGGCCCGCCAGGCCTCGCTGGGCGCCAACATCCCGACTTCGGCCGGCTGCACCACCATCAACAAGGTCTGCGGCTCGGGCATGAAGGCCATCATGCTGGCCCACGACATCATCAAGGCCGGCTCGGCCAATGTCGTGGTCGCCGGCGGCATGGAGTCGATGACCAACGCGCCGCACCTGCTCAACGGCTCGCGCAACGGCATCCGTTACGGCAGCGCCGAGTTCATCGACCACATGGCGTTCGACGGCCTGACCGACCCCTACGAGGGCAAGGCGATGGGCGTGTTCGGCGACATGATGTGCGCCGAGTACCAGTTCGACCGCGAGGCCCTGGACGCCTATTCCACTGAAAGCGTGAAGCTGGCCCAGGCCGCGCAGGCCGCGGGCGCCTTCAAGGACGAGATCACCCCGGTCACGGTCAAGGGCCGCAAGGGCGAGGTCGTGGTCGACTCCGACGAAGAGCCGGGCAAGATCGACCCCAGCAAGATCCCCACCCTGCGCCCCGCGTTCGGCAAGGACGGCGTGCTGACCGCCGCCGCCTCCTCGAAGATTTCCGATGGCGCCGCCGCCACCGTGCTGATGTCGGCCGACGAAGCCAGCAAGCGCGGCCTGAAGCCGCTGGCCCGCATCGTGGCCCATGCCACGCACTCGCAGGCCCCGGAGTGGTTCACGACCGCGCCGGTCACCGCGATCCGCAACGTGCTGGACAAGGCCGGCTGGACCGTGGCCGACGTCGACCTGTTCGAGATCAACGAGGCGTTCTCGTGCGTGGCCATGGCCCCGATCAAGGACCTGGGCATCACGCGCGACAAGATCAACGTGTACGGCGGCGCCGTTGCCCTGGGCCACCCCATCGGCGCCAGCGGCGCGCGACTGGTGGTTACCCTGCTCAATGCCCTGCGCCAGCGTGGCGCCAAGCGCGGCGTTGCCTCGCTGTGCATCGGCGGTGGCGAAGCGACTGCAATCGCCATCGAACTGGCCTGAGCAGACGCTATTTGGCGGGGCCATTTGATATAACGACGTCTTAACCAAAAAAAGTCGGCCAACCGCTTGACAGTGGTCACCGGCTTGTCATCATGTATACCGGCGCGCGGTTTGCGCGTTGCCCTACTTTATTGACGAGGAAACCGCACCATGACCATGAACAAGGCGCTGCTCGCCCTGGCTCTGGGTTTCGCCCTGGCCGCCTGCTCGAACCAGCAGCAGGCTGCTGACTCGGCCGCCGAGGCCGCCGACGCTTCGGCCGAAGCCGCCACCGCCGCTGCCGACGCTGCCGCCACTGGCGACGCCGCTGCTGCCGACGCCGCCACCGCTTCGGCTGACGCCGCTGCCGCTTCGGCCGATGCCGCCGCGACCGCTGCTGACGCTGCTGCTTCCGCCACCGACGCCGGTGCTGCTGACGCCGCTGCCGATGCCGCTGAGCAGGCCGCCGACGCCGCTGAGCAGGCTAAGGAAGGCGCTGAAGAAGCCGCCAAGAAGTAATCAAACCGGTTGGCCCTTGCGGGCCTGATGGTTGGACAAGCCGCTGGTTCGCTAGCGGCTTTTCCTTGGCCTAGCGGCATTCATGAATAGGGACTTCCCCGACCTGAATGGCGCAGCCCCCCAGTTTTGCACCACGTTCCACCACCTACCCTCTCTGGAGATTTCCATGAACACCAAGCTGTACGTTGCCCTGGTTGCCGCCGCCCTCGCCCTGACCGCCTGCAAGAAGGAAGAGGCCCCGGCCGCTGAGGCCGCTCCGGCCGCTGAAGCCGCTGCTGTCGAGGCCCCGGCCGCCGACGCCGCTGCTGTTGAGGCTCCGGCCGCCGACGCCGCTGCCACCGACGCCGCTG
>NZ_AVPU01000051.1 GCF_000768355.1 Lysobacter daejeonensis GH1-9
CCCGAAGCGGTGCTGGCCAGCGTGCGCGCCGGGGCCTACCTCGCCGATGCAACCTGCCGGGGCCGCCCTTCCGCCAGCGCCATCGCCGCCCTGGCGGCCCTGCGGGCGCCCCTGGCGCAATGGCAGCCGGAGGGTGGCACGCTGACCCGCGAGGTCGATGCGATCGAAGCCGAGTGCCGCCGCGCGCCCTGAGCGGGGATTACAACAATGGGGGCTGCAGCGGCTCGATCAGCCCTTCGCCGCGCATCACCTTCTTGAACTCCGCGCGCGACACCGACACATAGCGCTCGTTGCCGCCGATCTCCACCTGCGGCCCGTCCTGCACCGCGCGGCCCTGCTCGTCGACGCGCACGGTCATCGTCGCCTTCTTGCCGCTATGGCAGATGGTCTTGATCTCGGTGATCTCGTCGGCCCACGCCAGCAGGTACTGGCTGCCCTCGAACAGCTCGCCGCGGAAGTCGGTGCGCAGGCCGTAGCACAGCACCGGAACACGCAGCGCATCGACCACCTCGCTCAGCTGCCACACCTGCGCCTTGGACAGGAACTGTGCCTCGTCGACCAGCACGCAATGCAGCGGGCCGTGCGCGGCGATGTCCGCGCGTACCACGCCCAGCAGGTCGGCGTCGCGGTCGAAGGCGATGCCGTCGGACTGCAGGCCGATGCGCGAGGCCACCGTGCCGCTGCCGCCGCGGTGGTCGAGCTTGGGGGTGAGGATGACCGCGCGCATGCCGCGCTCGCGGTAGTTGTATGCCGACTGCAGCAGCGTCGTGGTCTTACCGGCGTTCATCGCCGAGTGGTAGAAGTAGAGCTTGGCCATGGCGCCAGTTTAGCGGCGCACGCGGTCCGGCCGCGGCCCTGCGGCCGCCACCGACATCCGCGCTCGGGCCCGGGGTCAGTCCGAGCGGTCTTTGCGGACCGGCACCACCGGCCCCACCCGGACCTTGCCCTCCAGCAATCGATCCTGTTCGGCCCAATACCGCGACATGCCCCGGCCAGCTGCGCCGTAGAGCTGCTCCCGGGTCCCGACAGCGGTCTGGGTGAACGACGACGCGTTGCTCCCCGTCTTGGCGAAGAACTGGCCACTCACCGGTTTGCCGGAAGTCGCCAGCATCTGCCCGTCATACCCCGCACGACTGCCGGTCATGTCATCGGCAAACCGGCGCATGGCCCCTTCCGCCCTGGGTTTGGCCACCCCGTCGCCGTAGCGGTCGTAGAGCGCCAGACCCTGCTCGGCGGCCTGCGCCTGTTGGGCAGGGGTCAAGTCGGACCACATCTTCTCGCGGATCAGCAGCATCTGCCGACTGCCGCGCTCGGCCGCCAGATCGGCCCAGATGTACGCCTGGACGCGATCCAGGGGCACGCCAGACCCGTGCCAGTACATCAGGCTCAGATAATGCTGCGAGTACTTGTCGGCGTAATAGGCCGCCCGCTCGAATTGCGTCCTCGCGCCGCTGTAATCGCGGCTGAGATACGCCTTCAACCCGGACAGCCGTGATACTTCGTTGGGTCGGCCTTCGGCCGCCTTCAACTGCGCATCCACGTCCAGGAAACTGGCGTCGGTCAACTTGACCGGCTCCGCCGCCAATGCGGCGGATGCCACGGCCACGCCCACCACCAGCACCACCCTTCTGCTCCACCTCGTCAACATGTCCGTGTTCCTCCGAGTCGATGACGCTGTGCCCGGGCGATCATGCCCAGGTCCACTCTAGTCCGCGTTGGCCCGGTTCACCATGAGCTCAAGGCTCCGGCGGCACCTCGGGCGGCGGCGCGTCCGCCTCGGGGGTGGTGGCAGGAATGCGCGAGGCGGGGGTCCCATCGCGCACCACTTCGGCCTCGCCCACCTCGACCTTGCCGATTCGCGGCTTCATCCACACCTGGTCCTGCCAGGCCCAGTACTTGTCCGGATCCCAATAGCGCTCGTCGTAGAACTTGCTCGCGTCAATCGTCTCCTCGCCCGATGGCGTCGTGATCGAGATCGTCAACGCGCCCACCATCCCGGTGCGGCTGCCGGTGATGCTCCGCCGTGCCAACCGCAGCTGGAAATCGGCACGCGGGCGCGCGGCAGCATCGCCATAGCGCGCATAGATGGCGCCGCCCTCCGCCAGGGCGCGTTCGCGCTCGTTCGCATCCAAGGCCGCCCAGTACCGTTCCCGCAGGCCGGCGAACCCCTGGTATCCGCGTTCCGCGGCAAGGTCCATCCAGGCGTACGCCAGCGCCCGATCGCGCGGCATGCCGTCACCGTTCCAATACATCTCGGCGATCATGCCCTGCGCGGGCTTGTCGGCGTAGAAAGCCGCACGGCTGAACAGGCGGAAGGCGTCGTCGTAGCGCTTCTCGCGGTAGGCGCGCTGCCCCAGCATGCGGTACTTCATGTCCTGGTGCCCCTCCAGGAATCCGGCGCGGAGCAGTTCCGGTGTGTCCAGCGGGTCCGGCGGAGGAGCGGACTGCTCCTTGGCTATCGCGGTCAGCGGCAGACTGATACACAGGGCAAGGATGAGGGGGCGAAAAGCGGGCATTCCATGCGTTCCATCTCAGGGGATGGGCGCTAGCGTACCCGTCCCACTCGCCGGAGACAGGTAAACTGATGGGCCATGCCGGCATGCCGGCCTTTGACGTTTCCATGCACGGCCTCAACCCCCCCCAACACGCTGCCGTCCTGCACACCGACGGCCCCCTGCTCGTGCTCGCCGGCGCGGGCAGCGGCAAGACCCGCGTCATCGTCGAGAAGATCGCGCACCTGATCGCGTCCGGGCGGATGCCGGCCAAGCGCATCGCCGCCATCACCTTCACCAACAAGTCGGCGAAGGAAATGCGCGAACGCGTGGCCAAAAGGATCAAGGGCGACGCCGCCGACGGTCTGACCATCTGCACCTTCCACGCGCTGGGCCTGAAGTTCCTGCAGATCGAACACGCGCACGCCGGCCTGCGCCGCGGCTTCAGCATCTTCGACAGCGACGACAGCGCCGCGCAGATCAAGGACCTGCTGCCGGCGGGCAGCAAGCCGGACGTGGTGGACGACACCCGCAACCTGATCTCGCGCGCCAAGAACGCCGGCCTGTCGCCGGAGCAGGCGCTGGAGGCGGCACGCAGCACCCGCGAGACCGAGGCGGCGCTGGTGTACGCGCGCTACCAGGCGCGCCTGGCAACGTTCAACGCCGTCGACTTCGACGACCTGATCCGCCTGCCGGTGCAACTGCTGGAGGCCCACGAGGACCTGCGCCTGGCGTGGCGCGAGCGCATCGGCTACCTGCTGGTGGACGAGTGCCAGGACACCAACGACGCGCAGTACCGCCTGCTCAAGGCCATCGCCGGCCCGAAGGGCCTGTTCACCTGCGTGGGCGACGACGACCAGTCGATCTACGCCTGGCGCGGCGCCAACCCCGACAACCTGCTGTCGCTGGGCGTGGACTACCCCGCGCTGCAGATCATCAAGCTGGAGCAGAACTACCGCTGCTCCAACCGCGTGCTGCGCAGCGCCAATGCGCTGATCGCCCACAACCCGCACGAGCACCCCAAGACGCTGTGGTCCGACCAGGCCGACGGCGAGCGCATCCGCATCTGGGAATGCCGCGACAGCGCGCACGAGGCGGAAAAGGTCGCCGCCGAGATCGCCTTCGTCGCCAGCGCCAAGCAGGCGCCGTGGAGCGACTTCTGCATCCTGTTCCGCGGCAACCACCAGAGCCGCGCGCTGGAAAAGGCGCTGCAGTTGCTGCGCGTGCCCTACCATCTCACCGGTGGCACCGCGTTCCTGGAGCGCGGCGAGGTCAAGGATGCGCTGGCCTGGCTGCGGCTGATCGCCAACCCCGACGACGACGCCGCGTTCCTGCGCGCGGTCACGTCACCCAAGCGCGAGGTCGGCGCCACCACCCTGGCCAAGCTGGCCGAACTGGCGCAGCACGGCGGCATGCCGATGGCGCGCGCCGCCGAGCAGATCGGCGTGCTCAAACAGCTGGCGCCGCGCGCGGCCAATGCCGTCGACGGCTTCAGCACCATCGTCAAGAACCTGCGCCGCGACGCGCAACGACTCACGCCCGCCGAACTGGTGCGCGAACTCGCGCAACGCAGCGGCCTGCTCAACGCCATGCGTGCGGAAAGCAAGGACGAAGCCGGGTTCCAGCGGCGCAAGGCCAACCTCGAGGAACTGGCCGACTGGTTCGACGGCGGCAAGGGCGCCGGCCCGGGCGAGTTGGCCGCGCAACTGGCGCTGCTGTCGCACGCCGACAAGGGCGACGCCGGCAACCAGGTGCGGCTGATGTCGATGCACGCGTCGAAGGGGCTGGAATTCCGCTACGTGTTCATCGTCGGCGTGGAGGACGGCAACCTGCCGCACGACGCCAGCCTGGACGAGGGCCGCATCGACGAAGAGCGCCGCCTGCTGTACGTAGGCATCACCCGCGCCAAGGAGCGGCTGTGGCTGTCGCACTCCAAGGAGACGCAGCGCTGGGGTGAGAAGATCCGGCTCAAGCCCAGCCGCTTCCTCGATGAGTTGCCCGCCGCGGAACTGCAACGCGACGGCGCCGACCCCGCACTGGATGCCGAGCACAAGAAGGAACGCGCGAAGGCCGGATTCGACGCGATCCGGGCGCTGCTGGAAAGCTGATCAACCCACCCGGGCGCGACGGGATACGCCGCCGTTCTGGCCCCACTGCACCACCCCCCCGCCATGGCAAGGTGGAAATGTCTCGATGCGCCGGGTTGTCGCTCGCGGGCAGGGGATGCACAGTGTGTTCGCCTGAATCGGCGGCCTGCCACGTGTGGGCGCGTTTCGCTTGGCAGGCTTCCAACCCGTCACACCATCTGGGAACAACATGAACAAGTACGGATGCATGGCGCTCGTCGCAATGGCGTGCGCGGCCGTGATGCCAACCGCCCATGCCGCGGGCAACTCCTTCGTCGCCGGCCAGGTGGGCCGGGCCAGGTTCAATGACAGCGTGTTCGACGACAGCAGCACCAACACGCGCGCGATCAGTGGCGGCTATCGGTGGCAGGCAGGCCCGATCGTCCAGATCGGCGTCGAGGCGGGACTGGGCAAGGTCGACGAACTCGAAGGGGATTTCTTCTACTACAACGATGGCATGGGGTACGAGGAGATCGCGCGAATCGCCATGGACATCGACTACCGCCACGTCGGTGCCAATGCCCGCATCAACTTTGGAGAAGGCAGCCGCTGGTTCGCCATTGCCCGCGCCGGCTACATGGCCTATGACATGGACGCCCGCCTGCATTACGAGGCCTGGGACAACGGCCAGCTGGTGGACGGCTTCGACGACACCGCCAGTGACGACGGTGGTGGCGCCTACTTCGGCGCCGGCGTTGGCGTGGACATCACCCCGAACATCAACGTGAACCTGATGTTCAACGGCTATGCGTACTCCAGCTTCGAAGGCGACGGCTACACCGAGGATGATATCGGCACCGCCAGCACCACCACGCTCGGCGTCGAAGTGCGCTTCTGACGATTCCCGCCTCACCCATGCGGCAGGTCCGGCGCAGCGGTCCTGCCGACATGGCACCATCGCCATGCGCCATCGCCGCGTGATGGCGCATGGGAGGTTGAAGATGGCCAATGAAACCCGGGGACGGGCGATACCGCCAGCCGCGGCGCGCGTGTTCCATTTTTCTGGAGCGCGCGCATGAGCCTTGCGCTCCGCCGTATCCACCACGTCGCCATCATCTGCTCGGACTACCCGCGCTCGAAGGCGTTCTACAGCCAGGTATTGGGCCTGCCCGTTTTGGCCGAGGCTTACCGCGCTGCCCGCTCCTCGTGGAAGCTGGATCTGGCCCTGCCCGATGGCGGACAACTCGAGCTCTTTTCGTTCCCCGCGCCGCCCCCGCGTCCCTCGTATCCCGAGGCGTGTGGCCTCCGCCATCTCGCCTTCGAGGTTGACGACGTCGCTGCAGCCGCCAAGCACCTGCAGGCCTTGGGAGTCGATGTGGAGGCCATACGGGTGGACGAGTTCACCGGTCGCCGCTTCACCTTCCTCGCCGACCCCGACGGCCTGCCGATCGAGTTGTACGAGTCCACGACCGGTTAGGTGGCCCTGCCACGGCGCAACCCGCACCAATTCCCGCGTCGCCTCGGCGCGCATCGCCGGAGGGAACTGCGCTGTCATGAGGCTGGGCTAAACTCGCCGGTCCCTCCTTCGTCCGGATCGCCATGCACCACCGCGCGCCCCTCCTGACCGCGCTGGCCTGCGGCCTCGCGCTGACCGCCTGCCAGCACACCGCCGCCCTCGAGACCGCGCCGGGCACGGCCTCGATCGACCCGTCGGCGCCCGCTGCCGAAAGCGTCGCCGCCAACGACAACCTCAACGCCGTGCTGTGGATGCAGCGCGCCGCCGAGTACCGCGCCGCCAGCACGCAGGCCTACCGCGCCGCGGCCGCCAACCTGGACCGCGCGCTGAAGACCCCGGAGTGGGACGCGCTGGTGCCCGAGGAACGCGCCAACACCGCCAAAGGGCTGAAGCCCGCGGTGGTCATGGACCTGGACGAAACCGTGCTCGACAACTCGCCTTACCAGGCGCGCCTGGTGCGCGACGGCGGCGAGTACAACGAAGCCACCTGGGACGCCTGGGTGCGCGAACAGAAAGCCACCGCCGTCCCGGGCGTGGTGGAATTCGCCCGCGCCGCCAACGCGCGCGGCATCACCCTGCTCTACCTGTCCAACCGCGCCGTGCACCTGAAGGAAGCGACCCTCGCCAACCTCAGGGCCATCGGCATGCCGGTGGCCAACGATGACGTGTTCCTCGGGCTGGGCACCGTGGTTGACGACTGCGAGCAGGAGGGCAGCGAGAAGAACTGCCGGCGCCAACTGGCCGGCCGGCACTACCGGGTGCTGATGCAGTTTGGCGACCAGTTGGGCGATTTCGTCCAGGTGGTCGCCAACACGCCGGAAGGGCGCGATGCCCTGTACGCCCAGCACCAGGCCTGGTTCGGCGAGCGCTGGTGGATGCTGCCCAATCCCAGTTATGGTTCATGGGAGCCGGCCGTGTTCAATAACGACTGGCGCCAGCCGCGCGCGGCCCGACGCGGGGCCAAGTTCGACGCCTTGAACACCGCGCCCTAAGGATTTTATATAAATCAATAGGTTATGCAACACATCCTGACGTGTTGCATCAACTTCGTGGCGCAGGTACGCTGCTTGGCGTCCGGGTTGCCCGGAAACGCGCCACAACTCGATGTCCCCCCGGCTTCGGCCGGGCTTGCAGGAGGCCTCCGGCCTCCTTTTTCTTGCCCGCCACTTGCCCGATCCGGAACTGGCTTGGCTTGTCCCCCCGCCCGTCGCCCGCCAAGATGCGCTGGCGACTTGGGGAAAGCCGCCCACCATGACACTGTTTCGACGCCTGCTACCGATGCTCGCCCTGGCCCTGCTGCTGGGCGCGTGCGAGCGTGCGCCGACGCCGCCCCCGGCACCACCGAAGCCGCTGGGTCCCACCGAAGCGCTGACCCGGCTGATGCAGGACCTGCGCCGCAACGACCTGGCCGGTTACGCCCGCCATGCCGTGCCGGCGACGCTGCATGCGCGCCTGGAGACCGCCTGGAAGGGAGGCCACACGGTTTGGCCGCTGACCGAACTGCCGCTGGACGACCGCATCGCGCCCATGATCACCGCACTGGCCGCGCCCGGCGCCGAACGCCAACTCAAGGCCACCTTCAAACAGCAGTTCTCCGGGGCCGAGCGGGAGTTGCGCTCGGCCGCCTCGACCCTGGGGCTGTTCGCCGGCCAGTACGTGGCCAACGCCGAGGAGTACAGCGATGAGGAGCGCGACCACTACGCGCAGATGATTGCCGCCTTCAGCCAGTGGGGGCAGCGCGCGCCGCTGGCCGACGGCAAGCGTGCCAGCGCCGCATTGCCACGACTCGTCAACGCGGCGCGCGCGACCGGCCTTGCCGGGCCCGATGCCTTCGCCAAAGCCGGGATGGACAAGACACTGGGGCGCCTCGGCCCGTTCTTCCGCACCACCAAGGACGTGCTGCGCAGCTATGGTCTGGACCTTGACGCGACACTGGATGGCATCGAGGTCACGGTCGCCCAGCAGACCGGCGAGACCGCCCGGCTGCGAGTGCGCTACACGCTGGCCGGGCGGCCGGTCGACGCTTTTGTCCGCACCGAGCGCCGGGACGGCCAGTGGTACCTGACCGACCTGCTGCGCCATGCGGAGGCGGAAGCCGGGCCGGCAACGCTGCCTTCGACCCCGGCGGCCAACACCCCGGCCACGCCCGCGACACCGGCGCCCAAGCAGGCCAACGGCGTCCTCGACCCCCTAACCGCCACCCCCCGCTAGCCGCCCGCCAGCGGCATGCCGGCATAATGGCGCCGATGCAGAACCAGACCGACCTGCCCTTTCCCGCCGCCGAGCCCACCCCCAGCGGGAGCCCGGCCACGCCCGGAGCGCCCGCGCCGGGTCCCGAG
>NZ_AVPU01000003.1 GCF_000768355.1 Lysobacter daejeonensis GH1-9
GAACCCGATCAACCGATACGACTCATCCGTGTATGGGTGCTTTTCTAGCCATGTTTCGACAAAACTGGTGGTTTGGCCCTGCGGATTCATCAAGGCAACTCCGGCGGCCATTGATATGCGACTGCCCAGTGCTCGGTAGACCACCTTGTGACATTCGTGCCATGTCTCCGGTGGTGGGGCCGTTGCGCACAGCTCAGGAAACTTGCTGCATACACCCTGTGCCAGCGCTGCTTGGCTGCAGGTAAGGGAACACGCCGCTGCAATGAAACGCCAAAAGACATTCATTTCGCTAATCCCTTTTAGTTGAGCGACTTCAATTGCTTACAACGCAGGGCCTCAAGTGAACAGGCCTTGAAAATTTCGGTGGTTGCGGGACCGGGGGACGTTTACGGCTGGCCAAGCTGCAGCCGGGTGAGCTTCGCTAGCTGCATGGGTTTGGCGCCAAGAACGAGGTCTTCGCCCGTGGCATCCTGCGGGCGCTGCAGACGCACCCGCACATCGTGCCTGAGCCGGCTCCGGCTCCGGCGGGCCGACGCCGGCTGGCTGAACCCCAAAGCCGCCTTCGGGCGGCTTTTCTTTTGGGGGCTTGGGGTGGGGGCGATGGGTGCATCCGGTTGCCGGAGCCAATCACTACGCGGCGGGCCATACAGGCTAGGCGAAGGGGGGGGACGTCGGACCCACCGCGATTGCGGTGCCGCATGGCCACCCGCGAACTATGGAAACGCCGAGGAAGCCGGGGGGCTTTCCGTCACGAGGTTAAACTCACAACGGGCAATCAAACGGAGGTGATGACGTGCAACGAACTGATAGTGCGGTGAGCGACCGGCCAGAAGGGGGGCATGCGGTTGTTGAAGCTGACAGGTCGTCGAACAGTTTGGAAGATCCGTCGAAAATGGACGCGAAGAGCGGCTCGTCCACTCAGGGGGGCGTGGTTGCAAACGGTTCGAAACGCGTTCGCCTGACGGTGCTCCTGTCGGCACTTCTTGTGCCGGTCGCGTACGTGTTTGGGCGATCCTATATTGAAGCTTGGATCAAGGCGCACGGTCTTCCTGTCGAAGCTTTCGCCATTTCAATCGAAGAGGCGTTGCTTGGTGCTTACATTGGAATGCTGCAAGGCGCGACTCGACTCATCAGGATGGTGGTTCCCGATTCTGATCTTCTTTTGCCGGGATACATCGCGCTAATCGCGCTCTGCTTCCTTCTTGCCTATATTTGGATGTGGCTCTCAGGCGCCATCATTAGGACGACCACCACGCTTCTTCGACGGATGTTGAGGTTCGCTGGAGACAAGTTGCATGCAGATCGGTTTACCCTACTTCGTCAAAGGGTGGTGCCTGCGTTCTTTGCTGGCTACTTTGTCGCTTCATTACCCCTCGTAATAGTCGCGGGATTCGGTTACTTGGTTCTTTTGTCGATATTGCCCGCATTGGCTGGTTCCAAGATCGGCGAATTGGAGGGGCTGGACGCGAAGAATAGGGCGATGAGCGCAGTTGCTAGGGGGGAATTCAACCCTGAGCATCAGTTCGCGGAACTGGATGATCACGGAGGGGGGGCGACAGCCCTCGTCGTCAAATGCGGCGACCGGGGGTGTGGGGTAATGGGGAAGGCCGGTCCTGCTTTTGTGACTTGGGAGGGGATCAAGCGGATATCTGCGGGGGGGCC
Source organism: Lysobacter daejeonensis GH1-9 (assembly GCF_000768355.1). Taxonomy (GTDB): domain Bacteria; phylum Pseudomonadota; class Gammaproteobacteria; order Xanthomonadales; family Xanthomonadaceae; genus Aerolutibacter; species Aerolutibacter daejeonensis. The sequence goes on from NZ_AVPU01000003.1 coordinate 1,663, forward strand.
GTTTCCACCCGCACCCGCCGCCGCCCGGCGCTGACGCCAGAGCCGGCCCCGGTGGGCCGACGCCGGCACGCTGAACCTCAAAGCCGCCTGTGGGCGGCTTCTCTTTTGGGGCGGGAGGGGGTGGATGGGGTCCGCGACCCCATCACATGGGGGCGGCGACTGCCTCGATGGGGTGTGGGACCCCATCACATGGGGTCAGCGACTGCCTCGTTGGGCCGGGGGCCCTGTCGCAGCGGGTGTCAGAAATCTTGTGTGCGAGGCCCGTAGCCCGTCCAGCCTGGCCAATCCTCTTGGCCGGTCGACAGTGAACTGCACCGGTTGGATTCGATGCTTGACTAGGGATAGACTGGCCGCGGCGCCCGCCCTGCTTGCACACGAGCAAAAACAGGTCTGATCTCCATTTCTGATTCGACTTCTGGCCCGGCTGCCGGGGAGTTAAACGTGTGCGCCTGACCCGGATCGGCTTGGCCATCGAGGACGAGTCATGACTATCAAAGAACAGGCCTACCGCGCACACGCGTTCCTCCGGGCACGCGGTGTCGCCTCACTCAAGCGCAGCCACGTCCACGAACTGCTAGCAGCCGCGGTGGGCTATTCCACCCACGCCGCGTTCCAGCACGACGCGACCTGGTGCGACATGCCGTTTAGCGTCACCGGTATCGATCCCGACCTCAGCGCAATCAGAGCCCGCTGCCAAGATCTCGGCCTTCCAGCGGACGAGGGTGAGCAAATCGTCGAGGTGCTGCCGTTTTTTCTGCGGGACGCCGGCCACGCGCCGGTGCGGTTCGACGCCCTGATCGCGGCGATTGAGGGGTATGACGATGACCCCGACTGGCTCGAATGGGTTTGGCATGTAGTCGAGCCCAGGTACACGGCTTCGGGTCGCGACATTGAACACCAACGGGTACTTCGAGAAGGCTTGGAACAGGCGGCCGAGCGAGGGGTGTCGGCTGCGCACTTGGCCATCGCGAAGCTGCTGGAGGCCGAGGCGATGCTGTTTGGCGACGAAGAAGAACGGATGAGGAGGCAAGTAATGCGCGAGGGCACGTGGACAAGCCCGTTCGTGAGCTTTGCAGAGATTGAGGCCAACGGACTGCGCGTGTACGACAAGCACCGCCATCACCTGCTGGCCGCTGCGCGGGGCGGAAACATTCGCGCGCTCATGGAAACGGCCCAACGCTACGGCGATCCGGCGGTTCTGGAGCAGGCGCCCTCGGATGAAATGGATCCGATGGCCATGGCTGAGATTGCTGCCGAGCATGACGATATAGAGAAGGTACGTTTTTGGCTGACGGTCGCAGCTCAGGAAGGCGACATCGGCGCAATGCGCGAGCTAATCCTCGGATATGGTGAGCAAGGCGAGCAGGCTTGGGTGTGGATGCACCTGTCTCGACTGCTGGACGACGATCTGAGTCAGGACCGGTACGAGGCTATCAATGAGGACGGCTCGCCCTACGACGATGACATAGGGGGGGCGGCTTACGTCGGCGGCTACGAGGGCATCAATTTGAAACCACTACCGAGTGAAGCGGATGCCGCTGCTCGGCAGATGGCGAGGCAGCTTTTCGCTCAGATCAACGCCGAATGCGGCCCAATCTGACAACGCCGCTGCACAGAGCCCTGGGGACGCCGGCAAACGCCGGCGTTCCCCTGCCGAGACTGGACCACTTCGCGGGCACCTACATCGATCACTGCGCGAAAGGTGCGTCCGCTAGCACGGTCACTGAGGCGGAAATGCGCGAGCAACAACGCGGGGCTGACGAGGCCATCAAGGTCATCGAGGCCACAACACCTGAGGTGAGATAACCCCGCATCTTTTCGCCGCGGATGCGTGAAGTAGCAGTTTTCGCGCGATGAAGTAGTGCTTTTGGATGAGACACGCTTCACAGCTTTTATGCCTATCCCAACCTCAGCTGAAGCTCAGGTCATGACTTAGGCAAAAACGCCGTTATATTCCCGGCACCACAAACAAAGGAGAGTTGGCATGTTTTTGACCAAGCAGCATCTCGTGATGGCGCGTACGCTCGGCGTGGCTATCGTCGCCACCGTAGGCCTTTCCGCGTGCGCCACCTACAAGGACGAGTTTGCCGGGATCAACTCGCGCTTGGATCAGCTCGACGCGAAGGTGCAGAGCGCGGCCCAGAGCGCCGACGCCGCCAATCAGTCGGCGCAGCAGGCCAACCAGCGCCTGGATCAGATGGAAAGCCGCGTCCAGTCGCTCGAGTCGGCGCCGACCCGCGTGCCGCGCGGTTAATCGCTCTTGAAGCATGACCCGGTGGCCTTTGCGGGCCACCGGGGTTTTCACTACTGAGTCATCGTTCCAGGGAACTACCCCATCAATACGTGCATACACCCTGCGATCCGGGCCGCTTATGGCGCGCTGGCGCTGGCGCTGGCATTCGCGAGCATCGGCGTGGCCAACGCCGAGGACGCCGCCGCGCAACCGGCCGCCGCGGTCGACCAGCTGCCGCAAGACCAGGATGTTTCCAGCACGGTGATTGAACTTGCAGGCTGGGTTGTCGCCGCCAAGGACAGCCAAGGCTATCCGTTTGCGGTCATCGACAAGGCCGCCGCACAGATCCTGGTGTTCGGTGGCGACGGCCGGCTTCGTGGTGCGGCACCTGGGCTCTTTGGCTCGGCGGTCGGCGATCATTCGGCCCCCGGCATCGCCGGCCTCGCGCTTCGCGAGATTCCGGGCAGGGATCGCACGACGCCTGCGGGTCGTTTTGTGGGCGGTTTCGGTCCGTCAATCGACGCTGGGCGCGTGCTGTGGGTGGACTACGATTCAGCGGTCTCCATCCACCCCACCGCTAACGTCCCGGCCGAGAAACGCGCCGAACGCCTTGCATCGCCTTCGCCGGACGACAACCGCGTCACGCATGGCTGCATCAACGTCTCGCCCGAGTTTTACGAGCAGGTCATCCGTCCGACGTTCGAGCGGGGCGGGGTGTTCTACGTCTTGCCGGATGAGGCGTCGATAGCGGAGACCTTCCCGGAGTTCGCGCAAAGTCGCACGACTACGAAACGCAAGGGTTGGAGACGCGCAGGGCGCGCGCGCAAATAGTTGGTTGGCAATGCGAGGCGCGTCAGCAGCTAGGCATCCAACTCGTCTGCTGCATCCTCGTCCGGCCCCCGCCACCATGTGAATCCATGTTCCACCTTCGGTGGTTCATGGTCCGGGCTCTCGATACCGTCGAGGTGGCGACCGGGCCCGCGCGACACCCATTCCTTGAGCAGGCGGCTCACCGCGGCCTTGCTCTGCGACCCGATGCCCAGGTTGCGCTCGCTTTCCCAGTCCAGCGATTCGGTGGCCTCATCGTCGTGACGATGCGGAGTGCCGTAGCTACAGCGCAGGCAGTAGTGGGAAATGGAACCGGTCCAATCCTCCGTGTAGCCGATGCCGGGTAGCGTGGCATTCCTGAGATCTTCGATATCGGCAGGCGAGTCGCAGCGGACGAAAGCCACATAAGTGCGGTAGTCGGACGGCGCCAGCCGCGCGAGGCCGTTGAACACTGGCACGACGCCGCCTTCGATCCGGCGCTCGCCGGTCTTGGCTCCATCGTGCAGCACGATGTCGAACAGCCGGTGCCCGCTCTCTGGCAGCGGCACATTCAGTAACCGGGCCCGTACCACGTCGATGCGCCGTGCGAACACCGTCTCACCCTCGGCCCACGGGTTGAGGCGGATGCTGACCAGCCCGAAGTCGCCCTCGATGGGACCTTCGCCTTCCGGAATCCCGATACCGCACTGGGTCCACTGTCGCCGTGCTTCCGCCCAGTCGCCCAGCGCGGTGGCCGCGATGCCGGCATTCCACGCGGACGACTCGTCGAACTCCTCGTCCAACTGCTGCGAGCGCAGGTTGTGGTGCAACGACTCCTGCCAGTCCAGCTGGTACTTGTGGCTCAGGCCAAGCATGTAGTGGAAGTGGGCGGTGGTCGGTTCCTGTTCCACCAGCTTGCCGAAGAGCCGGGACGCTTCCTGCAGGTCGCCACGGTCGAATGCCTGATAGGCGTCCTTTTCCAAGGACTGCGCAGCGGACGTTTCTGGGCTCGGGGTCATGTGAGGCTTCGAGAGGGGACGTGCCGAAGGATAGGGGAGTCCGGTTGCTCAGGGGAGCGCCGCGCCGGTGGAGGGCCAGCCCCTGCGCGATGGCGCCGACCGCAGACAGCAGCAGCCAGGCCGAGACCGGGCGCCGCAGGAACAGCGTGGACGGTTCCAGCGCCTGACGCGGTGCCATGGGCATCGCATCGCTGCCTGCTAGCCGCCGACGATCAATGCATCCGTGATGACGTAGTGCTCAGGGCCGTAATCGATGATGGTGTTGTCGCTGCTGCGCGTCGCCTTGAAGGTGTATCCCGAGGCGCCATCGGCCTGGCTGCCATCGGCACCGATCGCGGTGGTGGCGCGGAACGAAATCACCCGCTTGCGGCCATCGGGCCGGGTGATCTCCACGGTGGTGAACTGGTCGGGGGCCTGTGCCCGTATCACGCCTGCCTCGCAGGTGGCCATCGTCCTGCCGCCGTCCGCCGAGCACGGTAGCGAAGTGGTGGCATGGAACGCGGTGCCGGGCACCAGCGCGTCTGTCGTCCCTTCCACCGGCTGGGAGGCGGGAGGAACTGCGCGGGGGACGGAGACCACGGTGGCCCCCTCGATGGTGGCGACGACCTTGCCGCCGAGCGCTGCGGCCGACGCGGCATCGGGGCAGCCGACCAGGTCGGCGCTGTCGTCCAGCCATTGCAAGGTTGCCTCGCTCTCGCCGAGCCTGAGGCAGGGCGAGCCCGCCGTCGGGTACCCGTTCCCGAACGGCGCCAGCGAGGCGGGGATCGCGGACAGCGCGGGGGCCGCAGCGGGCGTGGCATTCGTGGCGGACGCGGGGGGCGCGGGCTGCGGTGCGGCGTCGGTCGCGGTTGGTTCGACACGTTGGCAGGCGCTCAGCAGGCCAACGCACAGCAAGGCGGGGATCATGGCGTTCATGCGGCGTCTCCGGTGACAGGACACGAGGATGCGGGCTGGGTGATGCGTGTATGCGGCAAACCGTGTCGCGTAGACAGGTTCGCGGGATCGAGCCGCGGCCGGGCCGACACGGCGATGCTACACCCGGCGCCGCAGCCCATTGCCCGGGACGACCGACGGGCTGATTTCGACACGTCGCGCCGGGTCGGCGCTTCTGCGCGAGGCACACGCCTGCCTTGACTTCACCCCGCGACGCGCGCATACGGGAACCGGGCCGCGAGGGCGGGAACGCCTCGGGCATCAACATGCCAACCGTGCAGGTGTCCCATGACTCCGATCGTGCTTTTCACGCTGGTTGCCGTGGTCGCCGCCGCGGTGGGCGTCACCCTCTTCCTTGCGGGACGCCGGCGCGGCGTGCGGGTGGCGAAATGGGTGGGCGTCGCATGGCTTGCCTATGCGGCCTACGAGGTGGCGGTGCAGGTGGCGACACCCGATGCGAACATCCGGGTCGACTTGCTCCTCTTCTATCCCGTGCTGGTGCTGGGGCTCATCTGGTCCCTCGTCGCGCTTGCCCGGCGCGGCCATCCAGCGAACCGGACGTCATGACGTCTGCATGGCGGGTCAGCGTACGCCTCGCGTGCGTTGTCGCGCTGGCCGGCTGCGCCAGCGGCGTCGTGTCGGAGCCTGCGCAGTCGCCGCCGCTCGACGCGCCGGCCGACATGGCGCCGGACTTCGTGGCCGTCATCCATTCGCCCGATTGGAAGGTGAGCATCGCGGGCAAGCGCGTGATGCTGCTCGGCCCGCAGGGCACGCGTGAATTGGCGCTGGAATCGAACGATGTCCTGTTCGATGGCCGGAACGTCGTCGCGACGGACGCGCTCGGGAGGGTGGAGGTCAGGGTGACGCCGCGTTTGTGCCAGGACGCGACGTCGGGAGCGTGGCTCCCCTACACGGCGCGGGTGACGGTGGACCGGGGCCAGCCGGCGCTCGGCTGCGCGCGCGATCCGTAGAACGCGCACGCAGCGACAGGGTCCGGTCAGGGCAACAGCGGACCTTCGGCCAGGCTGTCGAAGCGCGGCACCAGGATCTCCGCATCCGGCGGGAGGGACTTCGCCAGCGGGCGCGGTACCGTGGTGGGGTTAGACGCATAGGCCTTGCCGTCGAAGGTGACGTTCGCGAATCCCGATTCGCCTCCGCCACCACCGACCGCCACCAGCAGGTCACGCCAACCATGGGTGCGCGTGGTCGTCGCGGCGATGGGGGCTTGGGTCACGCTGAGCGTGCTCACGATCGACCATTTGCCGGTGTCGTCCTGGGCCAACACGTAGGTCGTGCAGCCACCCGTCCCGCAGACATTCGGGCCCGCCACCTGAACTACCGCTTCGGAGCGGCCGTCACCGCCCAGGTCAACCGTCCGCCCGAAATAATGGACTTCGCCCATGTCCTTGCCGAGGTCCGCCCGGATCGGCTCCAGCGCGACCGGGGGGATCGCGTTGGGGTCGTCGGTCTCGCCATCGGCCATCGGCGGCAGCATCGGTTGCACTGGCTGCGGGGCCGGGGTGGCCGTTGCACTCGCGGTTTCCACGGAAGCGGATGCAGGCGCCGGCGACTCGGCCGCCGGGGGCTGGCGCGGGGTGCATGCGACCAGGGCAAGCGCCAGGAGCGTCAATGGAACACGGGACACGGGCTCCTCCTCGTGATGGGCGTGGGGCGCGCGATCCGTCAGCGGCACTTCGGATGGGAATCGAGGGTCTGGATGGCATACACCTGGCCATCGGCCATCGTCATCTGCACGCACTGGCGCGTATTCCTGTTCCAGAAGATGCCGTACTGGGTGTTGCCGGAATCGAAGCTGTCCACGTTCGCGAAGCCGCGCGACGACATCGCGTCGATCGCGGAGATCGAATCCGATCCCTGCAGGTCACTGATGCGCTGGGCCTGCGCGTAGCCACCGCGGCCACTGTGGTAGCCGGAATCACGGTTGCGCTGGTCCACGCCTGCCTGGTAGCCCGACGCGTAGGAATCGGAACGATCGTAGTTGTGGTAGCTGTGGTTCTGCTGGCCGTCGTAGAAGCCACGTTCGTACTGTTCTTCGTCCGCGGTATTGGCGTAATGCGCGCCGTTGTCGTGGTGGCTGGACTTGTGCGCCAGCACGGCACCCAGCACCACGGCCCCGATGATCGCGGCGGCGGCACCGTTGCTGCTCTTGGCAGCCTGGTTGCAGTCGGCGGGCGTGCCATCGGTCACCGAGGAATAGCGTCCATCCCGGGTCTCGACGTGGAGGCAGTTCTTGCTCCTCGCATTCCAGTAATAACTGTGCTTCGAATTGCTGCCGCTATGGCCGGTGATATAGACGTAGCCTCGATCGATGATGCTGCCTTCCGCCTGGCCGGCCTTGGCACCCACGAGGTCGGACATCTGGCTGGCACGCTGGGCATGCGCCGGTGGGGCGGCCAGGCCTGCGGCAATCGACACGCTCAGGACGGCAACGAAAGGCAGGGCGAATCGGCTCACGACGGACTCCTCGAGGAATGGGAAGGTTGGGATCAGCGTGCAGCGGTGGCGGTCGGAGGCAGGGTATCGATCACGGCCTGCACCCGGCCGGTGGAGTGGGGCAGCATGCGTTGGTCGGTGGCGACCACCACGGTTCCCGGCACGATGAGCGGCGCCAGTTGCCGCGCGAACTCGTGCGGCATCACCAGATCATGGATGGCGTCGGCATCCAGCACGGTGCCCTGCTCATCGCCATGGCCCGGGATGCCGATGACGGTCCACTTCGGCATCTTCAGGCCCGGATAACCCGGGACTTCGCCGCCCATGTACTCGGTGCTGGCGACATAGGCATGGGTGCCGGACCGCCTGTGCGGATCGCGCACATGGATGCGGGCGCGGCCGATCTCGATGCCGTTGCGCAGGACCACGATCCGCTGGTCGGTAGTGCTGATGACCATGGAGATGGAGCCATCGGGCGATTGCTCCGGCTGCCAGCGGAAGGGCTGGCCATCATCGAGCGTCGGCATGACCGCCTGCCCTCCCGTCACGGGATCGATCGGGATGAGCGCGGTCGGATGCACCATCGCCGCGGGTGCCTTGCCTTCCTCCGCCACCACCACGGTCATGCCCATGTTGCTGGCACCGAACAGAAGGCGCGCGAACTCGCTGGGCAAGTGCACGCAGCCGTGGGATTCGGGATACCCGGGCAGCCCGCCGGCATGGAGGGCGACGCCGTCCTGGGTCAGCCGCTGCTGGTACGGCATGGGCGCGTTGTTGTACTTGCTCGAATGGTGGTCCTTGTCCTTCTGGGAAATATGGAAGACGCCGGTCGGAGTCTCGTGCCCGGGCTTTCCCGTGCTGACGGTGGTGAAACCGATAAGCACCCCATTGCGGCACACGTAACCGCGCTGTTCGGTCAGGCTGACCACCACGGCGATGGGCCCGAGCGTCTTGTCGTCGCCCCCCCAGAACCACTGGCCGGCCTTGAGTTGTGCTGGGGGCGTGTCCGCCGGACTGGAGGTCTTGGCGCCCCAGAACGGAACAGAGGCCTGTGCGGCGGCAATGACGACGGCCAGAACGCCGGCCATCCATGCGGATCGGGCGCTGCGATATCGGTGCACGGTTAGGCTCCGTGGGTGCCCCTCTGGGGCAGGTCACTCGTGCCAGAAGACGAAATCCCGCGGCACTAGCGGCCATCGTCACCATCCAGGAGCTGTTGGGGTCGTGCGGGCGGATGGAGCATAGCGACATCGTCGCTATCACGGCACTGCGACAACGGTAAAGGCCGGTTAGTGGCCTATCCGGATCTCACCCCCCATCGATACAGTCCCTGCATCGAATTCACGGAGGATGCACGGATGAGCAAGTCGCGATGGATGAATGGTTGCGTGCTGTCGCTTGCGCTGACGTGCGCGACCGTGGCGCAGGCGGGCGAAGTGCCGGTGAACCGGCGCAAGTCGACCGCTGATCCGGCTCCGCACCGATGGCCTTCGGCGGCGCCGCAAGGTCAGCTGAAACTCCCGCCCTCCCCAGACCTGATCGCCCGAAAGGAGTTCCAGTGAAACACGTGACATCGACGTTGAAAGTGTTGGTGCTCGCCGCCGCGTTGTCCTGGTCCCACGCAAGCCCGGCGCAAACCGTTGCAGTGAAAGAGGTGCCAGCAAGGCCCGCCGACGTCAGTACGCTCGACGGCCTGATGCGGGCGTTCTATGAAGTCGTCAACACCGCGCCGGACGACGACAGGCAATGGGACCGGGACAGGACGCTGTACGTGCCATGGGTGCGGTTCATTGCCACGTCAACCGATGCGTCGGGCAAGGTGAAAACCCAGATCTGGACGCATCAGCAATACGTGGACGCGACCGAACCGCTCGTGGCTGGCGGGTTCAAGGAATGGGAGGTGTCGCGGAAGACCAAGCAGTACGGAAACATCGCCCACGTTGATTCGGTGTACGAGGGGGAGGTGGTGGCCGACGGCAGCGTCGAGCGATTCAAAGGGCTGAACAGCATCGAGGCCTACTTTGACGGCCGCCGCTGGTGGATCAGTAGCGTGATGTGGATGTCCGAGTCGCCGGCGCATCCCATCCCCACGGAATTCTTGTAAGGCCGTGGGGATCAGCCTGGAGCGAGCCGGTAGCGCTCGGCGGCATGCTTGCGCGACAGCAACGGGGCAAGCTTGCGCCGCTTGTCGTTGAAGTATTCCCACTCGTCCACGTCGGGCAGCGATGGAATCGTGACCGACTCGCCCATGTCCAACCCGGCCAGCGCAGCGTCCACCAGTTCGCTGGCCTCCATCACCATGTCGGGCGGCAGCGTTTGTGGATCGACGCCGGAGCGCTCCCAGATCTCCGTGCGGGTCATCCCCGGCAGCACGGCCTGGACGCGGATGCCGCGCGGACCCAATTGCTCGTGCAGCGACTGGCTCAGCGCCAACACGTAGGCCTTGGTGGCCACATACACGGGCTCGAAGCTTTCTGGCATCAGGGCGGTGACCGAGCCGATGTTGACGATGGTGCCGCCGCCGCGTGCAACGAAGCCCTTCGCCGCCGCGGCGGCGAGCCGCGTCACGGCCATGACGTTGAGCGAGACGATGGCCTCGAGCGTGAGCGGGTCGGCGGAATCGAATGGGCCGAGGCCGGCGACGCCTGCGTTGTTGACCAGCATCGTGATGGCGTGGTCGTCGAGCAGGCGCGCTTCGACCCGCTGCAGGTCGGCCGGGTCGAGCAGGTCGGCGCGCAGCACCTCCGCCGAGGTTCCGGGGTCGCGCTGAAGGCGTTCCGCCAGTGCCTGCATGCGCTCCTCATCCCGCGCAACCAGCACCACGTCGTGGCCAAGGCGCGCAAGCCGGTCGGCGTAGACCGCGCCAATTCCAGAGGAGGCGCCCGTGACGAGTGCCTTGGGTCGGGTCTGGATGTTCATGCCGGCGCTACCTCGCGACGTGTGCGGCGAATGCGTGCGGCCTGCACCGCCGCACCGGCCAGATAGACGAGAAAGCCCGCACCGACCAATGCCTTGAGCATCGGATCCTCCGGGCCGCTGAAAGCGGGGCTGCCCAAGGGGACGCGCGTGCCCGTCTCGGTGAGTCCGGGGATCAGGTGGAAGAACAGGGTCAGCGAATAGCCGAGCACCGCGACGTAGCGCGAAAGCCCGGTCGCCGCTCGCGCGCGCCTTTCCGCGGCCCAGGCGACGGCCAGCACTGCCAGTGTCGCTATGGCAAGCATGTGCGGCGCTCCGAAACCACCGTGGCGGAAGATGAAGAGCCCGGTAATGGCGGTGGCCGCGGTGAACAGTATGTAGGTCAGCCCGGGGCGCGTCCCGCTACCGATCTCGCCACGGCGGGAGAGGTCGATGATGCCCGCGGCTACGGCCACCAGGGCGAGCAGGGTGTGGAAGGTGCCGAAGACGCTGAGGTTGAGTGTCGAGAGCATGGGATTACTCGTAAGCCGGGAGACCTGTGAAGGTCTGTGAATGGCGGCCCTCGGGACTTCAGGAAGTCCAGAAGGTCGGCGTTGAGCATTTCCTTGTGCGTGTCGGTGATGCCATGCGGCGCGCCCGGATAGCCGTGGACGATGAGCGTGGGTACGTCGAACTTTTCAGGTCCTGTTGACGAAGTGATTTTTACCCCCGTGGGGTCGCCGCGAAAACGCCCATGCCTGCAAACACGCGATGCATCCTTGCAACGCCGGCTGGCACGCTTGTTGCGCTATGTGTTTCCATGGCCGTGTGCTTTCATACAAGCGCCCGGCTCAGCCGGAAGTCCGCGACCGGAGACCGTCCGCCGTGAGCTTCGATTGGAACGACATTCCGTTGCTGCTCAAGCTTGCCGATACGGGAAGCATGAGCCAGGCCGGGCGCATCCTTGGTCTGGATGCCTCGACGGTGAGCCGTCGCGTGGCCGCCGCGGAGAAAGCCTTGGGCGTGCGCTTGTTCATCCGCGAGCCGACCGGCTACCAGGCTACCGACGCCGGACGCGTCTTCCTGGCGCATGCAGAGTCGGTGCTGGACCGCGTCCAGACCATGCTGGTGGATACGCGCGCGGAGGGGGAGGGTGTCTCCGGCGTCGTCAGCATCACCGCGATCGATGTGCTCTTCAGCCACTGGATCTTGCGGTACCTGCCCCCGCTGCTCGCACAGTACCCGGGGCTGCAGATCAATCTGATAGGCGACAATCGCGACTTGTCCTTTACCCGGCACGAGGCCGATCTCGCCATACGCCTCAGTCGGCCCAACGAGGATGCCGCGCTGCGCATGCGCAAGGTCGGCGACTTGGGGCTGGCGGTGTATGGTGCACCGTCGTTCGCGGGGCTCCCGCGTGAAGAATGGGCCGATGCACCGTGGCTTGCGTATCCGCTGGAGCTTTCGCGCATGCCGGAAATGCAATGGTTGGACCGGCTGGAGCTACGCAGGCCGCCGACGCGCCTGAGCAGTGTGTCGATGATTCTTCGTGCCTGCCAGGAGGGCGTGGGAATTGCACTGCTGCCCTGTATCGCGGCTGACAGTGCCGGACTCCAGCGGCTGGAGCCACAACCCGTCATCCATCGCGAGCTTTGGCTGCTGAGTCATCGCGATGCGGGCCACGTCACGCGGTTCCGAACGGTGGCGGACTGGATGGTCCGTCTTTTTGAAAGCCACGCAGCCGCACTGCGCGGGGATTCGACAATCTGACGTGCACGGCCTGCCGGTGGCCGGGCAGCAGTGCGAGAACCTGATCAACCATCTGGCATGCGGGAGGTTCGCGAACTTGGGCGAGCCTGGGCACCTTGGTCCACCGCAGCCCAGCCACGGCACCACCCGATTTGAGCGCTCCTCTGCACAGCCCTACAATAGCGACCCTCGCCGCCGCCGCCCGATGCGATGACGCCGCCCTGACCCGTAGCCGCAGTTCGCACGCGCCGCTGTCCATCGCGGCCGACGGGTCCGTTTACGTTTTTTTCCATCTGCAACGCGCGCCGCAATCGGCGTGCAGGAGCCATCCATGTCCGTCATCTATTCGCTGCGCGAGCAGTGGTTCGGCAATGTGCGCGGCGACATCCTCTCGGGTGTTCTGGTGGCGCTGGCCTTGATTCCCGAGGCGATCGCCTTCTCGCTGATCGCCGGTGTCGACCCCAAGGTCGGCCTGTACGCTTCGTTCTGCATCGCCGTGGTCACCGCTATCGCCGGCGGCCGGCCGGGCATGATCTCGGCGGCGACCGGGGCGATGGCGCTGGTGATGGTCGACTTGGTCAAGGACTACGGCCTGCAGTACTTGCTTGCCGCTACCATCCTTGCCGGTGTGTTGCAGATCATCGCGGCGGCGCTGCGCCTGAACACGCTGATGCGCTTCGTGTCACGCTCGGTGGTGATCGGCTTCGTCAACGCGTTGGCTATCCTGATCTTCCTTGCGCAGCTGCCGGAGCTGGTCGGCGTGCCGTGGGCGGTGTACGCGGTGTGCGCGGCGGGCCTCGCGATCATCTACCTGCTGCCGCTGCTGACCCGCGCGGTGCCTTCGCCGCTGGTGGCGATCGTGGTGCTGACCGGCGTCTGCATCAGCTTCGGCATCGACATCCGCACCGTCGGCGACATGGGCCAGCTGCCCGACAGTCTCCCGGTGTTCCTGCTGCCCGACATTCCGCTGACGATGGAAACGTTGCAGATCCTGCTGCCGGTTTCGGCCACGCTGGCCGTGGTCGGCCTGCTGGAGTCGCTGATGACGGCGCAGATCGTCGAGGACGCCACCGACACGCCAACCAATCGCCAGCGCGAATGCGCCGGCCAGGGCGCCGGCAACATCGTCGCCGGTTTCTTCGGTGGCATGGCCGGCTGCGCGATGATCGGGCAGTCGATGATCAACATTTCTTCCGGCGGCCGCGGGCGGCTGTCCTGCTTCATCGCCGGCGTGGTCTTGCTGCTGCTGGTCGTCTACGCCAGCGAGTGGGTGTCGAAGATCCCGATGGCGGCATTGGTAGCGGTGATGATCATGGTCAGCATCGGCACCTTCCACTGGAAGAGCGTGCTCGAACTGAAGTCGCACCCGAAGAGCGCCAACCTGATCATGATCGGCACCGTGATCGTAACCGTCGCCACCCACGACCTTGCCAAGGGCGTGCTGGTCGGCGTGCTGCTGACCGCGCTGTCGTTCTCGCGCCGGGTCAGCGTCATGTTGCGCGTCGACGACGAGGACCGCAGCGATGGCACGCGCGTGTACACCGTGCACGGCGAGGTGTTCTTCGCCAGCGCGGTGCAGTTCAGCAACAGTTTCGACTACCTGCACGCGACCAAGCGGGTGCTGATCGACCTCACCCACGCGCACTTCTGGGACACCAGTGCGGTGGCCGCGCTCGACCGCGTAGTAATCAAGCTGCGCAGGCATGGTGCCGAGGTCGAGGTGATCGGCCTGAACCAGGCCAGTGAGTCGCTGGTCGAGAGGTTGGCTACGCACCGCGACCAGGACGCGAGCTTGGCGGCGGGGCATTAGCGAGTAGGGGATAAAGAGCTCTCCCGCGCATAACCTCGCGGTGAGCGACCGACATGGCGGCGGAAAGCGGTGCTGAAGGCGCTGGCGGACGAGTAGCCTATGCGCGCGGCGACCTGCTCCATCGGCAGGCGCTCGCGGGCAATCAGATCCTTGGCAATCGCCATTCGCCACGTCAGCAGGTATTCCATCGGCGGCAGGCCCAGCGAATGCGTGAAGCGCTGGAAATACGCTGAGCGCGAAAGCGCCGCGACGTTGGCCAGTTGTTCAACCGTCCACGCTCGCGCCGGATCCCGGTGCATTGCCCGAATTGACGTCGCGAGCCTTTCATCCGCCAATCCGCGCATCAGGCCGGGCGGTGCGTCGTCCGCGGGCGCTGCACGCAACGCCTCGATCAACAGGACCTCCACCAAACGCGCCAGGATGAGCTCGCGCCCGGGGAGTGACTGCGCCGCTTCTTCGCGGATGAGGCGGACCAGTGCATCCAGGCGCACCAGGCCACGTACATGGACGACTTTGGGGAGGAACTGCGCGAGCAGGCTGACATCGGGAGAGCCGAACTCGAAGTACCCGCCCAACATGCGGGCATCCGGTTTACCTTCCTCCGGCCCGTAGTGCAGATCGTTCGTTCGCTGCGATGCCGCTATCGGATCGATCGGGTGGGGATCCACCGGCTCGAAACCAGAAAGGACAAAGGCCGGGGTCGTTGGCAGGAACACGAAATCGCCCGCTTCAAGGCGGATCGGGTCTGTACCTTCGACTTGCAGGAGACAGGCGCCTTCGGTCACCACGCAGAATCCGGGATGCCCGTAGGCCGTGTAGCGAACACCCCAGGCGCCCGTGCCGCTGATCCCCTTGGCGCGGATCTCTGCGGGTCTCAGCAGGGTGATCAGTTCGGTAAGCGGGTCGGACATTTTTGGATGATTGCGAATGAATATCGGACTTTACGTTATAGAGAGTCCTGCAATCGTGCCATACCGTAACTCCACCCTCAACCAAGGAGTTACGCAATGAAAACCGTCCTGATCACCGGCTGCTCGTCCGGCTATGGCTTGGAAACCGCCCGTCACTTCCATCGGCAGGGCTGGAGCGTGATCGCCAGCATGCGCACGCCGCAACCGGACATCCTTCCAGTGTCCGAGCGGATCCGGGTCCTGCGGCTCGACGTCACTGACCCGGACAGCGTCGCTGCAGCTGTACGTGATGCCGGGCCGATTGATGTCCTGGTGAACAACGCCGGTATCGGCGTGGTGGGGGCATTCGAGGCGACACCCATGGCGACCGTTCGGGAGGTCTTCCGGACTAATACCCTGGGGACGATGGCGATGTGCCAGGCGGTGATTCCCCAGATGCGTGAACGCCGTTCCGGCGTCATCGTCAATGTCACATCGAGCACGACGCTGGCCAGCATGCCGCTGGCGGCGGCCTATACCGCAAGCAAGACCGCGATCGATGGGTTCACCGGCTCCCTGGCTCACGAGTTGGGGTACTTCGGTGTGCGCGTCAAGCTGGTCGAACCGGGCTATGCGCCGTCGACGCGCTTTGCCGAAAACGGTGCGGAGCGCATGAACGGCCTGATACCAGACAGCTACGCCGGGTTTGCTGGCCCGATCTTCGAAGCGTTCGCCCAACCCGAGGCGATCACGTATCCGCAGGATGTTGCAGACGCCATTCTCCGGGCCGCAACGGACAGGACCGATCGGCTGCATTTTGCGGCGGGTGTCGATGCGGTCGCATTGGCGGGGCCCCGCTAGGGCCGTGGTGCTCGGTTGAGGGCGGTGATGGGGTCTGGGCCCCCTTGCATGGAGTCGGCAACTGCCTGGATGGGCCATGTCCCCTTCGCGTAGGGGCGCCGCCGACCGAAGCGTTATTACAATGACCGCCGCCGACCACCGACTCAGGTCGTGCACCAGGGGGCATCGCAAGCGTCTACGTCATTCCACCGTACCCAGGTGGTGTGTCGCTGTGCGCAAAACATGTCCCACCCGACATTCCACGTTGAAGGACCTGAATCGATGCGCCAACTCCTGCTGACCAGCCTCCTGCTGAGCCTCCCCGTTGCCGCCAAGGAGCAGCCCCAGTTACCCGATCAGCTGGCAGCGACGCACGGCTATGTGCATGTCGCCTTCCCCAAGGGCGGTGGTCAGGTGCTGACGGTGAAGCCCGTGGGGAAGGGCAAGCCGCAGCGGCTGGACACGTCGGCGACGGCGCATTCTGTAGGCAACGCGCAGGCCTTCGGCAAGTGGTTGCCGGCGGGGCGCTACAAGGTGGCGCAGTGGGGCCTGCTGAACTGGAATGAGGGGCCGGAGTTTGAGGTGCAGGCGGGACGGGTCACGGACCTGGGGGACCTGGCCGCGTTCGACGTGGGTGGCTATGCGACCGTGCTGGTGCCGTTGGTCCATGAGGAACACGCGGGCGCATTGCACGCGGCCACGCAGTCGTTCGCTTCGCTGTTGACGGACCCCGCGCCCATCACCGCCGGCATCGCACAGGTGCAGCCGCCGATCAACACCAACCAGGGCGGCACGGGGCTGGGGCTGGTCGCCGACCTTTTGATGGCCTATGACCGCAAGGTCAACAAACCGTCGACGCGCGAGGCGTTGAAGCAGGCGCGCGACCCCGCGGAGTTCGTGCGCCTGGCCCGCGCCGTCACGGTACCGCTGCAGGACGAGCCCGCGCGCCTGTCCGACGGCACGCTGCTGTTCCCGGCGGACCTGGGCCAGTTGCGCAAGCGCACGCCGGGCGGGGAGTGGAGCAGCGTCGGCATCGACACGTTGCGGCAGATCCTCTCGGTTGAAGCGGACGAGGGCCGCCTGCTCAGTGGCAGCGACGACGGCCGCGTGCGCGAGAGCCGCGACGCGGGTGCCACGTGGACGGAACTGAAGGCCTTTGCGCGAAACGAGGCCGTTGTCGATATCGACCACGCAGGCGGCACGTGGGTGGTGACCACCACCCAGGGCTTTGACGATCCGGACGCGCCACGCGGGGGCGGCCTGATCGCCGCAGCGAAGGGCACGCCCTCGATCCGCATGCGCGTCTACACCGGCAACGGCGCCGACCTGCGCGATCTGGTCGTGTCGAAGGAGTTTGTCATCGCGCCGAAGGACCAGATCGGTTGGCTGGGCGCTCGCGGCCAGCTCGTCGACGGCCAGTATTACGTGATGGCCGGCAACGGCCTGCAGCGCTTGGACATCGCCGGCGGACAGTGGTCAACGATCACGCCCGGAGAGCGCATCTCCTCCCATCGCGTCGACGTCGCCAGCGGGGTCATCACGGCGCTGTGGAGCCAGGGTGCGTTCTCGAAGGTGTACGTCTCGTCCGACAAGGGCGCTACCTGGGCCGCGATCGGTCGCCCGCCCTACATCATCTTCGACGTGCAGATGGACGGCCTCGACAAGGGCTGGGCGAGTCGCCTCAACATGGGCGCATTCAGCAGCAATTGGGAAACCTACAGCTACTCACCCGCGACGAAGGACTGGGCCCGTTCGGGGGAGGCACCGTTCCAGTGCAGGCTGATGCGCGTGTCTCCCGACTATCCGACCTTCTGCATCACGCCGGATGCCAGCGTGTTGGCGATGCGCGAGGGCAAGTGGGAAGTCGAGTTCTCGGGTAACTGAGGCCGGTTGCGTCGGCAGCGGGCCGCTGCGCCGGGCCGGGCGCCGTCACGCGGGGCGTCCGGCTTCGCCGCGGCGGTAGCGCAGCAGCCGGCCGCTGTAAGGAGGCAGGTCGTCGTCGTTCGTGGGCGAACGCAGGGAGTCGGCGGTATAGCCCTGCGACGCCATCAGGCGACTGAAACGCCCGCTGTTGCCGCGGCCCGGATCGACGACCCATACCTGTGCGGTGTCGCGCGCATGCCGCTGGATCACGCCGCTGACCAGCTCCGCATGCGCGGATTCGTAGAGCACGTCGCTGGCGATGATGATGTCGAAGTGGCCCAGCGAAGGGAGCGGAACATCCCAGCGCAGCTGCCGGTAGTGCACCGCGGGCAGCGCATTGAGTGCGGCGTTGTAGGCGAGGAACGGTTCGGCGAGCGGATGGATGTCGCTTGCCACGACGTCCACGCCGCGTTGCTGCAGCACCAGGCTGGCGAGGCCGATGCCACAGCCCAGTTCCAGGACGCGCTCGCCGTTGAATGTCGCGCGGTGCATCGCCTGCGCCAATGAATGGCCGGACGGCCACACCTGGCCGAACAGGCTCCACTGCGCGGATGAAATGCCGAGGCGTTCGCCATGGCCGTCGGGATCGGCGAACTGCTGCAGGTCGCTGAGGACGCGCAAGCGCCACTCATGACCACCGATGGTCACGCTCAGCTGGCGGGTGGAATAGCCGGGCACTGGCGCTCCCTTGACGTGCCCGGAGAACGGGCAATGACGCGTGAAGGGAGGCGAAGCCGGCGACGGAGTCGAAAGAAACGCGCGAATGCAGCGCTGCTGCGATCCCAGCCTACACGGAATTATCCGCCGGATGTGAAGAAGTCGCTGTCGCAACAGCAACCGATCAAGTTCGGGCCGGCACCTGCCTGGACCCCATGAAGTCCGCTTCTTGCCGGACGGAGTCACCGATGGACGGCCATTTGCGACCGGAAAAACAAATGGCCCCGCGAACGGGGCCATTTCGGAGCTTCGGTAACCTGCGCCTCAGTGGTGCAGCAGGATGTCGGCGATGACGCCCGTCGCCACGGCGATCAGGACGTACTTGCCGTCCGGGCTGCGCACCCAGCGGTGTCCACGGGGCGGCGGAGCCAGGTCATAGTGGCGGTAATCATCGACATAGATGCGCTTTTCGACGTAAACAACGCCGCGACGATAATCGTGCCGGTGCCGATGGCGATCATATCGGTCGTCGTCATCGTGATCGTGATCGTGATCGTGATGATGACGGTCGTGGTGCTTGTTCTTGGCGGTGGCCGCCATCGGCGACAGGAAGACGAAGCCGAACAGTACGGCGAACAGCAGGCGTTTCATGGGTTCCCCAAAGTTTTCGGTTGGCGTTGCGATCCTATGATGCTGCCCGCGTTTGTCCCGGTCGCAGTGAACAAACATTGACGGGCGTCGCTGTTCCTCCTTGACGTCCTTCATCCGGCCTTTAGTTTTGCGCTGGATCAGCGTCGATCCGCAATGGATTCGCGCGCCGGCGGGGACTGCGGCCAACCTCCGGCCAGCGCCTTGTAGAGGGCGATGGCGTTGAGCGCGCTGCGTGAGCGCCCATCGGCGAAGGCGTCTTCCGCCTGCAGCCGTGACCGCTCGACGTCGAGCATCTCGAACAGGCTGGTCGCACCCGCGTCGAAACGCACGCGTGCCAGGTCCGCGGCCCGTGCGCTGTCCGTCGCGGCGCGTTGCAGGTGCTCATCCTCCCGGCGCGCGCGATCCAGTCGGACCAGCGCGTCTTCGGTGTCCTGCAGCGCACGCAGGACCGATTGCTGGTAGTGCGCCAACGCCGCGTCACCGGCTGCGTCGGCACCGGCGATCCGTGCGCGGACGCGGCCTACGTCGAGGAAGGACCAGTCGATGCCGAGCGCGACCAGGCGGGTCTGGCTGTCGCGCTCGAACAAGGCGCCTGCTGCGCTTGCCTGAGTGCCCAGCAGGCCGCCCAGGGTGATGCGCGGGAACAGGTCCGCTGTGGCAATGCCTATGCGCGCGGTGGCGGCGTGCAGGCGCGCCTCAGCTGCGGCCACGTCCGGGCGGTGCCGCAGCACGTCGGCCGGGGTGCCGGGTTCGATCCGCGCAGGCAGCACGGGCAGCGGCGCCGGCTGCGAGAGCGTGGCGATCAGCGCATCCGGCGTGCGCCCGGTGAGGACCGCGATCCGGTGCATCGCCACCGCTTCCGCCGCTTCCAGGGCGGGAATGCGCGCGGACGTGGCTTCCAGTTGCGCGCGTGCGCGTGCGCCGTCGAAGTCGCTGGCGCCGCCGGCGTCCAGCCGCGCCTGCACCAGGTCGAGCGTGCGTTGCTGGTTGTCGCGGTTCTCGCGGGCCACGCGCAGGCGTTCCTGCAGGCCGCGCAGTTCGACATAGGCCGCGGCCACGTCGCCGGCCACCACGACTTGCGCGGCGCGCAGGTCGGCGGCGCTGGCCTCGGCGTCGGCCGTGCCCGCCTCGACGCTGCGCCGGATCCGGCCGAACAGGTCGAGTTCCCAACTGGCGGCGATGCCGGCCTGGTAGCTGCGCGCGTCGCGGTCATCGCGTGCCACGCCGGGAAGCTGGTCGGCACTGCTGCGCGTGTCGGCGGCCTGGCCGTCCGCGGTGATCGTGGGTAGCCGGTCGAAACGCGCGCCGCGCAGCAGGGCCGTGGCCTGGTCGTGGTTGGCAAGCGCGATGCGCAGGTCGTGGTTCGCGCGCAGCGCATCGGCGACCAGTGCCGACAGGGTGGGGTCGCCGAACGCGTCCCAGAACGGCGCATCGGCGGCGGCTGGCGCCACCGATGCCTCCGTGGCCGGCGCCCGGGCGAAGGTCGCCGATGCCGGCATGTCCGGCTTCACGAAGTCAGGCCCCACCGCGCACGCAGACAGCAAGGCGGTGGCGAGTGCGGTGAACGCCAGTCGCCTCACCACGGCAGCACCTCGTCGCGGTAGTAGTAGCCGCCGTTGGGGCCGTCTTCGTCGATCAGCGCGAGCCTGACGCTGGTGCGCGCGCCCTCGGGCACGCTGATCTCGCCCTCGCCGCCGTTCATGTCGGTCTGCACGTAGCCGGGGTGGATGGTGTTGACCTTGATGGTGCTGTCCTTCAGTTCATACGCCAGTTGCACCGTCCATGCGTTCACCGCGCTCTTGGAGACGTTGTAGGCCGGCACCTTGAAGTCGTAGATGAACGACGCCGGATCGCTGTGCAGCGCATTCGAGCCAAGGATGCTGGACACGTTGACGATGCGGCCGGCCGCGGACTTGTGCAGCAGCGGCAGGAAGGCCTGGGTGGTCGCGATCACGCCGAACACGTTGGTGTCGAAGGTCTTGCGCCAGGTCTGCTGCGACTGGCCCGACACTTTCTGCGCCGGGTCGTCGAGCAGGATGCCGGCGTTGTTGATCAGGATGTCGAGCCGGCCATGCCGTGCCTCCACCTGCTGCACTGCGGAGGCGATGCTGTCCGCATCGGTGACGTCGAGACCGATGGCCTCGACCGGAAGGCCCTGCGACTGCAGTTTCAGCGCGGCGTCGACGGCCTTGCCGCGATCGCGTCCGGCGAGCAGCACGTGCACGCCGGTTTCGGCGAGCTGGCGCACGGTCTCCAGGCCGATGCCGCGGGTGGCGCCGGTGACGAGGGCGATCTTGTCTTGTGTGGTCATGGGGAGGGTCCTTGGAATGAGGGGAGGGAATCAGGCCTCGAGCGCCGGCGCGTCCGCGGCGTGAGAGACCAGTGGCCGCCCGGCGAGCTTGCGCAGGGCGACGTAGAACACCGGGGTGAGGAACAGGCCGAACAGGGTCACGCCCAACATGCCGGCGAACACGGTGATGCCGGTGACCGAGCGCACCTCGGCGCCCGCGCCATGCGACAGCACCAGCGGCACGGTGCCGGCGATGAATGCGACCGAGGTCATCACGATCGGGCGCAAGCGCAGACGGCAGGCTTCCAGCGCGGCGTCGACCACGCCCTTGCCCTGCAATTCCAGTTCGCGTGCGAACTCGACGATCAGGATCGCGTTCTTGCAGGCCAGGCCCATCAGCACGACCAGTCCGACCTGAACGAACACGTTGTTGTCGCCACCGGTCAGCCACACGCCGAACAGCGCGGATAGCAGGGTCATCGGCACGATCAGGATCACCGCCAGCGGCAGCGTCCAGCTTTCGTACAGCGCGGCCAGCACCAGGAAGGCGAGCATCACCGCGAGCGGGAAGATCACCTGCGCGGCATTGCCCTGGGTCGCCTGCTGGTAGCTCAGGTCGCTCCAGTCGATGCCCATGCCGGGCGGCAGCGCCTTGCCGGCCAGCTCGGTGACCTTGGCCATCGCTTCGCCGGACGACAGCACGCGCGGATCCGCATTGCCCAGCAGGTCGGCGGCCGGATAGCCGTTGAAGCGGATCACCGGGTCGGGCCCGTAGGTGTGGCGGATATCCACCACCGCGCCGATCGGCACCATCTCGCCATTGGCGTTGCGCGTGCGCAGCTTGGCAATGTCGGACACGTTGTCGCGGAACGGCGCGTCCGCCTGCGCCACCACCTGCCAGGTACGGCCGAACATGTTGAAGTCGTTGACGTAGGCCGAACCCAGGTAGGTCTGCAGGGTGTCGAACAGCTCGGTCAGCGGCACGCCCTGCGCCTTGGCCTTGGTCCGGTCCACCACCGCATCCAGCTGCGGCACGTTGGCCTGGTAGCTGGTGATCGGATAGCCGAGGCCCGGCGTCTGCGCCGCCGCGCCCTGGAATGCCTGCACCGCGTTCTGCAGTTCGCCATAGCCCAGGCGCGTGCGGTCCTCGACGAACAGCGACCAGCCCGAACCGTTGCCCAGGCCCTGGATCGGCGGCGGCATGAAGGCGAAGGTGAAGCCTTCCTGGATGCCGGCGAACTTCTGGTTGAGCTCGGCGGTGATTTCCTCGGCCGTACGCGAGCGTTCGCTGAAGGGCTTCAGGGTGAAGAACACCACGCCGTTGTTCGGGGTGTTGGTGAACTGCAGGGGGTTCAGTCCGGGGAAAGCGACCTCGTTCTGGACGCCTTCGACGCCTTTCGCGATCTTGGCCATCTGCTTCAATACCGCGTCGGTGCGCTCGATGGAGGCGCCTTCGGGCATCTTCACGCCGGCGATCAGGTACAGCTTGTCCTGTTCCGGGATGAATCCGGCCGGTACCGCCTTGAACATCAGGCCCGCGCCGACCAGCAGTACGGCGTACACCACGAACACCGCGCCACGGCGGCCCAGCGCGCGACCGACCGCGCCTTCATAGCCATGCGAGCTGCGGGCGAAGAAGCGGTTGAACGGGCGGAATACCCAGCCGAACAGGCGGTCGATCAGGCGCGACGGTGCGTCCTTCGCCGCATCGCGCGGCTTCAGCAGCTTGGCGGCCAGCGCCGGCGACAGGGTCAGCGAATTGATCGCGGAAATCACCGTGGAGATCGCGATGGTCACCGCGAACTGCTTGTAGAACTGCCCGGTGACGCCGCTGAGGAAGGCCATCGGCACGAACACCGCGCACAGCACCAGTGCGATCGCGATGATCGGCCCGGAAACTTCGCGCATGGCCAGGTGCGCCGCCTGCAGCGGCGTCGCGCCATGCTCGATGTGGCGCTCGACGTTCTCCACCACCACGATGGCGTCGTCGACCACGATGCCGATGGCCAGCACCAGTCCGAACAGGGTCAGGGTGTTGATCGAGTAGCCCAGCAGGTACAGCACCGCGAAGGTGCCCACCACCGACACGGGAACCGCCAGCAGCGGGATGATCGAGGCGCGCCAGGTCTGCAGGAACAGGATCACCACCAGCACGACCAGCAGGATCGCCTCGAACAGCGTGGTCACCACCGACTTGATCGAGTCGCGCACGAAGATGGTGGTGTCGTAGATCGACTGGATCTCCACGCCCGGCGGCAGGGTCGGGCGCAGTTCGTCCATCTTCGCCACCACCGCATCGCGGATCTGCAGTGCGTTCGCGCCCGGCGCCTGGAAGATGCCGATCGCCGCCGCGTTCTTGCCGTCCAGGCGCGCACGCAACGTGTAGTCGCCGGCTGCAAGCTCGATGCGTGCCACGTCGGCCAGTCGCACCACTTCGCCGTCGGTGCCGCTCTTGAGCACGATGTCGCCGAACTCCTTGGCGGTCTCCAGGCGGCCGCGCGCATTGATTGGCAGCAGGAAGTCGCTCTTGCCCGGCATTGGCTCCGCGCCGATCTGCCCTGCCGAGACCTGCACGTTCTGTTCGCGCACAGCGCGCAGCACATCGCCGGCGGTCAGCCCGCGCGAGGCGACCTTGTCCGGGTCGAGCCACAGCCGCATCGCGTAGTCACCGCCGCCGAACAACTGCGCGTCGCCCACGCCCGGGATCTTCGCCAGCGAATCCTTGACGTGCAGGCGCATGTAATTGCGCAGGTACAGCGAGTCGTAGCGGCCGTCCTTCGAGGTCAGGTGCACCACCATCAGGAACACCGGCGACTGCTTCTGGGTGGTGACGCCTTGCCGGCGCACGTCCTCGGGCAGGCGTGCGAGGGCCTGCGAGACGCGGTTCTGCACCTTGACCGTGGCTTCGTCCGGGTCGGTGCCCGGGCGGAACGTCACGGTGGTCTGCAGTACGCCGTCGGAGCCTGCGACCGACTTGTAATACATCATGCCTTCGACGCCGTTGATCGCTTCCTCCAGCGGCGTCGCCACGGTTTCCGCGATCACCTTGGGGTTGGCGCCGGGATACACGGTGCGCACCACCACCGAAGGCGGGACGACGTCGGGGTATTCGCCGACCGGAAGCAGCGGGATGGTGATCAGCCCCGCGGCGAAGATCACGATCGACAGCACCGCCGCGAAGATCGGTCGGTCGATGAAGAATTTGGAGAAGTCCATGGCCATCCTTCCTGCGGACAAGCCGCGGGCGTGCCGCGCGTGGCGCGGCGAATCAGAATCCGGTCCGCGACCTGCCCGTATGGGGGAGGGGCAGGGCAGGCCGCGACCGGCGGGGAGGAGAAAAAAATCAGCGCTGGGCGACGGCGGCCTCTGCTCCGGTGCGGGTGGCCGCTCGCATCGCTACCACCTTCGGTGCCACCGGCATGCCGGGCATGAACACCTTCTGCAGTCCGTTCACGATCACCTTGTCGCCGGGCTTGAGGCCGGAGTCGATCACACGCAAGCCGTTGACCACCGGGCCCAGTGACACGTCGCGCCGTTGCGCGGTGTTGTCCGCGCCGAGCACGTAGAGGTACTTGCGGTCCTGGTCGGTAAGCACCGCCTTGTCGTCCACCAGCAGCGCCTGCGCGGTGCCGGTACCGGCCAGGCGCACGCGCGCGAACAGGCCCGGCATCAGCACGCGGTCAGGATTGGGGATGCGTGCCCGCGCGCGGATCGTGCCGGTACCCGGATCCACCTGGTTGTCGACCGAGGCCACCGTGCCTGCGTGCGGATAGCCGTCCTCGCTGACCAGCCCGACCTGCACCGGATTGTGCGCGACGGCTTGCGCACCATCGCTGGACTGCTGGCCGTATCGCAACCAGGCGCGTTCGTCGGCTTCAAAATCCACGTACACCGGATCCTGCGAGACCACGGTGGTCAGCAAGGTGGCGTCCGCCTGCGCGAGGTTGCCTGCGGTGACCAGCACGCGCCCGGCACGGCCGTCGATCGGCGAACGTACTTCGGTGAACTGCAGGTCGAGCCGGGCCGCGGCGACGGCGGCTTCGGCGGCGCGCACTGCGGCGTTGCCCTGGCGGCTGGCGGCGGTGCGGGATTCGAAGTCCTCGCGCGAGATGGCCTTGGCTTCGATCAGGGTCCGGGCGCGCGCGTTCTGTGCGGCCGCAAGACTGGCCTCGCTGCGAGCGCGTTCCAGTTGTGCCTGCGCCTGGTCCAGCGCGGCGCGGTAGGGGCGGGGATCGATCACGTACAACAGTTCGCCCTTGCGCACATCCTCGCCTTCGACGAAAGCCACGCGCTGCACGTAGCCGCTGACGCGCGGGCGCAGTTCGACCGAATCCACCGCCGATACCCGGCCGGTGAATTCGTCCCAGCGCTGCACGGGTTCGGACAGCACGGTGGCGACGCTCACTTGCGGGGCGGGCATCGCTGCCGACGGTGCGGCTTCGCTGCCGCAGGCCGCGAGTACCGCCGCGGCCAGGATGCCGAGCAGGGGCATTGCGAAGGGGGGGCGCCGGCGCTGCGGCGCGATCGTTTCAAGGGGTTTCATGGGGAAGGCGTCCGGGCAGGAGAGGGGGGAGGGAGCGGATCGAGGCGAGCAGGGCACGCGCGTCACGGAGGTCGCGCGCAGGGGCATCGTTTTGGGTGGCCGCGGCCTTTGGATGGTCAGTGCGGAAGTCGATGACCGGCGGGGTGCGTGTGCGGCCCGCATCCAGCATGGCAAGCGCGCGCTGGCCCACGGCGAGCGCCTTGGGCCAGGCGCTGCCGGCCCGCGCGGTGTTCGACTCGGTGTGCACGGGCGCATCGAGCGCCAGCAATTGCACGCGTACGCCCTGGCCGGCAGCTTCGTCATGCAGGACCCGCACCATCATGCGCAATGCTGCGGCGGCTATCGAGCAATGACCGTAGCCCGCCCACGGATAGTCACCGCCGGGTCCACCGATCAGCACGTAGCCGCTGCTGCCGTCGCGCGGCAGCAGCGGCAGCAGGTGCCGCGCCGCGAACAACTGTGGCATCA
Source organism: Lysobacter daejeonensis GH1-9 (assembly GCF_000768355.1). Taxonomy (GTDB): domain Bacteria; phylum Pseudomonadota; class Gammaproteobacteria; order Xanthomonadales; family Xanthomonadaceae; genus Aerolutibacter; species Aerolutibacter daejeonensis. Next base: position 27,825 of record NZ_AVPU01000003.1, read on the forward strand.
GGTCCTGGTCCAGCGTGTCGCGGAGCATGTCTGCCGGTTGATCCAGCAGGCGCGCACAGTCGTGGCGACCGCCAATGCTGGCGACCACCGCGGCAATGCCTGCACGCGCATGTGCACGCACCAGGGCGGCCAGTTGCGCGGCATCGGCATCGCTGGTGATCGACGCCGGGAGGGTGGCCAAGGCCGCGCCCTCATGCCGCAGCTGCAATGCCTTGAGCGCGGCGGTGTCCTGATCGACCGCCAATACCGACCAACCGGCTTCAATCGCTGCCTGCACCACGCCGCGGCCGACATTGCCACCCGCGCCCAGCACCAGAATGGTCGGTACGATTGTCCCGATTTCGACTGTCCCGCTCACAGGAAAGATTCTCCCGCCCGTGGGATGGTGCCGTCATTGCCGCCCTTCGCGAATATCTTGTCGGCCCAGCGCAACAGGGCAGGGAAGACCATGGCGACGACTACCGCGGCGGCGGCCCAGGCGATCGGCATGGGAGCGCCAAGTACTTGAACGATAAGGATGGCGGTCAGAGCGATCGCATCCAAGGCCAACAGCGCTACGAAGCTGGCATAGGACAGCAGGCGGCGGGGCGAGGAGCGCATGGCGGCGAATCCGGCAGTGGTAACGGCGCCTACCTTAGGCCTGTATACCGGACTTGATTAGTCCCGAATTAGGGGAATAATTGTCCATCAGGTGGGCCAATCGCCCATCCCTCCCCGGAGCCACGCATGTCCCACGATCTCAACGACACCCTGATCTTCGTCAAGGTGGTGGAGCACGGCAGTTTCATCAGCGCGGCGAAGTCCCTGCGCCTGCCCAAGACCACGGTCAGCCGCAAGGTACAGGAACTGGAAACGCGGCTGGGCGCGCAACTGCTGAACCGCACGACGCGCAAGCTTGGCCTGACCGAAGCCGGCAACGTGTATTTCGAACACTCACAGCGGATCGCGCGCGATCTCAATGAAGCCGAGAGCGCGGTGAGCCAGTTGCAGGCCGGGCCGCGCGGTTGGCTGCGCTTCACCGCGCCGTATTCGATCGGCATCGACAAGATCGCGCCGCTGCTGGGTGAGTTCCACATGCGCCATCCCGAGGTGCGCGTGGAAATGCTGCTGTCGAATGAGCCGCTGGACCTGATCGGCAGCGAGATCGACGTCGCCCTGCGCATCGGCGCGTTGCCCGATTCCTCGCTGGTGGCGCGCAAGCTGGGCACGCTCAACACGCAGGTGTATGCGGGCAGCGCCTACATCGCGCGTTACGGTGAGCCGCTGCATCCCGACGAGTTGCAATACCACCGCACCCTCGCCATGCAGAAGAATCGCCAGGGCAACGGCTTCCAATGGTCGTTGGACGACGGCAGCGGCAGGCGCAATTTCACGATCCACCCGGTGCTGGTGGCCAACGATCCCGCTGCGCTGAAGGGCGCGTTGATGTGCGGCGAGGGCGTGGCCATCGCCGCCGACGTGATGGTCAAGCCGTACGTGGAGCAGGGCTTCGTCAAGCGCGTGCTGGCGGGCTGGGCCGGCGGAGAGTACGAACTGAACGCGGTGTTCCCGCGCGGGCATGCGCGCTCGCCGAAGGTGCGCGCATTCGTCGACTTCCTGCTGGAGCGGTTGAACCTCGACATCGACTACATGTCAGCGCATTGCCCTTACTCGAAACGCGACGGCTCCGGCGTGGATGCGATGGTTGCAAGCCAGGGCAGCGACGAGGAGGTCGGGAGGCGCATCCTGGAAGCGGCGGCGGGCGACTGAGGCGCGCTTGAGCTTTCGATTGTTGGCTGCGAGCCTTGCGCCTGTCTGCCGCATCAGCAACGGACGGGCGCGAAGCCGGTTACAGGATTACTTGTCGAGGAACTTAACGAGTGCGGGAATCGTCTGGTCCGGTGCTTCTTCCATCAGCCAGTGCCCGGAGCCCTTGATGATCACGCCTTCAACGTTGGTAGCCACGAGCCGACCTTGGTCGATCAGGAACTGGCCGCCTGCCTTTTCACCTGACAGCACCAGCATGGGCATCTGTAGCTTGGTCTGGGCGAAACCCGCAAAGTCCTTGGCGTCCTGCTCGAAATTCTTGAAGTACTCGAAGCCAGCCCGCATGCCACCGGGCTTTGCATACTCGGCTGCGTAGAACTGGCGGTCTGCTTCGGAAATGGAGTGGGTGCGGTCGGCCGCAAAGTCGTTCCAGAAGTGCTCGAAGTAGGTACGTTCGCGGCCATCAACCAGCTTCAGTGGCGTTTCGCCGTAGAAGTGAAAATGCCACAGGTCGCGCAACAGCCAGACCTTGGTCCAGTCGCCGACCCCGGGTAGGAAGGCGTCCATCAGCACGATGCTCTCGACTTCGTCCGGGTACTGGGCCGCGTAGGCATAGGCGACCATCAGGCCGATGTCATGGCCCACGATCTTGACCTTGGGATAGCTGAGGGACTTCACCAGCGCGTGGATGTCCTGGGCCAAAGTCTTCTTGTCATAGCCCCCCTCCGGCTTGGAGGACGAGCCCGCACCGCGGAGGTCGGGCGCTATCACTACATGGCGATCGGCCAGTTGAAGCATCAGGGGGCGCCACATGTGGCTGGTTTCGGCATAGCCATGCAGCAGCACGATCGGCGATTCACCGCCTTTGCCGGCCTGGAGGTAGTGCAGGGTGACGCCGTTGACGGTTGCGGAGTGACTGCTGATGGCGTCGTTGCCGGCTGCCTGGGCAGTCGACTGCATGGCCAGGATCATCAACAGTGCCGTGGCAGCACGTTGAAGGGGACGTAGCAAGGTGTTCATGACGATATCCTTGAGGTGGGGGCGCCGTACCAACGGGTACTAGACTGCAACGCGGAAGCAAGTACCCATCGGCCGGGGCGAAATGTGGCGAGAGTCTGTTTTGCGCCTAGAGTTGGCTCATGCCGCCGTCGGCGATGATCTCCGTGCCGATGATGTAGGCGGATTCGGGTGACGAAAGATGCAGCACCGTCGCCGCGATCTCCTCCGGCGTGCCGAAGCGGCCCAGCGGAATCTGGTTCTGGATCTGCGCAGCCGTGGCTTCGAGTGTGGCGGCATCCAGGCCGAGCTTTCCGTAGATCGGGGTCGACACCGGTCCCGGACTGAGCACATTGACGCGAACGCCGCGTGGCAGCAGCTCGGCTGACAGTGTCCTGGCCAACGAAATGACGGCGGCTTTGCTGGCGGCATACACGGAGGTGTTGGGCATGCCGATGCGTGCATTGATCGAACCGTTGATGACGATCGACGCACCCGGGTTGAGCAGCGGCAACAGAGCCTGGACCTGGAAGTACGGGCCCTTGATGTTGGTGTTGAATATCTGGTCCCACAGGGCCTCGTCCACGTCCGGGAAGGCGGCAAACTTCGCGGCGCCGGCATTGACGAACAAGGCGTCGAGGCGCAGGTCGCTCGCCGCCAGGGCCGCGGCGAGCGATTTGGCATCCGCCGTGTTGCCGGCGTCGTTTACCAGCGCGATGGCGTGGGGCCCCAGGTCAGCCTTGACCTGTTCGAGTGTCGTGGCGTCGCGGCCCGTAATGACCACGCGCGCGCCTTCTGCGATGAACGCCTTGGCGGTGGCCAGGCCAATGCCGCTACTGCCGCCGGTGACGAGAATGGTCTTGTTTGTGAAACGGTTCATGGTGATGTCCTTCGATGCCAGCCAAGTGCTGTGACCGCATACTGGCGCCTCGTTTCCGGGTTTCCGTGCCACAATCACGATGAACTCGTTCGAAGGTGTCGAACATGTTGTCGGCAGACGAATTGGCCCTGCTGGAAGCCATCCGGGAAAGCGGCAGCCTGTCTCGAGCTGCCGCCAGATTGGGGAAGGCACCTTCCACGGTTTCGCATGCGGCGCGTCAGCTCGAGGCGCGTTTCGATGCGCTGTTATTCGACCGCCGCCGCTACCGTCTGCAACTCACCCCAGCCGGCCACCTGCTGGCGCAGGAAGCCGCCCGCCTGATGTTGGACGTGTCGCGATTGACGCAGCGGGTCAAACAGGTGGCGGGAGGCTGGGAGGATCGCCTCTGGATCGTCACGGACGAAATCCTCGAATTCGAAACCTTGTTGCCTGTCATTCGCGCATTCGACGCGCTGAAGTCTGGCGTCACGCTGCGTATTACCCATGAAGTCCTCACCGGAACCTGGGATGCATTGCGTGATGGCCGCGCGGACCTGGTAGTGGGCGCAACCAACGAGCCGCCCATCATTCCCGGCCTGCGCTGGTTCGAGCTAGGCGTCATGGACTGGGTGTTTGCGGTGTCGCCACGCCATCCACTGGCCAAGGCCAGCGAACCGGTGGAGGGGTCTGCGGTCCTCCAGCACCGCGCCGTAGTGGTGGCCGATACGTCGAGAAGAGTGGATGTTCGTGGTTACGGCGTGCTTGGTGGGCAGCCATTGCTGGCGGTGCCCAGCATGTACGCCAAGATCCTGGCCCAGTGCGAAGGGCTGGGGGTGGGCTGGTTGCCGCGCGATCGCATTGCCGGTCTGCTCAAGCGTGGTGATCTTGTAGAGAAGAAAATGGCAGATCCGCGCGAGCCCAATCTCCTGTATGTAGCTTGGCGCGGCGATCATCAGGGCCGCGCATTGGAGTGGTGGCTGGCGCAATTGCAGAACAAGCGTCTGGCATCGCGCCTAGTCAAGGGCATCGACATCATCGCAACGACCTGGTAGTCGATCCCGGGATCGCGCCCGCCGGCTTTACCGTAGCGGGTGCACGAGCGCAAAGGATCTAAGCTACGCCCCATGACCATCCTCCTCACCGACTTCGCCCGCCCGCGCCTTTTCCCCCGCGAACCGCGCCGGAACACCATCCAGGACATCACCCCCGAGCAGTTCGAGCGGCACCTCAACGAGGTGCCGCCGCTGAAGGTGCTGGACGGCTACGCGCCGTTCTGCAAGCTGCACGTTCACCGCAACTGGACGTCCACGCGCTGCCTGGCGGTGCCCATCACGGGTGGCAACCGGCACCTGCTACGCTCGGACTACGAGGCGCGCACCAAGGAGGAGCTGCCGGTGCTGGTGCGCTGGTTCGAGGGCCTGGAGCCGCCGGTGGCGGCCTACCTCATCGTCATCCTCTACAGCCGCGAGCAGCTCGCCAGGGAGGGCTCAGTGATCGACGCGGACTGGGGGGTGGTCGGCTGCATGTACACCGCCGATCCGGAAGAGACGCCGATGGCACCGGTCACCATGATGCGCAACGCGCTGGGCGTGGAGGAGGGCGGCTCCGGCGTGCCGCTGGACCGCGAGGCGTATGCGCGCAGCGTGGAGTTCTGGCGGGCGCATGCCAATTGGCGGGGTTGAGCCGGACGGTCGCGCCTCATTCGCCGTTCTCGCTCGTGACCGGGCTTGAACCTCATCGAGGAACTGGACCCTCCGGTGGATTGCAATGCCGTGCCGGGTCGGTAACGCTGCGCCTTCCTCCCCGTGTTGCGCCGATCTGCCCATGTCGGACTTCACCGTACAAACGCTGCTCGCCACGCCGCTGATCGAGGTCCGCGATGTCGTGTGCGCCGGTACCTGTCGCCACAAGGGCCCGGTCGAGCAGGCCGGACGTACGCAGTTGGTCTTCCCGTACCGCGGCAGTTACGTGCGCCACGCCGACACCGGCGAGGCGGTGGCCGATGCCAGCCAGGTACTGTTCTTTAGCGCCGGCGAGGACTACCAGGTCAGCCATCCGAACCCCGGCGGGGACGCCAGCCTGGCGCTGACCGTGGACGAGCAGCTGTTGCGCGAGATCGCGCCCGCGACGCTCCTGTATGAGGGCAGCCCGCTGCGCTTCCGTCTGCCGCGCCTGCGCATCGATCCGCGTGCGCAGGTGCTGGTGGCGATGCTGCGCCACGCGCTGCGCGAGGGTGTCGCCGAGCCGTTGGAAGGCGAAAGCCTGGCGCTGACGTTGGTGCACCGTGCGCTCGCGCCGCGCGCCACGCATGAGGCGGGTGCCAGCCACGGTCGACAGCGACTGGTCGACCGCGCCAAGCTGGTGCTGGCGCGCGATCTGGCGCGGCGCTGGACCCTGGCCGAGGTCGCCGCCGAGGTAGGCGTGTCGGCGGTGTACCTCACCCAGAGCTTCCGCGATGTGGAGGGCGTGCCGCTGTACCGCTACCAGCTGCGGCTGCGATTGGCGCGCGCGCTGGACCTGCTCGGCCAGTACGACGACATCACCGAACTCAGTCTGCACCTGGGCTTCTCCAGTCACAGTCATTTCACCGCGGCATTCCAGCAGGCCTACGGGCGGACTCCCAGCGAGTTCCGGCAGGCGGCACTGCACCGTTAGCTGGGATCGCGTCGCTGCCTTGGGGGCGGCTCGCTAAAGTTTTCGACAGCGCCGTCGCCGCCAGCCGCGTTCTACTGTGCCTGCCCAATCCCGGGCCTGACCAGAGCACGACCATGAGCGAGAAGACCTGTGCCGCCTGCGACTATCCGTTGGACGAGAACGCCATCCAGGTCCGCGTTGGCGGACAAACCGTGGAAGTCTGCTGCGAGGAGTGCGCGGTCAAGCTGAGGGAAGCTTACGCCTCTGCCACCTCGGCGCAGCAGGGCTGAGTGGGGGAATGACCGTGCGGAACGCCTCCACGCAGCACGCCGCCACCCGCCGTTTCCAGGCCCTGCACGTGCCCGGCGACCCCTTGGTGCTTTTCAACGCGTGGGACCCGGGCAGTGCCCGCGCGGTGGCCGACGCCGGTGCGCAAGCAATCGCCACCGGCAGTTGGTCGGTGGCAGCCGCCAATGGCTTCGATGACGGCGAACACCTGCCGCGGGCACTGGCGATGGACAACTTGCGCCGCATCGTCGCCGCCGTCCCGCTGCCGGTGACGGTGGACCTGGAAAGCGGTTATGGCGATGCGCCGGGAGCGGTCGCCGCCACCGTCGTGGCGGCGCTGGACGCCGGTGCGGCCGGCTGCAACCTCGAGGACAGCTTCCCCGCCGATGGCACGCTGCGCGATACCGCCGACCAGGTGGCGCGCCTCGTCGCCGCACGCAAGGCGGCGGACGCCGCCGGCATCGCTCTTTACATCAACGCGCGCACTGATGTGTTCTTCCAGAAGCCGGCCGCCGCGCATGACATGGCGATGGTTGACGCAGCGCTGCAGCGAGCCCGCGCCTATGCCGATGCGGGCGCCAGCGGCCTGTTCGTGCCGGGGGTGGTGGCTGAGTCGCTGATAGCGCGTCTCGCAGCGGAATCGCCGCTGCCGGTCAACATCATGGTCATGCCGGGCGTGCCCGATCGCCAGCGGCTCGCGGAACTCGGCATCGCGCGCATCAGCCATGGGCCTGGCCCATACCGGGGCGCGATGCAGTGGCTGACCGAGGCTGCGCGGGCGGCGATGGGGTGACCTGATCCACACCCGCGCAGTTTCTGGCCTACTTCACGGACTCACGCCACTGGACGTTGCCAAAGCCGATCTGAACGGCTTTCTCAATCTCAACAACAGGCACGGCCTTGAACTCAAAGAACGGCGTCCATGCGCCATGCACCTGCAACGCGGCGACCGCCGAGTCCGTTTCAACCAGCGCCAGGCCTCCTGTTCCATCGGCATACGAGTAATGGGCCTTGAACACATATTCGGTGGGCGGTTTCCAGTTGGCGAACAGAGCGAGCGCACGTTTCTGCGACTCCTCAGTGGCATTGGGGCGCACCCGGTAGCTGACTGCGAACAACATGACTGCCTCCTTCGTGGGAATGAACGATCATCCCCCTCCGCTCCCCTTACCCTGGGCGGACCCTGGAAGCAGCGTGCTACCGGATCAACGTTCATAGCCAACGCCCACCGGTGGGAAAAGCGGCCGGTCTAGTACCCCCCACACAGGTGCCTTTCATTCGCTCACGGTCAAGGATCATCACTACGGCGACAAAACCGCCCAATCCACGCCCCAGTTGAACTTGTCGCCATCGCTATACGGGCTCTTGTCGCCGAAATACACCTCAAGGTAATTGCCCGGCGTCAGTACGCCTATCTCACGGATATGTTGATCCTGGCAAGTCGAAAACAGGTAACAGCTCACCGGACGGAACTCGAAGTCGAAACCGCGGATCACGATGCGGCTCGCTGGGCCGCAGGCATCGATGGGTTTGCGTTCCCCTCCACCGATCACATCGTTTCCTGAGGAGTGGCCCAGTCGCGCGACCATCGAGGGCGGCAGATATGCGTATTCGAGCTCGAACTTGTACACGTCGTCTGAATCGCTGTCGTCCTCGTCCTTGAAGTGGGCGTGGAGGACGCCGTCCTGCTCCCACAGGCCGATACGCCGCAGGTGGTGGTCGTCCGCGGGGAAGAAGAAGCTGAAACCCACGATGACGAAGACGTGGTCGGGCGATGGCCGGTCCAGTTGCCAGCTGCAGGTTTTCCGGCAGAAGTCGAACGTCTTGCGCCGTTGGACGCCGTTCGCGGGCACGTCCGCGTGTTCGACCTTGTAGAAGATCTGATCGTCACGGCCCCTGTCCTGCAGCGTAATGAAGATCTGCCCCGGTGGCACGGCCGAGGATTCGGGACTCGGGTCCCGGATCGGAGAAGCTGGTTCCACCGCAATCGCTTCGATGTGGTTGTCGCCGTTCGTGTAGCGCATGTAGAAGGATTCCAGTAACGGCACTCCGGCGACGGGGTACGGCTGGAACGTGCCGGCGGTGGAAAAGCCTGAGGCGTCGGCGGCCGACGCGTGCATCGGCGAAGCGGAAAGGACGGCCAACAGGAGTCCACGGGCGCTGGCGCGGACGGCGGTTTGGAAGGTTTGTGCCATGGCCGTTCTCCGTTTGCTCGCCGAGCGCATCGCTACAGATGCAGGTTGAACGTCGGCTCTGATTCCTTCACGCACCGCGACTGGCGCACCTCGCAGCGTTCGTGCTCGTCGCACCCTTCGCGCCTGACGAAGCACGCACAGATCACTTGTTTTCCGTCGAGCACGCCGAAGCCGCGGCAGGGCTTGTCGTTGACACAAGTTCCCTGCTCGCCATTGCGATAGCGGGGGGCGCAATCGCCGCGGCTGGGGACCCGCGGTAGCAACGGCGCGGGCTGGCCGGTGGTACGGAATGCTTCGACCGGGGGAGCGCGACCGATCGAGACGGAGTCGACCTGCGGCTGCGTGCCAAGCGTCCCCATGGAACAGGCCGTGGCCAGCAACACCAGACTCGGTGAAAGCCACCACTTCGAGACGCCACGTGGAGTGCGCATCGGCCCTCTCCCTTACCTTGGTTGGCGCACGGACTGCACGTGTTGATGTTGCGCCGCGTGCTGCCAGCGGTAGGTGCAACCCTTGCCGTGGTCCGAGCTGGTGAAGCGGATGAAAACCGGGGTGGCCTTGTCGAATCCGACATGCAGCATGTCATCGTAGTCGCCCCAGTAGCCGCGGATGTCGGAGCAAACCCTGATGTCACCCAGCACGGTTACCGGAATCCCCAATGGCGTGCCGTTGAAGTACCCCAACGTCATGCTCGCCAAGCCGACGCCGGTGACCTTGGGGCCGTTGCGGACGTAGAAGGAGCTTGTCCAGACCGGGGGGCGCGACATCGTGCCGGCCCAGGTCGTTACGTTGGGGTTGAAGGCATCGACGGTGTCACCAGCGCCACCGGGTGAAGACCGCCACTGCGGCACGGGATGGCATTGGCCAAGATCGGCTGCACAGGCGGCGCCCTCGATGTAAAGTCGGGCGCCGTTTCTGCGCGTGTACAGGATGCGCACAGCATCGTTGCCACCCTCGGACGCAGCACCTATGTCGAAGGAAAACTGCGGGGCGCCGCGGATCGTCAGGGGACTTCCCAGGACCCTGGTGCCGAGGTCGATCGTGGCGATTCCGCCGGCGACGGCTTCGCTGACCTGGGTTGGCGTGCGCCACTGGCCGTCACGATATCGGTTCATGTAGACGAATGACTGCCCGGACGTCGCTCTTACTTCGGTAGCGACATAGAGCCAACTGTCCGCCGACGTGCGCAAGCGGGGATGGCTGCCGACGGTCAGGCGCGGGAAGGGATCGGCGATCTCCTCGAAGGGCGCGTTGTGACTGCTCGCGCGCCACACACGGATCCGGGTCGTGGTGAGGTCGAAGTAGGCTGCGTAGATCTCGCCGCATGGCGAAGCCGCCATGCTGGCCCCATCGTAGAAGTTGTGGTTCGTGGTGACGCACTGGTAATGGGTGAAGGTGACGCCGCCATCCAGCGATCGGGCGATGCAGGCACCGCCCATCGCACTGGCGGGCGTGTCGTTGAGGCCGCTCGCCGGGAACTTGGCGTCGGGTGCGGCGAGGTAGGACACGAAGACCACGGAAGGGTCGATACGCGAAGTCGTGATCGCCGGGTCGCTCCACAGGATGGACCAGCCGGCCGGAGGCGCAAGCTTGCCGCCGTAAGTCCAGGTCCGGCCCAGATCTTCCGAATACGACCAGCCTGCCAGGCTCGCGCCGCGGCGGATGACGCGTGAGTTCGGGCCCAGGACAATCGTGTCCTCGTTACCGGTCATGTCGTTGAAGGCGACCACGACGCGATGCCGGCTCGAGGCGATGCTCGTGGTGGCCGCTGTCTCGGACTGCATTGCCGCCAGGGTGGCTGGGTCCTGGCCGGTCACGACCCCGAGCGAGGCGCAGCCCGCTTGGGCGACCGCGAGCAGGACGGACAGCAGGGGAAGCAATACGGCGCGAACGTGCATGGGTCGCTCCCTGACCGGTCACCACGCAGCTGCACGGTGCGTTCTTTCCGGCGTCGTAGATGGGAACGCGGCGACGTAGGAAAACGGGCCAGTCCGATAGTCCACATGTCCAAGGTGGGAAAAGGGTCTCCCACGCGACGTCTGGCGATGCTCGCCCCGGCGACAGCCTGGGACTGCTCCGAGCTTGACCCGCCTCAACCGTTCCGCGCCGCTTCAATCGCCGCAACATCAATCTTCCGCATCTGCATCATCGCGTTGAAGACCCGCTTGGCGGCGGCGCGATCGGAGCCGGTGACCGCTTCCATCAGTACGCGTGGCGCGATCTGCCATGACACGCCCCACTTGTCCTTGCACCAGCTGCACTCGCTTTCCTGGCCGCCGTTGCTGACGATTGCGTTCCACAAGCGGTCGGTTTCGGCCTGGTCCTCGGTCACGACCTGAAACGAGAAGGCCTCGTTGTGCTGGATGCCCGGGCCGCCATTGAGGCCGATGCAGGGCAGGCCCATGACGGTGAACTCCACCATCAACGCATCGCCCTCCTTGCCCGCCGGGTAGTCCCCCGGGGCGCGGTGCACGGCACCCACGGCGCTGTCGGGGAAGGTGCGTGCGTAGAACTCGGCCGCTTCCAGGGCGGTGCCGTCGTACCAGAGGCAGAGGGTTGTCTTGCTGGTCATGCAGGTTCTCCTGTGGGGGTGGTGTTGGCGGGCGGGGCGCTGGTCCGCACCTCACCCACGCGTACGTAGCGGGATACCAGCACGCCGGTGGACGTGGTCAGCGACTCTTCCAGCCGGAACGCCGCTGCTTGTGCGTGATCGTCGAACAGGTGTTTGCCGCGGCCGAGCAGCACCGGGTAGACCAGCAGCCGCAGCTCGTCCACCAGGTCGGTGGCAAGCAGTTGGTGCAGCAGCTCGCTGCTGCCTTGGGTCAGCAGGTCAGGGCCGTCGCCGCGCTTGAGCGCGCGTACCGTGGCGGTGACGCCGGGCCCCAACGCATGGCTGTTCTGCCACTCAAGCGTCTCCGGGTGGTGGGTGGCAACGTGCTTGGTGGCGCCGTTGAACAGGTCGGCGATGTAGCGGTGCGGGGCGTCTTCCACAACGTGAGGCCAGTACGCGGCGAAGATGTCGTAGGTGCGCCGACCGAGCACCAGCTCGAACGGGCGCGTGAAGGCGCCGCCCATCGCGTCCGTGCCGTCGTCATAGGGCCAGACCCAGCCGCCGTAGGCAAAGCCGCCGCTGGTGTCTTCGTCAGGGCCGCCTGGCGCCTGCATGACGCCATCGAGGCTGATCATGGCGGCGATAGTGAGCTTTCGCATGGAGCCTCCGTTTATGGTGCATCTATGCCTACGACGGATGACCGGGCCCTGGATCGACAAGTCGGCGTTGGCATGTGATGGCTCGCCACTGCAAGCCAGCGAGACGGTGCACCTGCGGGGATTTGGCGAACGTGAAGCGGCGGGGCATCAAACAGTCGGCGCTGGGAATGTGGCGCTGCAGCAATCAGTGGCGTGCTCCCCGCCTTTGCGCCGTGGTAGGGTCGCGTCCTGCGCAGCAGGGGGGAGCCTGTTGCGACAGCCGCAAAGACAGGGGAACAGCATGGATGGGAGCGAACGGTTCGACCGAGACCAACTCCGCCGGGACGGTTACGTCGTGCTGCGTGGTGCAATCCCTGCCGAGTGGCTGGTCCCTCTGCGTGACGCATTCGACGCGGGCGTCAAAGCCAACGACCAATGGGCGGTGCCGCGCGGGCCGGGCTGGCGCCATGCGTCGCTGGATCTGGATCCGTACGTCCAGGCCGTGTGCCGCTTGCCGGTGCTGCTGGCGGCGGCCGGTGCGCTGATTGGTGAACGATTCTTCGTCGCGCAGGTAGAGGGGCGTGAACCGTTGTGCGGCGGCGGGCACCAGGGACTACACCGCGATCTGTCAGACCAGCGGCCCGGCGACACGGTGAACGCGCTGGCCTTTTTCGACGACTTCGGGCCCGACAACGGTGCGACGCGACTCATCCCCGGCAGTCATCGTCCCGTGCAACGAGAGTCGGCAATCCATCCCGCCGCCGAGTCCCAAGCCGTGCAATTGGTGGGTTCGGCGGGTGACATCCTGGTGTTCGATGCCGATCTGGTGCATGCCGGCACCCTGAACCCCAGCGACGCGCGTCGCCGCTCCATCCTGATCGGCTACTTCGCCGAGCCGTGCCATGCCTCGCACCTTGCCACGGCACATCTGCGCAGCGTAAGGATGGACACGAGCGAGCGCTTCGATCCGTAAGATCGATTGCAGCAGCCGAGGCGTGACGGAAATCCTGGCTTCGGCCGCGGGACTGTTTGCGGCGGCGGCCTCAGGCCAGATGCCGCCCAAACCACGCCAGCGTCCGCTCCCACGCCAGGTTGGCCGCAGCCTCGTCGTAACGCGGGGTGGAGTCGTTGTGGAAGCCGTGGCCGGTGCCCGGGTAGATGTGCGCCTCGTAGGTCTTGCCCGCGGCCTTCAGCGCAGCCTCGTATGCGGGCCAGGTGGCGTTGACGTTGTCGTCCTTCTCGGCGAACTGGAACAGTAGAGGCGCGCGGATGCGGCCGACGTCTTCCGGCTTGGCCTGGCGGCCGTAGAACGGCACCGCGGCCGCCAGTTCCGGGTACGCCACCGATGCCGCGTTGCATACGCCGCCGCCGTAGCAGAAGCCGGTGATGCCCACCTTGCCGGTGCTGCGCTCGTGCTTGAGCAGGAACTCGATGGCGGCGAAGAAGTCGTTCATCAGTTTTTCCGGGTTGACCTGCCGCTGCAGCTCGCGGCCCTTGTCGTCGTTGCCCGGGTAGCCGCCGACCGAGCTCAGCCCGTCCGGCGCCAGCGCGAGGTAGCCGGCCTTGGCCAAGCGCCGCGCCACGTCTTCGATGTAAGGATTGAGGCCGCGGTTCTCGTGCACCACCACGACGGCTGGCACCTTGCCCTCGGCCTTGGCCGGGCGCACCAGGTAGCCGCGCACGTCGCCGTGCCCCTTGGGCGACGGGTAGTGCAGGTACTCGGCCACGATGTCCGGGTCGGTGAACTTCACCTGTTCGGCCAGCGCGTAGTTGGGGCTGAGCGCGGCCAGCACGCCCACGGCGGTCATGCCGCCCAGGGCGAGGTGCCCGGCGCGCTCCAGGAACTGGCGCCGGCTTATGCGGCCGTGCACGTAGCCGTCATACAGCTCCAGCAGCTCAGGGGAGAAGTCCTTGGCGGTCAGGCGGTTCATGGTGGCGGGTCCTCGCATGGCGGGGTGGACGGCGCCTTTACCTTACTGGACTGGAAGCGGTCCGGCGGCATGCGGCGCTGCAGCCAGCGAACCACTTATGATCCCGGCTGGAACGCTAAGGATCGGAGCCCGGCAGGGGCAGGCGCATGCGGATCGCCATCGTGGGTTATGGAACGGGTGGGCAGGCGTCGGCGCTGCTGTTGTCGGCAGACGGTCACGAGGTTGAGGTATTCGAGCGTGCGCCACGGCCTGGTCCGGTGGGCGCGGGCTTCCTGCTGCAGCCCGTCGGCCTGTCGGTGCTGTGGGAGATGGGACTGCTCGACCAGGTGCTAGCGCATGGTGCGCCCATTCGCCGCTTGTATGGCGAGACCTCCAGTGGCCGTCCAGTCATGGATATGCGCTACCGTGAACTGGACGCGCGCTTCTTCGGCGTCGGCCTGCAACGCGGTGCGCTGTTCGGCGTGCTGGATGCCGAGTGGCATGCGGGGCGGCAATTGCATGCCGACCACGCCATCACCGAGGTGGACGCCGAGTCCGGCGCGCTGACCGATGCGGAGGGACGACGCCATGCGGGCTACGACCTGGTCATCGTCGCCGATGGCGCGGCTTCGCGCCTGCGCGGCCAGGTGGTGCCGGCGCGCGTGGACAGGCCGTATCCGTGGGGTGCGCAATGGTGCCTGGTGGAGCAGGGCGATTGGCCCTGGATCGACGAGCTGCAACAGCGCTATGTCGGCGCCCGCCGCATGGTGGGTATGCTGCCCGTGGGCACGCGGCCGGATGATCCGGTGCCGAGGTTGAGCTTCTTCTGGAGCCTGCCGGTGGCGACGCTCGACGGCGGCGCCACGGGGCTGCAATGGCGCGATCAGTTGGAGGCGCTCTGGCCCGAAGCCGGCCGGCGATTACACACGGTGGATGTCCCCGGGGGGCTGCTTGCGGCGCGTTACCGTGACGCCGTGCACCGGCACTGGTTCCGCGGCCGCACCGTGCTGCTGGGCGATGCCGCCCACGCGATGAGCCCGCAGCTGGGGCAGGGCGTCAACATGGCGCTGCTGGATGCCCGTGCGCTGCGTGACGCGTTGCGCCAGCACGCGGCGCTCCCCATGGCCCTGGCGGCCTATGAGCGCGAGCGTCGCGCCCATCTTGGCGTCTACCACTTCTGGAGCCGATGGCTGACACCGCTGTTCCAGTCCGAGCGCGACGTGGCAGCGGGTCTTCGCGATGCGCTGTTCCACCCGCTATCGCGCGTGCCGGGCGGGCGTGGGCAGATGCTGCGGGTGCTGAGTGGAACCCGGCGGGGGTGGCTGGGGACGTTCGGTTTGCCGGATGGCTTTCTGCAGGCGTTATCCGAGCTTGAGCCCACGCTGACGTGTCCCGCGCGCAAGGCAGCAGAAGGCGTGGCGTAAGGCAGCGACCAGACGCGTAGGCATCCAGCGTGCCACCGGTGGGGCGCGCGACCCTGTGTTTGTTGTTGTCGCGGTCAAAGCGTGGGGGCTGAGTCCCCACGCTTTGGGTCGGGGAGGGCGTGGCAGGCAGTCCACGCGATGCCTACGGTGCGCTACACCCAGGCAGCCGGAAGCTGGCAATACGTGTCTGCCAACCTGCGGGACTCGAAGCCTGTCCCGCAGCGGTGTAGTACTCGTTGACGTACCAGAAGGTGCAGTCGTCCACCGGGTCAAGGTTCAGTGAGGTGTAGTCCCCCCAGCGCGAGTTGGTGGAGGTCTGCACGCCGCTGCCGTCGATGATCGTGCCTTCGCCCTGCGTCATCTGCCCCAGCGCATCGCCGGCCAGGCGGCCTGTGTAGCGGATGCCTGGGAAGACGCTGGTGCCGTTGACCACGCTGTAGCCCATCGCGACGTTTCCTTGCTTGTCCATGGCCACACTGCCCATCCAGCGGTGGATGCCATCATTCGGCGCATACGTGCCCTGCTGGTATACGGAGTAAGCGCCACCGCTGCGGCGGATCTCGTACCAGCGCATGCCGGCGACGCCCGACGCCGCTTCCACCGACTGGCCGGTGACGAGCGCGTCGTAGGTCTTCATGTTGCGGTAGGCCAGTCGGTGCGTTGGGCGCTGGCGATACGACAGCACGTCCAGGTATTGCGAGGGATTGGTGATGCCCGGCTGCGGCAGACAGTCGCGAGAGGTAGGTGCGCACGGGAACATCGAACGCGGACTTTCTTAACGTCACCCGAGCGGGGGAATGACAACGCGCGAAAAGAGGAGTGTGGGGATCAGGACATTAGTCAGCGCCCATCGGGCCGTCGTAGCGCAACTTGCCGTCGGGTGGCACCTGCGACGCATACTCGGCGTGCGTGACTTCCCGTCCGCCCGGCGCGGGGCTTTCGGTAACCCCCACTTCCGGCACTCCGCGAGGTGGCGCCGGTGTGGCAATCATGGTCGCCACCTGCCCCGCATCCAGGGATGGCTCCAATGAACCTGAAATCCCTGTTTGTCGGCGTCATCCTTGCCTCGGCCTGCGTCTGCGTGCCGCCGCTGCATGCCGCGAAGAGTCGGTCACCTGTTGCTATCGAGCTAGTGCCGCACGATGCGCAATGGGAAGTGCGCTACACGCTGCCGCGCCCGGCGCACACATTGCACTTTGTGCGGGTCGATCGACGAGGCAATCGCGTGTCGTCGTGGACGCCAGTGGACCCGTCACTGGTGATCGTGCTGGAGGGCGGCGAGGAGGTCGTGCGCCGGGCTGATGGTGCGGCCTTCGACCACGCGGCCTTTCGCATGGCGCCGCGCTACGTCACGCTTGAGAAGGATTACGCGCCCTTTGCGCCGTTCGGTGACGGCGGGCTGCTGATCCACACGGGCCGCCTCCACGCCTGCGCCGAAGGTTGCGCGGGCGACGAAACTTTCCAGGTGTCATTGCAGCCGCCCGAGGGGGCGCACGCCATCGTCCACGGCCAGGTCGTGCCGTCGGTGCGCTTCGAGGATGACAACGACGGCACCAATCTCTATGTCGGACGCGCCTTCCCGGTGACGACGCCGGACGTGGTCGCGGTGATCGACCAGGCCTTTCCGCCTGACACTCGCGCGCGGTTGCAGTCTCTGCTGCCGCGCCTGATGGCGTTCTATGGCCGCGAGTTCGGTGCGCTGACCCGCCGGCCGATGCTGTACGCCTCGCGCGACGAGGCGCACCCCGGCGACGGTTACGGTTTCCAGGGCGGCACGCTGCCGGGGCAGGTGTTCATGCACCTCTACGGTCGCCACGAAGCCTTCGGTACGCCGGCGTTTGCAGCACGACTGGATTGGTTCTTCGCGCACGAGGCCGCGCACCTGTACCAGCGCTACCCCGTGATGGCGAACACAGGTGACAGTTGGATCCACGAGGGCGGCGCCGATGCGCTGGCGGCGGTGGCACTGCAGGCACTGAACGTGGTGGACAGGGACGCGGTGCAGGCGCGGCTGCAGTCCTCGCTGGATGCCTGTGCCAGCGGTATCACGACGCACCCGCTGACGCAGGCGCACGTGGAGGGTTCCTTCGGCACGTTCTACGCCTGCGGCTTCGTCATGCAGATGGCAGTGGACGCTGCAGCACGTCGTGCCAGCGATGGCACCTGCGGGCTGGCCTGCGTGTGGCGCGACTTCCAGAAGCGCGTCGCCGCCGGTGAGCCCTGGAGCACTGAAACCTTCATCGCGGCGGCCGCGGAGCGCACGGACCAGCGTACCGCACGCTTTCTCGCCGCCGTTGCCAATGACGTGCCCGCGCAACCCGCCGTGCTGCTGCGCGACGGACTGGCGCAGGCGGGGTGGGAGGGTGTGCCGCAGGCGGCCGGGACGAAGTAGCGGGGGTGGCAACGCGACCGCACTGGTATCCTCAGCCGATGTCCAAGCTACTCCTGAACCTGCGCAACGTGCCCGACGACGAGGCCGACGATGTGCGCGCGATGCTCGACGCCAACCGGATTGCGTTCTACGAAACCGTGCCCAGCCGGTGGGGCATTTCCTCAGGCGGCATCTGGGTAACGGAGGATGCCGCCATCGTGGAGGCCAAGCGCCTGATGGCCATCTACCAGCAGGAGCGGCAGGCGCGCGTTCGTGCCGAATATGACGCCGCCCGGCGAGACGGCACCGCGGAGACGTTCTGGACGGTGCTGCGCGCCGAGCCCGCGCGCGTGGCGCTGACGGTGCTCGGCATTCTTGTGATGTTGGGGTTGGTGGCGCTGCCGATCGTGTTGTTGCGCGGGTAGGCCTACGCATCGGCGGCCAGGCCGAAAGACCTACCTTGTCAGCTCCAGCGCCGGCTCGAACCCACCGTAGATCAGGCGCTTGCCGTCAAACGGCATGGGGTTCTTCTCCGGGTCCATGCGTGGGTCGTTGCCCTCCATCATTTTTTTCATGCCGGCGTCGCGGGTGGCCTTGTCGGGCCACTCGATCCACGAGAACACCACGGTCTCGTCTTCCGTGGCCTTCACGGCGCCGTAGAAGTCGGTGAGCTTGCCGTGGGGCACGTCGTCGCCCCAGCACTCCAGCACGCGCAGCGCGCCGTACTCGATGAACACCGAGTCACCCATGCGGGCGTGCGCAATAAACTTGTCCTTGTTGGCGGTTGGCACGGCGAGGATGAATCCATCGACGTAGGACATGGCGGTCTCCGGGCATGTGGGTGTGCCGAAGACTCTGCGCCCGGTGATGGTAGCTGCGCGTGAAAGGGCGCGCCCTCGGAACTTCACGCGCACTCTGCCATTGACCACGAAATCACCGGGCGGCCCCGGGGGGGGCGGGGTGTTGCGATGGGCGGCTGGGCCATCGCCAGATGGTGCGTGACGGCGGAGCAGTGAGCGCTGTCGCTGGCAGGCAAGCCAGCGCATGATGGAGCCGGAAATCGGGATCGACTACGGAATTTGGCGAGGAGGGCATGGACATGAAGATGGCGTTGCGTTGCCGTTGCGGTTCGGTAAGGGGCGAGATGGAAACCAGCCGCGCCTACGCGCGCGCGACGTGTTACTGCAAGGACTGCCGCGCCTTTGCGCGCTTCCTCGGCGTACCCGATGTGTTGGATGAGGCTGGCGGCACGGACATCGTGCCGGTGGCGCCAGCCGCGGTGCGCTTTACCGCCGGCAGTGAGCACGTGGCGTGCATGTCGCTGAGTCCAAAGGGGTTGCTGCGCTGGTATGCCAAGTGTTGTCGAACGCCATTGGCCAACACCCCGCGAGAGCCGAAGTTGCCTTACGTGGGCATGGTGAGCGCGTGTTTTGACGCGCCGCCGCAGGCGGTCGACGCGGCTTTCGGCCCGCGCGCTCGCGTCGTGCTCAACACGCAATCTGCGACGTCGCCGGTGCCGGGTACGCTCATGGCCCTCGCTATCGGCAGCCTGCGCATCCTGATGGGGGTGCTGGGCGTGAAGCTGCGTCGCGAACGGGCTTCGCCCTTCTTTGATGCCACTGGACAGCCATTGCGCGTGCCGGAGGTGGTCAGCCGCGAGCGGCGGACGGAGCTGGAGCGTGCCGGCTGAGGCTAGGGGATGGTGAA
The DNA here is from genome assembly GCF_000768355.1 of Lysobacter daejeonensis GH1-9. Taxonomy (GTDB): domain Bacteria; phylum Pseudomonadota; class Gammaproteobacteria; order Xanthomonadales; family Xanthomonadaceae; genus Aerolutibacter; species Aerolutibacter daejeonensis. The sequence goes on from NZ_AVPU01000003.1 coordinate 47,144, forward strand.
GTCGCCGCGGTCGCAGCACACACGCGGGCAGGGTGGCTACGCGCTGACCTGGACCACGAGCGCCTGCATTCTGCCCGCGATGGGCCCGTCGCCGAATCGCCTGGACAATGCCTGCTCGACCACTTGGGTAGCGTGCTCCAGCCGTGCAGGATCGCGCGCTTCGATCTCGTTGCGCACCGGCGTGGCTTGGCAGTAGGCAATGGCCGGAATGCTGGGAACGTCGGCGTGGCTGGTGTTGGAAAGGGTGTCGATGTGCGGTGGATGCGTGAATCCGCCGGCGACGAGGTCGCGCGCGATGGCTTCACGGTCGAAATAGCCGTGTGGCGTACGGGCCAGGAAGCCTGGCGGGTTGTCCGGAAACACTTCTGCCAATGCGTCGGTGACCGTCTGTGCCAGGACGTTTTCCTCGATACGGTCCCAGGTGTTGAACAGGAATGTGCCGCCGGGGCGAAGCACGCGCCGCGCTTCGGCGAAGGCCTTGGGTTTGTCGGGAAAGAACATCACGCCGAACTGGCACACGACCGCGTCGAACGAGGCATCGGCGAACGGGAGTTGCTGCGCATCTGCGGGGCGCCATTCCACCGGGCGCGACGTGCCCGTGCGCTCGGCCTGCTCCAGCATGGCGGCATTGAGGTCGGTGGCAACGATGGAGGTGTCCCCGGGTAGGCGCATCGCCAACTGGCGGGTGACCACGCCGGTGCCGGCGGCGACCTCCAGGACAGCGTGGGCGGACAGCCTGGCCACGCGCGCGGCGAGGTCGTCCGCGTAGGGCTGGAAGAGCATGGGGACGAGGTAGCGTTCATACAGCGCGGGAATCGAACCGCTGAACTGGGCATCGGATGGGATGTGTTCCATGACGTGCCTCCTGTTCGCAACGGGGGCGAAAGGGCGAACCCCGCCTGGCAGGCTCGGCGGGACACTGGGTGCGCTGGCTCCGGCATGCTACTCCTTGGGCGAGTGTGGCGTGTCGAAGTCCGCGCCCTCCGTTCGTCTTAGGAAAGACAGCCGGCCATTGGGCCGTTCACCAACCAAGGAGATTCGCCATGTTCCACGCCCGTTTTGCCATCGCCCTGTTGGGCGTGCTCGCCACTGCATCCACCGTGGCCGGCCCGACGACCTACAAGATCGATCCGGACCACACTTTCCCCAGCATCGAGGCCGATCACATGGGCATGTCGGTGTGGCGCGGCAAGTTCAATCGCACCACGGGGCAGGTGACGCTGGACAAGGCGGCCGGCGCCGGCACGTTGTCGGTGGACATTGACCTGGGCAGCATCGACTTTGGGCAGGATGCGCTGAATGCGTTGATGGCCAAGCCGGAGTACTTCGACACGGCGCGCCAGCCCAAGGCCGCCTATGCCGGCACGCTTGCGGGTTTCGTGGACGGCAGGCCCACGCGGGTGGACGGCACCCTGACCCTGCGCGGCGTTACGCGCCCGGTGACGCTGGACATCAAGTCGTTCAAGTGCATGCCGCACCCGGTGTTGAAGCGTGACTGGTGCGGTGCCGATGCCTACGCGACGCTCAACCGCGAGGACTTCGGCATCGTGGCCGGCAAGGACTGGGGGTTCTCGATGGAGGTGGGGCTGCGGATCCAGGTGGAGGCGGTGGCGGAGCATTGAACGTGGATGGATCGCCACCCATCCGGGTGAGGGTTCCAGCCGTCCCGTCGTCGACGATTCGGAGCAGAATTGTCCTCGATGCCACATTGCACCGTCCGCTACAACGTACGACTCGTTCCGAAGGCGATTGACGGTCGGGCGATGGATGCTGTCGGCATTTTCTACGAGGAGCGCGCCCCCGATCTGCTGGGTGAACCTGGAAACTTGCTGCATCGCCGCCTCGTCACCTTTAGCGGCGCAGCCGGCTATGCTCTCCGGGACATGGTGACCCGTGGCAACGATTGGAAGATGGATGTGCTTGGTCGGATCGACCCACTGAAGTGGGATAGCTGACTGGTTTTCCCATTGCGGCGCAGGGGCAGGGCCGCACTGGGGGCATGGTCGGAGCAATCGCGTCGCCCTCAGGTAACATGGCGGCCATGCTGCCATTACGCCTTGCATTGCTCTTTCTGTTGATTGCCGCCAGCACCGTGCTGCACGTGTTGCCCCTGCTGCTGGTGGCGCTGGTGAAGGCGGCGCTGCCTTCCAGACGCCTGCGCGTGGCCAGCAACCCGATGCTCACCGGGCTGGCGGAGAGCTGGATCGGGGTGAACAACTGGCTGTGGGAGCGCTTCACGGGCACCCGCGTCACGATCAGTGGTGACGCGCCGCTGAAGGCCGATGGCCATTACCTGGTGCTGGCCAACCACCAGAGTTGGGTCGACATCCTGGTGTTGCAGAAAGTGTTCAACCGGCGCATCCCGTTGATGCGCTTTTTCCTGAAGCGACAACTGATCTGGGTGCCGCTCTTGGGCTTGGCGTGGTGGGCGCTGGATTTTCCGTTCATGGGCCGCTATACGCCCAAGCAGATCGCGCGTCGGCCGGAGTTGGCCGGGCGCGACATCGCGGCCACCCGCCGCGCCTGCCAGAAGTTCCGCGCGATCCCGGTGGCGATCATGAACTTCGTGGAAGGCACGCGGTTCACGACGGCCAAGCACGGGAAGCAAGGCTCGCCATACCAGCACCTGCTCAAGCCCAAGTCCGGGGGCGTGGCCTTCGTGCTGGACGCGATGGGCGATGGCCTGCATGGGATCCTGGACGTGACGATTGCGTACCCCGGTGGGTCGCCGTCGCTGCTGGACCTGCTGGCCAATCGCATCCCCGAGGTGCGCATCCACATGCGCCAGCGTCCGATTCCGGAGGAGATGCTGCGTGGCGACTACCAGGGCGACAGGACCTTCCGCGCTCAGTTCCAGCAATGGATGAATGGGTTGTGGCGGGAGAAGGACGCAGACATGGTGCGGCTGCTGCAGGACGAGAGCGCCTGATCCGACAACGAAAGAAGCCCGCATTCGGCGGGCCTCTTTCTGGTGCGTCGTGGGCGAACTTTAGAAGCGGTATTCCACCGTCAGGCTCACGCTGCGGGCATCGCGCTTGTCGTCCGACAGTTCGTACTCGTCGTTGACCGGGTTGTACTGCACCTGCGAGTAGCGGTACTGGTTGACCATCAGGCCCACGTCCAGCAGCGGCATGATCGTGGTGCCCACGCCGACACCCACGTAGGTGCCGCCATCGTTGTCTTCGAAGGCGCGGTGCTCGGTGACGGGCGTCGTGTCGATGGCGTTGTTGACCGAGGTCGCCTCCAGCTCGCGCTTGAAGCCGATGTAGCCTGCGCGGCCGATGGCGTACACCGGCACCAGCGGCGGCTTGATGCGTGCGTTGAGGCCGACGAAGGCGTAGCGCGAATTCAGCGTGTAGCTGTTGTCGACGTAGCCGCCGGTGTAGTCGTAGCGGGTGTCGTCGTGCAGCTCGCCCAGCTTGCCCAAGCCGCCTTCCAGGCCCGCCTGGGCGTAGCCGATGCCCCAGCGGTAGCCGACGCTGGCCTGCATGAGGCTGCTCTGGTCGCCGTCGAAGTTGTCGCCCTCGAGGTCCATGCGGCCAACTTGGCCGTTGATGAAAAAGTCGCCCGCGAACGCGGAGGGAACAATGGCGAAACAGGCGGCGAACAGGGCCGTGCATCCAAGCTTACGCATGTGGGTACCGTGTTGATGGGAAACAAAAGTGCGCGCGTCGGGGGAGCCAGCGCGGGTGAGTAGGGTAGCGGGCCGTTGGATCCCGTGATGCGACGTCGCGCACGACGCGTTCATCGCCCGTAGGGGGGTGATGTGCTGTGACGGCTGTCAACCTTGGGCTTGCGTGCTCGTTTCCAGAAGACACATCCACTCTTCCAGGACGCGCTGTCATGCAAGGCCGCACACTCCCCCGCGTTGCCGGATTGTCCCTTTCACTGGCGTTGGCGGGCCAGGCCTGCGCGGAGGGCAGCCGCACGGATGCTACTGCCGCGCGCATCTCCGATCGGTTGCTTCAAGCCTTGGCGGACGCAAACGGGGTGCCCGGGATGGGCGCGGCGGTGGTGCGCGACGGAACGATCGTGTGGCGCGGCAGCGTGGGGTATCGGGATGTCGAGCACCGGCAAAACGTCGATCGTGGCACCGTGTTCCGGTTGGCCAGCGTATCCAAGGCCATAACCGCCACCGCTGCGGCAAAACTGATGGAGCAGGGTGCGCTCGATGTCGATGCGCCCGTGCAAGCCATGTTGCCGTGGCTGGATGTCAGATGGGCCCCCCTTACACCCCGACAGCTCGCGGCACACACATCCGGCCTGCCGCATTACCAGCCTGTGGACGATGCACGCGGCGGAGTGCACTACGCGAAGGTCCGTGACGCGGTGGCCGTGTTCCGCGACCGCGAACTCCTGTCGTCGCCTGGCACCCGCTATTCGTATTCCTCCTGGGGATACACGCTGCTGAGTGCGGTAATCGAGGCACGCGTGGGTATTCCGTTCCTGGACTTTCTGGCCAGTCGTGTCACGCAAGGGTTGGCCATTGGCCCCGATGCCACGGACACCGGCAATCCGAGCGCGGCGCGCGCATACGAGTTCGTGGACGGCAAGGCGGTGCCGGCGGCCCCGCACGACTACAGCTATACCTGGGCAGGCGGCGGTCTGGGAGCCACACCGGAAGCGCTGGCTCGGTTCGGTGGGCGCTTGATGGCGGGTGACGTGGTGGCACCGGCTACCTTCGAATGGATGTTGCGACCCACGCGGCTCAACAGTGGCTCGGCCGCCGCCGAACGCGATTACGAGGTCGGCTTCGGCTGGCGCGTGCAGCGGGACGCGGACGGTGATCGCATCGCCCACCATGCAGGCGTCACCAGTGGGGCGCGCAGTGCGCTGGTGCTGTGGCCTGATCGTAAATTGGGAGTCAGTCTGCTTTCGAACGCGATGTGGGTATCGTCGATTGAGCAGACCAGCATGTTGCTGGCAGCACCGTTCAAACCGGTTGCGGAGATACCGGAACGCAAGCCGTGTCCATTCACGGCTTCGCGCTATGAGGGGCAGTTCAATGGCAGGACATTTGTCGGCACGGCGCGCTTCAGCGTGGAAGGCGGGCTATGCACGGGCGTACTCTCGTTGCCGGCTGAGCCCTTGGGGGCGTGGCTCAACAAGTTTCCGCAGAAGGACGCCAGCACGTTGCGGATCATCGGCATCGATCCGCGAGGAAGCCTTTCGCGCGCGGTGCTGGTGACGCCGATCGGCCTGCATGAATTGCGGACCGAGGGCCGCCGTGGGTATGTCGCTCGCTTGGCAACCAGCCAGGCGGTGTCGTTGCGTTTCGTGTCTGGGATCAATCCCGATCCGGAGCCCCCAGTGGAAAGTAAGGGCGATATGGCCGGGCTTCGTCCACCGCACGCTTGACCGATGGCCTGGCCAGTAGACGGGCGCGGTAGGCGCGCACGTGGGCAAACCCCGGGTCGATTGGATGCGTCCAGTCGGCATAGAACAGGAACGGCGCCGCGCCACAATCGGCAAGGGTGAACACATCACCAATGGCCCATTCGCGTGTAGCCATCCGCGCGTCCAGCCACGCGTAGGACGTTTCCAGCATCGTGCGGGCGTCCCTTACACCGCAGGGGTCGCGGTCGGCCTCGGGCCGCAGGTGGTCAAACACCACCTTCTGCTGTGGCGTGGACACGTAGTTGTCGAAGAAGCGATCCAGCATCCGCGTTTCCAATGCGGCATCGCGATCTTCTGGGATCAGTTTCACCGGCCCGGGGTAATGCAGGTCCAGGTACTCGATGACGCAACTGGCCTCGATTACGGTGCGGTCGCCATCCACCAGTACGGGGAAGCGACGCATGGGCCACAGTGCGGTCAGTTCGGCGTTGGCCTCGGCGTCCTCAAGGTTGCGGTAGTCGAACGGGGTCTGGTTCTCGTACAGCGCGATCAGCACCTTCTGGCAATAGGAGGAAAAGGGATGCGCGTATAGGCGGGGAAGGGTGGTGGGCATGGCGATTTCTGGGTGGGCTTGCCTGTAGCGACGAACGGGCGCGGCGCGGTTCGACAAAGGCATTCGGGCCTCATGTGTCGTCCGGCGCAGCAGGGTCGAAGCCGAGCAGATCACCGGGCTGGCACTCCAGCACTGCGCAGATCGCCTCCAGGGTGGAGAAGCGGATTGCCTTCGCCTTGCCGGTCTTGAGGATCGACAGATTGGCGAGGGTGATATCCACGCGCGACGCCAGTTCGGTGAGCGTCATGCGGCGGGCATGCAACAACTCGTCTAGGCGGACGACGATGGCCATGTCAGACGGTGCCTTCCAGGTCGGCACGCATGCGTGCGCCCTGGGCGAACACACCTGCCAGCACGAACAGCAGCAACACCGCGAACCACGACGCGATGGAGAAACCATCGATGCGGCCAGGTTCCCACACGGTCGCGGCAATCGTGGCGACAACCATGCGCAGCACTTCCAGGCCCAGTACGCTCCATGCGATGGCTTCCAGGCGGCGGGCATTTTCGAGGATGAAGGGGTCGCCGTCGCGCACGGTGTCGACGATGGCCAGCAGTCGGCGCAGGATCGTATGCACGATCACCGCACCGACGATGCCGATTACGACGATGGCGCGCAGGCCGTTCGGGGCCTGCGGATGCATCTTGACCAGGTCGAAACCCAGCGCGCGCTCCGGCCAGCCGTTCATGAAGAAAGTGGATACCAGCAGTAAGGCAATTCCGCCGCCATAGAGCAGGTTGAGGACGGTCAGGCCTTGGATCACCGGGCGGGCGACGGCAAGGGCTTGGGCGGAGGTGCGGGTCATGGCGGTGCTCCATCATTTTTACCGTAAAGCGATAATATCAATATCGAATTACAATAAAAATAGGCAGGAGGTCACCCTGTCGGGGGCTCCCGGGGCGGGGACATCGTCGCGCCCCCGTCGCCCCTTTCAAGGTCATCCCGGTCGCTGCCCAGGATGATTCTTGCCCCGCGCTGGTAGCTCCAGTACGCCCACGCCCAGTTGAGCAGCACCACCAGCCTGTTGCGGAAGCCGATCAGGAAGAACACGTGTGCCGCCAGCCAGAACCACCAGGCCAGCAGGCCGGAGAACTTGAGCCGACCGAAATCCACCACGGCGGCCATCCGGCCAATGGTGGCCAGGTTGCCGTAGTCGCGGTAGCGGAAGGTGGGCGTCGACTGGCCGGCAAGATGCGCGCGCAGCGCGCCGGCCACATGACGCCCCATCTGCTTGGCCGCCGGCGCCACGCCGGGCACGGGTTTGCCGTCGGTGCGGACGGCCGCCAGGTCGCCGGCCACGAACAGGTTGGGGTGGCCGGGCACGCTGAGGTCGGGCTCGACCGGTACCCGGCCGGCGCGGTCCAGCGGTACGCCCAGTGACCGTGCCAGCGGTGAGGCGGCGACACCCGCGGCCCAGACCACGGTCTTCGCCGGTACGAAGGTTTCGCCAAGGCAGTAGCCCTCGGCGGTGATGCCGCTGACGGGCGTGCCGGTCACCACTTCCACGCCCAGTCGTTCCAACTGTCCGCGCGCCTTGGCCGAGAGCGCCTCGGGGAACGAGGCCAGCACGCGCGGCCCGGCTTCGATCAGGCGTACGCGCGCCTGCGCCGGGTCGATGCGGCGGAACTCGTGCTTCAGCGTGTGCCGGGCGATCTCCGCCAGCGTGCCTGCCAGTTCCACACCGGTGGGGCCGCCACCGACGATGGCGAAGTTGAGCCAGGCGGCGCGGCGCGCAGGGTCGGTTTCGGCTTCGGCGCGTTCAAAGGCCAGCAGCAACTGGCGACGCAGGTGCAGTGCGTCATCCAGCGTCTTGAGACCGGGAGCATGGGGCGCCCACTCATCGTGGCCGAAATAGGCGTGGGTGGCGCCGGTCGCCAGCAGCAGGTAGTCGAAGGCGAGGGCGCCGCCATCCGCCAGGACGACGGCTTTTGCCCTCGCATTGATGGAAGCCACCTCGGCAAGACGCACTTCCACGTTCTTCTGCCTGCGCAGGATGTGGCGCAGCGGCGCAGCGATGTCCGGCGCCGACAGGCCGGCAGTAGCTACCTGGTACAGCAACGGCTGGAACAGGTGGTGGTTGTGGCGGTCGATCACGGTGATCCGCAGCGGCGCGTCAGCCAGGGCGCGCGTGGCCCACAGGCCGGCAAAGCCGCCGCCGACGATCACGAGATGGGGGCGAGGATCCGTCATCGCAAAACACCCGGCATGGGAATGCGTGCATTGTTGCCCATGCCGGGCATGCCTGTGTTGACCTTGTCGGGCTAGCGGTTCACCGCCGGGCCGTTGATGCCGACGTAGCCGTTCGCGCACCCCGTGGTGCAGGTGGTGGCCAGCATGTTGTAGACGATGCGCCCGGCGTTGCTCTTGGAGCGGAAGTGGCCGATGCCGTTGCTGGTGTCGCCTCCGCCCATGTTGTACGGGCTGCCGTCGTCCCAGTCCCAGTCGTAGGCGTAGGCGCTGCTGCCAAAGCCGATGTCTACCTGTGCCTTGACGCTGGAGCCGGTGTTGAACAGCGCGCCGCTGTTGCAACCGGCGGCGTAGCTGGTGGTGAAGCAGTGCACCTGGTCGTAGGTGCCGGCGGAGATGGTGTAGTACGAAATAGTCGAGAACAGCGCCGGCATGGCCCGCAGGCTGTTGTTGCCGCTGCCGGTCCAGCGGTTGTAGCCGTATCCGGCCACGCCCGTGCTGGGATAGAAGCCGAAGGTGTAGTAGTCGTATGGCCACACGTACGCTTCAGCGTTGCATGTGGGCGCGTACGGCGACTGGTACCCGGTGGAATAGCAGGTGTTGAGTCCTCGCAGGCCGCCACCGATGTTGACGAAGCGGCGGACGTTGGCCTGGTAGCCGTAGTAGCGCAGCATGGCCAGCGCCATGCTCGAGCCCATCGAATGCGCAACGATGTCCACCTGGCTGCGTCCGGTGTACGCCTTGACCTTGTCGATGAACGTCTTGAGGACCTGGTACTTGGCCGGCTCGTGGTAGTTGTACTGCGGCGCACCACGCTCGTCCGCATCCAGGTAGGTGACACCGAAGAGTTCGCAGTCGTTGTATCCGCGCGCCTTGAGCTCGTCGTAAATGGAATTGGTTGGCGTCGTATAGCCGCTCACGGCGCCGGGCGGCATGTCAAAGCTGATGGCGCTGTCGCCATTGCCATGGATGAACACCACCGGTGTACGCGTGGCGGTGCAACTGCCTCCACCAAAACCCCCGCTGCCCACGCCGGGGTTGAAGCCGCCAGCGTACTGGGTGGCCGTGCCGGTGCAGGTATAGCCATTGTGGGTGCCGCAGACCAGTGCCTGGGCGCTGCGCGGCGACAGTAGCAAGGCCATGGCCATCCATGGCAGCAGCAGCGCCAGCGCCGCGGTGCGGGACAGGAATGGCGGAACGAATCGCAACGTGCTGCTGAACATGAGAGCCCTCCCCAGGGTGTCAGTTCGACTACGACGAAGTCCGATCTTTGTTGATGCTGGGGGCGTCCAGTGCCAGGTGCCATTGCCCGATGGGGCATGACGCACTGCGGCATGAATTGGCAGGTTTTTGTGCCATACGCCTCGGTTTGGGGCCCGCTGAGAGGGCTGCTGCGCCGCAGATTGCGCCTCCCCAGAACATACGCTAGCGTCCGGTCCGCGATGGCGCAGGGGGCCGCGGACACGGGCGTCCGCATCGTGAAGGTGTTTCACCAGCTTTTTCTCGCAGGACGCGGGCGGGACTACCCCCGCCGCGAACACCATGTCGAAGGGGATTAGGGATGAAGACTCTGTTCCGCCGGGCCGCCACGCGTTGGCTGCCGGCGATCACATTGCTGGCGCTGTCAGCGCCGACCTTGGCCAGCACACTCAACCAGAACGTGTCGTGGACCATCGATCGCACCGGCACGACGGCCAAGTACCGCGTCGTGGCCTATGGCGACTCCATCTATGCCGGCTACAACGGCTCCATCAGCAATGCCGCGCGTTATTCGGCGCCCACCGTGGATTCGGAGTATCTCTCCGCGAAGTGGAACGCCGACATCGAGAGCATCCGTCGCGCGAAGTCCGGCGCAGTCGCGAAGGACGTGTATGAGAACAAGATCGTGGCCGAGCGTTCGTACATGCAGGCCACCTCCACCCGCGTGGTGACGTTCGAGATGTGCGGCAACGATGGCCTGCAGGCACGAACGAGCTTCAAGGAGCAGACCGGAACCTGCAACTACGGCGTCCTGGATTCGGCGGTGAACAGTTGCAAGGTGTACGTGGCGGCGGCCATGGACTACATCAACGCCAACGCGCACCCCAACACCCGGCTCAAGGTGATCTCCAACCTGTATTACCCGGGCTACAACGCCGATAACGTGCAAAGCTCCTGCAGGGATGCCAGTACGGGGCAGACGGTGAACCTGCGCGATCGTTTCCTGCCCGCCATCACCAAGATGAACTACTGGATGTGTGAATACGCACGCCAGAAGGGATTCCAGTGCACGGACAGCTTCGCCCAGTACATGGGCGCGGACTACGACAGCAACAACGATGGCCAAGTCGACTCCGACGCGTTGCGCTACGTGGCCGGCGAGAGCGAGGCTACGTACGTCGGCCGCATCACGGGCTCGCTGAAGGGCACGCTGCGGGATGCGAACACCAAGTTCGTGACCTCCGCCAGTTCGTACGACTACATCCAGTCCGACGACACCCACCCGACCTATACCGGCGGCACGGTGACCGCCGGCATCTGGGGTGGAAGCACCGGCACTGGCGCGCCGCGTTACACCAGCTACACCAGCGGCAGGAGTCCGATCTGGAACCGCTATGGCCATGAGCGCATGGGCTGGGCCCTGTCGGTCTACAACCCGGCCAGTCCATAACGGCGCGCCCGAAGAGGATTGAGTCGTGGCCGAACGCCACCCGCCGCACACCCCGCCGTCCGAACCGGACGGCGACGGTGTGCGCGTGGTACCCAAGCCGCGCCACGCGCTGCGACGGTGGGCGTGGGGGGGAGTGATGATTTTCGTGGTGCTCGCGGCTTGGCTTGTATTGGTGAGATCGCCGGAGCAGGGGCCACAGCCGGCGGACACGCTGCCGTCGGCAGTCGAACACGAGGCGACCGCCACCACTGCGGCCGAGTCCCGGTCCGCTCAGTCAATGACCACGGCAACGGTGCAGGAGCCCGATGCCATGCCGCGCACTGATCCTGATGACCTCGCCGCATACTTCGAGCCGGGCGATCCGGAGCCCACGGGCGTCGAGGTGATCACCGCGCTGCGGGAAGCCGGCGTCCGCACCGGGCTAGGTGCGTTCAACCCGCCAGGGACCAGTCCACCACTGGAAGGGCTGGCCGTACCCGATGACTTCAAGCTGCCCGATGGCTACGTGCGCCATCACCAAGTTACGGACGAAGGCGTACCCATCGAGCCGATCCTGATGTTTTCCCCCGATTTCGTGCTGTACGACGCGAACGGCAAACCCATCGCCATGCCCGAGAACCGCGTCGTGCCGCCCGAGCTGGCGCCACCGGGTTTGCCGCTGCGCCGGGTTCGCATTCCCAAGCCCTGATCCTCGTCTACGGAGTGCGCTGATTGACCACGGAGCGGTTGTCCCTGTCACGCTGGCGATATCCTGCCGGCCTGTTCGCGTCGGTGCTGCTGTTCGCCTTGTACGCCCGTTTCCCGCAGGCGTGGGCATTGGGCTTTGTTGCGTTGGTGCCGTGGCTGCTTACGTTGAACCGCATGCGTTCGCTGCGTGGCTCGGCGGTCAGCGGCGCAGTGATGAGCGTGGCGTTCATGGCTGCGGTGTTCAGCTGGTTTGGTTCGGCCATCGGCGCCTACACGGGCCTGGGTGCGGGACCGGCGACCGCGGTGCTGTTGCTGCTCGCCCCGTTGCTGCAGCCGCAATTCATTGTCTTCGTGCTGGTGCGGTACTGGGCAGGTCGGCATCACGGGACGATGCTGCGCGCGTTGGCTGCCGCATCGGCCTGGGTAGCCTGTGAATGGTGGGTGCCCAAGTTACTCGGCGACACGTTGGGGCACGGGCTGTTTCCTTCCACCATGTTGCGGCAGGTCGCGGATATCGGTGGTGCGGCGGGGCTGAGCTTTTTGCTGCTGCTGGTGAACGAGGCCGTGGTGGCGACGATGGAACGGCGGGCAACGGGCCTGCGCGCGGCGCTGCGACCGCTCGCGATCGGCGTGGCCGTCGTGCTGGGCATGGCGGGGTACGGGGTAGCGCGCCTCGCGGCGTTGGACGCGCCGCCGGCTGATCCACCGCCCACGCTGCGCATCGCCATGGTGCAAGCGAACATTACCGACTATGAGCAACTTCGCCGCGAGCAGGGCGCGTACGCCGTGGTGCGTCACGTACTGGATACGCATTACGCGCTCTCAGTGTCGGCCATCCGCGATCACGGTGCGGATGCGCTGCTGTGGTCGGAGACGGTGTACCCCACCACGTTCGGCACGCCACGCAGCGAGGACGGTGCGGCACTCGACCGGGAGATCCAAGGGTTTGTCGATACGATGGGCGTGCCGCTGGTATTTGGCACCTACGACGTGGATGCCAAGGGCGAGTACAACGCCGCTACGTTCCTGGAGCCCGGGAAAGGCCAGCTGGGCACGTATCGCAAGGCGCATCCATTCCCGCTGACCGAGTACGTGCCGCAATGGCTGGACGGCCCGCGGTTGCGGCGGATGCTGCCGTGGGCCGGCACGTGGCAACCGGGCGACGGAGCGCGCGTACTCCCGCTGCGCAGTGCCGACGGACGTGAGGTCAACGTCGTGCCGTTGATCTGCCTGGACGACGTGCGCACCGACCTGGCCATCGCAGGCGCACGACTGGGCGCACAGGCCATCGTTGGCATGTCCAACGATTCCTGGTTTACCGGCCAGCCACTGGGGGCGCGACTGCATCTGGCGGTTGCAGCTTTCCGCAGCATCGAGACGCGGTTGCCGCAGGTGCGCGTTACCACCAACGGCCTCAGTGCAATCATTGATCACACCGGCGAGGTGGTGGCCAGTACGCAGATGGGGCAACAGGCCGTGCTGACCGCGTTTGTCGCCGCGCAGGACGCGCCCGCCACGCTGATGGTGCGTTGGGGCGACTGGGTGGGCCGCGCCGCCACGTGGCTCCTGCTGGGGCTTCTGGCCATGGCCGCGTTCCGGCGGCTGCTTGCGCGGCGGGGCCAGGTCGTCGAGGCGCCGCTTGCGCTGGAAGCGGCAGTGTTGTCGCCGCCCTGGCGGGTCGCGGCGGCGGCGCTGTGGCTTTGTGCCGGCGCCGGGCTGGTGTGGCTCGCTCTGGACATGGCATTGCGCGTGGGCTGGCAGGTGCAGTCCTTGTCGCAGCTTTGGCGCTTTGCGGGCGTAGTGGTCCTGCCAGCGATGGCGTCGTGGATGATCCTGCAGGCGTTCAAGGCGCAGGTCCGCATCGATGGCGAGGTTCTCGTGCTGGACCAGCGCCATTCGCGCATCGAGATCCCGCTTGCATCGATCGCGTCGTTGCGGCTTTGGCGTATGCCGTTTCCGGGCAGTGGTGTCGATGTACGACTGGCTTCCGGTCGACGGTTGGAGAAGGGGCTCCTGCTGGCGAGGCCGCGTCACTTGCGGGACGCATTGTCCGCGGCAGGGCAACAGGTGTCATTCGAAGGCCATGTCGGCGCGGCAATAGCGGGCTTCGTCGAGGCACGTGGACTGGCCAGCCGGCCACGCATGGACAGCCTCCTGCTCAAGTTCCTCGTATTCCCGCTGCTGCCCGCGTTGGTGGCCTTCCGGTTGCACCAGGTGATCGCGTTCGGTGGAGCGTTTGGCGAGTACTACACGTACGGCGCCACGGCCTGGCTCACGGGGTTGCTGATCTGGTGGGCTTCATGGTCCATCGGCCTGATGCTGTTTGCTTCTGTGCTTCGCGTGTTGATCGAAGGCGCTTGCATGGTCGCGTACCTGGTGCGGCCGGGTTGGGTGCCCGCCACACGTGACGCGTTGGAGTGGGCAGGACGCGCGGCGTTTTATGTCGGCGTGCCGACATGGCTGGCCTTGCGCTTGGCTTCGAACGCGTGAAGCGTGCTGCGATTTTCGACTTGGTTGCACCGGAATCCTCGGCACGACCCGCGCATCTTCACACCGGGAATGCGGCTGAATAGCCGTTAGTCGCTCGATGATAACGCTGTCCTTTCACATGAACGGGGCATTGCTGCGCCGCCGCGTGCCCCTGACCTGAAACGACCCTAGCGTCCGCAGTGCGGGTCACGGCAGGGGCCGTGATCCGTGGAGCCGATCGGGGCGGCTTGGCACAGGGGGGTTGTGTGCCTGACGTTCGGGACAGGGGCATCGGGTCCTGGCAGTTCACGTTTCCTGCAGTCGCAATCCGCAAGTCGCATGGCGCCAGCCAGCGATGGCTGGCGCGTTCATGCACCAAACCACATGGATCCGAACACAAGGAGTTCCCGTGAATCAGCGAATCTCAATCCTGTCACTGTCCATCGCCATCGGCCTGTCCGGTGTATCGCTCGCGGCGTCGGCCGCTGACCTGCGTACCGTGTCCAAACCGGTGGAAGGTCAATACATCGTCGTGCTGAAGGCGCAGGCCGCGAGTCTGGTTGGTGAGTCGAGTCGCGCGGCACGCGTGGCCAGCGTGGCCAACGACATGGCGGCACAACACCGGGCCAACGTGGTCCGCAGTTATGGGCAGGTGCTGCGTGGCTTTGTCGCCCGCGCAGATGACGCCGCTCTGGCCCGCCTGCTGGCCGACCCGCGCGTCGAGTACGTCGAAGAGGACGGCGTGGTGCAGGCCAGTGCGACCCAGTCGGGCGCGACATGGGGCATCGATCGCACCGACCAGCGTGATCTGCCGTTGAGCACCACTTACACCTACGACACCACGGCCTCGACCGTGCACGCCTACATCGTGGATACCGGCATCCTCGGCAGCCACAACGACTTCGGCGGCCGGGTTAGCGGCGGCTATACCGCCATCAGCGACGGTCGGGGCACCACGGACTGCAACGGCCACGGCACGCATGTGGCCGGCACCGTGGCAGGATCGACCTGGGGCATCGCGAAGGGCGCCCAGTTGCACCCGGTGCGCGTGCTGGATTGCTCTGGGTCGGGCACCAACTCCGGCGTGATCGCCGGCATGGACTGGGTGGCCAGCAACCACGTGAAGCCTGCCGTGGCCAACATGAGCCTCGGTGGTGGTGCGTCGACAGCGGTGGATGACGCCGTTGCGCGCATGACCAATGCCGGCGTCACCGTGGTGGTTGCAGCGGGCAACGACAACAGCAATGCCTGCAACTATTCGCCGGCGCGCGCCGCATCGGCCATCACCGTGGGCTCGACCACCAGCACCGATGCGCGTTCGTCGTTCTCCAACTACGGCAGTTGCCTGGACATCTTCGGGCCCGGCTCGTCGATCACATCGGCGTGGTACACCAGCACCACCGCCACCAACACCATCAGTGGCACGTCGATGGCTTCGCCGCACGTGGCGGGCGTCGCCGCGCTGTACCTGGCGGTGAACCCCAGCGCGACGCCCACCCAGGTCACTACCGCCATCATCAATGCCGCCACGCCCAACAAGGTGACGAGCCCGGGCACCAGTTCGCCCAACCGGTTGCTGTACTCGTTCTTCGATGGCAGCACGCCGCCGCCGCCCCCGCCGCCTGGCCAGCTGACCAAGGGCGTGGCAGTGACCAACCTGTCGGCCTCGGCCGGAAACTGGCTGCACTACACCTTGGCCGTGCCATCAGGTGCCACCAACCTGAGCTTCAACACTTCGGGCGGGACGGGTGACGCCGACATGTACGTGAAGTTCGGCAGCGCGCCTACCGACACCTCGTACGACTGCCGTCCGTACCGGTCGGGCAATACCGAGACGTGCAGCTTCGCCGCGCCGCAGGCTGGCACCTACTACGTCAGCCTGAAGGCCTACAGCAGCTTCAGTGGTGTCAGCCTGGTGGGCGACTACGGTACGAGTGGCGGCGGTGGCACCCAGACCTATACCAACGGCACCGATTACGCGATCAGCGACAACGCCACGGTGGAAAGCCCGATCACGGTGTCTGGCCGCACTGGCAACGCGCCTTCGTCAACGTCGGTGGCGGTCGATATCCGCCATACCTACGTGGGTGACCTGCGGGTTGACGTGGTCGCGCCGGACGGGTCGATCTACAACCTGCGCAACCGTTCGGGTGGCAGTGCCGACAACATCATCGCCACCTTCACCGTGAACCTGTCCAGCGAAGCGCTTAACGGCACCTGGAAGCTGCGGGTGAACGACAACGCCAACGCCGATACCGGCTACATCAACAGCTGGAGCATCACGTTCTAACAGGTGACGTACAGTCGGACCCTGGGACCCCGGCCCTGTGCCGGGGTCTTTTGTATCGCCCGGAGCAACTGCTTGAGGGGCTATTTCCGCAGTGCCTGATAGGCATGCCAGCTGGCGTGGCCCAGCACCGGATAGATGACAATGAGCCCCAGCAAGGCCGTGACCAGTCCGACGGCGGTGAGCAGCACGATCAGCAGCGCCCATTCGGCACAGGCAATCGGGTGGTTGGCCACCGCGCGCAGGCTGCCGCGCATGGCCTCGCTCGCGCTGGCATCCCGATGCAGGATCAACGGTACTGCGATCACCGATATCGAGAAAGATGCCACCGCCAGCACGGCGCCGATCAATGCCCATGCGCCCCATTGGCCGGATGTCATCATCCTCAGCGCGTCATCCCACAACGACGCCGTTACACTGGGTGCAATCGGTCCCACGGCGGCGTTGAGAGTCCAGGCTGACAGCAGCAGCCAAGCCGCGGCAAGTGTGAGCAGGACCATCGCGAAGCGTTCCAGTGCCGCACGATGCGGAGAAAGCCCGCGCAGCGAGGCGTCGAAGGTGGGAGTCTCGCCAGCTTCGATGGCCCGCGAGGCTTCGATCAGCCCAGCCCCGAGGATGGGACCCAGCAGCAGGAAACCGGTCAGGGCGGCGGCAATGAAGTACGGATGGTTGCCCAGTGCGAACACCAGCCACCCCATCAGGGTGACCATCAGTCCGTAGGCCAAGCCTACGAATGGCACGCGGCGAAGATCCCGCAGCCCATGTGACAACCAGCGGAGCGGCTCGCCCAAGGCAATGTGGGAGGCTCGACGGCCCGGGTGCGAGGGCATTGCGCCCGAATGAAGGGTGGTCATGGCGTCCTCCATGAAGGACGGCGCGCGTCACCCGGAGTCGGCAGCGTCCACAGGGGCGTGCGGGGGTGTCGCGTCGCAGATGATTTTATCACCGGGACAACGGCACGATGTTTCGGAATGCAACATTTGCCAGGGCGGAAACGTTAATTTTCCGCAATCGGCGCAGTCCAGGTTCTACGCCACGTGCAGGGGGATGAGCGACGCGCGCAGGTCATTCTGCTCCAGCAGCAGGCGCAGGCGCCGTTCGACCTGCGGCAGGTCTCCGAGTTGCTGCGACGCGTACAGGGAGTAGATGGGGCGGTCATCGGTCGCGCCCCGGCTCCGGCTGACGCTCACTTGCGGCGTCTGGCAGGCGCGCGCCCACAGCGCCTGCAGCTGGGTAGGGCCAATGCTCTGGTGGCGGCTGAGGGTGAAGCGGAAGATCGCGATCTGGTGCTTCATTTGGTGCGGGACCGGGCGGGAACGGGCGGGGAGGTGGGCGACGCGACCAGGTCGTCCAGTTTCGTAAGGACACGCGTGGCTCCAAGCACCTCGATGTGGCCGCCTGCCGCGTGGAACGCCGCCAGGTGGTTGGCGATGCGCTCACTGGTGAGGGCGCGAGGCTCGGTTTCCTTGCGCTGGAAGACGCGGCTGGTACTGGCGGGAGCTCGGGCCATGGGCGTGGGTCCTCAATAGAGCGTCAAAGGGATGCCGCGGGCGCGGCGGTCTGCATAATCGGCACGCACGTCCAGACAATACGGCCCGGCCATGGCGAACTTGCGGCAGATCGCAGGGCGCGTGTCATAGATCGAGCAGCGCATATGGACGCCGTCGAGCGCGACGCACCACCCATCCTCGCCACGGGCCATGACCTGTAGCCCTGCGGGCGTACGCGCCGTAAGGTGGGCGGCCACGTTGTCTTCGGGCATCAGCACTACCGTCAGCCGGCAGCACACGGCATCGCAGGCATCGCAGCGGGCCGTTTCAGGGCTGCCGGACGCCGCATTGGCGTCACCGGTCGTCACGGGAACGGCTGCGGGTACCGCCGGGGAAACGGGGAACTTAGGGCTGGAAAGGCTGGGCAATGGAGCTCCCGGGGGGCGACACCCTGCAAGAGGGTGGTGGCGCGTGAAGGGGAGCGAAGCCGGCGACAGGTAGTCGGGGGAGACGCGCAGATGGAGCGCTGGTGCCCCCTCAGCCTACACCAGTGGAGCAGGACAAGACTGAACGGGATGCGCCCTGGCTTGGAGTCAGCGACGAATCGCCAGCACGCCATCCAGTGCAAGCTGGGCCTTGAAGCCGGCCTTCTCCAGCCGCTTGGCCACTTCGCGCGGCACGTCGCGCCCGCTGGTGAGCTTGTTGGGGCTGCCGGTGTAGTGGAACAGGCGACCGCCTTTGCGTAGTACGCGTGCCAGCTGGTCGTAGAAGGCTTGCGAATACAGCTCGCCGGCGATGCCAAAACGTGGTGGATCGTGCAGCAGCACGTCAAACGCAGCGTCAGGCAACTGACCAATGGCCTGCGAGACGTCGGCGTGCGTCAGTTGCAGGCGACCGCCACTGGTGGGCGCGTCAGGATCGGGAGACCAGGGGTTCAGGGTGCGCAGCCACAGCACGGTTGCGTTCTTCTCGAACGACTGGATGCGTGCCGCGCCCGCCTCAAGGCAACACGCGGCGAAGTAACCCAGGCCGCCGCAGGTATCCAGCACGCTCTTGCCCTGTGGCTGAACCAGGGTCACCTTGCGCCGCGCATCGTCGATGGGCGACTCCTTCGAGGTGGGCAGCATCTTGATGCCATCGATCTCGAAGGTGGGAGCCCCCCACTCGGTAGGCACCAGTTTGATCAGCGAGCCGGCATACCGCGACACGGGCGCGAACTCCTCGTCGTCCCAGTAATAGAGTGTTCGATCCTTCAACGTCGGCGCATAAGGAAACGATGCGCCGTTCCACTGCCAGACGTCCGGGCCAAGCAGCGCTTCACCCTCGGAACGACCAAGATCGAGCGAACCGGACCACGTGTTGGCACCGGCATCGCGCGCGGCCAAAAGCGCCTGTGCGAGTGGGCGGGTAAGGAGGGGGCCGGTGTAATGCGCCACGGCGGGAGGTCCAGTGGGGTGGAAAGGCGTGCAGGGTACCGGAACCGCCGCTTGCCTCGCAGCCCGGGTCGACGAAGGAAAACGGCACCCGATGGCTGGCCGGGTGCCGTTGGCGTCAACCACGGCGTGGCAGCGCCTCGTCCTTACTGGACGGTGATGGTGCCCTTCATGATGGCGGCGTGGCCGGGGAAGCTACAGAAGAACTCGTACGGACCGCCGTCCTTGATCTTGCTGACGGCGAAGCTGACCGAGGTGCTTTCACCGCCGCCAACCAGACCGCTGTGGGCAACGACGCGGGCGTCGCCGGCCTTGACATAGGCGGCTGCAGCGCCGGCGCCGAGGCCATCGGCGGCCACGGCCTGCATGTCCGCGGCTTTGGCGATCACGACGTTGTGACCCATCGCGGTGACGGGCATCTTGCCGGAGTGTTTGAGGGTGATCTTGAACTCGCTGCACGACGCCGGCACGGTGATGGAGCCGACGTTGTACTGCATCGCATCGTTGCCTTCGATTTCCGTGGCGCAGTTGGCGACGGTGGCTGCAGGCTTGCCTTCAGCGGTAGGCGCAGGCGTCGGGGCCGGTGCCTCGGTGGCAGGAGCCGGCGCGGGTGCGGCGGGTGCGGCGGCAGGCTCCGGTGCCGGCGGCGGGGATTTGTCGCCACAGGCCGTGAGGGCCAGCACGCAGGCCGTCGTGAGCAGGGTCAGCTTGACGTTCATGGGGCAGTCTCCATGGGGTGGGGGAGTCGCCACGGCGTGAGGTGCATGACGCCGCAGGGCCAATGGCGTGGCATGGTTCTCAGCCGTCGCGGATTCTAGCGCTCCCGCCGTAGGGCGGCGTGTTGATGGCCAATGGACGCGGAGGATGGGGCTTGGGCAACGCCGCCGGTGGTAAATTGATCTGCTTCCGGTTTCCTGTTGCAGAGCGAGCCCGCCCGATGAACAACCCCGCCTTCTATCCCATTGGCACCCCTGGCCGCGCCTGGGGCGATGCGGAGAAGTCCGAATGGCGGGCCCGGCAGGTGCGCCAGCGCAGCTATGCCGACGAGGTGCTCAGCGTGATCGAGCAGCTGCGCGCCGATTTCGACGTGGTGGAATATGGCCTGATCGAGTACGCGCCCGATGCTTACCCGCTGTTTGCCGTCCGGAACCGCGATTGGCGCGATGACCTGCCGGTAGCCCTGGTGACGGGCGGTGTGCACGGCTACGAAACCAGCGGTGTGCACGGGGCCTTGCGGTTCCTGCAGCACGATGCGGAGCGGTATGCCGGGCGCATCAACCTGCTGGTGGCGCCTTGCATCAGCCCGTGGGCCTACGAACGCATCCATCGCTGGAATGCCGATGCCATCGATCCCAATCGTTCATTCCGCGAGAACAGCCCGGCGGCCGAGTCGGCGGCGTTGATGGCGCTCGTGGGGCCGCTGCGCGACCGCATCCTGGTGCACATCGACCTGCACGAAACGACCGATACCGACGAGTCCGAGTTCCGCCCGGCGTTGGCCGCGCGCGATGGCAAGCCGTTTGAACCGGGCACCATCCCCGACGGTTTCTACCTGTGCGCGGACAGCGAGGCACCGGAGCCTGCTTTCCAGCAGGCCGTCATCGCCGCGGTGGCGCAGGTCACGCACATCGCGCCGGCGGATCCGGATGGCACCATCATTGGTTCGCCGGTGGTGGCGCCCGGGGTGATCGAATACCCGTATCGGGCGCTGGGCTTGTGTGCGGGCGTGACGGATGCGCGCTATCGCACCACTACCGAGGTGTATCCCGACAGCCCGCGGGCGACGCCTGAGCAGTGCAACGAGGCGCAGGCAGCCTCGGTGCGGGGCGCGATTGACCATGCATTGACGCAGGCGTAGCAGGCGGACATTCGCGTGCTTCGGGAGGGCGCCGTGATGGCGCCCGTGGATGCTCAGCGCATCAGCAGGTAGGCCGCCGACGCGGCGGCCAGTGCCGCCACTGCCAGCAGCCAGTACCACCCTGCGTGCAAACCGGACTTTGCGGTGGGACGTTGGCCTTGGCCGGTGGGTGCCCCCCGCCGGTCGCCAATACGGAAGCGCAACTGGTCGAAGGCTACTTCATCGCCCACGCCGGCAATACCCACGCTGATCCGCTGCCCATTGATGAAACTGCCGTTGGTAGAGCCCAGGTCTTCGACTTCCACGCCGTAATCAAGTGGTCGCAGGCGCGCGTGTTGCCGGGACACGCCGGTATCGTCCAGATAGATATCGCACTCCGGGGAGCGACCCACGGTGGTGGGCGCCAACAGCGGGAAGCTTCGGCCAAACACGTCGCCTGCAACGCCGCGCAGCAGGTATTCGGGGTCGCGAAGGGCCGTCGGCATCTGGGTGGGGCACTGCAAGGATGGGCGGGCACGCACCCTATCACGACCCGGATCGTTGGCGTGTGCAAGGGGTAGCACTATGGTCCGCGTCGCATTCACGCGCCCCTCGTCAGGTTGATGCCGGCCACGAGACGGGGGCGCCACCATGCGTCCTCTGGACGTGAGTTCCTGGCGGGGGCGGTTTTCCGCCGTGCTGGCGTTGGCGGTCACGCGGGTGGGCGCGGACATCCGCCCGCTGGTGTGCGGACGCGGCAGTAGTAGTCCGCCGGAGGCGGTGATCGTGACTAGGAAGCCCGACGCTCGCGCTTGGCCTCGTACATGGCGGCGTCGGCCCGGGCAATGAGTGCCTCGTTGTCCGCGTCCGCGTCACTGGCGGCAACGACGCCGATGCTGGCGCCGTCGTAGTCGAGGGTTACCCTGTCCAACTCGAAGCGGCCGCGCGTGCATGCAGTAAGGCGGTCACGGAATGCATCGAGCGCATGCGGCAGGTCATGACTGGACACCGAAGCCACCGCGACGAACTCGTCGCCGCCAAGCCGGGCGATGAAATCATCCGCACGCAGGCCCAGCGAAAGGGCGCAGCCGATCGCGGCCAGGAACTGGTCGCCGGTATCGTGGCCGTGGCGGTCGTTGATGGCCTTGAACCCATCCAGATCCAGGAAAGCGACCAGAACCGTCTCCTGCGCGCGGTGAGCATGCGCGGTGCGGCGGGTAAGCTCCTGCACGAGTGCGCGGCGATTGGGCAGGCCGGTGACCGGATCGATCATCAGGCTGGTCGACAACGCGGTGATGGCGGCCTGCAGTTCCTGGACCAGCCGTTCACGCTCCAGTTGCTGGCTGATCAGACCAGAGAACAGGCGCAGCGCGTGGCGCGCCTCCTCGCTGATGGGCAGCGAGCGTGCGCTGGCGGCGCACAGCGTGCCGTACAGGCGTCCGTCCTCCATGCGTACCGGCGTGCTGGCGTATGACTGGATGCCCAGTTCGCGTGCGGCTGCCGAGTCGCCCCAGTGGGCAGGAACATTCTCGGTATATGCGCGGCCTTCGTCGAGTGCGCGGCGGCAAAGCGTGTCGTCCCACGGCACGGAGAGTGACTCGGGGATGTCCAGCGCCTGCGTGTTGCGCGCGAACAGCACCGTCTGCCGGCCGGCCGCCTCGTCGACAAGGGTAAAGTACGTGGACTCCATGCCAGTCAGCGCTTCCAACACCTCCAGCAAGGGGCGCACGAGTTCTTCCAGCGTCCGCGCGTGACCGACCGTGTCAGCCAACTGGCTGAGAGTGGCGCTGGACGCCGAAAGAGGTGTCGGCGCGGGGGCGGGAATGGCGGACATGTGCCTATTTTAGCGATTGGCCATGGCGACAGACTCAGGCGTTGGAACCGTCCGGCGGGAGTGTGGCATCCAGCGGCGCGGCGCCTTTCAGCGCGGCGTTCGGCTCGGGGCAGGGTTGGCCCACGGTGTAGGAGGTCATCGACAGCGAGCCGAAGGCCGGGCCTTCGACCAGCACGTCGCTGCGTTGTGCGGTTGCCGCGGCAAACCCGGCGATGTACAGCAGTGGCAAGAAGTGTTCGGGCGTGGGGGCGGCGATCGCGTAGTCGGGATATGTCATCAGCCTGGCCGCGTCGCTGGGGCGGTCGAGCATCACCTCGCGTGCCGCGGCTTCAAATCGCTCGTTCCAGTCGAAGGCGCCGTCGGGATTGCGCCAGTCGATGGCCCGAAGGTTGTGGACCACGTTGCCGCTGGCCATCAGCAGGACGCCGCGTTCGCGCAAGGCTGCCAGTCGCGCGCCCAGCCGAAGGTGGTAGTCCGGAGGCTTCTGCGCGTTGATCGACAGTTGCACCACCGGGATGTCCGCCGCCGGAAACGCATGCACCAGTACCGACCAGGTGCCGTGGTCAAGACCCCAGCTGTCGAGGTCGGCACCGACCAGGTCGGGCCGCACGGTGTCGGACACCTCCTCTGCAAGTTCCGGCAATCCGGGAGCCGGGTACTGTACGTCGAACAACGGCTTTGGAAATCCGTAGAAGTCGTGGATCGTGCGTGGCCGGCGCATGGCGGTCACCGCCGTGGCATTGACGTACCAATGTGCGGAGACCATCAGGATGGCGCGTGGCCGCGGTACTGCCGCACCGAAAGCGCGCCAGGCATCGGTAAAGCGGTTGCGCTCCAGTGCGTTCATCGGGCTGCCGTGACCTAGGAAGGCCGCGGGCATCAACTCAGTTGACATGGCGTACGCTTCTCTTGTGGGCATCCAGTCCAATGATGGTGTCGTGCGTGCCGCATGGCGCTTAAACGGTCCAAGGTTCGTCGAACGGGAACAGGACGAAACGGTTGCCCCCGCTGCGCTTGGCCGCATACATGGCTTTGTCCGCCTGTTGCAGAACGCCGTCCTCGCCACCGTCGTCGTCGCGATGCAGCGCGATGCCGATGCTGGCGCTGATGCGGATGGCGTGATCGTCCAGCTGGAAAGGTTGCGACAGCGACTTGCGAAGGGACTCACCGACATTGACCGCGTCGGCGGTTCGCGACGTGCCATTCAGCATCACCACGAACTCGTCCCCGCCCAGTCGGGCGATCGTGTCCGAATGGCGCACGCCATTGCGGATGCGCTCGGCGACGGCCTGTAGGAGCCGGTCACCGGTCTCGTGGCCATGGCGATCGTTCACGCCCTTGAAGCCATCCAGATCGAGGTAGATCAGTGCGATGGGGTGGCGTTCGCTCCCCGAGGCATTGAGGGCGCGCTGCAGCCGGTCGTGGAAGTGGCTGCGGTTGGGCAGTCCGGTGAGCGGGTCGTGGCTGGCCAGGAACGCGAGCCAGTTGCGGTTGCGGGTGCGCTCGATGGCGGCCGCGACCTGCGTGGATACGAACTGCAACAGTTGTACGTCCCGCTGGGTGTAGCGCGTGGCGGGATCGTAACTTTGCACCACCAGGGCACCGATCACCCCGGTGGGCGTAGCCAGCGGCACGCCTAGCCAACCGGTTGAACGATGGCCCACCGGAAGCCGCAGGTGGGCGGGCAGGTCGAGCCGCGTCTCGGGCGTGAGCAGCAACGGTTCGCCACAGCGGATCACGTGGTTGGACAGCGTCGGTGCGTCCAGCGGCAGCGGAGCTGGCGGGACGTCGTACTCATCCTGGAAGTACGGGAATGCCACTTCACCACTGTCCACGTCACGGAGCGCGACAAAACAGCTGCGTGCCGGCAGCAGGCCCGCCACCGTCCGGTGGATGCGTTTGAACAGCGACTGCAGGTCCGACTCGGCATGTGCCGCCTCGGATATCTCAAGCAAGGCCGATTGCACCGCCTCGGCGCGCTTGAGTTCGGTGATGTCGTGCCCGAGGGCGATCCGCACGTGATGTCGTGGTGACCAGTGCGCCGACCATTGAACGTGCACCACATGGCCGTCCTTATGCAGGTAGCGGTTCTGGAAGTTGAACTTCGACTCCCCCGCCATGATGTCGCGAGCAGCGCGCAAGGTCAGTTCGCGGTCGTCCGGGTGGACCAGGTCGATCATGGGTCGCCCGAGGACTTCTTCGGCGCGATAGCCGAAGATGCGCTCGTAGGCGGCGTTGACGAAAAGGTACCGGCCCTGCTCGTCGACCACGCAGAGGGCATCCAGGAGCAGATCCTTCAGTTCGGTCAGCGGTGGCAGCCGGTATTCCATCAGGGAGGTCAGGTACAGGGCGGCATGGCGGCTACTGTACCCCTCGGCGCGTCAGGGTGTGACGGCGGTGGGTGGCAGGGAGAGCAGGTTGGCGACCAGCAGAGGAGGCATGGATGCGGGTCGCGATCCTCACCGCCATCCGTGACCGATGGGGGGTGATTGCACGCGCCCCGTGCGGCATCGTGGTGGCGTTGGGTCCCCTGAGGTTCCCCGTGTCGAGACGCCTGCTGTCGTCCCTGTTGCTTTGCCTACCGCTGGTGGGGCTCGCCGCCGTGCCAGAGCGCGCCCACACCGCGGGCCCTAGCGTCCGCGTGTTTTCCCCGCCACTGCAGTGGTCCGTCCTGGGTTACCCGAGGCAGTTGCGCATCTACCTGCCGCCCGACTACGGCAAAGGGCAGCGCCGGTATCCGGTGCTGTACATGTTCGATGCGCAGAACCTGTTCGATGACGCCACCAGCTACGCCGGTGAATGGGGCGTCGATGAAAGCCTGGATGCGTTGGCCCGCGAAGATGGTTTCGCCGCCATCGTGGTGGGCATCGACCATGGCAACGAGGTGCGCATCAACGAACTGATTCCCTACTGGAACGTGCGCTTCCTTCCCAACACCGGCGCCGGTTTCGTCGAAGACCTGGTGCAAACGGTGAAGCCTTTCATCGACGCCAACTTCCGCACGCGCCCCGGGCGGGCGGACACGGCCATCATGGGCAGCTCGCTGGGTGGGCTTTCGGCGGACTACGCCATCCACCGCTACCCGGAGGTGTTCGGCAAGGCGGGCGTGTTCTCGCCGGCGTACTGGGTGTCCGAGGAACCCTTCAAGATTGCCGCCCGCACGCCCTTGCCCGCCGAGAGCCGCGTGTACCTCTACATGGGTGGGAAGGAGGGGGACGAGGCGGTGCCCTTGGTGCAGCGCATGGAACAGGTGCTGCGCACCCAACCCGACATGGCCGACCGCGTCACCCTCCAGCTGGTGCCGGATGCCGGGCACAACGAAGCGGCGTGGCGCGCGGCGTTTCCCGTGGCCGTGCGCTGGCTGTTCGGGCTCGCGCCGCCAGCGCACCCCTGAATCCGCCCGCTTCGGCAAAGGCAATGCCGGGGTACCCAACGACCGGCACTGTCCCCGGACACGCCTGACCCGCTAGAACGACGGACGGCCCCACGCGGGGCCCGCACGTCGACCCGGCTGGCCGGGGCCGGCGCGTCCCGACCCTCCGGAGGTACCCCTTGAAGAAGACCCTGCTTTGCGCCGCGACCACCTTGGTGCTGGCCCTGTCGGCCCCCTTGGCCGCCAATGAGAACCACGGCTGCATGGATGCCGCTTGCGACCAACAGTTGTTGTTCGCCGCAGAGAACGCCTCCGGCGGCGGTGATTCCGCGCCGGCCGCCGACGCGACGCGCTACGGCACCTGGGGCATCGACACCGCCGGCATGGACCGCAGCGCCAAGCCCGGCGCGGACTTCTTCGGCTTCGTGAACGGCGAGTGGGCCAAGAACACCCCGATTCCGTCGGACCGTTCCAGCTACGGCTCGTTCATGGTGCTGCGCGACCTGTCCGAGGCGCGCGTGCGCACGCTGGTGGAAGGCTATGCGCTGGGCAACCCGGCCAAGGACGGTGAGTCGGCCAAGATCGCCGCGCTGTACCGCGGCTTCATGGACGAGGCGGCCATCGAGGCGCTGGGCGCCAAGCCGCTGAAGCCGCACCTGGCGGTCATCTCCAAGGTGAAGGACAAGGCCGCGATGGCCGAGCTGATGGGCCGCGCCAACGGCGGCATCGGCGGCAGCTTCTTCGGCGCCTTCGTTTCCGATGACGCGCGCAATCCGGACCAGTACGCCCTGTATCTGGGCCAGTCCGGCCTGGGGCTGGGCGATCGCGAGATGTACCTGGACGCCAAGTTCGCCCCGCAGCGCGAGCGCTACCAGGCCTACGTCGAGCAGATGCTGACCATGGCCGGCTGGCCGAAGGCGAAGGACAGCGCCGCGAAGATCGTGGCGATGGAAACCCGCATCGCGCAGGCGCACTGGACCCGAGCCGAGAGCCGCAACCGCGACAAGACGTACAACCCCGCCACGCTGGCCGAGATGGACGCCAAGGCACCTGGCTTCCCCTGGGCAACCTTCTTCAAGGCCGCAGGCGTGGACGGCGCCGACCGCGCAGTGCTGCGCCAGGACAGCGCGTTCCCGAAGATCGCGCGGGTCTTCGCCGAGACCGACCTGGACACGCTGAAGGCGTGGCAGGCGTTCCACACCACCGACGAGGCCGCGCCGCTGCTGTCCAAGGCCTTCGTCGACGCCGAGTTCGAGTTCCGCAACAAGTTCCTGTCCGGTCAGCCGGAGCAGCGCCCGCGCTGGAAGCGTGGCGTGGCCTTTGCCGAGGCCGCGATGGGCGAGGCCATTGGCCGCGACTATGTGCAGCTGTACTTCCCGGCCGAGTCCAAGGCCAAGATGGACGAGTTGGTGACCAACGTGAAGGCTGCCATGCGCGCGCGCTTGGGCAAGCTGGAGTGGATGGGCCCGGCCACCCGCGCAGAGGCGTTGGCCAAGCTGGAGAACTTCGGCCTGAAAATCGGCCACCCGGACAAGTGGCGTGACTACGCCGGCCTGACCATCGTCAATGGCGACGTCTTTGGCAACGCGCAGCGTTCGCGGCAGTTCGAATGGGATTACCGCCGCGCGCGGATCGGCCAGCCGGTCGACAAGGCCGAGTGGGGCATGACGCCGCAGACCGTGAATGCGTACTACTCGTCGGTGAAGAACGAAATCGTGTTCCCGGCCGCCATCCTGCAGCCGCCGTTCTTCGACCCGAAGGCCGATCCGGCGGTGAACTACGGCGGCATCGGCGGCGTGATCGGCCACGAGATCATCCACGGCTTTGACGACCAGGGCCGCAAGTCCGACGGCAAGGGCGTGCTGCGTGACTGGTGGACCGCCGAGGACGCCGCGCGTTTCGAAGCGCAGGCCACCAAGCTGGGAGCGCAGTACGAGGCGTATCCGTTCCCGCAACTGCCGGGCATGCACATCAACGGCCGCGTCGCGATGGGCGAGAACATTGGCGACCTGGGTGGCCTGACCATCGCGCTGGAGGCGTACCGGCGTTCGCTGGGCGGAAACCCCGCGCCCGTGATCGATGGGTTCAGCGGCGAGCAGCGCCTGTTCATGGGCTGGGCGCAGGTGTGGCGCACCTTGTGGCGTGATGACGCGTTGCGCCAGCAGCTGGTCAATGGCACACACTCGCCAGGGCATATCCGCGCATTCGCGCCGCTTCGCAACATTGACGCGTGGTACGACGCATTCGGCATCACGCAGGCCGATCCGCTGTGGGTCGCGCCGAAGGATCGCGTGCGCATCTGGTGATCGGCGGGTGACCGGCAAACCGTGATGGAGGAGGGGCTGCGAAAGCGGCCCCTCGTCCTTTGTGGCCTCGAAGGAGCCGGCAGCGAGCTGGACGCGTCGTTGACGCGCTTCGGGCTAGGGTAGGCGGCCTGTCAACCCGTCGTGGAGCCGCTTTCCTTGGACACAACTTGGGAATGCCAGATCGTTGGCGCAGGCCCTGCAGGGCTGTCTGCCGCGTTGTACATGGCCCGCTATCGGCGCCGTGTCCTGGTGCTGCACGACGGCAAGGCCCGGGCAGCACGCATACCGCGCACCCACAACGTTCCTGGCTTTCCCGATGGGGTCGCGGGAGCGACGTTGCTTGAGCGCATGGCCGAACACGCCACCCGCTACGGGGCTGTTCTGAGGCAGGTCGAGGTGACGGGTGCGGAGCACACAGACGGCTGCTTCAAACTGCGTACCGCCGACGGCGACACGATCGTCGGCCGGTCCCTGATCCTGGCCACCGGCCTGCACCTCAACCAGATTCCTTTGCCCGATGCGGTGCATGAAGCCGCCATCCGCGCAAACGTGCTGCGTTACTGCCCGGTTTGCGATGGCTACGAGCACATCGATCGGCGCATCGCGGTGGTAGGGTGTGATGCCGACGGTGCAGCCGAGGCGCTGTTCCTTCGTTGCTATACCCCGCATCTGACGCTGCTGCCCAAGGCAAAGGCTGAACTCAGCGCCGCGCGTCGCGCCGAACTCGCCGCTGCAGGTATCTGCATGGAGGAACGTCCGGTGGAGCGCTACGTTCCCCATGACAACGGCTTCGATATCTACCTGCAAGGCGATGCAACGCCGCTGCATTTCGATGTGGTGTACCCCGCTTTGGGTGTGCGTCAACGGACCGAGCTGGCTGCGATGCTGGGTCTTCAGCTGGGCGAAGAAGGCTGCGTTGCCTCGACGTGTGCGCTGGGGACGCCCGTGCCGGGGTTGTATTGTGCTGGCGACATCGTCGAGGGGTTGGACCAGATCAGCGTGGCCATGGGGCACGGTGCCGTGGCCGCGACCCGTGCCCACAACTGGCTGCGTGATCACGTTGATCCGTCCATGGACGTCACCACGCGGTCGATACGCCCCTGACAGAGGGCTCGCCGCCACAAGCCAGTCAATGCCGGTCGCCTCAGCCGCTTGCGGCGCGAGCCATGCACTGCCTGTAGCGCTTCTCCACGCGCGTGGCGAACCACTCCGTGGTCAGGCGACGGGTTATCTTGGGGCTTTGCAGGCGGATGCGCGGCATCATCGCGCGTGGCAACGGCTTGCCAGTCTCGCGCTCGGCCATGGCGAACACGTCATGGTAGAGATCGGTCTCCTCGAAGCGGAGCGTATGCCCCAGTTTCAATGCACGCCGTATCGCCGCGTCATCGCTGCCCAACGAGGGGGCCAGCGTACGGGCGGCCAATTCTGTCTGTCCGACCCGATTCCTCCCGCTGCCATGCGGTAGCAGGTCTCCGTCCAGGGCGAGCGGAATGCCACTGGCCAAACTCAATGCATGCTGGAATGCCGCATTGCGACTGGCGTAGAGCCCGGCGTTGAAGTCGGCAAACCTGTAGCGCAAGTGCGGGTACGAAGCCTCGTATGCCAGCAGGTGCGCGATCCCGAAATACACCCCGCCGCGGCGGCTGAACACTTCGTCGCGGATGCTGCCGGTCACGTGGTAGGGGTAGGGCCGTGCATCGGCGAGGGCCTCGGCGAACGCGATACTGACCTGCATGGGGCCCCCGGTGCGCACGGGGTTGGCGTGGCCGAGCAAACGCTTGCCCAGTGGCACGCCGTCGATGAGTCCCTCGTACAAGCGACTGAGATCATGCTCGGTGCGGACGGCAGCCAGGTGCTCGCTGTAGGGGCGTCCATCGGGGGCATCCATCGCCAAGGCCGCGCCCACCACGAAACGTGGGACGCCCAATCGGCCCGCCCGGCTCTCGATTTCCGTGCGCGCGATCTTCGCCAAGCCCAGCACAACCGGGTCTGGGTTGTAGCCGGTCTCCTGCTCGATTACCGCCAGAGCGGCGCAAAGGTTGGGCGGCACCGGCCGAATGCCGAGCGACGTGAACGCCACCTGCACGTCCTGCGCCCAGCCGGCGCGTTCTTGCAGGGTAACCGGCAGCAGCCGGGCGACCTGGGCGCGAATCTGCGCCGGCGTGGGTTGCGGGTCAGGCCGGGAGCAAGAGGCCACGCCCAGCAGGCAGGCCAGCAACAGGAAAAGGCGAGGGTGATGGGATTGCATCGGCGCAGGGTAACCAGCCCTGCACCGGTGCGCACCTCCAACCCCGTGGCCAGGCTGAACGATGCCTTGAACCCGGGCCGCGGCCCTTGTTACATCACCGCCAGCGCCTGGTTGGTGAACTGGCCCGGGAACTCCTGTGCGATCTGCACCTTCCGCTCGATGGATTCCACGATGGCGGTTGCGAAGTTCACCCCCGCCATGTCCGTGCACGCCTGCAGGTTACCCGGGCTGAACACATTCACCTCGAGGATGGTGTCGCCGATGATGTCGATTCCCACCAAGAACATGCCATCAGCCAGAAGCTTGGGGCGGATCAGTTCGGCCACGCGCAGCTCACGCTCGGATATCTTCACCGCGACGGCCTTACCCCCGGCATGGATGTTGCTGCGGATGTCGTCCTTCGAACTGACGCGCCGCATTGCCGCAAACTTCCCGTCCACGCTGAGCGGCCTGCCGTTCATGAGGAAGAATCGGATGTCGCCCTTTTCAGCATCCTTCACGTAGGACTGGGCAATCACGTAGCCATCGCGACTGATCGCATCGATCATCTGGTTCAGGTTTGCCGCCGTTTTGGCATTTACCAGGAAAACGCCCTGACCGCCGGAGCCCTGCAGGGGCTTGAGTACGACCTTGCCGCCATGCTTGCGGGCGAACTTCTTGATGTCCTCCGGCTTGCGGGTGATGAGCGTATCGGCGCGAACCTCGCGTGGGAAGGACTGGAAGTACAGCTTGTTCATGGCGTGCGACAGCGAGTCCGGATCGTTGAGCACCAGCACACCGCGCTCGATGGCGCGCCGCCCGAACTGGATGCCGATGTCCTGCGCCCACGGTCGTTCGATGGCATCGTTGGATGGATCATTGCGCAGCATCAGGACGTCGACGTCGTCGATGTCTATCAGCTTGCTGTTCTTCGCCGCTGCTCGCATGTCCTTGAAGAACCTGTCCAGCGAGCGGGTGCGGGTTTTTGCCGCCGGGACAAAGTGGGCGTGCACGCGCAGTGCATCGTCTGGGCTGAGGACAAAGTCGTCGGGCGTGATGTAACAGACATCGTGCCCGCGGCGCGACGCCTCATGCGCCAGGACCGTGGTGGTGTAGCGGGGGTACTCATCCTTGAGTGCATTGACGAAGAAGGCAATGAGCATGGGATTCAGCCTCGGAGGATTTCGATGAAGGGCGCCCCTGCACGTATCCGGGCTATGCGTGCCAGGCTCGTGGGGCGGGTAAGGAATTGGGGTTGGACGAGCGGCGGCCGTAAAATCCCGCGCGAACGGAGCTCGTCGACGATTGGGACGTGGTGGGGTGCGATCTTTCCGCACCAGAACGGTGTGAGGTCCTGCCCGGTGGCCACGATGGCGAACACCTGGGCAAGTCCGCCCAGGTAGATCGCATCCTTGGTAAGGCCCCCCGAGCGATGCACACGGGTGGCGATGGAAAACGCCGACTGGGGCTGGAAGCCGTGGCCGTGATGGAGCAGCCGCCATGTTTCGATGAAGTCAGCTCCCTGCAGCAGGGCTTGCACGGCGACCACCCGTGCGCCGAGCAGGCGCAGCCGCGCGCGGGTCAATCCACCCGCGAGATACTCTGCGAACACGCCTAGCCCTTCCTGGATGCCCTCGTATCCGGCGAGACCGTTGCCGAAGACCTGCAGCCCCTGCTGGCGGCCGTTGACGCAGGTGAGCACGTGGACGCTGACCTCATGCTGCAACAGGGCGTCCAGTCGTGCTGCCGGCATCCTGGTCGCGCTGGATATCAGTAACGCGTTGCCACTGACCATCAAACCGGGGCCAATGTCGTCGCGTATACAGACGTCCGCGGCAAAGTCCGGCGAGGCCGCCCGGTACTCGTTGATCAACGCCTCCGCCGCGTGCCGGATGCGCGGGGGACCGATGACCTCGGTGCGCGCGTTGCCGGCCTCGGCAGGCAAGTCGGTCAGGACGGACTCTGCCAGTGCAAGCAAGTCCGGGTCCACGCCGCCGTACTGCATCAGCGAGGCATGACGGAAGTTTGGCGTGTTGCGCGCATGCAACAGGGTCAATTGGAGATCAAGCTCGTGCTGTTTCTCGCTGAACACGGACTCAAGCACCGGGTCTTCAACCGCGCGCAGGTCCACCGAGTAGATGGCACGCTTGGCTTCATCCACGTCTACCGTCAATGGCCGGTAACGGAAGACGGGCGGCTTCGCCGCCTTGTCGGCCATGAACTGCTCGAATGCCTGCGTGCTGTTGATTGGCGAAACACCCAGCAGGAAGTCGAACGACCGGCTGATCGTATCCAACGCCTCGTCGGCTGCGAGCGCGGCATGCACGAAGGAACTGCGTCCCAGGGTTCGCGGGTGCGTCGTCGGTCCAGGCGTGGTCGCGTCCACGAATGCGGCAAAACCGTGCAGTAAGGCATCGAAAACGCTAGATTCCAGCGCACTGAAGACCTGGGGATAGACGCGCTGCGTCTGCGGCACCCTGTAGACCTGCGGTAGCCCAAGGGACAGGTGTGACACGCCGGGATAGCGTTCCAGTGTCGCCTCCACCCCCGGCTCCGCGTATACCGCCTCCGCCGGCTCCACCGCGGCAGTGCGCAGATCCAGGCAAATTCCTTCAAGTGCAGTGGCCAGTGCGTCCGACGCCTCGCGTGCGGGCTGCGCCTGCGACGTGCCGAGCACGAATCGGAATTTCTCCAGCCGGGGGCTGTCCTGCTCGATGCGTTCATCCGTCGGCAGGTCGTACAAGGAGATCAGCAGGAAGCGGGGGAACTGCTCGCTAAGTCGCTGCAGCAGCGTGTCCAGGATTCCCACGGCCTCGGCATCGGCGTCGGCATCGCCAGGCCAGATGAGGTGGGTGGGACTGATTGCGGCCACGCGTAGCGCCAGGCCATCGCCGTCGGGCGCGCGTCGGTGCAGCACAACGAACGGCAAGGGACGGTCCAGATGCACCCGTACGCCCAGCCCCGACTCGTGGCGATACGCTCCCGCCGCATCCAAGTCGGGGGCGGGCGGGTGCTGCCCGGGGTGGGGTGCGGATCTAGCCATGGGCCTGCAGTAACTTTCGACTCGTATCGGCCACATGCGTCATCAGGCCGCGCATCGCCTGCAGCTCGGCGCTATCCGGCTCGCCAGTCCATTCGTCCATGAAGAACTTCTTGAACTCGATGGCGATGGCACATCCCATTTCGGGGTAGTTCTGGTGCACGAAGCGCGTCAGCTGCCCCTTGCCTTGAAACGCCACGTTCTCGCGCACATCCAACCGGCGCCCGAGGAAATCGAACTCGCACATGGCGTCTATCAGCGGGTCCAGCAGCCAGCCCCAGCCCTCGCGCGGCATCGAGAAAGTGCCGATATTGATGTCCGGTGCATCCGCCGAGGGTGTCGCGTCGACCGATGGTCCGGCCCGGCGGTGGTTGTAGCTGTGCACGTCAAGCAACACGAAGGGGCCTTGCGCGGCCACGTCGTCGAGCAAGTGGCGCATCATTGTGTAGAAGGCCCGGTGGTACCGCAGCGAGCGCTCCATCAAGTCGGGGTGCGGGGGGGCGCGCCAGACATCCAGCCCCCACGCCTGCTCGGGCGTGGCGTAGATGGCATCAGCTTCGCCCCGGTTCAGGTCGCACTCGAAGCGGGATGGCACCGGGATGACGTGCGTGGGAATGTCGAGGATCGCCTGGCCGGTAAAAGGGTCCTCTTCGCGCAGGCGCGCCCCTTCTGGTAATGCCATTGCCGCCTGCACTTCCCGGCGCAGCGCATGGCCATCATGGATGGCCGTTGCCACCACACAGTCGTCGCTACGCTGCAACCGCCACCAGGGCTGGATCGGGCATGGTTGGTAGGGAGTCATCACAATTCGCAACGGGCGGGTGACTCCAAGCTAGAACGCCCGGCGTGCACGCCCAGTCGAAACCGCCAATGCATTCAGCCCTCATTCGCCTCCGCGTTCACCTGACCTTCGCGACCCGTGGCGAAGATGGCCCCCAAACGGAGGGTCAACGTTTCCCATGCAGAACAATGCCTGCACGCCGCGATCGCCATTGATCGCTGAGGCCAACCTGCGCGCCTTCCTGTTCGATGGCGAAGCTGTGGATCGCGATGTCGACCTCGCCGAGGTGGGTGTCAGCGGGCTGACCGAACGCCAGTTGCTATGGGTGGACGTTGAGGACACCGACTCCGGCGAAGCCGCCCTCCTGATCGATCCGCTGGTGCGGCAGCTGCAATTGGGGCCGGACGCGGCTGAGGTACTGAAGTCACTGGACGGACGTGCGGGCCTGGCCAGCTTCGGTGACTGGTTCCTCGCTCAGGCGGTCGCGGTCGAGCACGAAGGCGGTTTGCGCTTCAGGGGGCGCGGGCTCGCGATCGTCTGCGGCCACAACGTTGTTGTCAGCCTGCATCGCGGTTCGCTCCATTTCCTGGACGAGTTGCGTGGGCGCGAGCATGCCGACACCCGCCTCGGCACGCTGAGCGCAGAAAGCTTCACCGCGTCGCTTCTGGGTTGGCTGGTGGACAGCTACCTTCATGCCGTATCCGATTTCGAGGCCGCGGTGGACCGCCTGGAGGTGTCCGTCTTGTCAGTGCGGGCACCGCGTCAAAGCCTGCAGGACCTGGTGGACCTGCGCCGCGGTGCATCGCGCCTGCGTCGCATGCTGGCACCGCATCGGCACGTGTTCGGGGCGATGGCGCGCCCAGACTTCAGGCCGGACGACGCCGGAATTGCCGACAAGCACTTCCGCGCGCTGGAACAGCGCTTCGAACGCGCCATGGATGCGGTGGAGAACGCCCGGGACCTGGTAGTGGGCAGCTTCGAACTCTTCGCCACCCGCAGCTCCGAGAGGACCAACGACACCATCCGCACACTGACATTTGTCACCGTGCTGCTGGGCACTCTGTCGGTGGTCGCTGGCACGTTGGGCATGAACTTTGCCGCCCCGTTCTTCGATACGGGAGGACGCGGTTTCTGGACTGCCTTCGCGGGGATGGCGCTGGTCGCGGTGGCTTCCATCATTGTTGCCCGCTGGCGGCGGTGGATCTGATGGTGAAGCCGCCTTCGAGATGAGGTCGCCCAACGCAACATGGCGTCCTGAGGCGTCATGGGCCCCGGGGGCTTCACCGCTCACTTGACCGGCGTCAGGGCATGGCGGGGCAGCCGCGGCCACCATGGTCAGCATGGTCAGCAGGACCCGATCCTGACGATGTCTGGAGGACCAGTGCGTGGAATTTCGCGTTCATTTTGCCAACGGGCAGCCCGACCTCGGCGCCGTCGAGGCCGCAGTGCTTAGCGCGGACCCCGCGGCATTGGTCGATTTCGATGCCACAGGCGCTGCGCTGCGCCTCGCAGGCGTGTTTACCGCGGTCGACGTAGTCGTGCTGATGACTCAGGCTGGATACCCGATCACGCCCGAGCAGGTCACCCAGTTGCCGTCGATCTGTTGCGGCGGGTGCAGCGGCTGACTGTCAGCGCGCGTTGGGGTCGGAATGTCCGGCTGGCGTGGCGCCATTCGGTGGTGACGCCAGGGCCGTCAGGTCGCCGGCGAAGCGTGCATCGCCACGTTGAGCTGGTCAATCACCACGATCCAGTCGGCGTCATCCACGCGCTCTTCGCGCAGTAACTCGGCTTGGGCAGGCGTCCAGAACGGCGCCTCTTCCAGTCGCACGTTGTCGGGCAAGGGCGCGTGGGTGGCGAGGAACTGGCGGATGTCTTCGTGGCTGTTGGGCAGGCCCAACTGGGCGAAGAGTTCGGAAAACGGATGGACGGGGTGTTCCATGGGGGCTCCGTGCCGCGTTGGCGGGTCGACAGGGCCCAGCGTACCGCCGCCGGTATCAAGACCGCATCATCAACCAAGGGGATGCAGTCCGTCCGGGATTGGGTGCCGCGTCCTTGCGGCCAAGTCGTCCCTCTTTGGGGCTCGCTGTTGCAGTGGAGCTCAGGCCGCTTGGCTCTGCGCCTGCGGTGCACCCATCAGGTGGCCATACAGATCCTTGGGGTCGGCCAGCGCCGGAATGATGTCGGCGTCGGCTCCCAGTCCCAATTCGCGTGCGCAGTCGCGCAGCAGTCGCAAGGCCGAGTAGTCCTCCAGCGCGAAGCCGACCGAGTCGAACACGGTGGTTTCGCTGGCATCGCGGCGCCCCTCGGCCTGGCCGGTCAGCACCCGCCAGAACTCGGTCACCGCAAAGTCGGCGGGGAGGTGTTGCAGGTCGCCTTCGATGCGGGTCTGCGGCTCGAACTCCACGAACACGCGCGAGCGTTGCAGCACGCCCGGGTGCAGTTCGGTCTTGCCGGGGCAGTCGCCGCCCACACCATTGACGTGCATGCCCGGCTCCAGCATCTCCGGGGTCAGGATGGTGGCGTTGGTCTTGTCGGCGGTCACCGTGGTGACGATGTCCGCGCCGCGCACCGCTTCGGCGATGCTGCCGCAACGCACTACGCGCAGGGTAGGGGCGGCGGCCTGCAGGTGCGCGGTGAGCTTGGCCGTGGCCTCGGTGTCCACGTCATACAGGCGCACCTGATCGATGCCCAGCAGATGGTGGAAGGCCAGTGCCTGGAATTCGCTCTGCGCGCCGTTACCCACCAGCGCCATCACCTTGCTGTCCGGCCGGGCCAACCGCTTGGCCGCCATCACCGAGGTGCCGGCGGTGCGCATCGCGGTGGTCAGGGTCAACTCGCTGAGCAGTGTGGGCATGCCGGTGGCGACGTCGGCCAGCACGCCGAAGGCCATCACCGTGGGCAGGCCTTCGCGGGTGTTCTTGGGGTGGCCGTTGACGTACTTGAAGCTGTAATCGGTGGCGTCGGAGACCGGCATCAGTTCGATGACGCCCACCTCCGAGTGGGAGGCCAGCCGTGCGCACTTCTCGAAGTCCGGCCAACGGCGGAAATCCGCCTCGAGATACTCGACCATGCGTGCCAGCATCTGCGGCAGGCCATGGGCGGCGACGATGCGAGCGACGTCACGGGTGGTCAGCAGAGTGGTCATGGCGGTCCGAGTGGGAAGTGGTAGGGACATTCTGCCCAGTCGTTCGTCAGGGCAAAACAGCAAAAATACAAGTAAAAAGCCAGAATGATGTTATTTAGTTAAAGTACTCTGGCATTTTGACGCAAGATGAGAGCGTGATGCCGCCATGGACGACCTCGACCACCGCTTGATCGCGAAACTCCGGCACAACGCCCGCACCTCCATCGCCGACCTGGCCCAGGCGTTGGGGGTGTCGCGTGGCACGATCACCAACCGCATCGCCCGGCTGGAGCGCGACGGGGTGATCGCGGGCTACACGCTGCGGTTGCGACCCGATGCCGCGCCCGACGAGATCCACGCGTGGACCGGCGTGGCGGTGGAGGGCAACCAGCAGGGCGTGATTCGCGCACTGCTGGGCGAACCCGGCGTGGCCGCGCTGCATGACACCAATGGCCGCTGGGACCTGCTCGCCGAGCTGCGCGTGGGGTCGCTCACCGAGCTTTCGGCCACGTTGGAGCGGATCCGTCGCATCAAGGGCGTCAGCGCCACCGAGACCAGCATCCACCTGCACAGCTTCCGCGGCTGAGTCTCAGGGGCAGCGCACGCGGACCATGCCGTGGTCCAGGTCGCGCAACTGGAGCCCATCCTGCAGCAGTTCGAAGCGGTAGGTGGCCTCGCGGGTCTCGCCTTCGCCGGTCAGGCGCGCCGCCAGCTGTAGCGTATTGCCCGTGACATGTGCCTGCTCGATCGAGCCACTGCTTTCGTGGAACTGGATGCGGCCCGCTGACAATGTCAGTCGGCTTTCGTGACCAATTTGGCCACAGGCCTGCTCGTCGATGGCGAAGGTGCCCTGGAAGCGTGCGGGAGCGCCCGAGGTCGCCTGGGATGGGGGCGAGGGTGTATCGGGCGCGGGAGCAGGGGTTGCCGGCGACGGGTCTGGGGCCGGCTGTGACGGAGACTCCGCGCCGTAGGCGGGCTGTTCGCCCGTTGACGGCGCTGGGCCGTCGGGTTGCGCGGAACAACCGGCCAGCACAAGAAGGGCAATCAGGGACAGATGGCGATGCATGCCTGATTCCAGCACGGGGGGATTCCACCGTGGCGACTCCCTTGTGATCGCGTGGTCAAGGGCCAGGCGATTCAATGGGCATCATTCAATCGATGTTCGGACCCCAGGCGTATGCTTGAAGACCAGACAGCGAAACCCGGAGACAGCCATGGCCACCGGTTGGGCCGGCGACGGTGCCGTACAGGACCAGATCGACGCGACCATCAAGGACGCCATCCAGCGTGCGCGTAGCCAATTGCCGCAGGGGCCCGGTCGCGAGCGTTGCGAGGAGTGCGACGCCGTGATCCCGGAGGCGCGGCGCAAGGCCATGCCCGGGGTGCGCCTGTGCGTACCGTGCCAGGAGGCCCATGATCAGGAACAGGACGCCTTCGCCGGGTACAACCGCCGGGGCAGCAAGGACAGCCAACTCCGGTAAGCTGTCGCCACATCCTGCAGGACGCACCCGATGGACCTGGCTCTGTTCGACTTCGATGGAACGATCACGGTCAACGACACGTTCTCGTCGTTCCTGCCCCACGCCCTGTCGCGCCGGCACCTGCTGGTTGGCCGCATCGTGCTGGCCCCGGTGGTGGTGGGGTACAAGCTGGGCCTCGTTTCGGCACCGATGATCCGCACGCTGGTCAGCGCGTTTGCCTTCCGCGGCAAGGACGAGGCCATGGTGCGCGCCGCGGGCGAACGTTATGCATCGGAGAGGCTGCCCGCCTTCGTGCGGCCGCATGCACTGGAGCGCATCCACTGGCACAAGGCGCGTGGTGACCGGGTGGTGGTCGTGTCCTGCTCGCTGGATGTGTACCTGGCCGCCTGGTGCCGCAACCATGGTCTTGAGCTGATCTGCAACGAGTTGGAGGCGCGGGACGGCCGCATGACTGGCCGGCTGCTGGAGGGCGATTGCGGCCCGTTCAAGTCGCAGATGATCCTGGATCGTTACCGGCTGGGCGAGTACGGCGAGGTCTACGCCTACGGCGATACGCACGAGGACGAGCCCATGCTGGACCTGGCCAGCCGGCGGTACTACCGCTGGCAGGAGCTGCCCGCCTGACGCCTCGCGGCTGGGCCGTTGCCGGCCGTTCGTCGCGCCATTTGCCCTTGATCAAGTCCTGCCGGGCCGGGTCAGGTACCGTGGCGCCACAACGTCCTGATGGAGGTGCGTATGAAGGCGAACGTGGGTGGCGTGGACAAGGTGCTGCGCATGGTGCTTGGCGTGGCCCTGATCGCGTGGGCGGCGATGGGTGGTCCGGCATGGGCCTGGATCGGCGTGGTGCCCTTGTTGACCGGTCTTTTCAACTTCTGCCCGTTGTATGCATTGCTGGGCATGAATACCTGCAAGGTCAGGTCATAACGTTGCAGTGGGGGAGGCCGGCCGGCGGCGCTGGGGGGTGCCGCCGGCCATTTCCTTGCGTGCGTGCATGGCGCGCGCGAGGGTATCGCCGCAGTCCGTGGGCAGTTTGAGTGTGGCCAACCCATCCGCGCGGGTAACACCGCGGGTCAGGATCGCCAAGGGCAACCCGGCCTCGCGCGCCATGCGGGCGAAGCGGTAACCCGAGTACACCATCAGCGACGAGCCCACCACCAGCATCGCGTCGGAGCGGGCCAACGCCTGCTGGGCGGCACTGACGCGCGCACGCGGCACGTTCTCGCCATAGAACACCACGTCCGGTTTGAGTAGGCCACTGCAGGCTTCGCAGGCAGGGACGCGGAACTCGCCGAAATCGACACCGTCCAGATCTGCATCGCCATCGGGCGCGGTGGCTGCGCTGAGGTGGCGCCATTCGGGGTTGAGTTCGACCAGTCGCTGCTGCAGCCACGCGCGAGGGGTGCGTTGCCCGCAGCCCAGGCAGACGATCTGGTCCAGGCGGCCGTGCAGGTCGATGACCTCGCGGCTACCCGCCCGCTGATGCAGGCCATCCACGTTCTGGGTGACCAGCGCGGACACGCCGCCTTCGGCTTCCCAGTGGGCCAGTACGTCGTGCGTGGCATTGGGCCGGGCCGCGGCGATGTGCGGCCAGCCAATGAAGCTGCGCGCCCAGTATCGTGCGCGGGTCAGCGGCTCCTGCACGAAGGCCTGGTAGGTGACAGGTGGCCTGCGCTTCCAGCTGCCGTCTTCGTCGCGGTAATCCGGGATGCCCGACCCCGTGCTGCAGCCCGCACCGGTGAGCACGAACACGAGGGGGTGCGCGGCCATCCAGTCCGCGAGTTGCAGGGCGGCGTCATTGGGCGCGGGGACGGGGGTTGCCATGCGGCCATGCTACGTTGGAATCCTGGAGAGGGCGTGACGCGCGGGGACGGAAAACATGCGATCGATGTGGCTGGGTTTGTGCCTGCTGGCGGCCCCCTTGGCTACGGCGGCCCCGCCGGACACGGTGGTGGTATTGGTGCGCCACGCCGAGAAGGCGACCGACGGCTCGCGCGATCCGCTGCTGACAGCCGAGGGCCGCGCCCGCGCCGAGGCCTTGGTGGATCGCTTGGCCGACCGGCCAATTGCAGCGGTATACGCCACACCCTTCCGGCGCACGCAGCTCACGGCCTGGCCCGTTGCGAAAACGCGCGGCCTGCCGCTCTCCGTGCGCCCAGCGGGCGAGCCGGCCGACTCGCTGGCCGAAGTGCTGCGCGGTCGCCATGCAGGCCAGAGCGTGCTGGTGGTTGGCCACAGCAATACCCTGCCGGCGGTGGCGCGGGCACTGGGTGCGCCCGGCGTGGCGGACATGGATGAAAGTGAGTACGACCGTGCCATGATCGTCGTCATCCCAGCCAATGGCGAGGTGCGGCTGCAACAGGAGCGTTGGCCCGTGCCCTGAGGCTGGCCGTCGCGCCACGGACATTGCGAAACCGGAGGAGTCTGGGCATGTGGGAACACCTCACCGCCGTGCGTGACCTGGGACGGGTGCACGACATCGCCTCGATCCTGGTGCATTACGGTTTCGGCGACATGGTGCGTCGCCTGGGGTTGGGCGCCGTGGTCGCCCGCGCCGGCAAGGTGTTGCCGCTGTCGCAGCTTTCCGAGTCCGCCGCGCTGCCCGCGCCAGTACGGGTGCGTCGCGCGCTGGAAGACATGGGGCCGACGTTCGTGAAGTTGGGCCAGGTGTTGGCCACCCGCGTCGACCTGTTTCCACCCGACTGGATCAACGAGTTCGGCAAGCTGCACAGCCAGGCCCCTGCGGTTGCGTACGAAGCCATCCACGCGCAACTGGTCGAGGATCTAGGCGCGCCGCCCGACGACGTATTCCGCACGTTCGACACCACTCCTTTGGCTGCGGCGTCCATTGCACAGGTGCACCGGGCCACGCTCAAGGATGGCCGACAGGTGGTGGTCAAGGTGCGTCGCCCCGGCATCCGGCCGGTGATCGAGGCCGACCTGCGCCTGCTGCAGCGCGCCGCGCAGATGTTCGAAGCGCAGTTCCCCGAGTGGCGGCAATTCCAGCCGGTGGGTGTGGTCAAACAGTTCCGCGCCTCGCTCATGCTGGAATTGGACCTGGCCGCCGAATGCCGCCACGCCGAACGCATCGCAGCCAACTTCGAGGGCCATCCCGAGATCGTCGTGCCAGCCGTGCATTGGGACTTCACCAGCGAGCGGGTGAATGTGCAGGACTACATCGATGGCATTCCCGTGGCGGATACGGCCGCGCTGGATGCCGCAGGCGTGGACCGAAAGCTCATCGCGCGCCGGGGTGCGCGGACCATCCTGAAAATGGTGCTGGAGGACGGCTTCTTCCATGCCGATCCGCACCCCGGCAACGTATTCGTGCTGCCGGATTCTCGCATTGCAGTGATTGATTACGGCATGGTCGGTCGACTTTCGCAGGCGCGCCGCGAGCAGATCGTGTCGTTGCTGCATGGGTTGGTGGACCACGATCCGGAACGGG
The DNA here is from genome assembly GCF_000768355.1 of Lysobacter daejeonensis GH1-9. Taxonomy (GTDB): domain Bacteria; phylum Pseudomonadota; class Gammaproteobacteria; order Xanthomonadales; family Xanthomonadaceae; genus Aerolutibacter; species Aerolutibacter daejeonensis. The sequence goes on from NZ_AVPU01000003.1 coordinate 89,746, forward strand.
TTGGCGATGTCCTGATGGAGTGGACCGGCCAGTCGGACGCTGATGAGGGTCAGCTGACGCAGGACATCGACGCGTTCGTCGAGCGGTACCACGGCGTGCGACTGGGTGACCTGGACCTGGCCGCGATGCTGCTGGAGGTCACCGGGCTGCTGCGCACGCACAAACTGGCGCTCCCTTCGGAACTCGCGCTGCTGGTGAAGGTGTTCATCACCCTCGAAGGCTTGGGGCGCAAGCTGGACCCGGATTTCGACATGGCCCGCGAGGCGGCGCCCTTCCTGCGTGTTGTGATGTTCGGGCGCTACCGACCACGCGCAGTTGCGCGCCAGGGCTGGCACGTACTGGGCGACACGGCGCGGTTCCTTGCAGCGTTGCCACGCGACCTGCAGCGCATCGTGCGCGTGGTGCGTGGCGGCAAGCTCAAGGTGCACATCGATATCGACCACCTCAAGGAGTTCAGTGCGCAGATCGACCACTCGGCCAATCGATTGACGGTGGGCGTGGTGTTGGCGGCGCTGATCGTTGGTTCATCGATCACCTTGACCGTGGAGGGTGGGCCAACGCTGATGGGCTTGCCGGTGTTCGGACTGCTGGGCTTTCTCGGCGCGGCCGTGGCGGGGGCGTGGCTGGTGTACTCGATCTGGCGGAGCGGGGGCGGGCGCTGAAGGTGGTGCACACGCGCGCTTGGCAACTGCGAGCAGTCGCGGCGGAGCCCCGGGAAAAAAAGACGCCCGGGCTTGCCGGGCGTCAGGTTATTGCAATGCACGGTCGGTTGTCGGAGCGGATCCGTAATCAGTCCAAGGCGTCCAGCACCAGGATCGTGGCCAGGATTGCCGGCAGGATTGCAGGCGTTCCCCGGCGGTAGGTGCCATAGCGGTACGCACCGTAGTAGCCGTCATCGTAGCCACGGCGGAAGCCTTGGCGGAAGTAGTAGCGGTAGGCGTCGTACGGGACGTAATAGCCGTAGTAGCCGTAGCTGGCATCCGAATAGGCGTATGAGCTGCGATAGTCCGGGCGCCAGCCGTCCATGCGGTCGGCACGGCCGGCCCAGTAGCCTTCCTCGTAGCCCCGGCGCACCGCGTCGCGCAGGAGGTCGGCACCGTAACGGTTGGTGTCGTAGTGGTAGCCGCTGAAGTAATAGCGGTAGCTGACCGGGGTGTAGAAGAACGGGTCGTTGTAGTAATCCCAGCGACGCGTGGCATGCCGGTGGTGATGGTCACGCACTCGGCGGATGTAGTCGTTCTGGTAGCGGTGCTGGGACGTACGGCGCTGGTCACGCAGGGTGCGACTGTACTGTTCGGCAACGCGCTCGCGGTTGGCCTGGGAATGGCGATACGCCTCGGCCTGGCGCTGCTGGTTTTCAATCAGGCGGCGCTGCTGCGGGGCGGACAGGCGCGGGCCGGCGCCGTCGCGACGCGCGTCCTGACGACGCTCACGACCATCGCGGTCCACGGCACGGCGCTCATCGATGTCGCGCCGCTCCTGTGCCACCCGATCCAGGTCGCGCCAGGCGGGGCCACGTCGCTCATCGTTCTCGCGCACCTGCCCAGGCTGAGGACGGTTGTCCTCGCGTGCGCCACGGGCTTGGAACGCACGGCCAGGCTCGGAATTGGCTTGGCGCTGCCGTGCCTGCTGTTCGCGGGCCTCGGCTTCCCGCTGCTGGCCGAAGGCTCGGTCACGCCGGTCGCGGGCGCGTGCAGCTTCATCGCGCTGTTCGCGTTCGGCCTGCTGGGCCATGCGCTGCGACCACGCCTCTTCGCGCCGCGTGTCGCGCTCCTGGCGCTCCGCTTGCTGCCATCGGCGCCCGCCCTCGGCGGGCTCGGGCCCCCGCTGCCATTGGGGCTGGGCGCGTCCACTGCGCTCCGCAGCCGCCGGATGGGGCTCGGGTCGGCGCTCAGGTGCCTTATCCGCCTGGGGCGGCTGCACCTGGCCGGGCTCATTCGACCGGTCTTCGTTGCGTGCGCGACGGCCTTCGCCGCGCCGTGGATGTTCGTTCTGCTCGTCGCCTTGCGCCTGCTGCGCGCCAACGGGCGCCGCCACGGCAAGCAAAGTGCCGATCACCACCGCGAGCAGGATTCGCTGGCCGTAACCGTTCATGTCGTGTCTCCAGGATGGGCCGCGGACCACCCGCACGCCTGATGTGCAGTTGGCGTGAAGGCGCATGAACGGGCACTGACATCTGGCCGGCGTCAGCGCACCTGTGAAGAAAATGTTCAGCTGGCGGTTGGCTGCTGGTCGGAAAGGGAGGACGTCCCGTCGATGCAGCCGTTCAACGGGCCCGACCACGAATGCGGTCGCCGTCCTCCGAAGCCCGATCGGGGTGCACGATCACGGTATCCCCGACAGAAATTCCGTGGCGGATTTCCGCCCAGCCTTCGCCTTGGAGGCCAACGACGACTGCCGTGCGGCGCGCCTTGCCTTCCGCGATGCGGAACACGTTGGCGGTGTTGCCATCGAAGAAGACTGCGCTGGCAGGGACGCGCAACGCGGGCGTGGCCTCACGCAGCAAGAAGCGCGCATTGACGCGGTAGGCCTCGCCGAGGTGATGCCAAAGCGCATGTGGGCTGGTGATGTCCACGATCACCCACACGCGCTGCTCCTCCACGCCCAATGCGGACACCTTGGTGAAGCCACCGGGCTCGATGCGGCGCACGCGACCCTGCAGCGGTTGCGCTTCGCCCCAACGGACGAGTTCGACGCGCATGCCTGGACGCAGGCGAACGGCATCGGCGGAGAGTACGTCCACCTCCACTTCCAGTGCATCCGGGTCGCCGAGCTCCAGCAGCGGCTCGCCGGGTTGCACCGGGCGCGCGCTTTCGAAATGGCGGCGCAGCACCACACCGGCCACAGGAGCGGTGAGTTGCAGCACGGTTGCGCCGCGCTCGCCACTGCCGTGCGCCAATACGGCTTGGGCGGATGTCAGCTCGTGCTTGGCCGTCGCCTCCAGGAAGCGGGCGCTGTTGGCTTCACGCAACGCTTGGCTGGCCGCTGTGCGGGCCTGGTCCGCGGTGGCGCCGGCCACGAGTTGGTCGCGGCGCAGGCGCTGCAGGCGATCGGCGTCGGCCTGAGCCTGACGCGCGTGCGTTGCGGAGGCTGCTGCGGCCTCCCGTGCCGCGGCCCATCGCCCACGCGCAGCGGCCACCTGCGCTTCGGCCGCAGCAAGCGCCCGTGCATCCAGCGCGGGCGCGGCCATTGCATCCAGCACTATCAGGGACTGGCCGGGCTGCACGGCATCGCCGGGTTCCAGTTCAAGGCGGCGCGCGGTGGCCGCGATCGGCGCGGTGATCACGTAGCGGTCGCGTAGCCGGGTGCGGCCTTCCGCTTCGACGACTTCGCGCACGGGGCCGCGGTCGGCATGTGCGGTGTCCACCAGCGTAGCCTTCGGCCACATCAGCAGCGTCACGAGGGCGCCCACCACCAGGAGGGCGAGCAGCCAACGGAGCAGACGGGCGCGTGTGGTTACCGGCATCGGTGGATCATTCCTTGGTCTTCAGCGCGGCCACCAGGTCCAGTCGATCCAGACGCCGGCGTACCAATGCCCCCGATACTACCGTCGCCGCCAGTATGACGAGGCCGGCGAACGCCACGCCGCTGGGGTCGGGCACCACCGGGATGCGGAACAGGTCGGACTGCAGGCCGCGGGCCAGTAGCGCGATCATGCCAAAGCCCAACAAGAACCCCGGCAGCAGCGCCATCAGCGCCAGCGCGCCGAGCTCACCCAGCAGGAAACCACGCACTTCGGCGCGGGTGTAGCCCAGTACCCGCAGGCTGGCGAGCTCGCGCCCGCGCTCAGCCAAGGTGATGCGTGCGGCGTTGTACACCACGCCCACGGCAACGGCGCCGGCCAGCAGCGTGATGGCGAAGGTGAAAGTGGATAGGCTCTGCGCCATCGTGTCGCGAAAGCTCTGGACCATCGCCGTCCGGTCGGTGACGGAGGCCACGCGGGGCCGACGGCGCAATTCGGCAAGCACCGTGTCCCGATGCCGTGCATCCACCGAGATCCATGCGCCGGACGCCACGTCCCCTTCGTTGAGCAGGGTGTTGAGGTAGCCCTGGCGCGCATATGCGCCCACGCCCAGGTATTCCTTGACTGTGCCTGCCACGGGCACCGCCAGTGTACGGCGGTGGCCTTCGAGGAACTGCACGTGCACCGTGTCGCCGGCCCGCACCTGGAGCAGGTCCGCCAGGTAATCCGTCAGCAGCAGGCCCTCTCGCGGCAGCGTCTCGGGTCGGTTGTGCGCATCCAGCACGCGTTTGAGGTCGCCCTGCATCGGCAGGCCCTGTAGTGCGGTGCGGTAGGTGCGGTGGCCGTGTCGGAGGGTGACGGCGGCCACGCGGAAGGGTTCCACGCCACGTACGCCGGGCAGTGCCGCCAGCTCCGTGACGGCGCGATTGGACGCGGGCTCGGTAAAGCCAATGGCGAAGTCGTCGCGCTGGGCGAAGCCGAACTGGACATCGATCACCCGCTCGACCGAGGAGGGAATTGCCCGCGACATGACCAGGATGCCGCAGGCCATGCCGATGCCCAGCACGGAGAGCAACGTGCGTAGCGGCCGGCGTTCGAGGTTGCGAAGCACCATGCGCGCCGCGGGATCGACGAGTCGGCCCAGGCCCAGGCGTTCCAGCAGCAGCGGGCGGAAGTTGGCTGGTGCCTCCGGTCGCATCGCCTCCGCGGGGGCAAGCCGGTGCACGCGTGCGAGCGCGGCAAACGTACCCAATGCCCCGGCAGCTACAGCGAATGCCACCGCCACCACCAGCAGGGAAGGTTCCAGTGACCATGTCAGGTACGGAAAGCGGTAGTACTCGCGGTAGACGCCGGCGATGGCGCGCCCCAGCCACGCGCCCAGTGCGACGCCCGGTACGACGCCCACCGCGACCATGATCAGGACCAGCTGCCCGTAGTGCATCGCGACCTGCAACCGTGTGTAGCCAAAGGCCTTGAGCAGTGCGATCTGCTCACGCTGGGACACCACCAACCGGCCCAGCACCACGTTCAGCAGGAAGGCGGTAACGCCGAGGAAGATGGCGGTGAACATGCGCGCCATCATCCGCAACTGGCTTAGTTCCTCGTCCAGGAACCGGTGCGAGGGATGCAGTTCGCGCCCATTGGCGCCGGCGCCGCCGAACGGAGCCAGCAGCGGGTCGATGGTGTCAACCACCTCGGGGACTCGGACGCCGGGCTGCACGGTCACAACCAGGCTGTTGAACGCGCCGTCCATGTCGAAGGCACGGGCCAGCGCAGCATGCTGCATCCACAGCACGGCGAAGCGCTGGAAGTCGGGAAAGACGTCGCCCGGCTTGATCTGATAGATGAACTCCGGGGACAGGCCAATGCCGGAGATCTGCAACTGCTGGCGCCGGCCATTGAGGACGGCGACGAGCCGGTCGCCTTCGTGCAGGTCGTGGGCCTCGGCGAAGGCCTCGCCGACCACCGCCTCGTCCATCCGGGCGGGCAGGCGGCCCGATCGCAGGTACAGCCGGTTGAGCCCCCCATCTCCAGACGCGGGAAGCGAGATGAGCTGGGCGTTGATGGGGCCGTTGAAGCCCGCCAGCTCAAGAGGGGCAAAGCCCACGACCCGCGCTTCGGCCGCAGCTACGCCCGGCATGGCGCGGATGGTGTCGGCCAGCGGCAGCGGAGCGCGCTTGGCCTGGGCGAATACATCGGCGAAGCCGTATTCGGCGTAGAACAGCGCCCGCGTTCGGGAGAGCGCGTTGTAGTTGCCCAGCGCCATCACCATGGTGCCGATGCCGCCGACCATGACCAGGGCAATGGCGAGAACCTGCCCCCGCAGCTGCACGAATTCCCTCAGCAGCTTGCGATGCAGGGCCTTCACCAGCGCAGCCCCGAGGCCGGCTGGCGCGCCGGGTTGCGCTCTTGGCTGATGACGCGGCCGTCACTGAGGCGGATGACGCGATCGGCCATTCCCGCAATCACCTCATTGTGGGTGATGACCACGGTCAGCGCGCCGGTCTCATGGTTGATGCGTTCCAATGCCTGCAGCACCAGGATGCCCGTGGGGGAATCCAGCGCCCCGGTGGGTTCGTCGCACAGCAGCACCGCCGGCCGCTTGGCGATGGCGCGCGCAATCGCCACGCGCTGCTGCTCGCCGCCGGAGAGCTGGGCAGGGAAGTGATCCATGCGTTCCTTCAACCCGACCAGCGCCAGGGCCTCCTCGGGCAGCATCGGCTGCTCGGCGATCTCGGTCACCAGCGCCACGTTCTCGCGCGCGGTCAGGCTGGGGATGAGGTTGTAGAACTGGAACACGAAGCCCACATGTTCGCGGCGGAATCGCGTCAGCACCGCCTCGTCGGCACCGGTGAGCGGATGCCCTTGGCATTCGACCTCGCCGCTGGTGGGAGCATCCAGTCCGCCCAGGATGTTCAGCAGCGTCGACTTGCCACTTCCGGACGCGCCCAGCAGCACCACGAACTCGCCCGCGAACAGGTCGAGGTCGATGCCGCGCAGGGCATGCACGTCGACATCGCCCATGCGGTAAACCTTGGTCAGCCCCCGCGCCCGGAACACCGGCTGCGGAGGGTCCAAGGGGGAGGGGGCCGTGGCCATGCCCCTACTGTAAAGGCTCAGCCGCCGCCTTGTGCGCGCTTGAACTCTTCGAGCATGGCCTGGCGCATCAGGAACTTCTGCACCTTGCCGGTCACCGTCATCGGGAAGCTGTCCACGAAGCGGATGTAGCGGGGAATCTTGTAGTGCGCGATGCGCCCCTGGCAATAGGCGCGGATCTGGTCGGCATCGCAGGTGGCGCCGTCGGCAAGCCGGATCCACGCGCAGGCCTCCTCGCCGAACTTTGCGTCGGGCACGCCAAACACCTGTACATCTGCGATGGCGGGATGCGTGTAGAGAAACTCCTCTACCTCGCGTGGATAGATGTTCTCACCACCACGGATCAGCATGTCCTTGACGCGGCCGACGATCCGGCAATAGCCCTCGGCGTCGATGGTGGCCAGGTCACCGGTATGCATCCAGCCTTCCGCGTCGATTGCCTCGGCGGTTCGCGCAGGCTCTTCCCAGTAGCCTTGCATGACTGAGTAGCCGCGCGTGCACAGCTCACCGGTCACGCCGCGGGGTACGGTACGGCCTTCGGCGTCGACGATCTTGACCTCGACGTGCGGGTGCACGCGGCCGACGGAGTCCACCCGACGGTCGAGTGGGTCGTCGGGAGTGGTCTGGAAACTGGCAGGGCTGGTCTCGGTCATGCCGTAGGTGATCGTGACCTCGGACATGTGCATCACCTCCACCACGCGCTTCATCACCTCGATGGGACAGTTGGATCCCGCCATGATCCCGGTCCGCAACGAAGAGAGGTCAAACTCGGAAAAGCGCGGGTGCTCGAGCTCAGCAATGAACATCGTGGGCACGCCGTGCAGGCCGGTACAGCGCTCGTCCTGCACGGTCTGCAGCGTCACCAGTGGGTCGAAGCCTTCGCCGGGAATGACCATGCAAGCTCCGTGCGTCACGCAGGCCAGGTTGCCCAACACCATGCCGAAGCAGTGGTAGAACGGCACGGGGATGCACAGCTTGTCCTGCTCGGTGAGGCGCATTGCCTCGCCGATGAAGAAGCCGTTGTTGACGATGTTGCGGTGGGTGAGCGTGGCCCCCTTGGGGGCGCCGGTCGTGCCGGAGGTAAACTGGATGTTGACCGCATCGTGTGGGGATAGCGTGGAGGCGACCGCGCGCATGCGGGCGAGTGCTGCCGCGTCGCCACACGTCGCGATCGCGCCGAACGCATGCGTGCCGGGAACCGCTTCGCCATCGCCCATGACCAGCACGTGCCGCAACTCGGGCAGCGCGGCGGCGTGCAGTTTGCCGGGGACGCACGTGTCCAGTTCGGGTGCCAGCTCACGCAGCATGCCAATGTAGTCCGAGGTCTTGAAACGCCTCGGCAGTACCAGCGCCTTGCAACCTACGTGGCGCAGCGCAAAGGCCAGCTCATGGGTGCGGTACGCCGGATTGATGTTCACCAGGATCAGGCCGGCGCGTGGGGCGGCGAACTGCATCAGCACCCATTCGGCGCGATTCAGCGACCAGATGCCAATACGGTCGCCGGGGGCCAGGCCGAGTGCCAGCAGACCCGCGGCCAGGCGATCCACGGCCGCGTCGAGGCCGGCGTAATCCATGCGCACGCACTGCGGCGGCACTATGAGTGCAGGCTGCCCGGGCCACGTGCGGGCGACGCGGGCGAGCATGTCGCCCACGGTTTCCTCGATGAGCGGGACGGTGCGGTCACCGATGACGTGGCTGAGGCCGGGGTCGGGAAGCGAGGTCATCCGCGCAGGATAGCCGCGGCACGAGAACCGGCACGATGCGCCTTTGGTATCGGACGAGGGCAGCCACTGTCCAGGCGTGATCGGTGGGAGGCTTGACCGCCGCCGGAGTTCACTCCTGCCGCAGCATCTGCGGCGGGGCCTGATCCCCCGCGTTGTCGAAACGGGCGAGCGGCGTTTCGTCCGGGCAGCGCTGGTCGGGGAAACCGAACTGGCCCCGCAACGCACGACCGCAGTCCGCCATCGACTCGAACGCCGCACCGGGCTCCATGCACTGGTTGTCGAAGGCGCGGCCAAACGCATCGCGCCGTCGGGCGAAATCCTCGCCGCACTTGCGCGCCACGCGGATCCGGTCAAGGTCTTCCTGCGCCGCGTTGGTGCCCGACAACCCGTACTGGCGCAGTTCCGCGGTAGTGAGCAGAAGCAGGTTGCGTGCCGGGATGGTCATCATGCGGTCCGCGAGGTGCGCCGCCACGCCATTGCGCGAGAGGTAGTCACGCAACTGCTGGGTGATGTCGCGCAGTTCGTCGTTGAGTTCCGCGCGCGTGGTGGCGGTGGACTTCAACCGCATCAGCCGATGGATGCCCACCTTGCCGGTGATGGAGCGGGTATCGCCGGCCGCCAGCACCAATACGCAGGCGCTGTGGCACAGCGACCTGTTGCGCACCCAGATCGACCAGCCCGACTCTGCGATCTGGTCGCCCACGCGGATCGCTTCTTCGACCTGTCCGCCGACCGAGTCGATGTCGAGCACGCGATTCCGGATCTCCATGCGGTCGGCAATCTCGGTAACGCGGGCCATCAAGGCCGTGAAGCCGGCGTCGATCTTGCCTTCATAGCGCAGCCGGACCATACCAGCTTCGCGACAGTCGGACAGCCTGTCGACCAGGTTGAAGAACTCCAACGCGCCAATGCGATCGCCGTCGCCCTCGCGATCGTAGTCGTAATGGCAACTCACCCGCGCGGTACCGCTGTCGAGCGTGGCCGGGGGCCAGTAGGTGAAGTCCGGGGTGGCTGGCGGCGTGGGTGCGCGCACCCGGGCGATGGCCGTCATGCTGCGATCTTCGCCCAAGGTAACCACGGGCGGCGCGCCATCGGTGGCATCCGACGTCGGTGTCTCATCCGAGCACCCGCCGAGGGCGGCGATGAACGCCGACACCAGGATTGGCAGGAGCCAAGGTTTCGTCATGGAACGCGGCAGGCAGGTTCGTGGGTCAGGACCATTATTCTCTATTAAACGCCCTTAACGCATGCCTTCAGGACGCGCTGTCCCCGGTTCATCACCGCCGCTGGATAAGATGGAGCGGGTCTTCTCCCGGGTGGCCACGTTTGACAACCTCGACCTCCGTTCAGTCGCCACCAGCGATGCCCCGCGCGATCGTGGCGCTGGGGTTCGTGAGCCTGTTCACCGACATGGGGTCGGAGGTCGTTCACAGCCTGTTGCCAGTGCTGTTGGCCGGCAGCCTGGGGGCCAGCGCGCTGGTGATCGGCTTGATAGAAGGCGCTGCCGAGGCCCTGGTGTTGGTCACCAAGGTGTTTTCCGGCTATCTCAGTGACGCGGTTGGGCGCCGCAAGCCTCTGGTCCTGCTGGGCTACGGCTTGGCGGCGGCGGTGAAGCCGCTGTTTCCGCTGGCCGATTCGGTGGCCACCGTGACGGCGGCGCGTCTGCTCGACCGGTTCGGCAAGGGTATCCGTGGGGCGCCGCGCGATGCGCTGGTGAGCGACCTGACGCCGCGCGAGATCCGTGGAGCGGCCTTCGGCCTGCGCCAATCGATGGACACCGTGGGGGCGTTTGCCGGGCCATTGCTGGCGGTGGGGCTGATGCACGCTTTCGCCAATGATATCCAGACCGTGCTGTGGTTCGCGGTGGTGCCCGGGGCGGTGGCGGTGCTGTTGCTTCTGAAGGTGCCCGAGCCGGCCGATGCGGTGCGCAAGCCCGCGCGCCTGCCACTGAACCGGGAAGGGTTGTCGCATCTGGGGCGGCCGTTCTGGTGGTTGGTGGTGCTTGGGCTGGCGGTGGCCCTGGCCCGGTTCAGCGAGGCGTTCCTGGTGCTGCGGGCCACCGATCGCGGCCTGCCCGTGGCATGGGTGCCGATGGTGCTGGTGGTGATGAGCGCCGTGTACGCACTCACCGCCTATCCGGCCGGCTACCTGTCGGACCGCATGGCGCGCTCGACCTTGCTGGCATTGGGCATGGGTGTGCTGGTGCTGGCGGATGTCGCGCTGGCGGCATCGGATGGACTGGGCCTGTTGTTCGGCGGCATTGCCCTGTGGGGCCTGCACATGGGCCTGACGCAGGGCATCCTCGCCAGCCTGGTGGCGGACGTGGCGCCGGAGGCGTATCGCGGCACGGCGTTTGGCGTGTTCAACCTGGTGTCGGGCGCCGGCCTGCTGGTGGCGAGTGCGGCGGCCGGCTGGTTGTGGGATCGCCAAGGCCCGCCCGCGGCATTCTGGATGGGGGCCGTGGTGTCCGGCGTCGCCGCCCTGGCCACCCCATGGCTGGCCCGCGCCATGAAACCGTCATCTGCCTGACCTAGCGTGCATCGGGATGAACATCCTGATGCTGTCCGACGTCTATTTTCCCCGTGTCAACGGCGTTTCCACGTCGATCCGCACGTTTGCGCGGTCGCTGGCCCAGATGGGCCATGCGGTGACGCTGGTGGTGCCCGATTACGGGCCGGAAAGCGGACAGGCGCAGCACGACGAGGGCGCCTTCGAGGTGATCCGGCTGCCCGCGCGGGTGATCTTCTTCGATCCCGAGGACCGCCTGATCAAGGGTAGTGCACTGGCAGCCGTGACCCGAACGCTGGCCGCGCGCGACTGGGACGTGATCCACGTGCACACGCCGTTCCGCGCCCATCAGTTGGGCGTCCGGCTGGCGGCGTTGACGGGCACGCCGACGGTGGAGACGTACCACACCTATTTCGAGGAGTACGTGGGCCACTACTTACCCTGGCTGCCTGCAGGACTGACGCGCTGGTTGGCGCGACGTGTCTCCCGCCATCTGTGTCATGGGGTGGATCACCTGATCGTGCCCAGCGCACAGATGGCCGAGGTACTGGACCGCTACGGTGTGCGCACGCCATGGACGGTGATTCCCACGGGTATCGATCTGGCCGAGTTTTCCGGTGGCGATGGCGCGCGATTCCGCGACATGCATGGTATTGGGGCCGATGCGCCGACGATGGTGACCGTGAGCCGGTTGTCGCTGGAGAAGAACATCGCGTTCCTGCTGCGGGTGGCAAAGCGTCTGTTGCCCAGATTTCCCGCGCTCCAGTTTCTGATAGCAGGCGAGGGGCCCGATGCCGTGAGGTTGCGGCAATTGGTCGCCAGTTTGGGCCTGCAGAACAACGTCCGGTTCTTCGGCAACCTCGACCGGCGCAGCACCCTGTTGGATGCCTACAGCGCCGGCGACGTGTTCGTGTTCGCCTCGCCTACCGAAACGCAGGGGCTGGTGCTGATCGAGGCGATGGCGATGGGCACGCCGATCGTGTCCACAGCGGTGATGGGCACGGCCACCGTGCTGCGCGACGCCCGCAGCGCTCGGATCAGCTCGGAAGACGAATCGGTCTTCGCCGGGCACGTCGCGCTGTTGCTGGATTCGGTCGAGGACCGTCGGGCACTGGCGGAGGCCGGCCCCATGGATGCGCGCGCCTGGAGCACCGAGGTGTTGATGGGGCGCGCGGTGGATCTGTATGCGTCGTTGTTGCGGCCGTCGCCCGCATTGGCGTGAGCGGACATCCCCCGTACGGGGGACGGGGAAATCGTCCGGTGTTGGCCTCCCCGACGCGTTGGCATAACTGAAGACGACCGGCTGAAGCCGCAGTGCCCCTCCTCCTCCCCCTCGGCACGCGCTTCCGCCGGCGTCTTTTTTTTTGATGCGCGAGCCAGGAGCCCCGGTTATCGTGGCGGCATCCGGCCCGGGGAGGGACGCCTGCGGGGCATGGCAGGGGTCCGTGGGCGCGGGGCCCACCCACCGACACCGTCCACATGACTCCAGCCAAGCAGGGAAACTCGCCGGCGCGCGTACTGTTCGCCAGCCTCATCGGCACCACCATCGAGTTCTTCGATTTCTATATCTACGCGACGGCTGCCGTCCTCGTGTTCCCGAAGCTGTTCTTTCCGGCCGGGGATCCGGCTACCGCGACGCTGCAGTCGCTGGCGACGTTCGCGCTGGCGTTTTTCGCGCGGCCCATCGGCTCGGCGGTGTTCGGTCACTTTGGCGACCGCGTCGGGCGCAAAGCCACGCTGGTCGCGGCGCTGCTGACGATGGGCCTGTCCACCGTGGCGATTGGCCTGTTGCCCACCTATACCAGCATCGGCCTGGTCGCGCCGGCACTGCTTGCGCTGTGCCGATTTGGCCAGGGCCTGGGACTGGGTGGCGAGTGGGGCGGGGCGGTGCTGTTGGCCACCGAGAACGCGCCGCCGGGCAAGCGCGCCTGGTACGGGATGTTTCCGCAGTTGGGGGCGCCGCTGGGATTCTTCCTTGCCACCGGCATTTTCCTGCTGCTGACCGAAGTGATGAACGACGCGCAGTTCTTCGCATGGGGCTGGCGCATTCCCTTCGTGGGCAGCGCGGTGCTGGTGTTCATCGGACTGTGGATCCGCCTGCGGTTGACCGAGACGCCGGACTTCCAACGCGTGCTGGACCGCGAGGAGCGGGTGCGATTGCCGATGCTGACGGTGCTGGGCAGGCATCCACGCGCCCTGCTGGCCGGCACGTTTGGCGCGCTGGCAACCTTCGTGCTGTTCTACCTGATGACGGTATTCGCACTGAGCTGGGGCACCTCGCAGTTGGGGTATACGCGCGAGCAGTTCCTGTGGCTGCAGATGGTGGGCGTTGTGTGCTTTGCCCTGACCATTCCGTTGTCCGCGCTGTACGCGGACCGGGTGGGCGCGCGCCGGGCCATGATGCTCGCGACCGTGGCGATCCTGGCCTTCGGGCTGGCATTCGCCCCGCTGTTCGTCGCCGGTAGCGCGTGGAGCACGTTGCTGTTCCTGTCGCTGGGACTGGCCTTGATGGGGCTGACCTACGGCCCTGTGGGCACGATCCTGGCGGAGATGTTTCCGGCATCGGTGCGGTACACGGGCGCTTCGCTGGCGTTCAACCTGGCCGGCATCTTCGGCGCCTCGCTGGCGCCGTACATTGCGACCTGGCTGGCGGGTCGTTATGGATTGGCGTCGGTGGGGCTGTATCTCGTTGCCGCGTCCGTGCTCACGCTGCTCGCGCTGTGGGCCGTGCGTCCGGCGCGGGACGCCTGAGGTGGGAGCGATGTCGAAGCTGCTGGCGCCGCGCTGGGCCGGCAGCGTCGCGCAGGCCGGAACCGCGGTTTTCGCGGTGGCTTGCGTCGCGTGGCAGTTCCTGCGGCCCGATCTGGACTGGGCCGCTGCACCGATGAGCTTCTACCTGCTGGGGCCGACTGGCTGGGGCCTGCAGATGGCGTACGTGGCCCTGGCCGTGGCGATATTGACGCTGGCTGTGGGCTATTACCGGCACCTGCCTCGAAACGCGCGAAGCGCGGCGCCTGGGCTGCTGTTCGCGGTTGGGGCCGTGGCCTTGGTGGTGACCGCGCTGGCCCGGAGCAACATCCCGCATGCCCCGCCAACGCTGGAGGGTTGGGTCCACGGAACCGCGGCCAACACGGCGTTCCTGACGGTCACCACGGCGATGCTGCTGCAGTCGTGGTGGATGCGAGGGCTCCGCGGGCCGGCACGCCGGTGGAAGGTCGCCTTGGGGCTGGCCTCGGTGTGCTTCGCGGCGCTCTGGCTTCACGTGCTATGGCGCGACCTTCCCCGTGGCGCGGGGCAGAAGGCCCTGATTGCGCTGATCGTGGGCTGGTTGGGCTTGTCGGCACATTGGCTGCGGCGTGCGGAAGATGGTGGATCGAGCGAGTGCGAGCCCGGCGCGGGCGCGAAGTAGGCGCCCCCGCCGCCGCTCCCCGTGGCCCCGACGGCGTAAAATGCGCCGATGATCGTCAATATCGCCGCATATCATTTCGTAGCCGTGGATGACCCCGCGGCGTTGGTCGCAACTGTTCGCGGCTGGGCCGAAGAGGGCGAGTTGCTTGGCACCGTGCTGGTGGCCGGCGAGGGCGTCAACATCTTCCTTGCGGGCCACGCGGAGGCCATCGAGTCGTTCCTGGCACGCCTGCGCGGCGACGCCCGCTTCGCCGACATCCTGGTCAAGTACAGCCACAGCGCCGCGCAGCCGTTCGCGCGCCTGAAGGTCAAGCTCAAGCGCGAAATCATCGCCTTCCGCCGGGAGGATGCCTCACCGCTGGTGGGACGTGCCCCGACGGTGACGCCGCAAACGCTGACCCGCTGGCTTGAGCAGGGCCACGACGATGCCGGACGCCGCGTGGTCATGCTCGACACCCGCAACCGCGAGGAGTTCGGCTTTGGTACGTTCGACGGGGCGCTGACGCTGCCCATCGACAACTTCACCGACCTGCCGGAGGCGCTGGCGCCGCACCGTGATGCGCTGCGCGATGCCACAGTGGTCAGTTTCTGCACCGGCGGCATCCGCTGCGAGAAGGCGGCGCTGTGGATGCGCGCCGACGGCATGGACAACGTGCTGCAGCTGGACGGTGGCATCCTCGGCTACTTTGAACAGGTGGGCGGTGCCCACTACGACGGGCGCTGCTTCGTTTTCGACGAACGGGTGGCGCTGGATCCGCAACTGCAGCCGCTGGCGGATGCAGGCCAACCTTTTGGAGTTGTCCCATGATCCAACGCATCGATGCCGGCCACCGCATGTCCGAGGCCGTGGTCCACAACGGCGTGGCCTACCTGGCCGGGCAGATTCCCGAGGACACCACCCAGGACATCGAAGGCCAGACCCGTCAGGTCCTGGCGGAGATCGATGCGCTGCTGGCCAAGGCTGGCAGCGACAAGACCCGCCTGCTGCGCGCCGAGATATTCCTGCGCGACATGGCGGACTTTGCCGGCATGAACCGCGCCTGGGATGCGTGGGTGGTGCCCGGCCAGGCGCCGGCCCGTGCCACGGTGCAGGCGCACCTGGCCGACGCGGCGTGGAAGGTGGAGATCGTGGTTACCGCGGCCGTTTGAGCCACGCCACTGCGCCCCGGCCTGCCCGCAGGCCGCTGGCGAAGCAGGCGGTGAGCAGGTAGCCGCCCGTCGGCGCCTCCCAGTCGAGCATCTCGCCGGCGCAGAACACGCCGGGATGCGTACGCAGCATCAGCGCATCATCCAGGGCTTCAAGCCGGACGCCGCCGGCCGTGCTGATCGCCTCGGCCAGCGGCCGCGGCTGGGTCAGGATCAGTGGAAGGCGCTTGATGGTCGTGGCGATGACATCCGGATCCTGCAGGCCGTCGCGGCCCAACACCTCATGCACCAGCGCCGCCTTCGCGCCGACCAGCCCTGCCTGGCGGCGCAGGTGTTCGCTGATGCTGCGGCCAGCGCGTGGTTTGGCAAGGTCCCGCTGGAGTTCTTCCAGGTCGCGGCCAGGCGCGAGGTCCAGCCACAGGCGGGCTTCGCCATTGGCGGCGATGGCTTCGCGGAGGTGCGCGGACAGGGCGTAGATCAGGCTGCCCTCGACGCCGGTCGTGGTTAGCACGCACTCGCCTTGCAGGCTGTGCTCCGCGCCTTCCGCATCGTGCCAGTGCGCAACCACGGGCTTGAGCGGCGCGCCGGCATGGCGCTGCGCGAGATGTTCGCTCCAGCCCACGTCGAAGCCGCAATTGGCCGGCTGCAGTTCGGCCACGTCGATGCCCTGCGCGGCCAGCACTGGGGCCCAGGCGCCATCGGAGCCGAGTTCCGGCCAGCTGCCGCCGCCCAACGCCAGCAGCGTCGCGGGTGCGGTGACCTCGACTTCGCCCGCAGGCGACGCAAAGCGGAGCGCACCGTCGTCCGTCCAGCCGAGCCAGCGGTGGTGTACGTGGAATCGCACGCCCTGTTCCCGCAGTCGGCGCACCCAGCCGCGCAGCAGCGGCGCGGCCTTCCGGTCCAGCGGAAAGACCCGGTCCGAGCTGCCGACGTAGGTCTCCACGCCGAGGCCTCGCGCCCATTCGCGCAGCGCGGTGGCATCAAAATCGTTCAACCAGCGCCCCACGGCCTGCGCGCGGTCGCGGTAGCGCTGGTCAAACGCCGGGCGGGGCTCGGCATGGGTCAGGTTGAGGCCGCCCTTGCCGGCAATCAGGAACTTTCGACCCACCGAGCCCATCGCCTCGTACAGGTCCACCTCGATGCCGGCGGCTCGCGCGACCTCCGCGGCCATCAGGCCGGCGGGGCCGCCGCCAATGACGACCAGACCGGGAGCGTTGTAGCGGGATGCGGGCATGGGCAGGGGCGCAGTGGGGCACGCCATTATGCCGCGGTTGGCCCATGACCCCGGCCACGGGGCGCGAATGACCTGGTGCGGTATCTTCGCCGGCTGGCAACACGCCTGATCATCGAGGAGACCGACCCATGCGCCCGAATCGTCTTGCCGCCCTGTTGGCCGTCGTGAT
This sequence comes from Lysobacter daejeonensis GH1-9, assembly GCF_000768355.1. Lineage (GTDB taxonomy): Bacteria > Pseudomonadota > Gammaproteobacteria > Xanthomonadales > Xanthomonadaceae > Aerolutibacter > Aerolutibacter daejeonensis. Next base: position 106,494 of record NZ_AVPU01000003.1, read on the forward strand.
CTGGGGCAGTGCGACGCTTCCCGCTTGGGCCGATACCGCCGCCAGCCAGGCGGTTCCCGTGGCGACCGAGCAGGCACAGCCCGCGCAATCGCGCGACGCCACGCTGCCGGATCAACTGCGCGATTTTGACGCCTACGTTGAACGCGTGCGCCAGCAGTTCAACGTGCCCGGCATTGCGGTGGCCATCGTCAAGGATGGCAAGGTGGTGCTCGAACGCGGCTATGGCGTGCGCGAGATGGGCAAGCCCGCGCGCGTGGACGAGCACACGATGTTCGCCATCGCCTCCAACACCAAGGCGTTCACCGCCGCCGCGCTGTCGATCCTGGCCGACGAAGGCAAGCTCTCGCTGGACGACCGTGTCATCGACCACCTGCCGTGGTTCCGCATGGCCGATCCTTACGTCACCCATGAGATGCGCGTGCGCGACCTCCTGGCCCACCGCAGTGGCTTGGGTCTCGGTGCTGGCGACCTGCTGTACTGGCCGGGCACCGACTACACCACCGAGGAGGTGGCACGGCGGTTGAAGGACGTGCCGTTGACCGGCAGCTTCCGCGGCCAGTACGCCTACGACAACATCCTGTATGGCGTGGCGCAGCTGGTGATCGAGAAGGCGAGTGGGCAGTCCTACGCCGATTTCCTGCAGGCCCGCGTCTTCACGCCGCTTGGCATGACGGAGACGCGCTTCAACAGCGATCACCTCAAGCCGACCGACGACAACGTGGCGACCGGTCACGCCAAGGCCGACTTCAAGGATCTGGAGCCCGTCGCGCCGATGACGTGGCACAACGTGTCCGGTGCCGGTGGCCTGTACGCCAGCGCGCACGACCTGACGAAGTGGATGCGCGTGCAGCTCGATGGCGGCGTGATGGCGGGCGAGGGTGACGACGCCAAGCGACTGTTCAGTGCGAAGCGGCAGAAGGCGATGTGGTCGGTGATCACGCCGATGAATATCCCGGAGCCTTCAGTGCCGGAGCTGGGTGCGGTCAAACCGAACTTCCTCGGCTACGGCGAAGGCTGGCAGTTGTCGGATTACCGCGGCCGCAAGCTGGTCTGGCATACCGGCGGCTGGCCGGGCATGGTCTCGCGGCTGACGCTGGTGCCCGAGCACAAACTGGGCGTGGTGGTGCTGACCAGTGCCGAAGTTGGGGCAGCATTCAATGCGGTGACGATGCGCGCGCTGGACGCGTTCGTGGATGCGCCGCGCACGGACTGGGTAGCCGCTTATGCTGCCGCCGTGGCGAAGGCGGAGGCCAAGGCCGACGAAACCTGGCAGAAGCACGTGCAGGCACGTGACGCGAAGTCCAGGCCCTCGCTGCCGCTGGCGAAGTATGCCGGCCGCTATCGCGACGCCTGGTACGGCGACATCAACATCGCACAGGAGGGCGGCAAGCTGGTGATGCGCTTCAGCCGCACGAAGTCATTGGTCGGCACGCTGTCGCACTGGCAGCACGACACGTTCATCCTCCGATGGCACGAGCGGTGGCTCAATGCCGATGCGTTCGTGACCTTCAACCTGGACGCTGACGGCAACGTCGCGGAGGCGCGGATCAAGGCGATTTCGCCGCGGACCGACTTCAGCTTCGACTTCCATGACCTGCGGTTGGTGCCCGTCAAGGACGAGCACGCGCCGGCGAAGTGACGGCAGCTGGTCTTCAGTGCGGTTTGACCGCCAGCAGCTCCACATCGAAGACCAGTGAGGCGTTCGGCGGAATCACGCCGCCGGCGCCTTTGCGGCCGTAGGCCATGTGGGCCGGTATCACCAGCGTGCGTTTTCCGCCTACGTGCATACCGGCCACGCCATCGTCCCATCCACGGATGACCCGGCCCGCGCCGAGCAGAAAGGTGAAGGGCTCGCCGCGGTCCACGGAGCTATCGAACTTCTCGCCGCGCTTGTCGACGCGTCGTTCGTCGTAGATCCAGCCCGTGTAGTGGACGGTCACGTCGCTGCCCGAGGTGGCCACGGGGCCAGTGCCTACCGTGTTGTCGACCCTCTGCAACTCCGCCACCGTGCCGCCGGGCGGTGGGCCGGGATCGGTGCAGGCGGCGAGTGCGAGTCCAAACAGTACGACGAAGGCGAAGCGGATCAGGGGCATGGCGGGGTCCGGGGTGCTTGGACATGGACAACCCTGCAGCGGAAGTCGCGCCGGGCAGGGCGTCCAGAGGATAGGGCATGGAGTGAAGATTATCCGCAGCGCCCCAGGGAGGCGCAGGTTGCCGCTACCTGGCCCTCAAGGTGGCGGGATTCGCCCTGAAACTGCGGGGGCTGGTGCTCTTCGGCTTGTACTGGTTCCTGGCGTCCATGATGGGATGGCCGGCGCTTTTCTAGCGTTCTGGGGCAGTGCATCCTCCGCCCAAAGTCACGCGTGCGGAGCTTCAGGCGACTTCACCCGCCGCATGCCCCGAGGCCCAGGCCCACTGGAAGTTGTAGCCGCCCAGCCAGCCGGTCACGTCCACGACCTCGCCGATGAAATACAGGCCCGCCACGTGCCGCGACTGCATCGTGGTGGATGACAGGCCATCGGTATTGACGCCGCCCAGGGTGACTTCGGCGGTGCGATAACCCTCGGTGCCGCTGGCGACCAGCGGCCATGCCTGCAGCACTTCCGCCATGTGGCGCAACTCAGGCAGGTTGTACTGCTTCATCGGACGGTTGGGCAGCCAGTGTTCGCACAGGCGCTGCGCAAACCGTTTGGGCAGGGTATCGCCCAGTACTGTCTTCAGTTCCGCCGCAGGGCGCTCGTGCTGCCAGCCCTGCAGGGTGTCCAGCGCGTCCTGTCCGGGCAGCAGGTCGATGCGCAGGTCATCACCCGGTTGCCAGTACGACGAGATCTGCAAAATCGCGGGGCCGCTGACACCGCGGTGGGTGACCAGCATGAAATTGCTGAAGGATTGTCCGTTACTGGTGGCCGTGACCGGCAACGCAACGCCGCTGAGGTCCGCCAGCCGCTCCTGGTGCTTGCCGCTGAGCGTGAGCGGCACCAGCCCGGCGCGTGTGGGCAGCACTTCATGGCCAAATTGGCGTGCCAGTTCGTAGCCGAAGCCACTCGCGCCCATGCTCGGGATCGACAGGCCACCGCTGGCGACCACCAGCGAGCCCGCAACGAACACGCCGCGGGTCGTGTGTACGCGGAACGGCGCATCGGCCGTGCCTTCGCCATGCAGCACGCGCTCGATGCTGCAACCGGTCTCGATGCGCACCCCTGCGGCGGCGCATTCGTCCAGCAGCATTTTTACTATGAGCTTGGATGACTCATCGCAGAACAGCTGCCCGAGTTCCTTCTCGTGGTAGGCGATGCGATGCCGTTCCACCATCTCGATGAAATGCCAGGGCGTGTAGCGTGCCAAGGCCGACTTGCAGAAATGGCGGTTGGCGGAAAGGTAGTTGGCCGGGGTGGTGCCGGTGTTGGTGAAATTGCAGCGCCCGCCACCGGACATCAGGATCTTCTTCCCCACGCGGTTGGCGTGGTCGACCACCAGCACGCGCCGTCCGCGCTGCCCGGCGGTGATGGCGCACATGAGCCCTGCGGCACCGCCGCCGATGATAATGACGTCGTAATGCTGCATGCCTTTTCCGACGCTTAGGCCACCTGCAGGCCGGACATCCCGCTCGCGGCCATGGCGCTGGACAACACCCGGGCCCGCGGTCGCAGGGCGACGTTGGTGCTTTCGCTCATCAGCTGCAGCTCACCGTCCTGGATCATCGCCGTCAGCCGCATGCCGCGTTCCAGCATCGCACCCACCGCTTCGACACTGGTAGCGTCGATGTCGATCACGCTGAGGTTCTTCAGGCGGGCGAGTCCCACTGCGTTCTTCTCCCACCAGATGTCGGCGGTGCGGCCGCCGTAGTTGACGACCAGTACCTGCTGCGAGCGGCCGCAGGCCTTGCGCACGCGGGACTCCTCCGGCTGGCCCAGGTCGATCCACAGTTCGATGTCGCCGGTGTAGTCGCGGCGCCACAGGTCCGGTTCGTCATCGCTGCTCAGGCCCTTGCCGAACTCCAGACGCTCATCGGCATTCAACGCGAACGCCAACAGCCGCACCATCAGTCGCTCGTCGGTTTCCGACGGGTGCTGGGCGAGAGTGAGGTTGTGCGATGCGTAGTAGTGCCGGTCCATGTCACTGACCTGCAGTTCGGCTTTGACGACGGTGGCCTTGAGTGCCATGGGTGCCTGCCGGCGGACGCCGGGAAAGAGAATCGGTCATTCTAGGCCATGCGCCCGCGTCCACCCGCCATCGATGGTCTTCCGGCCAGCCATGTTCAGCTGCCGGCGGGGCCGTGGCAGACCGTGCTGGGGGCGTTGTGCGCGCTCTTCCCCATGATTCCGGAAGCGACGTGGCGCGACCGGTTCGCGCGCGGGCGGGTGCTGGATGCCGCGGGCCATGCGCTGGCCGAGGGTGCGCCGTACCGGCTGGGTGCGGACATCCATTACTACCGCGAGGTGGTCGAGGAGCCCGCGATCCCCTTCGAGGAGACGGTGCTGCACGTCGATGCCCACCTGGTGGTCGTAGACAAGCCGCATTTCCTGCCGGTGGCGCCGGCCGGCCGACATGTCCACGAGACGTTGCTGGGGCGCCTGATGCGGCGCCTGGACAATCCGCACCTGGTGCCGCTGCACCGGCTGGACCGCGACACCGCGGGGCTCGTGCTGTTCTCGGCCGATCCCGGCTCGCGTGCGGTCTATCAGGCGCTGTTTCGGGATCGACGGATTGCCAAGGGCTACGAGGCGCTGGCGCCGGCGTTGCCGGAAATGGCCTTCCCAATGGCGCACCACTCGCGGCTGGAACCGGGCGAGCCGTTTTTTCGAATGCGCGAGGTCCCTGGGACGGCCAACAGCGAAACCCGGATCGACGTGATCACGCGTGGTGACGACCTCTGGCAATACCACCTGGAGCCGGTCACCGGCCGCAAGCACCAGTTGCGCGTGCACATGGCGGCGCTGGGTGCACCGATCGTCAATGATCCCACCTACCCTGAGGTGGAGCCGCGTCGCCACGATGACTTTACCCGGCCACTGATGTTGCTCGCGCGCAGGTTGGAGTTCTTTGATCCCATCGATGGGGGGCTGCGGAGTTTTGAGAGCGCTTTTCGCTTGTTACCTGCGACTTGACGAAAGTGCTCCGGTAGTCAGGTGCGGCTACGGGAGCTGGAAAATACGCCGTTCATCACGCGCTGCTACAATGCCAATCTCACCCGAGGAGATTTCACCGCCAAGGCGTGCTGCATCACCTGTTTCCTGTTTCCGCGTTATTGACGAGCGTTGCCCTCCTGCTGGCGGGCAACGGGTTGCTCAGTACGCTGCTGGCAGTGCGGGGCAGGGCGGAAGGCTTCAGTGACGGCCTTATCGGGCTGATCATGTCGGGCTATTTCGTCGGTTTTTTTCTTGGCACGTTCCTTGCGCCGCCGCTTGTGGCGCGCATCGGCCACATTCGGTCGTTTGCCTTCTTCGCGGCCTTGGCCGCATGCACGGCGTTGATTTACCCGTTGGCGGTCCTGCCCGCCGCGTGGCTTGTGCTGCGCGTGGTTACGGGTGTTGCGCTGGTGGGCCTGTGCACCGTGATCGAAGGGTGGCTCAATGCGCAGGCGGCTCCCGCGTACCGAAGTAGAATTTTCGCCGCCTACATGACAGTCAGCCTGCTGGCGCTTGCATCGGGGCAACTGATGCTGGACCTGCAGCCGCCGGGAAGTTTCGTGCTTTTCAGCGTCGCGGCGATCCTGATGTCGTTGGCGGCCATGCCGATAACCGCAACCCGGTTGGCGCAGCCCATGATGCTGCCAGCGGCACGAGCGCAAGTCGGCAGGGCACTCCGTGCGGCGCCGACGGCGGCTGTTGGGTCGCTGCTGGCAGGACTTGTCCTAGGCGCCTTCTGGGGTATGTCGCCGGTGTTTGCCGAGCACCGTGGGATGGACCGCGCAGGCGTGGGCATATTCATGGCGCTGGCCATCGCCGCCGGTGCGCTCACGCAGTTTCCAGTGGGCCGGCTGTCCGACCTTGGCGACCGGCGCACGACCTTGGCGGCCGTGGCTGCAGTTGGGGCGGTGGCGGCGGGCGTGATATTGCTCCCCGTGGGCGATGGTCATTTGCTGCTGATGGCGTTCGCCGCCTTTGCGGGGCTGGCGTTCACCCTTTATCCGTTGTGCGTTGCGCACCTGCTTGACCGTCTTCCGCAACAAGAGCTGATGTCAGGTTGCAGTGCGCTGCTGCTGCTCAATGGCGTGGGCGCGGCCATAGGCCCCGCGCTGGCTGGCGGGCTGATGGCTTGGTTTGGGCCGGACGCGCTGCCCGTTCTATTTCTTCTGGCGATGCTGCTGCTCGCCTTGCTGGCGGGAGGGCGACGACTGCTGCGCGCCCGCCACCTGCTCAACCCCGCGCGCTTCCACCCGATGTTGCGCACGACACCCACGGTATTGGAACTGCTTCCGGAGATTCCTGACGCCCCCAACGAAGGATCGACATCATGAACGCACGACTCCACTCCGCAGCAGACCAAGCCGCCCACAGGCTGAGTACCTCGCCCAGGATGCTGCTGGCCACCGACCTGGATGGCACGTTCCTGGCCGGCGATGCGCGCAAGCGCGAGCGCTTGTACCGGATGATCAGGGAGGACGCCAGCATGCGTCTGGCATGGGTCACGGGTCGTGGTTTGGAGGCCGTACTGCCGCTCTTGGCCGATCCCGCACTGCCGCGTCCCGACTACCTCATCTGCGACGTCGGCGCGACCGTCGTGGACGGAGCGACGATGCAACCCGTGCAACCGCTGCAGTCGGCGATCGAATCGCGTTGGCCCGGGGAGCGAGCGGTCGCCCAGGCCATGGCCAAGTTCGAAGGGCTCGTGCGGCAGGACGTTCCGCAGCAGCGGCGATGCTCGTATTACTGCGAGCCAGATCGACTGGCGGCCATTCGCCAGGACATCAATGCGGCCGCAGATGCGCTGGGTTGCCAAGTGCTTTACTCGGCCGATCGCTACCTGGACATCCTGCCGAGTGCCACCGACAAGGGCGAGACCCTCGCGCGCCTGGTCGAGCATGTGGGCGTGCCCCGTCGGCAGGTTCTGGTCGCGGGAGACACGCTGAACGATCTGGCCATGTTCACCTCCGGGTTCGCCGGAGTGTGCGTGGGCAGTTCGGAACAGTCACTGCTGCAGGCCACCGAGGCGCTGGACCACGTGCTGCACGCGGATGACGCGGGGTGCGGCGGGATCCTGCAGGCCATCGAGCACTTCTCGGCCACGTCGCGAGGTAAGCCTTCGAAAGCGCGCGTCCATGCCGAGCTTTCGGGCAAGTCGGAGCTGGTGATGGTGTACCACCGGCTTCCCTACGAGGAAGCGCTGGTGGATGGCGTGCGTACCCGTCGACCGCCCAGCTCACCCAACGGCATCATTCCCAGTCTGCTCAGTTTCTTTGCCGATGGACACCCCGGCTCATGGGTGGCCTGGAGCGTGGCCGAGCGCAAGGGCGTGCCGTTCGAGGTGCACTGCGACGTGGATGCCGAGCGCTTTCCCAACCTGATCGCGGCGCGCGTACCGCTCTCGAAGTCCGAGGTTGACACGTTCTACAAGCGCTTCTCCAAGGAAGCCTTCTGGCCAGTGATCAACACATTCTGGGAACGGGCACGATTCTCTGAGGCCGACTGGGGGCTGTTCTGCGATGTGAACCGCAGGTTCGCGGAAACCGCGGCCGCCGAGGCGGCGCCAGGGGCTACGGTCTGGATGCATGACTACAACCTGTGGATGGCGCCATCGCACCTGCGACGGTTGCGGCCAGACCTGCGCATCGCATTCTTCCACCATACCCATTTCCCATCGCCGGACATCTTCAACATCATTCCGTGGCGACGGGAGATCCTTGGCAGCCTCCTGGCATGCGACTACATCGGCTTCCACATTCCCCGCCAGTCGGAGAACTTCGTTGATGCGGTCCGCAGTGCGATGCCCGCCGAGGTGCTGGGAAAGGTGTCCTGCGCGCCACGTTTCCTTACGTACGGCTGCGCGCTGGGGCTGGACACGATGACCACCGAGCTGGTGGCCGGCGATCGGCGGGTGCGGTTGGGCGCGCATCCCATCGGGACGGATGTTGGTCGCATCCGCGAGACCGTGGGCCGCGACGATGTGCAGGAAGCCATCGGACGCATCCGACAGGAGATCGGAGACCGGAAACTGGTGCTGTCCATCGAGCGACTGGATTACAGCAAGGGCACGTTGGAGAAGCTGCAGGCCTTCGAAAGCTTGCTGGAGCGCTATCCCGGGATGCGTGGCGAGGTGACGCTGGTGATGGTGTGCGTGCCGGCTGCCAAGGAAATGACCGTCTACCGGTCACTGCAGACGCAGATCGAGCAGGCCGTTGGCCGCATCAATGGCCAGCACGCGCGCCTGGACTGGACGCCTGTCCGGTTCTTCGCTCGTCCGCTGCCGTTCGAGGAGGTCGTGGCGCACTACGGCGCGGCCGACGTCATGTGGATCACGCCCCTGCGCGACGGACTCAACCTGGTGGCCAAGGAGTTCGTTGCGGCGCAGGGCGCGGTAGGCAGCAGCGGCGTGCTAGTGCTGTCGGAGTTTGCCGGTGCGGCCGTTGAGCTGAAGGGGGCACTGCTGACCAATCCGCATGACCCCGCGGACATGGTGGCCAAGTTGCTGCAGGCGCTGGTGATGACCGACGCCGAGCGTGATGATCGCCAGCGCCACTTGTTGGAGACGGTGGTTCACCATGATCTCTCGCGATGGGGGCGCGAGTTCCTGGCCGCGGTGAGATTGGCGGACGACGGAACCCAGGCGAGGACACACTGACCGTCGCCAGTACGGCCGCGCAGCCGCTCAGGTCCATTCGCGGGAAGGAAGGGTGTGACGGCGCTGGGGTCTTCCGACCAGGTCCAGGAAGCGGTTGAAGATTGCGTCGGCCTGCAGCTGCATTGCCTGCACCTGCGTCACCGTCTGTGCCCGGATCCGGTCGACATCGGCGGCATGCCCTTGGTCGACCAACTCCCGCAGGTAGGCCGCATTGCCCAGCCAGCGTTCGATCAGCGGTTGGTCCACCTCTGGGTGGAACTGCAGCCCGTACACGTTGTCGCCATGGCGGAACGCCTGGGGTTCGCAGCCGTCCGTGCGCGCCAGATGGACCGCGCCGGGAGGGACCTGGAAACTGTAGTGGTGCCACTGGAACACGGGCGCTTCGTCGCCCAGTGGGGCCAGCACTGGGTCGGCCTTGCCTTCGTCGGTGAGCTGCAACCGATGCCAGCCAACCTCGGGGGTGGGGTGGCGGCGCACCGGGGCCCCCAATACGTGGGCCAGCAGTTGGGCCCCCAGGCAGATGCCCAGCACCGGGCGGCCGAGTTCCAGCATGCGTTCGATGGCGCGCATCTCGGTCAGCAGGTGCTCGCGGTGGGTGTGGTCTTCCACGTTCATCGGCCCACCCAGCACGATCAGGCCGCGGTACCGCTCCACGTTGGGCTGCGTGTCGGGGTGCCGCTCGAAGTTCTTGAAGCGGATGCGGTGTCCGCGCCGCCGTATGAGCGGGTCCAGCGTGCCCAATGGCTCTGCGGCAACGTGTTGGAAGACCAGAATGCGGGACATGGGGGTAGGCGTGGCGTACTGACATCACTATGCCAAGTCGCGACGAGCGGGGCGATAACGGAGGATTGCCCGCACATGACGACAAGGCATAAGGCGGCCTCTTCTGCCCGGGTTCGTGGAGATCTGACGGGCATAGGCCGGGGGGGGCGAGCGTCGTCGCCCGCGAGGCATTGAGCAGGGGGCGCTACCCCTTCGGCGCCGCCGCTATCAGGGCGATGGCGATGATGGCCAGCCCGATGGCCGCCCGGTTCCAGCGGCTGGTTTTTTCGCCGAATACCAGCACGCCAACCAGCGTGCCAAGCACCACGACCCCGATGTTCATCGCGGCGAAGACCACCGACGGATTGTCGGGTAGCGCCTGGTGCGCGCGCACGTAGAAGACGATGTTGCCGAAGTTCAGCACCCCCAGCAGTAGCCCCGCCACGAGATGGCGAAGGTCCAGTCGCGTCTGCCCGCGCCGCTGCCTGAGCAACTGCCAGGCGACCATCAGTGCGAAAGCGACGGCGAAGGCCACCTGCAACGAAGCCAACGAGGGCGTCCCCGCCAGCGCGATGCGCTTGAGCAACACATCCACCACCGCGAAACCCACCCACACCACCAGCAGCAGGCCCCAGCTGCGGCGCACAGCTGACTCTTGCTCCGGGCGCATGACAATGCCGCCCACGGCCAGCAACCCCAAGCCCAGCCCGGCCAGGCGCAGGCCATCAACGCGCTCGCCAAACAGGGTGAACGCCGCCAGCAGCGACAGCAGCAGCGACAGGCGCTGGGCGACGTCCGTCCGCACGATGCCGGCGGCCTTCACCGAAGCCGCCAGCACCAGGAACAGCGAAGGCAGCACGACGGCCAGCCCCAGCAGCGCCGCCCACGGCGCGTCCGGTGCACGCAGGCTTTCGAGCGAGGGCTGCAGCACCCAAGCGCACAGCGCCGTCGCAGCGAGGTAGTTCCACGTCACCAACTGCGCCACGTCCAGCCGGTGCCGCGGTGCCAGTTTCAGCAGCACGGACACCAGCACGCTGCAGACCGCGCTGTACAGGATGAGGTGCATCGCGCGGGCGTGGTCCCGCCGGGATCAGCGCGGCTTGAAGGGCTTGCGTGGGCCTGCGCCGTGCGGGCGACCGCCTGGACGGCTGTCATGCGGGCGAGCGCCTTGCGGGCGCGGTCCGCGCGGACGGAAGTCATCGCCGTGCCCACCCCGCGGGCGGTCATCATGCGCGCGCGGCGGACGGCCTTCGCCCTCCCCGTGGTGCTGCGGTTGGCGCCAGCCCCCCTGGCCAGGGCGGCTGATGCGCAACTGCTGGCCGGCCACGCGGACCTTCTTCAGGTGCTCCATGATCTCGCGGGGCATGCCTTCGGGCAGGTCGATCAGGCTGTGGTCGTCGCGGATGTCGATGCGGCCGATGTAGCGGCTCTCCAGTTCGGCCTCGTTGGCGATCGCGCCCACGATGTTGCCCGGCTTGACCCCGTGGACGTGACCGACCTCGATGCGGAACGTCTCCATGCCCGCCTCGGGCGCGCGCGGCGCGTCGAATTCGCGGGCAGGGCGCGGCGCTGGCGCGGCATCGCCGTGGTCGTCGAACATCGCCTCGCCGACATTGGAGGGCGCGTTATGGGTGGGCGGCGTGAACTGACGCTCGGCATGGCGCGGTGCGTGCTCGCGCCCGGTGGAGGGGCGCGGCTCACGGGCCGGGCGTTCATCGCGTTCACGGAACTCGCGCTGCGGGCGCGGGCCTCGCTCGCGGTCGCCGAAATCGCGGCCGCGTTGCTCGAACGGTGCGCCGCGCTCGGGGCGCGTCGGCGCCGCCAGCAGCAGCGGCGTGTCGCCCTGGAACAGCTTGGCCAGTGCCGCGGCGATCTCGATGGCCGGCACGTTCTTCTCGCGCTCGTAGCGCTCGATCATCTCGCGGAACAGGCCCAGCTCGCTGCTCTGCAATGCTTCGCCGATCTTGCCGAGGAAGCGGTTCACGCGCTGCTCGTTCACCGTCTCGATGCTCGGCAATTCCATCGGCTCGATCGGCTGCCGGGTGGCGCGCTCGATCGCGCGCAGCATGCCGCGCTCGCGTGGGGTCACGAACAGGATCGCCTCGCCCTTGCGACCAGCGCGACCGGTGCGGCCGATGCGGTGGACGTAGCTCTCGGTGTCGTAGGGGATGTCGTAGTTCAGCACGTGGCTGATGCGCTCCACGTCCAGGCCGCGCGCGGCCACGTCGGTGGCGACCAGCACGTCGATCTTGCCGTCCTTGAGGTTCTGCACGGTCTTCTCGCGCTGCGCCTGCTGCACGTCGCCGTTGATCGCCGCCGCGGACACGCCGCGCGCCGACAGCTTCTCGGCCAGTTCCTCGGTGCCCAGCTTGGTGCGGGCAAACACGATCATCGCGTCGAACGGCTCGGCCTCGATGATGCGGGTGATGGCGTCCAGCTTGTGTACGCCGCTGACCGACCAGTAGCGCTGGCGGATGTTCGCCGCCGTGGTGGTCTTGGCCTTGATCGCGACCTCGACCGGGTCCTTCAGGTAGGTCTGGGCGATGCGCTTGATCGGCGCCGGCATGGTCGCCGAGAACAGCGCGACCTGGCGGGTCTCCGGCGTCTTCTTGAGCACGTTCTCGACGTCGTCGATGAAGCCCATGCGCAGCATCTCATCGGCTTCGTCCAGCACCAGGCAGCGCAGTTCGGACAGGTCCAAGGTGCCGCGGTCCAGATGGTCGATCACCCGGCCGGGGGTACCGACCACGACGTGCACGCCGCGCTTGAGCGCCTGAAGCTGCGGGTAATAGCTCTGGCCGCCGTAGATCGGCAGCACGTGGAAACCCGGCATGTTCACCGCGTACTTCTGGAACGCTTCGGCCACCTGGATGGCCAGTTCGCGCGTTGGAGCGAGCACCAGCGCCTGCGGCTTGAACTGCTTCGGATCGATCTGCGCCAGCACCGGCAGGGCGAAGGCGGCGGTCTTGCCGGTGCCCGTCTGCGCCTGGCCAAGCACGTCGCGGCCTTCCAGCAGCGGCGGAATGGTCGCGGCCTGGATGGGCGAGGGCGTCTCGTAGCCCACGTCGGACAGGGCTTTGAGCAGTGACTCGGGCAAGCCCAGATCGGTGAACTTGACGGAGGGAGTTTCGGCGGATTCGGTCGTTGCGGGCGTCTCGGCGCTCATCGCTAAGTCTCGTTGGCGCCGGCGCAAGGGCCGGTCGGGGACCGCACAGTTTACCCGTCTGCTGAACGGGGCGTGTGATGTGGCAGGAAACCGCAGCCAACGCACCCCCGCGAACCGGGTGCGCGGACGCCGGCATTGTCCATGGGAACGCGGTGCAGCTTGGGTTTCGGCCTGCTGTGGGACACTGGCAGCCGGATAGCCCGCCCACCTCGCCCTATGCCTCCTGTTCGCTTCGACAACGCCTTCCTGCGCGAATTGCCCGGTGACCCGGAGGTGGGCCCGCGCGTGCGGCAGGTCGAAGGCGCGCTGTGGTCGCGCGTGGCTCCCACGCCGGTGACGGAGCCGAAACTGCTGGCGCACTCGGCGGAAATGGCGGCACGACTGGGGTTCAGCGATGCCGACCTGGCCGACCCGGCGTTCGCCCAAGTATTTGGCGGCAACGCGTTGCTGCCGGGAATGGATCCCTATGCCGCCAACTACGGTGGCCACCAATTCGGGCATTGGGCGGGCCAACTGGGCGACGGGCGTGCCATCACCTTGGGCGAGGCCATCAACGACGCCGGTGAGCGCTGGGAACTGCAGCTCAAGGGGGCGGGCCTGACTCCGTACTCGCGCACCGCCGACGGCCGCGCGGTGCTGCGTTCCTCGATCCGCGAGTTCCTGTGCAGTGAGGCCATGCACCACCTGGGCGTGCCCACCACCCGCGCGTTGAGCCTGGTGGGCACTGGCGAGGGCGTGGTCCGCGACATGTTCTACGACGGCCATCCCGAACTGGAGCCCGGCGCCATCGTGTGTCGCGTGGCGCCATCGTTCATCCGCTTCGGCAACTTCGAGTTGCCGGCCTCTCGGGGCGACTTCGACCTGCTCCGGCGACTGGCCGATTTCTGCATCCGCCGAGACTTTCCCGAGCTGCGGGGGCAGGGCGAGGCCCTGTATGCCGATTGGTTCGCCCAGGTGTGCGAGCGCACCGCCGTGCTGATGGCGCACTGGATGCGTGTCGGCTTCGTGCATGGGGTGATGAATACCGACAACATGTCCATCCTCGGGCTGACCATCGATTACGGCCCCTACGGCTGGGTGGACGACTACGACCCGGACTGGACACCCAATACCACCGACGCCCAGCGCCGTCGTTACCGTTTCGGCCAGCAACCGCAGGTCGCGTACTGGAACCTGGGGCGGCTGGCCGGGGCACTGTCGCCGCTGTTCGGTTCGACCGAGCCGCTGCAGGAAGGGCTCAGGCGTTACGTGGTGGCGTGGAACTCAGCCGAACGCGACACCACCGCCCGCAAGCTGGGGTTGCTGGAGGCGCGTGACGACGACCTGGTGCTGATGCAGGACCTGCGTGATCTCCTCAAGCAGGCCGAGGTGGACATGACGTTGTTCTTCCGCGGATTGGCCGACGTGGACCCGGTCGCGCCCTCTCTGCTGCCACTGGTCGATGCCTTCTACAACGCGGAGAGGCAGGCGCAGGCCGCGCCGGCACTGGAGGCGTGGCTGCAACGCTACGGCGCGCGCGTGTTGGGTGAAGGCGCCCAGCCCGACGCACGACGCGACAGCATGAATGAGGCAAACCCCCGCTACGTGCTGCGCAATTACCTGGCGCAACAGGCCATCGATCGCGCCACGCACGGTGACATGGATGGCGTTCAAGAGCTGCTGGACGTGATGCGCACGCCATACACCGACCAGTCCGGCAAGGAAGTTTTCGCCGGCAAGCGTCCAGACTGGGCGCGAAGCCGTGCGGGGTGTTCGATGCTGTCCTGCAGTTCGTAGCGCCGCGCTAACCGTCGATTCACGTCGCCCGTCGCATCCTCCAACCGCGTACCCCGTCTGGGCTGGAGGCTGGACCACCATGACTGCAATCAACCTGCTGACGTTGGGCCGGTGGCGGACCCTCCTGGGCCTGATGGCCGTGCTGGTGGCCGCCGCGTCGCTGGCCGGTTGTGTGACTCCCCTCGGCGATGGTTACCCTGGCGAGCGCTACCCGGGTGATGGTTACGGCCAGGGCTATGGCAACGAGCGGGCCTACGGCACCGTGCAGGAGGTCGACCTTCGCAGCGGACGCCTTTTCATGACCCGCGACGACGGCCAGTACGGGCGCTCGGAGTACCTGGAAGTCGGCTTCGATCGCAGTACGCGCATGTACTACCAGGGCCGCGAAGTCGACATTGGCGGTCTGGAACGCGGTGATGGCGTCCGCGTGGAGGGTGTGCGCACGGGCAGGCGCCTGCTCGCGCGCACCATCGAAGTGGTGCGCAACGTGCGCGACGGCCAGGGCGGCGGCTACTACGGCGACGACCTGCGCGGGTCCATCAGTTACCTCGACACCCGCGCACGGCGAATCGAGGTGGTGCGCGACGGGTATGGCGGCAGGGCCGAGCGCGTGTACTACGACCAGCGCACCCGTGTGGAATACCGGGGCCAGTACCTGCGCCCGGAGCAGCTGGAACGCGGCGACGTGATCCGAGTGCGGGCCCGACCGTCCGGCAGCGACTGGTACGCCGAGCAGATCTGGGTGGAGATCGACGCGCGCTCGCGCCGGTGATGCGTCGTGCCTGACGGTCAATGCGAGCCACCATACCCGCACCGGTTTGGAAGGGTTCTTTCCGCGCGTGGCTGGCCAGTGGCCATGACCGCCCCATGAGTGGGGAAGGGCGGCCCCCCTCTGGGCCGCCCCAATCGATCACCTCACGTCACGGTACGGTGGTCGTCACCGCGCGCGTCAGCGTGCTGTCCAGGGTGTAGTTGGCCAACACCGTTGTGTACCCCTTCACCCGGTACTTGTAGGTGCCGGGCATGGCCACCGCGAACTCCAGCACTTCGGGATTGGACAGGCTGGCGCCACTGGCAACTTCGTTGCCGGCCGGATCGACCAGCGAGAAGTCGATGTCGACACCGCCATCCCAGCCCAGTGTGGCCTGGATGAGCGTCACGTCAGCGCCCACTTCGAAAGTGAATTCATCCACTTCCAGGTTCTCGACCGACGGTCCCATCGTGCCCGTGTACCGGGTGGTCGTGGTGGTGAAGGCGGTTGTCGTGTCATATAGCTTGCCCTCCGTCAGGCTGCCGTCGAAATAGACGTTGCCCTGCACGCCGCGCAACTCCACCCGGTGGGCCCCTTTACCCAGGCCGGTGATGGCAAAACGGCCGTTGGTCTCGGCGGTGGAGCTGTAGAAGCTGATGCGGCCGCGGTTGACGCCATCCACGTAGACGTCGGCCTGGCCACCCTGGGCATTGCGCGGATAGATGAACTGCATCGCGTCGCCTTCAAACGCCAGGTTCAGCCGCGGCACCGACTTCTTGGTGACACTGGCCTTGCGGTAGGTGCCGTCCGTGGACCCCACGTTGTTCACGCTGCTCCAGTTGCCGGTGTAGTCCAGCAGACTGTAACTGTCGGCCGCGATGATCCACTTGCCTTGGCTGGACCATTTTGTCGCGCCGCCCAGGAACGCGGCGCGCTTGCCTTCGGTTCGCGAGGCCAGGTCCACCGCGGCCAGTACGTCGATGTAGCCGGCGCCCACCACGTGGTACGGGTAGTTCATGGGCGAGGAGGTTTTCATCAGGATCTCCTCGACCTGGTCGGGAGACAGGGTTGGGTTGGCCTCCAGCAACAGAGCAGCTGCACCCGCTACGAACGGCGTGGCCATGCTGGTGCCGCTCATGCTGGCGTAGTACACGCTGTAGGCGGGGTTCACGGGGTCGTTTACCGGCCCCAGTGCCGGCAGGGCAGTGTTGGGCGCACGGGTGGAGATGATGCTGGAGCCGGGCGCCACCACGTCCACGTGCTTGTAGAAATCGCCTTCCACGCCGCGACTCGAGAAGCTGGACAGGTCCTTGGCCTTGGTGCCCGAGCCCACGTTGATTACCCAAGGCACGATCGCATAGGGATTGAGGGTGTTCTCCGCCGGACCGTCATTGCCGGCGGCGAAGGCCACCACCATGCCCTTGCGGTATGCCTCGTAGCTGGCCTTGTTGATGGGGTTGTTGGGGTCGTACACGCTGTTGGAGCTGCCCCATGAGTTGGTGATGATGTCGATGCCGTAGCGCTCGCGGTTGGCCAGCGCGTAGTCGAAGCCCATCAGCGCGTACAGGATGCTGATGCCTTCGCCGGCGCCGATCCCCACCAGCTTGGCCTGTGGCGCGATGCCGTCGTGGTAGCGCGCGCGGCGCGGATCGTTCTTCGAGGCCTCGCCCGTGCCGCCCACGGTGCCTGCCACGTGCGTGCCGTGGCCGCTGCTGGTGTCGGTGTTTGGCACGTTCTCCAGCCAGGCCGATGCGCCGGCCAGGCCCAGGTCGCCTACCAGCTTGACGTTCTGTACCACCTTGGCGCCCTGCGGCAGGTCGGGGTGGGTGGCGTCCACGCCTGAGTCAAGCACGGCAATGGTCACCCCCTTGCCACTCAGGCCAATGAAATCATGCACCTTGTGGCCGTTGGTGACCTCGCCAGACTGGTAGTTCATCCACTTCAAGCTCGCGTCGAAGTAGATGCTTTCAACCCCCTCCCACTGTGCGACCTGGCGCACCTGCGACGAGGTGAGCAACGCGCCCACCATGGGTAGCGCCCGCATCGGCAGCGTCTCGTTGGTCAGGCTGGCCAGGCGGGACATCTGGTTGCGGTCGCTGAAGGTGACGATCACGCGGTGGGTGGGGTGGGCATCCAGCCGCTGTTGCAGGTCCGGGGAAAGCAGGGCAGCCGCGTCGGCGGGGCCGGCCAGGGCCAGCCCCAATGCGATGGCGAGTCCCAGGAAGGAGCGGGCAGGAGTGCGACGGTGTGGCATGGAGCGGTACCCCAAGATTGGACGTGCCCCCACCCTGCGCCGCAGCCGGGCATAACGCAGCCCGGAAGTTCCCCCGTGGATTGCGGGGGAAAACACCCAGGCCGCAGGGGCGTCGTCGGCGCGGTAACCGGCATTTAACGCACCGGGTCGCATGCTCGTTACCAAGCCGCCCTGCGGTGAACGCACGTCCGGGCACCGGGCTACCCCCGGCACGGGTCCCGCCGCGCAAAGGGACCCGCCATGAAGACCTGGATTCTTGTCGCCGACGAAGCCCATGCCCGCCTGTTCGAGAGCGAGCGACTGGATGGCGAGCTGTCGGAAGTCGCCGACTTCGTCCATCCCGAGGCACACCATGCCGATCGCGGGCACCGCGACCGCCTGCCACGAGCCCACCAGAGCGTGGGTAGCGCCCGGCACGGCATCGAGCCGCGCACCTCGACCGAAGAAAAGGTCACGCGCGAATTTGCCGCGGAGCTTTCCGAGTTCCTGAACGAGGCCCGGGTGGCCCATCGCTACGACCACCTCGTGCTGATGGCGGCTCCGGCGTTCCTGGGGTCGGTGCGCTCTGAGCTGGACCCGCAGGTCGCGCGGATGGTGACCCATGCGCTGGACAAGCAGATCACCGATGCCAGCGTTGACCGTATCCGCGATGAGTTGCGGCACCTGCACTGAGCGTTGACGTAGGCTGACATGCGGGGCGTCCGGCGCATGCCGGTACAATGTGCGGATGCCCCTGATCACCCTGCAGAACGTCGATTACAGCATCGGCGGCCCGTTACTGCTCGACAACGTCGAGCTGTCCATTGAACCTGGCGAACGTATTGCGCTGATCGGCCGGAACGGCGCGGGCAAGTCCACGTTGCTCAAACTGCTGTCCGGTGACCTGCATCCGGATGACGGCGAGGTGCGGCTTGAAGGCGGGGTACGTGTTTCCCGACTGGAGCAGGAAGTGCCCACCGATGCCGAAGGCAGCGTCTTTGACGTGGTCGCCGCCGGCATGGGGGAGTTGGGCCACTGGCTTGCCGAATACCACCACCTAAGCCACGCCGAGCACGTGGACACCAACCGGCTGGCCGCGGTGCAGGCCAAGATCGAAGCCGCCCACGGCTGGAGCGTGGACCAGCGTGTCACCGAAACCCTGACCCGGCTGGACCTGGACGGCGAGCAGGCGTTCGCGGGCCTGTCCGGCGGCATGAAGCGGCGAGTGCTGCTGGCCCGTGCGCTGGTGTCCGCGCCGGATGTGCTGCTGCTGGACGAGCCGACCAACCACCTCGACATCGAGGCCATTGACTGGCTGGAAGGCTTCCTCAAGGCCTGGCCGGGCGCCCTCGTGTTCATTACCCATGACCGCCGCTTCCTGCGAGCACTGGCCACCCGCATCGTCGAGATCGACCGTGGCCAGGTCACCAGCTGGCCCGGCGATTGGGCCAATTACGAGCGCCGGCGCGAGGAGCGGCTCAACGCCGAGGCGCAGGAAAATGCGCGCTTCGACAAGTTGCTGGCGCAGGAGGAAGTCTGGATCCGCCAGGGCATCAAGGCTCGTCGCGTACGCGATGAAGGCCGCGTGCGCCGCCTCAAGGCCATGCGCAACGAGCGTGCACAGCGCCGCGAGCAGCAGGGCAATGTGCGCATGGAAGTGGCCCAGGGCGAGGCTTCCGGCAAGAAGGTGATCGAGGCCCGTGACGTGTCGTTCGACTACGCCGGCAAGCCCATGATCAAACGGCTGGACCTCACGATCATGCGCGGCGATCGCATCGGCCTGATCGGCCCCAACGGCAGCGGCAAGACCACGTTGATCAAGGTGTTGCTGGGGGAGCTGGCGCCGACCTCGGGTGAGGTGCGACAGGGCACCAACCTGCGTGTCGCGTACTTCGACCAGTACCGCGCCACCCTGCGCGAGGATTGGAACGCACTGGAGAACGTGGCCGAGGGCCAGGATTTCGTCGAGGTAAACGGCAAGCGCAAGCACGCCATCGGTTACCTGCAGGACTTCCTGTTCACCCCGGAGCGCGCACGCGCGCCGATCACCCGCCTGTCTGGCGGCGAGCGCAACCGCCTGCTGCTGGCCAAGCTGTTCGCCCAGTCGTCGAACCTGCTGGTGATGGACGAACCCACAAACGACCTCGACGTCGAGACGCTGGAACTGCTGGAGGAACTGCTGGGCGAGTACGAGGGCACGTTGCTGCTGGTCAGCCACGACCGCGACTTCCTCGACAACGTGGTCACTTCCACGCTGGTGATGGAGGGTGACGGCAGGATCGGCGAGTACGTGGGCGGCTACAGCGACTGGCTGCGGCAGGCGGCGACGGTCCCGGGACGGCCGACCGTCGCCCAGGCCAAGGTTGCGTCCACCGCGCGCGGGAATGCGGCTCATGGGCAGGACGCCACTGCAAGCAGCGCTGCCGCGGCAACCAGCAGCACGAATGCGGTGCCTGGTTCTGGTGCCGTGCCGGCCAAGCGCAAGCTCAGTTACAAGGACGCGCGCGAATTGGAACAACTCCCTGTGCGGATCGAGCAGCTTGAGGCGGAGCTGGAATCCCTGACCGCCCAGATGAATGACCCAACCTTCTACCAGCGCGATGCTGCGGCGATCACCGCCCACACCAACAAGCTGGGCGAAACCCAGCAGGCCCTGGATACCGCATACGCGCGCTGGGCAGAACTGGACGGCTGAGGCGCGCAATGCTGCAGGATGACCTGTTCGGGAGCGGAGGCCGGAAACCGGTTGAGCTGCACCGGCTGTTCTTCGCGCTGATGCCAGACGAGGCGACGCGCGACCGGCTGCATCAGGCCGCCCTGCAATTGAAAGAGGCGAACGCACCCGGTGGGCGTTGGATCAACCCCCGGCGTTACCACGTGACGTTGCAGTTCCTGGGCGAGTTTGACGGCTTGCCCCAAACCCTGGCGACGCAGGCCTGTGCGGCCGCCGCCAGGGTCAAGGTGGCAGCGTTCCCGCTCGTGCTGGACCGCGCCGGCAGCTTCCGCAACCGCTCCATCCCATGGTGGCTGGGCCCCGCCGATGAGGTGCCCGGGCTTGCGACACTCTGGCACGACCTCGGCCTCGAACTGGCCCGGGCAGGGGTGCGGGTGCCGAGTGGCCAAGGGTTCCGGCCACATGTGACGGTACTGCGCGATGCCGACAGTGCATTGCCTGAGGCGCCCATCGCACCAGTCACCTGGCACGTGGACAACTTCACGCTGGTCCACAGTGTTCTCGGCGCGCAGAGTGCCTACACCTCGCTGGGCACGTGGCCCCTGGTGGGCTGAACCGCTCCCGTGGCGAATTCCCGCCCGAGTACGCGGGAGCGGCTGACGGAGTGGCGCCAGCACCGGCAACGCGTCCGGTACTGGCGCGGTTGAACGTCAGCGCTGCCTGAAATTGAATCCGGGCGACTTGTCCAGTTCGCCTTCGGGGGTCAGTACCGCAAAGCTCTTGCGATCGCCGTCCACCACCACCGGAATCGCGTCCTGGAACAGCGGACGCCGGACAAACCGGATCTCCCAGCCGAAACGCTCCAGTTCACTCAGCGTCTGCAACTGGGCCTCGTTGAGCTGCGCGCGCAGCGCACACGTACTTGTACCCGCCGTGTTCCGACGGTCCCTCAAACCATTATCTGCCATGGGCCCTCTCCTCCTCCTCTCCTGCAGACACCCAACGCAGGGCGAGGGCAGAATGGGTCGTCCGCCGTTGCCGGTCCGCCATGGCCACCCCTGATCCCCGCATCGACGCTTACATCGCCCGGTCGGCCCCGTTCGCCCGGCCGATCCTGGCCTACCTGCGGGACGTGATGGGCGGGGCCTGCCCGGAAGGTGAGGAGGCCCTCAAGTGGGGATCGCCGCACCTGACCTACAAGGGCAAGCTGGTCTGCGGCATGGCGGCTTTCAAGCAGCACGCCACGTTCGGTTTCTGGCAGGGCGGGAAGGTGCTGGGCGCCGCGGCCGGCCGCGCCGAGGCGGCGATGGGGCAGTTCGGGCGCCTGACCGAAGTGTCCCAGCTTCCGCCGCGCGAGGTGCTGGAGGACTACGTCCGGCGGGCCATGCGCCTGATCGATGAAGGCGCGACCCGCAAGCCCGCGAAAGCCTCGCCCCGACCCGCGCTGCCCGTCCCGGAGGACCTGGTGCGCGCCCTAGCGGCAATGCCCGCGGCGCAGGAGACCTTCGATGCATTCCCGCCGAGCCAACGGCGCGAATACATCGAATGGATCACCGAGGCCAAGCGCAACGACACCCGCCAGCGGCGGCTTGCCCAGGCCGTGGAATGGATGGCCGAAGGCAAACCGCGCAACTGGAAGTACATGAACTGCTGAGGTGTCCCTCAGCGCGGAGCCTGGTCCAGCCGCAGCACCGGATACAGGTTGTAGCGCGCATCCCACGAGGAATGGCGACGGGCGAAGAACTCCAGCCGCGCAGCCGGGTTGGCGGCGAAGCCGGCGTCCGCCTTCAGGCGTGAGTCGAACTCGGCCTTCACCGCCAGGTCCTTGAGCATTTCGCGGGCCACTTCCTCGGCCACATAGTCCTCCATGTACTCCTTGCGCTCGAAGGCGTTGTTGAACCCGCCCCACGCGGCGATGGAATCCGGTGCCTGCGGTTCCAGCAGCGCCATCACCAGCCGCGACTTGGCTTGGGCGATGGGCACGAAGAGGGCGCCGGCGGGAATGTCCGCGCGCTCCTCGCCCCATGCCCCCAGCAGCGTCAGGCGCTGGTGGCCTTCCACCGAGCCTTTGCCCGCTTCGGACTGGGTGGCGCGGAACGCCTGCACCGGGGTTTGCGTGAGTGCCGTGTCCAGACGCCGGTAGTCGACGCCGTGGATGTCCAATTGGCGGGCCACCGCGATGGCGTGCGCGGGGGGCACCACGTAGCCCGCGCGTGGCGCCGCCACGGTCAGCGACGGGACCACTTCGTCGCGGAGCGGCAAGTGCCAGATCTGCGGCTTGGTCTCGTCGTAGCGCGTCATCAGCGCACCCGATACCTCCGACGGTGTCCGCGTGTAGGCATAACCCCGGTAGGCGATCGTGCGCGCCTTGTCGGTAGCCTTGTAATCCAGCGCCACCGGCTGCCCGGCCACCGCCGCGGCTCGGGCATCGGCAGCACGCGCCTCCGCCTGCCAGCGCTGGCCATGGCGGGCGACCAGGTCCAACACCGCCAGGATGGTGTTGCGCGTGACCTTTACCCGATGCGGGTATTCGCGCCAGGAGTGCGTCTCCACCAGCATGCCGAGCCGGTTGCGCTGGGCGATGTAGCTCTGCGAGAAGCGCGGCGGCGCCACGCCGTCCTCGAAGCCCGACGCCGGATTGTCGTTCTCCACGAACGACGGATAGAACGGCAGTGGCAGTGAACCCTGCCTGGCCAGCGCGGCGATCACGCCGTCGCGCCATTCGGTACCGGCCTTGCTCAGGCCTGCATCGCCGCCATGCACCGGTTCGACCTGGATCGACACGTCGTGTTCGAACTTGGCGCCGTCGGTGACGTGCAGGTCCACGTAGGCCAGCGGGTCCCAGCGGTTCACCAGCGCCAGCATTGCCTGCATTTCCGGCGTGTCGGCCTTCACGTAGTCGCGGTTGAGGTTGTAGTTCTGCGCGGTGGTGCGCCAGCCCATTTCCTCGGGGCCGCGCTGGTTGGGGCGGTTCCAGCGTGCGAAGCGTTCGTGGCCATCGACGTTGAACACCGGCACGAACAGCAACACCTGGCGTTCCAGCGCGCCTTTGCCGGCCTTGCCCTCCAGGTTCTCCCGAAGCGCGAGAAAGCCTGCGTCCTTGCCGTCAATCTCACCCGCATGGATGCCGCCCTGGATCAGGGTGACCGGCAGGCCCCGGGCGCGCGCGGCCTCCGGAGTGAAGGCACCGGTCTTCGATACCACCAGGACCTGCATCGGGCGGCCCTCCGGCGTGGTGCCGAAGGACTCGCAGCGCACCGCGGCGGGGTAGGCTCGGGCGAAGGTCTCACACAGGCGGATGACCTCGTCGTAGCGGCCGGTGCGGACGAAGCCGGAGTGCTCGGAGATCGTCGCCAGGCCGCCGTTGTCGGCCGGCGTCGCGGTGGCGGTCGCGGACAGGCAGGCGAGGATGGCGGCAAGCAGCGGCATTCGGTTCATTCGACGGTCCGGAGACAAGGCAATCGCCGATGGTAAGTCCGGTCGGCTGTGAGAGACCCTGCTGGAGGTCACGACTACCAGCAGGGTCAATTGGGTAATGGCAGGCCCCAAACCGCCCTCGGGCGGGCTTGACCGGCTAAGGCGGCTTCGAAGATGAATGGGGGGAGGTGGAAAACACCCCCTGTGGATGGGGTAGGCTTTGCCCCTTTGCACCAAATCAGGGTCGCTCGATGTCGTCCACCACCAGCACCGTTGCCACCGCCAATCGCGGCCGCATGCCGCGGCAGATCCCCTACATCATCGGCAACGAGGGCTGCGAACGCTTCAGTTTCTACGGGATGCGCAACATCCTGGTGCAGTTCCTGATCACGGGCCTGTTGTTGCAGCACATCACGGCGGGCAGCGAGCGCGAACTGGCTGCCAAGGACCTGATGCATGAGTTCATGATCGGCGTCTACTTTTTCCCGCTGCTGGGCGGCTACCTGGCCGACCGGTTCTTCGGCAAGTACAACACCATCTTCTGGTTCAGCCTGATCTACTGCGCTGGCCATGCATGCCTGGCCATCTTCGAGGAGAGCCGCACCGGCTTCTTCACCGGCCTGGGCCTGATCGCGCTGGGCGCGGGTGGCATCAAACCGCTGGTGGCATCGTTCGTGGGCGACCAGTTCGACAAGTCCAACGAGAAGCTGGCCAAGGTGGTGTTCGACGCCTTCTACTGGATCATCAACTTCGGATCGCTGTTCGCGTCGCTGCTGATGCCGCTGTTCCTGAAGAACTACGGGGCCAGCGTGGCGTTCGGCATTCCGGGCTTGCTGATGTTCGTCGCCACTTTCGTGCTGTGGCTGGGCCGCAAGAAGTACGTGATGGTGCCCCCGGCGCGCACGCGTGACCCGCATTCGTTCGCCAACGTCATCCGCACCGCGCTCAATACCCCGCGCGAAGGCGAGGGTGCGCCCGGCCGGGCGCTGGCTGTTGCCGGCGTCGCGGTCGCGGTGGGCATGCTGCTGGGCTGGGCGCTGTCCGCGCTTGGCCTGGCCACATGGTGGCCGAAGGACTTCGGCTTCGTCATCACGTTCTGCCTGGCGTTGGTGGTGCTGGTGGCCGGCGTGGGCGGGGGCGCGTGGTTGCAGTTGGACCGTGCGCGCGGCGTGCATCCCGACGCCGCCATCGCCGGCGTGCGCAGTGTCCTGCGCCTGCTGGTGATCTTCGCCCTGGTCACGCCGTTCCATTCCCTGTTCGACCAGAAGGCCTCCACCTGGGTCATCCAGGGCAATGCGATGGCCAAGCCGGAATGGTTCGTAGCATCGCAGATGCAGGCGCTGAACCCCGCGCTGGTGATGATCCTGATCCCGTTCAACAACCTGGTCCTGTATCCCGCGCTGCGCCGTTTCGGCCTCGAGCCGACCGCGCTGCGCCGCATGACCGCGGGCATTGCCTTCAGCGGCCTGGCCTGGATCGTGGTCGGCCTGATCCAGCTGCAGATGGATGGCGGTACGCCGATGTCCATCGTCTGGCAGGTGCTGCCGTACGCATTGCTGACCTTCGGCGAGGTGTTGGTGTCGGCCACCGGTCTGGAGTTCGCCTACAGCCAGGCGCCGTTGTCGATGAAGGGCGTGGTGATGAGCTTCTGGAACCTGACCACCACCATCGGCAACCTGTGGGTGCTGCTGTCCAATGCCGCCGTGCGCAATGACACGGTGACCGGCCAGATAGCGCAGACCGGGTTCAGCGAGACTGCGTTCCTGATGTTCTTCTTCGCCGGTTTCGCGCTGGTGGCGGCGCTGGCCTTCGGGTGGTACGCGCGGCGCTACCCTGTCGTGGACAACTACCGGCCGGCGGATTGACCGCGTGCTGACCTTCGCCCTGATCGCGGTGACGGTGCTGGTGTCGTGGCTGGCGTTTGACCGGCTGCGACTGCTGGACCGGTTGACCCTGTGGCCACCGGCCGTCAGCCGCCAGCACCAGTACGACCGCCTGCTGACGCACGGCTTTGTCCATGCCGATTGGCAGCACCTGCTGCTCAACATGATCACGCTGTTCTTTTTCGGCCGGATGGTCGAAGGCGTGATCAGCCAGCTGATCGGTCCGTTTGGCTTTTTGCTGTTCTATCTGTCCGCGATTGTCGTCGCGATGCTGCCCAGCTACCTGCGGCACCGCAACGATGCGCGGTACCGCAGCCTGGGTGCGTCCGGCGGCGTGTCGGCGGTACTGTTCGCATTCGTGCTGCTGCAACCGTGGTCGCTGATCTTCGTGACCATCGTGCCGGTGCCGGCCATCCTTTACGCGGTGTTCTACGTGGGCTACTCGTTCTGGATGGACCGGCAGGGCATCGACAACGTCAACCACAGCGCGCACCTGGCGGGCGCGATCTACGGGGTGCTGTTCATGCTGTTGATGGAGCCGCGCGTGGGCGCGGTCTTCCTGGAACGGCTGCTCAGCCCCTCGTTCCTGCGCTGACGACGCGGGATCAGCCGGCCCTGCTTACGCGCAAGGCGGGCGCGGACTCGGGTTCCCCGTAGGTGTTGGTCAGCCGGTGGTGCACCAGTCTGTCGAGCTCGGCCGCGAGCGTGGCCGGGTAGACGTCGTCGCAGGACAGCTCATACAGTTGCTCCACCAGTGCCTCGTCTGAGAGGGCCTGGAGCGGCGTGGGATACAAAGTGGCCATGGTGGTTCCCCCCTGGAATGCGTGGACTGTGCATGATCCAACGCACTCGATCGGCGAAACCGGCAGCGCCGGCCTGCAGGCATGTTCACGCCGCGGTGCCATCCGGCACGCTCTGATATTGCCGACTTACCCTCGAGGCCTCGCCATGACCCATCCGGCTCCCGCCATCCACCACGATGCCGCCAATTGCCGCTTTGCCACCACGGTGGAAGGTGTCATTGCGCATCTGGATTACGAAGTGGAGGCCGGGGTGCTGGTCATCACCCACACCATCGTGCCGGCCGCCATCGGCGGTCGCGGTATCGCCGGGCAACTGGTACAGGCCGCCTTCGACCACGCCCGCAGGTGTGGCCTGAAGGTGCGCCCGGAGTGCTCCTATGCCGACGTCTGGGCGCGGCGACATCACGAGACGGTGGGTGACCTGCTGGGCTGACAAGCCCGTCATGCAATAACAGGCGGCCAGGTCGTCGCTGGCGGACCGGGCCCTGACGACCTGCCGGAGGGGCTGGATCGCGGCGCCCAAGCCCCCCAAAGCATGCAGCCTGGCCCAGTTTGTGCCAGCATGCGCCCCCCACCACGCGCCCGGCCCACGCCCCCCATGCGCCTGAACAAACACATCAGCGACACCGGTTTCTGCTCACGCCGCGAGGCCGACCGCCTCATCGGCGAAGGCCGGGTCACCGTCAATGGCATCCGCGCCCGCGTTGGCGCCGAGGTGGGCGAGGGCGACGAAGTGCTGGTGGACGGCCAGAAGCTGCAGGTCCGCACCGCCGCCAAGGGCCAGAAGAAGCACGTCTACATCGCGCTGCACAAGCCGGTGGGCGTGACCTGCACCACCGAGTCCGACGTCAAGGACAACATCGTCGACTTCATCGGCCACGAGAAGCGCATCTTCCCGATCGGCCGCCTCGACAAGGATTCCGAAGGCCTGATCCTGCTGACCAGCAACGGCGACATCGTCAACGAGATCCTGCGCGCCGAAAACAAGCTGGAAAAGGAATATCTGGTGGCGGTGAACCACGCGATCACCGACGAGGTGCTGCGCGGCATGGCCCGCGGCGTGCCGGTGCACGGCCAGACCACGCTGCCGTGCAAGACGGGGCGGCTGGGCAAGTTCGGCTTCCGCATCACGCTGGTGCAGGGTCTCAACCGCCAGATCCGGCTGATGGCGCAACACTTTGGCCTGCGGGTGAAGAAGCTGGTGCGCGTGCGTATCGGCAACGTGAAGCTGGGTCACCT
Source organism: Lysobacter daejeonensis GH1-9 (assembly GCF_000768355.1). GTDB lineage: Bacteria > Pseudomonadota > Gammaproteobacteria > Xanthomonadales > Xanthomonadaceae > Aerolutibacter > Aerolutibacter daejeonensis. Next base: position 133,979 of record NZ_AVPU01000003.1, read on the forward strand.
CAAGATTGGCCAATGGCGCAACCTCACCGACGCGGAACTGCGCGGGCTGCTGCCCAACCGCACCGAGTGGTGACCCGCGGCGTCGCCGGACGCCGTTGTAACCAGGGCCGACGCCTGTTTTCTGGATGCGTTCATCACATGCCGACGGCTATGGTCGGCTGAAATTTCGACTGGATTGGACAACGGATTGCCTCCCCATGAGCCGTCTGCTGATTGTTGCATTGGTCGCCTTGGCGCTGGCTGCCTGCGAGCGTGAGAAACCCGCGCCGACGCCTGCTGCCGTCGCCACCGCCGAGCCCGCCCCCACGCCAGTCGCGCCGCCGACGGGGCTGCAGGACGTGGTGGAGAGCCAGCCGGGCTACATGGTGGGCATCACCTTTCCCAAGTCCGCGGCGCGCTATCCCGGGCTTGCGGCCGAGATCAAGGCGTACGCGGATGCGGCCCGCGCCGAACTGGTGACTGCCGCCAAGGGCAGGGGCGCCGACGGCAGCGCTGCCGAGATGTACGACCTGTCGCTCACCTTCAGCGACGTCCTGGAGACGCCCGACCTGGTGGCCGTGGCGGCTGACGGCAGCAGCTACACCGGCGGCGCGCACGGCAATCCGCTGCTGGAGCGCTTCGTGTGGTTGCCCAAGCAGAACCGGCGTCTGACCGCCGAGCGGCTGGTGCCCGATGCGAAGAACTGGAAACCGCTGTCCGACCTGATCCGCGAGCAACTGCACACTGCACTGTCGCAGCGCCTGGACGCGGATGAGCTCTCCCCCCAGGATCGCGCCGAGATGGCCCGCAGCGCGGGCCGCATGATCGACGAGGGGACCGCGCCCAATGCAACCAGCTTCCGCCAGTTCGAGCCGGTGCCGGGCCCGGGCGGCAAGCTGGCCGGGCTGAAGTTCGTGTTCCCGCCGTATCAGGTGGGGCCGTACTCCGACGGGGTGCAGTCGGTGCAGCTCCCGGCGTCGACGCTGCTGCCGCTGATCGGCCCCGAATACCGCGACCTCTTCGCCACCCAGTAAGCCCGCGCTATGCTGGCCGCGTTGCCCACCGAGGATGTGGACGATGGCGGCAGTGCATCCCTTCAAACACAGGGTGTCCGGCCTGTTGGCGCTGGCCGACGTGCGGATGGACGGCGAGCGCGACTGGGACCTGCAGGTCCATGACGAGCGCCTGTACGCAAGGCTGCTGGCCGAAGGCTCGCTGGGGCTGGGCGAGGGCTACATGGATGGCTGCTGGGACACCCGGAATCTGGACGGCCTATTGACCCGCCTGCTGCAGGCCCAACTCGACCAGCGCGTACATGGCTGGCATTGGGTGCTCGATGGCCTGCGCGCACACCTGACCAACCTGCAGACCCGCTGGCGCAGTCGCGAAGTGGGCGAGCGCCATTACGACCTCGGTAATGACCTGTATCGCGCCATGCTGGGCCAATGGATGGTGTACAGCTGCGGTTACTGGGCCCATGTCGACGACCTGGATGCCGCGCAGGAGGCCAAGCTGGACCTGGTCTGCCGCAAGCTGGGCCTGCGCCCCGGCATGCACGTGCTGGATATCGGCTGCGGCTGGGGCGAGGCCTTGAAGTTCGCCGCCGAACGCTACCGCGTGTCCGGTGTGGGCATCACCATCTCGAAGGAGCAGGCCGCGTTCGCGCGCGAGTTATGCGCCGGTTTGCCGGTGGAGATCCGCGTGCAGGACTACCGCGAGCTGCACGAGCCGTTCGATCGCATCCTGTCCATCGGCATGTTCGAGCACGTGGGCGTGCGCAATTACCGCACCTACTTCGACGTGGTGCGCCGCTGCCTGCGCGACGACCCGGCGACCGGGGGTGGCCTGTTCCTCCTGCACACGATCGGCACGAACATCTCCGCCACCCACACCGACCCGTGGATCGGTCGCTACATCTTCCCCAATTCGATGCTGCCGTCGGCTGCGCAGATCGCCAGCGCCGTCGAAGGTCGTTTCGTGGTGGAGGACTGGCACGGTTTTGGACCCGACTACGACCGCACGTTGCAGGCCTGGCGCAACAATGTGGAGGCGGCGTGGGACCACCTGCCGCCGCGCTACGACGAGCGTTTCCGGCGCATGTGGCGCTTCTATCTGGCGGCGTCGATGGCGACGTTCCGCAGTCGGCGCTCGCAGTTGTGGCAGATCGTGATGTCGCCACGCGGCGTGCCGGGCGGACTCACGGCCGTGCGCTGAAACCACCGCCGGCGCGAGCTGTATGGCCAGGGTGGAGGCGTTGACGCTGCCCGGAGAACGATGACTCCTCCGTTTGACCCGCGCGCGCGCCGGAGGGCAAGCAATTGCGGGCAGCTCGTTCGCCGTTGACCCGCATGGAGGCCATCAACAAGCTACTGCTGATCGGGCAGGGCGCCAACGACCCGCGCGTGAAGCAAGCCGAAAGCGACCAGATCGTGCAGGCGATGCAGGCACACTGAATTGAAGAAACAGTCCGGCGTCAGAACCGCAGTGTCGTCGTGGTCCCGCGCCCCGGTGCGGAGTCGAAACGCAACTGCCAGTGCAGGTGCTCGCACAGCCGCGAGATCAGGTCCAATCCGATGCCGCCGCCGCCGCGGTCGCCACCGCCGCGCGCCAGCTTGGCGTAGATCGCGCTGATCTCCTCCGGGCTCATGCCGTGGCCAGGGTCGTCGATCACCACGGTGGCGGGCGCCTCCAGCCGGACGCGGATTTCGCCGCGGTCGCTGTTCTCGATGGCATTGCGCAACAGGTTGCCGATGGCCGCCTGCACGATGGCCAGCGGTGCCTGGATCTCGCTGGCCGGCAGCGGGTCCACGCGTACGGTCAGCGCCTTGTCCTCCAGCAGATGGCGGTGGTCGTCCACGATTTCGGGCAGCAACTGGTCCAGGGCGATGCGGTCGCTCGCCTTGCCCAACTGCGCCGGCTCCTTCGCCAGCACCAGCAGCAGCGAGATCAGCTGCTCCACGTGCGAGGCCGTGCGCTGGATGCGTTCCAGCCGCTGGTGCACGTCGGGAGTGACGTCCGGCTGCGTCAGCGCGATCTCCGCGGCGCCGGAAATCACCGCGATCGGCGTGCGCAGCTCGTGGCTGGCGCTGTCGATGAAGGCGCGCTCGCGCTCGACGAAGCGGTCGTTGCGCCGCAGGTAGCCGTTGAGCGCCTCGGCAATCGCGTCGAGGTCGCTGCTGGCGGTGTGCGGCAAGCTCACTTCCTGGCCGGGCTGGTCCGGGCGCAGGTCGCCGATCTGCCGCGTAAACGCATTCAACGGCCGCACCAGGTGGTTGACGCTGAGCCACACCGCCAAGCCCAGCAGGAAGGTCATGGCCAGCGCCGCGCCCATCACCACGCGGGCCAAGTGCTCTTCGTGCTGCTCGAAATCGGTGATGTCGATGGTGAGCACGGCACGGCGTCCATCGATGTCCCGCACGAGCGCAGCGATCGGCATGCCGTCGTGTTCGATGTCGTCATACAGGCCGGGCGTCAGGGCCTGCAGGTCGGTAGGGATGGTGCGACCCGGGCTGCCGTCGTACAGGCGCATCGAGGCGGTGTCATGCCAGGCCGCGGCCGGGTCCTGGCTGCGCCGCTCGGCCAGGTAGTCCAGCTCCGACGCCAGAATGGCGCGCCAGACCAGGCGTTCGGCGTACTCGTTGGTGATGGCGCCGTAGGCAATGACGGCCAGGGTCAGCAGCACCAGGTACGCCAGCATGCCCAGCAGGATGCGCTGGCGCAGATTAGCCTTGGCCATGCATCGCCTCCGGGACTGGCGCGCCTTCGGTGGCAGGCCCCAGCCGGTAACCGACGCGGGGCAGGGTGTGGATCAGCTTGGTAGCGTCGGTGCCATCGACGCTGCGGCGCAGTTCGTAAATGTGCGAACGGAGCATGTCGCCGTCGGGCGGACTGTCGCCCCACAGTGCCTGTTCGAGGCGTTCGCGGGTGACGGCGGCGGGGCTGGCCTGCATCAGCACCTCCAGAAGCTTGCGGCAGGCCGGGTACAGGTGCAGCGGACGACCGCCACGGGTGACCTCCAGCGTGGTCAGGTCGTAGCGCAGGTCGGCCACTTCCAGCACGCGGGTGCGCCCGCGGCCGGTGGCGCGGGCTTGCAGGGCCTCCAGCCGCACTTCCAGCTCGGGCAAGGCGAAGGGCTTGGTCAGGTAGTCGTCGGCGCCGGCACGGAAGCCGGCGATCTTGTCGGGCAGTTCGTCGCGTGCGGTCAGCATCAGCACCGGCACGTCACGACCGGCCTCGCGCAGGGCGCGGACCACTTCATGGCCCTCCATGCGCGGCAGCATCCAGTCCAGCACGATGGCGTCGTAGGGGTGGTTCAGCGCCAGGTGCAGGCCGGTGCGGCCGTCGGGCGCGGCATCGAGCACGTGGCCGCGTGCCTCGAAGTACTCGAAGAGGTTGGCCACCAGGCTACGGTTGTCTTCCACCACCAGTATCCGCATGGAAGCGGGTGTCCTCGCGCCAAGAGCGCCTGAAACAGTCGGTCGGGCAGTCTGCGTGGGCCGATGTCGGAACAATGTCCGGGACGGCCCGTCGGCCCATGTTGGGCGGTGGCCGGGGCGGCGGCAAGCGCGGAAATGTGAACCCCGTAACGCCTGTAACGAGCCTTTTACAAGCCTCCGACGTCTCTCCGACGCCGCCGGCCCGACCATCGCCGCGGGCTTCGTACTCGGCACGCATACGGTGGACTTCTCCTCCTCCAATCCCCAAGGTACCCGCAGAGGCCAGTCCGGCTGGCGTCTGGCGGCCAGGGCGGCAAACGATCCGCGGCTCGATGCCGCGGTGAGGCATGCCGTCGAGCCAGGTGTGACGCCGCGCCATCGGCTGCCACCGTGGCCGGAGCTCTGGGTGCCGTGGCTGGTGGGGAGCATGGTGCTGGCGGCGATGACCGCCACCGATTTCGACTTCCGCTGGACCAGTTGGCTTTATGGTCTGGAAGGCCAGCGCTGGGCGCTGAAATCGGCCTTTGTGACCGAGGAACTCATCCACAGGATGGGCCGCGACCTGTCCACGCTGGCATGGCTGGCCGTCTTGGCCACGTGGGTGATGACGTGGCGGCGGACGGCATATCGCGACTCGCGCCGGCCGCTGGCAGTGCTGGCGGTGTCGGTGCTGCTGGCGACCAGCCTGGTGGCGTGGATCAAGTCCTGGTCCAACATGGACTGCCCGTGGGACCTGTTGCAGTACGGCGGCCACCGGCCGTTCGTGGCGCTGTGGGAGGCCCGCCCGGCGACGCTGGGGCACAACCGCTGCTTCCCGGCCGGCCACGCGAGTGCCGGCTATGCGTGGACCGCGCTGTACTTCTTCTTCCTGGCCGTGCGCCCGTCGTGGCGCTGGTTCGGGCTGGCGACGGGCGTGGTGACGGGCCTGGTGTTTGGTCTGGCACAGCAACTGCGCGGCGCGCATTTCCTGTCGCATGACGTGTGGGCCGCGCTGCTGTGCTGGAGCGTGGCGGTGGTGGTCTGGCGCCTGGCCGGTCGGCGCGGAGGCGTGGCATGAGTTCAGTGGCGTGGCCGCGTAGCGGCCTGTGGGCGACCGCGCGGCGGTGGGCGGCGGTGCGGCCATGGTTGACGGTCGAGCAACTGGCCTGCATGGCCAGCCTGTACTTCTCGGTGGTGTTCAACCTCGCGTACTGGCGCGCCGTGGTGGCCACCGGGTCGCTGCATGGCGCCGGTGGCGCGCTGACCGGCGTATCGATGTTCCTGGCCATCACCGCGCTGCATGCGCTGCTGCTGGGCGTGCTGCTCAACCGTTGGACGGTGAAGCCACTGCTGGCCTTGCTGCTGGTGGGCACCGCGGCCGCCGCGTATTTCGCCAGCGCCTACACCGTGTTCCTGGATGCGGACATGGTGCGCAACGTGCTGCATACGGATACCAAGGAGTCGCGTGAGCTGTTCGCACCGGGCATGGTGGGTTGGGTGATGCTGACTGGCGTGGTGCCGGCGGTGGCGCTTTGGCGCGTGCGCATCGTGCGCCGGCCACTGGCCCGCGCGGTGTGGCAGCGTGCGGCCTGGATGGCGGGCGTGGCCGCAGTGGCGGTCGTGGCCCTGCTGTTGTCATTCCAGAACGTCTCGGCGCTGATGCGCAACCACAAGGAGCTGCGCTACCTCATCGCCCCCGGCAACTATCTGGTGTCGCTGGCCCAAGTGACGCTGGAAGACCATGCTGGCGCCCAGCGACCGCGCGCCCCGATTGGTCTGGATGCCAAGGTGGTAGGGCGCCCGGCCGGCGCCAAGCCGCGACTGCTGGTGCTGGTGGTGGGCGAGACGGTGCGTGCGCAGAACTGGGGCCTCAACGGTTACGCGCGTCAGACCACGCCGCAACTGGCTGCGCTGGCGCCGCTTAACTTCGCCGACGTCACCGCGTGCGGCTCGGCCACCGAGGTGTCGTTGCCATGTATGTTCTCGCCGTGGGGCCGCGCGGATTACGACAAGGATCGCATCAAGCATTCGCAGTCGCTGCTGCACGTGCTCGACCACGCCGGCATCGCCACGCTGTGGCGTGACAACCAGACCGGTTGCAAGGGCGTTTGCGAGGGCCTGCCGTTCGAGTCGTTCGAGCACGGCACCGTGCCCGGCGACTGCACCACCGACGGCTGCATGGACGACGTGCTGCTGAGCGGCCTGATGGACAAGGTGGACCGCCTGCCGCGCGACGCGGTGGTGGTACTGCACCAGTTGGGCAACCACGGCCCCAGCTACTACGAGCGTTACCCGCAGTCGTTCCGTCGCTTCACCCCGACCTGCGACACGTCGGAGTTGGGTGACTGCTCGTCTCAGCAGGTGATCAACGCCTACGACAACTCGATCCTGCACACCGATGACTTCCTGGCAAAGGCGATACGCCAGCTGGCCGCGCACAAGGACCGCGACACCGCGTTGGTCTATGTTTCCGACCACGGCGAATCGCTGGGCGAGAAGGGGCTGTTCCTGCACGGCGTACCGTACGCCATCGCGCCCGACACCCAGATCAAGGTGCCGATGATGATGTGGATGTCGGCCGGCATGGCCGCCAGCCGCGGCATTGACCTGGCGTGCATGCGCGCCCGTACCCAGCAGCCGGCCAGCCACGACAACCTGTTCCACTCGGTGCTGGGCCTGTTGCAGGTTCGCACCCGCGAGTACGACCCGGGGCGGGACCTGTTCAAGGGGTGTGTGATGTCAAAGGCCTGATCCACGCAGGCCAGCCGGGCAGGGCGGAACCCGGATTTCGTCGCGCGGGCTTCACGCAGCCAACACCCTGTTAAGGTGCATTGTCACACCACGTCGGCTTGGGGGGTCCGGGCAGGCCACATCCGCCTTGGCAACTGGATTCGATGGACTACCACCAACTTTTCGAGCAGTCCCCGAACCCATACATGGTGGTCGATCGGGACCTGCGCTACGTCGACATGAACCAGGCCTACCTGGAGGTGACGGGACGCAGCCGCGACCAGCTGGTGGGCGTGCCCCTGTTCGAGGCCTTCCCCGGCGACGGCACGCCGCTGGGCGATGAGAACGTGCGGATGTTGCGGGCGTCGCTGCGCAAGGTATTGGACACCGGGGTTACCGACACCCTGGGGTTGATCCGCTACGCCATCGAACGGCAGACGCCCGATGGTCCGGTGATGGATGACCGCTACTGGTCCGCTACCCATACCCCCGTTCTCGATGCGTCGGGGCGGACCACCCACGTGCTGCAGCACACGGTGGACGTGACCGAGTTGCAGCGCCTCAAGGAGGCCCTGCGCGCCGCCACCATGCCGCAGGAGGAGGCGGCGCGCTTGGAATCGATGGAAGGCGGGGTCTTCCAGCGCGCACAGAGGGTGCAGGCCGCCAACACTCAACTGGAAGAGCAGCGCACGCAACTGCTCAAGATGTTCGAGCAGGCGCCAGGATTCATGGCCTACCTGCAGGGGCCCGAACACCGGTTCACGCTGATCAACCAGGCTTACTCTGAGTTGGTAGGCGATCGTGGGCTGGTCGGTCTCACACTGGTCGAGTGCCTGCCGGAGGCGGTGGAGCAGGGCTACCTGCGCCTGCTCGACGAAGTCTTCGAATCGGGAAAGCCCTTTGTCGGCCATGGCATGCGCCTGGAGCTGCAGCGCAGCCCGGAGCGCGGACTGGAGCAGGTCGTCGTCGACTTCGTCTACCAGCCTGTGAGGGATGCCGAGGGCCGGGTGACCGGGATTTTCGTGCAGGGCAACGATATCACCGCGCAGGCGATGGCTCAGGAGGAGCTTGCTCGCTACCACGCCGATCTCACCGAACTGGTTGAGGAACGCACCCAGGCCCTGCACGCCAGCGAAGCCGAGCGTCGTGTGGCTGAGGCCGCACTGCTGCAGGCGCAGAAGCTGGAGGCGGTCGGCAAGCTCACCGGCGGCATCGCGCACGATTTCAACAACCTGCTGCAGGTGGTAGGTGCCAACCTCGACCTGGCGCGCGGGAACGAGAACGTGCCCATGCCGGTGATGGAGCGTCTGGATGCCGCCGGACGCGCGGTCCGCCGCGGTGCGCGTCTGGTCTCGCAGTTGCTGGCTTTCGCGCGCAAACAGCCGCTCAACCCCACCGTATTCGACATAGGCGACCGGCTGGAACGCCTGGGCGACCTGCTGCAACGCACGCTGGGTGAAGGCACCGCCATTACCCTCGACCTGGACATCGCCCCGGATGTCGGCAACGTCGAGGCCGACCCGGTGCAATTCGACAACTCCGTGCTCAACCTGGCCATCAATGCCCGCGACGCCATCCGCGGTGAAGGACTGGTGTCGATCCACTGCCGGGGTATCGACGGAGCGGCCGTTGGTCGCACGGGCGAGGCCATGGTGCAGGTGGTGGTGCAGGACAACGGGCGTGGAATGGCCCAGGGTGTGCTCGATCGCATATTCGAACCGTTCTTCACCACCAAACAGGTGGGACGCGGGTCGGGCCTGGGAATGCCGATGGTCTACGGGTTCATGCACCAGAGCGGCGGCAATATTCGTGTGGAGAGCACCGAGGGCGAGGGCACGACCGTGGCGTTGTATCTGCCCTTGACCGGCAAACAGGCCTCGCCGGTGGCACCGGAACTGACCGATGCGCGCCGCGGGCACGGCGAGATGGTGATGGTGGTGGAGGACGACGAAGCTGTCCGTGCCGGCTCGGTGCGGATGCTGCGCGCGCTGGGCTACCAGGTCTGCGAGGCGGCCGATGCTGCATCCGCCAAGATGCTGGTCGACAACGGCATCGTGCCCGATCTGCTGTTCACCGATGTGGTCATGCCCGGGCCGATGCGCAGCACGCAACTGGCGGCCTACGTGCGCGCCCGCCATCCGCGGGTGGTGGTGCTGTTTACTTCGGGTTTTGCCGAGGAAGCACTGGCCCGGGATGGCGGCCTTGAGCCCGGCGATGAGTTGCTCGAGAAGCCGTACCGCATGGACGTGCTGGCCCAGCGCGTCCGCGCACTGCTGGACTCGCGAGATACCCGTGAAGCAGGCCGACCGCTCCGCATCCTGCTGGTGGACGATTGCCCCGACGAGCGTTTCCTCACCAAGGCCCAGCTGCAGTCGCTGGGGCATTCGGTGGACACGGCGGCGACGCCGGACGAGGCGCTCGCGCGCTTGGCTGACGGTAACTGGGACGTGCTGATGACCGATGTCGAGCTACCGCTGTACTCAGGCATCGAACTGGCCCACAAGGTGCGTGAGCGTGGCATCCCGGTGCACGTGGTGTATGTCAGTGGCCACGACGTGGCCACCCTGCGTGAGCGGGGTGCCACTGGGGCGATCCTTCCCAAACCCTTCGACGCCACGCAGCTCGCCAAGGCGCTGGGCGTCGCCGAGTCCGTGTCCGCTGGCTTCTGAGCGTTCGCCCAGCGGGACCTCCGCTCCCTTGGGCCTTATCGCAAAAGGAAAGGCCGCCCGGATTGCTCCGGGCGGCCTCCTTCACGCCTGACGAGGACGCGTGTTACTTGCCGGCGGCGGCAGTGCCACCGGTGAGGCCGCGGCGCACCAGCAGCGGCTCGATCTTCGGTTCGGCGCCGGTGAAGTCCTTGAACAGCTGCAGCGCGTCCTTCTTGCCGCCCTGCGATAGCAGGGTGGCGCGGAAGCGGTCGCCGTTCTCGGTCTTCAGGCCACCGTTGTCCTTGATCCACTGCACGGTGTTGGCGTCCAGCACTTCCGACCAGATGTAGGCGTAGTAGCCGGCCGCGTAGCCGCCCATGATGTGGCTGAAGTACGGGGTCTTGTAGCGCGGCGGCACGGCCTCGAAGTCGGTACCGTTCTGCTTCAGCGCGGCGGCTTCGAATGCCATCACGTCCTTGGCGGTCGGGGCCTTGTCGGCGGTGATCTGGTGCCAGCGCTGGTCCAGCATCGCCGAACCCAGGTACTCGGTCGTGGCGAAGCCCTGGTTGAACTTCGACGCAGCCAGCACCTTGTCCAGCAGTTCCTTCGGCATCGCCTCGCCGGTCTGGTAGTGCTTGGCGTAGTTACCCAGGATTTCCGGCCAGTCGGCCCACATCTCGTTCACCTGCGACGGGAACTCGACGAAGTCGCGCGGCACGTTGGTGCCCGAGAAGTACGGGTACTTCACGTCCGAGAACATGCCATGCAGCGCGTGGCCGAATTCGTGGAACATCGTGGTGACCTCGTCCCAGGTCATCAGCGTCGGCTTGCCTTCGCTGGGCTTGGGGATGTTGAGGTGGTTGGCCACGACCGGCTTGGTGCCAAACAGCGCGTTCTGGTCCACGTACGAGTTCATCCACGCGCCACCGCGCTTGGACGAGCGTGCATACGGATCCATCAGGAAGATCGCCAGCTGCTTGCCGTCCTTGTCGAACACGTCATAGACGGTGACGTCCTTGTGGTAGACCGGCAGGTCGGTGCGCTGCTTGAAGGTGATGCCGTACAGCTTGGTCGCGGCGAAGAACACGCCGTTCTCCAGCACGTTCTTCATCTCGAAGTACGGCTTGAGCTGCGACTCGTCGAAGTTGTACTTGGCCTGGCGCACCTTCTCGCTGTAGAAGGCCCAGTCCCACGGCTCGAGCTTGAAGGTCGGCTCGCCCTTGGCGGCCTGTTCCTTGTCGATCATCGCCTGCAGCGCGGCGGCCTCGACCTTGGCGTTGGCCACCGCGGCCGGGGCCAGCTTGCCCAGCATGGCGTTGACGGCTTCCGGCGACTTGGCGGTCTCGTCTTCCAGCACGTAGGCGGCGTAGGTCGGGTAGCCCAGCAGCGTGGCGCGCTCGGCACGCAGCTTCACCACCTTGGCGACGATCTCGGTGTTGTCGTACTGGTTGCCGCGGCTGCCACGGACCACCGAGGCGCGGTGCAGCTTCTCGCGCAGCGCACGGTTCTGCAGGTAGGTCTCCGGCGGCTGGCCGGTGGTGTTCTGCAGCGCCAGCACGTACTTGCCGTCCAGCTTGCGCTCCTTGGCGGCTTCGGCGGCGGCGGCGATGGCTTCGTCGGACAGGCCGACCAGCTCTTCCTTGGTGTCGACGATGATCGCCGAGTCATTCACCTCGGCCAGCACGTTCTGGCTGAACTGGGTGCCCAGCTTGGCCAGCTCGGCGTTCATTTCCTTCAGCTTGGTCTTGTCGGCGTCGGACAGGTTGGCGCCGGCGCGGACGAAGTCGGTGTAGTAACGCTCAACCAGACGCACGCCCTCGGCGTCCAGGCCCAGCGTGTCCTTCTTGTCATGCAGCGCCTTGATGCGCGCGAACAGCTTGGGGTCCAGGCGGATGGCGTCGCTGTGCGCCGACAGCTTCGGCGCGAACTCGGCCTGCAGCTTCTCGCGCTCCGGGTTGGTGTCCGCACCGACCAGGTTGTAGAACACGTACGCCGCGCGGGTCAGCAGGCGACCCGACTTTTCCATCGCCACGATGGTGTTCTCGAAAGTCGGCTCTTCCGGGCCGTTGGCGATCGCCGCCACTTCCTGGAGCTGCTCGGCCATGCCGCGCTCGAACGCGGGCGCGAAGTCGCTGTCCTTGATCTTGTCGAAGTGCGGGTACTGCAGCGGCAACGTGCTCTCGGCGAAGAACGGGTTGGATTCCTGCTTCACGGCGGTCTCGGTGGAGGCGGGCTGGTCGGCGGACGGCTTGCACGCGGTGACGGCGACGGAGGTCAGGGCCACGGCGAGGGCAAGCGCGAGGGGATGCTTCATTGGGTGGAGTCTCGGCGGCGGAAACGGAACCCGAAGCCTACCGGAACAGCGGGCCCCAAGGCCCGTGACGAATGGCACGGGCAGGCCCGGGTTCAGCAGGACTTCTGGCATGGCCCGCCGTCCCGTCGGTAGGTCTAGACTCGGCCACTGGACGGCTCCGGGGCCACGGGCAGCGCCCGGCCTGTTCAGGGATGCGTCGGATCGCGGCACAACTCACAGGAAGGGGAAGGCATGAAGAAGACGAAAGTGGGATGGTCGGCCGGACTGGCGGCCTGCCTGGCAATGATGGCGATGGATGCGCTGGCGGCGGAAATCACCCGTTACGTGGTGCTGGTGGACGGCACCAGGCAGGCCGGGCACCAGGTGGTCACCACCGGGGACGATGGAGTGACCCATGTCGACTTCATCTTCAAGGACAACGGCCGCGGCCCCGAGCTGAAGGAGACCTTCACGCTGGCCCCGGACCACACGCTGGCCACCTATCAGGTAACTGGCAGCAGCACCTTCGGCGCGCCCGTCGATGAGTCGTTCAAGCGGCAGGGCGGACAGGCGACGTGGAAGTCGACGTCCGACCAGGGCGAGCAGTCCGTGTCGGGCACGGCCATGTACGCGCCGCTGGGTGGCTCGCCGGCGATGGCGTCGGTCAGCCTGGGAGCATTGGCCAAGCGGCCCGACGGCAAGCTGCCGCTGATCCCTGGCGGCACCCTGTCCGCGCGCAAGATCACGGAAGTCGAGGTGAAGCGCGGGCAGGACACCCGCCGCGTGCAACTGATGGCGCTGACCGGCATCGGCCTGGTGCCGCAGTTCGTGTGGGCCACCACGGACGCCGAGCCACGCCTGTTCGCCGCGATCGTGCCGGGCTGGATGCAGCTGATCGAGGACGGCTGGAACGAGAACGCTGCAGCCCTTGAACAACGCCAGAAGCAGGCGGAGGGCGAGTTCCTGTCGGGGCTCAACACCCGCGTCGCGCATCCGCTCGCGGGCACGACGTTGATCCGCAATGCCCGCCTGTTCGACAGCGCCAAGGCCACGCTGGGCCCGGCATCGGACGTGTTGGTCAAGAACGGTCGCATCGTGTCGATCAAGGCTGCCGGTGGGCGCGCCGCCAAGGCCGACCAGGTCGTGGATGCCGCCAACCGCGTGCTGCTGCCGGGACTGTTCGACATGCACGGCCACGTCGGCCGCTGGGACGGTGGCCTGAACCTCGCTGCCGGCGTGACCACCGTGCGCGACATGGGCAACGACAACGCCACCCTGCAGCAGATCATCGGCGAGGAGAAGGCCGGCACGCTTCTGACCAGTCGTATCGTTGCCGCAGGCTTCCTCGAAGGCGAAAGTCCGATGTCCGCGCGCAACGGCTTCGTGATCAAGACCCTCGACGAGGCCAAGAAGGCCGTCGACTGGTATGCATCGCACGGCTACGTGCAGGTCAAGATCTACAACTCCTTCCCCAAGGACCTGCTGCGCGAGACCACCGCCTATGCCCATTCCAAGGGGTTGCGCGTCAGCGGCCACGTGCCGGCGTTCATGCGCGCGCGCGACGTGGTGGAGCAGGGGTACGACGAGATCCAGCACATCAACCAGGTGCTGCTGAACTTCCTGGTGGATGACACCACCGACACCCGCACGCTGCAGCGTTTCTACCTGCCGGCGGAGAAGGTGGCCGACCTGGATTTCGACGGTCCGGCGGTGCAGGACTTCATTGCGTTGCTGGCCAAGCACAAGACCGTGGTTGACCCGACCCTGGCAACGTTCGACTTCCTGCGCCAGCGGGCAGGCGAAATGTCGCAGGCCTACGCGGCCGTCGCCCCGCACATGCCGCCGGACATCCAGCGCGGCCTGCGCAGTGCGGAGATGAAGATCCCCGACGAGGCGACTGCGGAGCGCTACAACCGATCCTACGCCAAGATGATCGAGTTCGTGGGCCGAATGCACCGCGCCGGTGTGCCGATCGTGGCCGGCACCGACGCCATCCCCGGGTTCACCCTGCAGCGCGAGCTGGAACTGTACGTGCAGGCCGGCATGACCCCTGGCGAGGCCCTGCAAAGCGCCACCTGGACGGCGGCGAAAGTATCCCGCGTACTGGACGACCGGGGCACCATCGAGGTTGGAAAGCGTGCCGATCTGGTGCTGATCGACGGTGATCCGGTTGCCAATATCGCCGATATCCGCAAGGTGGCGTTGGTCGTGAAGGGAGATGTTGCGTATTACCCCAGCGAGATCGACGAGGCGTTGGGGATCAAGCCGTTTGCGGCCCCCGTCACCGTGAGCCGGACCGGTCGCTAGGCCTCCCGGCCATCTGGGGGGGGTTCGGGCCCCCAGACGGCCGAGTACGGGCTCGTTAACGTTGTTGTAACATCGCCGTGCTCAGCGAATCGCCACGCGCCCAGCCGGGGCGCCGGGCCGTCATGGGACGGCTCCAGGTAGCCATACCCCTCCGACCCTTTCGGGGCGGGCCGCGTCAGCGGTCGCCCCCACCAGCGAGATCGCCCATGTCCGCACGTCACCCGAGCCCCCGTACCCTTCGCCGCAGCGCCCTCGCGGTCGCCGTTGCCATCCTGTTGCCGATGCAGGCCCTGGCCCAATCCACTTCCCCGCAGGAAGAGCAGGCTGCGCCGCAGGCGCAAGTCGATGCCAAGACCCTGGACACCGTGCAGGTGACCGCCACCCGCAAGGTCGAGAACCTGCAGGACGTGCCGGTGTCGGTCACCATGGTCAGCGCCGAGACGCTGGACGTGCTCGGTTCGGGCGGCAACGACGTGCGCTTCATGTCCGGTCGCGTGCCCAGCCTCAACATCGAGTCCTCGTTCGGTCGCGCGTTCCCGCGTTTCTACATCCGCGGCTACGGCAACACCGACTTCCGCCTCAACACCTCGCAACCCGTGTCGCTGGTGTATGACGATGTGGTGCAGGAAAACCCGATCCTGAAGGGCTTCCCGGTGTTCGACCTGGACCGCGTGGAAGTGCTGCGTGGCCCCCAGGGCTCGCTGTTCGGCCGTAACAGCCCGGCCGGCGTCGTGAAGTTCGAGTCCGTGCGACCGTCGCAGGAGTTCAGCGGCTACGGCAAGGTCGGCGTAGGCAGCGACAACATGTGGAACGTCGAAGGTGCCGCTGGCGGTGGCCTCACCGACCAGTGGTCGGCGCGCGCATCGGTGCTGTTCCAGCGCCGCGATGACTGGGTCGACAACACCTACCCCGGCCCGAACGACGGCTTCGAGGGCTACGACGAGTCCGCCGCACGCCTGCAGGCGCTGTACGAAGGCGAGGACTTCGAGGCGCTGTTCAACGTGCACGCGCGCCACCTCAACGGCACGGCGCGTCTGTTCCGCGCCAACATCATCAAGCCGGGCACCAACGACCTGGTCGACGGCTTCGACGAAGACAAGGTCGCCCTCGACGGTCTCAACCACTCCGAACTCGACAGCTTTGGCGCCAACGCCCGCCTGAGCTGGAACCTCGGCAACGGCTACCGCCTGTACTCGATCACCGGCTACGAGACGGTGGAGACCTACAGCCGCGGCGACATCGATGGCGGTTTCGGTGCGGTGTTCCTCGGCCCCGGCAATTCCGGCCCCGGTCTCATTCCGTTCGCTTCGGAAACCGCTGACGGCATTCCGGACCACTCGCAGTGGACCCAGGAGTTCCGCATCGAGTCGAACTACGAGGGTGCGTGGAACTGGCAGGCCGGCCTGTTCTATTTCAACGAAGACTACGACGTCGAAAGCTTCAGCTATGACTCGCTGGCCGGTGGCGCGCAGGACGGCTACGAGCGCGTGAACCAGACCAACGACGCGTGGGCGGTGTTCGGCGCAGTCACGTGGGAGGCCACTGACAAGCTCGAACTGCGCGCCGGCGCCCGCTACACCTGGGACAAGAAGGACCTGACCGTCGAGGAGTACTGGAACACTGGTTTCGCACCGTGCGTACTGGCTGGCAAGTGCACTTTGGCGCAGCTGGCAGCGCAGGAGCCGGACGGCGACCTGTCCGCGCATCCGGAAGACAAGAAGTTCAGTTGGGATCTGTCGGCGACGTATGAAGTCAACGACGACGTGAACCTCTACGCGCGCGTCGCCACCGGGTACCGCGGCAGCAGCATCCAGGCCGCCGGCGCGTTCAACGCCAAGTCGATCGCCGAGCCGGAAACCTCCACCGCATTCGAGGCGGGCGTCAAGGCCGACCTGTGGGACAGCCGCGCCCGCATCAACGCTGGCGTCTTCTACTACGAGGTCAAGGACCAGCAGCTCACCGCGGTGGGCGGCTCGTCCAACGCCAACATCCTGCTCAATGCCGACAAGTCCTCCGGCAAGGGTTTCGAGCTGGACTTCCAGGCCTACTTGACCGACAACCTGCTGTTTACGCTGGGTAGCAGCTACAACGACACCGAGATCAAGGACAGCGATCTGGCCGTGTCGGTGTGCGCGCAGTGCACCGTGACCGACCCGACCGATGGCGCCGGCAAGGCGTTGATCGATGGCAATCCGTTGCCACAGGCCCCGGACTGGACCCACAACCTGACCCTGCGTTGGGGCCTGCCGACCGCCAATGGCGGCGAGTTCTATGCCTACACCGACTGGGTGTACCGCAGCGAGCTCAATTTCTTCCTGTACGAGTCGAAGGAGTTCACCGGCAAGTCGCTGGTCGAGGGCGGCCTGCGCCTGGGCTACACCTGGGGTTACGGCAAGTACGACGTGGCCCTGTACGGGCGCAACATCACCGACGAGGTGCAGGTAGTCGGCGCGATCGACTTCAACAACCTGACGGGCATGATCAACGAGCCGCGCCTGTTTGGCCTGGAGTTCAAGGCCAGCTTCTAAGCCTTCACGCATCCGCAACACCCGACGCCAGCGCGGCTTGCCCGCGCTGGCGTCCTTGTTTCAAGCCAGCCACATCGGCGTATGCTGGACTTCCCGAGGGGAGACCGTGCCATGACGACCGCCTACGACTTCTCCGCCACCGACATCGATGGCCAGCCCCGCGCGCTGGATGAATACCGCGGCAAGGTGCTGTTGGTGGTCAACGTGGCTTCCAAGTGCGGCTTCACCCCCCAATACACCGGATTGGAGCAGCTGTGGCGCGAATACGGCCCGCGCGGCCTGGTGGTGCTGGGCTTTCCCTGTGACCAGTTCGGCCACCAGGAGCCCGGCAACGAGGCCGAGATCAAGGACTTCTGCTCGCTCACCTACGACGTCACCTTCCCGATGTACGCCAAGGTCGACGTCAACGGCAACGCTGCACATCCGCTTTGGAAGTGGCTGAAGGACGAGAAGGGTGGCTTCCTCGGCATCGACGCCATCAAGTGGAACTTCACCAAGTTCCTTGTCGGCCGTGACGGCCGCGTGCTCCGGCGCTACGCGCCCAACGACAAGCCCGAATCCATCGCCGCGGACATCGAAGCCGCGCTGGCCTGACGGCGCCGCGACCGATGGATGCGCCCAAGGTCCCATTCGAGGTCACGTTCCAGCTCTCCGGCAAACGCCTGCGCGCTGAGATCAGCGGCGTGCACGACACCTGGGAGGTGATGCTATCGCGCTGGATGGACATCGCCGATGAGGTGCGTCGCCGGCGCCCCACCCAACTCCTGGTGGTTGACCGGATGGCGGGCAATCCGATGGCGCCGGGCGACCGCCAGCGTTTCATCGCCGCGCTGATCGGCCAGGGCTTGGAGGGCGTTCGCATCGCCTATGTCGAGGCCCATGACGATCGGATCCCGCTCGCCGAATCGGTGGAGATCCTCGCCCGCGAACGCGGATACGCGGTGCGCGTGTTTGGTAACGAGGCCGCCGCCTCTGTGTGGCTGACCTACGGCGAGGAGTAGCTCACTTCTCGACGAAGGCGCGTTCGAGAACCAGGGCGCACTGGCGCGAGGGGCTGGCGGCTGCGTCCGGGCCTTCAGGTGCCGTCGACCGGGCGGTTCAGCGCTTCCTGTGGCAGTAGTGCGAGCATCTCCTGGATGAGGCCGGGGATCATCTGCTCGGAATAGCCGCGATGGACGTGGGCCACCTTGCCATCGCGGTCGATGACGAACATGTTCGGCACGGCCCGAACACCGTAGCTGTCGCTGATGACGCCGCTGGCATCATGTACGTAGGTCATTTCGAATTCGCGATTGGCACGCAACACCGCCAGGTAGTCGCGGCGGTCTTCCTTGTAGTTGACCGCGATGACTTCGAGGTGATCGCGCCCCACAGTCTTCTGCAACCTGGCCAGTAACGGCAACTCGCGCCGACAAGGGCCGCACCACGAAGCCCAGAAGGTAACGATCACCACCTTCCCGCGATGCTGGCTGACGCTGATGGGCTGGCCTTTCAGCGTGCCCAGCGCGTCCGGCGGAAATTCACCTGGCGCGGGCTGCGAAGGCAGCGGTGCGGAGGCTCCCAGCGGCATTGCGATGGACAGCAATCCCGCCAGGCAGGCCGTTCTCATCTTCCCCATGACCCCATCCCTTGGCGTTGAGGCGATGGAGTCTAGCTTACTTCTCGACGAAGGCGCGCTCGAACACGTACTGCCCCGGCGTACCGATGCGCGGCGCTGCGGTGAAGCCTCGGCCGTCGAGCAGGGCGCGGAAGTCGGCCAGCATCTGCGGGCTGCCACAGATCATGGCGCGGTCATGCTCGGCGTCCAGCGGCTCGATACCCAGGTGTTCCATCATCCGCCCATCGGCCATCAGGTCGGTGAGGCGGCCGCGCTGGTCATGGCCGTTGAAGGTGAACGGCTCGCGTGACACGGCGGGGTAGTACTTCAACTTGGCGGCAATCGTCTCGCCGAGGAACTCATGGCGAGGCAGCTCGTTGATGATGTAGTCGCGGTACGCCAGGTCTTCCGCACTACGTACGCCGTGGCACAGGATGACCTTGTCGAAGCGCTCGTAGGTTTCAGGGTCCTTGATCACCGACAGCCACGGCGCGAAACCCGTACCGGTGCCCAGCAGGTACAGGTTGCGGCCCGGGTGCAAATCAGAAATCAGCAGCGTGCCAGTTGGCTTGCGGCCAATCAGGATCGTGTCGCCCGGCTTGATGTGCTGCAGTCGCGAGGTCAGCGGTCCGTTCTGCACCTTGATGCTGAAGAACTCCAGTTGCTCTTCCCAATTGGCGCTTGCGATGGAGTACGCACGCATCAACGGCTTGCCGTTCACCTCCAGCCCGATCATCACGAACTGGCCGTTCTCGAAACGGAAGCCGTCGTCGCGGGTAGTGGTGAAGCTGAAGTAGGCGTCCGTCCAGTGACGGACGTCCAGCACGGTCTCGGTGCCGAAGGCGGATGACATGGGCGGGCGGGGGAAGACAGCGGATGACTCGCCATTTTACGCCACCCGCCGACAGGGTGCCTAACCGGCTCCCGGGGGCGCTCCGTCCGGGTGCTGCGCGGGGGGCGCTCCCACGGCCGCGGCGAGGGCGGCCGCGCCTTGTTCGGGGCGCTGCCGATCCCGCTCCACATCATGCTCCACCGCGGCAATGGCGTCGCGCGCCAGCAGGCCCAGGTCGGCCGCGTGCTTCGCGATGGCGGTGCTGTCGGCCGCGCGCAGCATCGGGACACGGGTGCCTGCAATGCGCTGCAGGTGGCCGTCGACGGCCGTGTCGAAGGACGAATCGGTCTCGGGGTCCACATCGCGGATATAGATCGCGGCGATGCGGTCGCCAAACTCCAGCGCTGCCTCGGCATACAGCTCGGCATCGGCCTGGCCCGAATCCCCGAGCAGTACCCAGCGCAAGTGCGGAAAGCGGGTAATCAACGCGCGTGCCCGTTCCAATTTGTGCCCATGCCCGGGCGTCCGGATGAACTTGCCGGTGTCGGTGCCCAAGTCGCGCAGGAAGATGGGCCCCGGCGGGATGCCGTTGAGGTCCATGAAATCCTCGAGCAGGTCGTATAGGTTCCACGGCGAGCTCGAGACGTAGAACAGGGGATTCGGGCCGGCACCTGCCACCCCCCGCTGGAGCGCGTGGTACAGCGCGGCCACGCCTGCCAGCGGCTTGCGCGTCCTCGCGTTGTGCAGGAAGGTCAGTTGCGCCGCGACCTTCCAGTTGGTGATCCCGCTGTGCAGGATGGTGTCGTCGATGTCGGAGATGATGCCGATGCGTGCCTCGGGAAGGATGCGCAATACCGGCTGTGGCGTCGTCAGCGTGCCGTCTGCCAGCATGACCGTCGCGTCCTCCCACAACGTGGTGGGCGGTCCGCTCCCCGGAACGGTTGCAGCGTAATAACCCTCATGGTCCGAGGTGACTTCGACTTCATGCCGGCCGAATCGGGCGCGAACCGGAGCGCCCGGCACCTCGTCGCTTTCGAAACGCCGCCAGGTGTCCAGCAGGTTGTCCCACCACCCGGCGCCCTCCAACGGGCCATTGCCTGGCCTTTCCGCCAGCACGCGGCCCATCAGCTCGATGGCCGTGCCGTCGCCATAGCCCCGATATGCGGCGATGTGCAGCGGTCGGTCGAAACCCAACCGCGCCTTCAGACGCCGTCGTGCCGCGTCCAGCGCGTCGTCGGCGACGATGATCCGGTCGCGCACGTACTGCCCGGTGCGTTGCCGCCACGGTACCTGCGCGTTGTCGTCGGACTCGCCCATGTCCATCTCTTGGCCCTCATCCCTCCGCCTGTGTGGCACGAGCCTGCCGCATGCGGCGTCAAGGCACGATCACGGCCGGCCCGCCATGCCCGGCGGGGTGATCCGAAGCAGGCGGCCATCGTCTTCATCGGTCACCACGTACAGCAAGCCATCGCGCGTTGCGCGCACATCGCGGATGCGCTCGTCCAGTTCGGTAAGCAGCCGTTCCTCGTTGGTGATCCGCTCACCGTCCAGTGAGAGGCGGATGAGGGCGCGCCCCGACAATGCGCCCAGGAACAGGCTGTTGTTCCACTTGGACGCCGGCTGGTTGACGTGGAACGCCATGCCCGAAAGCGCCGGCGATTTCTCCCAGACGTGGTACGGCTGCTCCATTCCCGGCGCGGCGGTGCCGATGGCCTCCGGGATCTGCAGGCCCGAGTAATTGATGCCATGGGTGATGATCGGCCAGCCATAGTTCTTGCCGGCCTCGGGCAGGTTGATCTCGTCGCCACCACGCGGTCCATGCTCGCTCTGCCAGACCTTGCCCGTGCGCGGGTCCACCGCCATGCCCTGCATGTTGCGATGGCCATAGCTCCAGATTTCGGGGCGCGCGCCTTGGCGCCCGACAAAGGGGTTGTCCGTCGGCATGCTGCCGTCCAGGTTCAACCGCACCAGTTTTCCCTGCAGCATGTCCAGCTTCTGCGCGGTGGGCCGGTCGTTGCGCTCGCCCTGGCTGATGAACAGGTGTCCCTTGTCGTCGAAGACGATGCGCGAACCGAAGTGGTTCGGCCCCTCCAGCTTGGGTTCCTGCCGATAGATCACGCGCACTTCGGACAACGTGTCGCCCTGCAGCAGGCCCGTGGCCACCGCAGTCCCTGCGGTGTTATCCGGGCCCGGCTCGGCGAAGCTCAGGTAGATGCGACGGCTGCTGGCATAGTCCGGCGCCAACACCACGTCCAGCAGGCCGCCCTGGCCGTGCGCATACACCGCCGGAACGCCCTTGATCGGCGCCGACACGGCACCGGCGTTGGACACCCGGCGTAGTTGTCCCGGCCGCTCCGTGACCAGGAAACCGCCCTCCGGCAGCGGTGCTACCGCCCACGGATGCGCGAGTCCGCGGGCGATCTCGGTCAACTGGAACGCGCCAGCCGTGCTTTGCATGGTGGATGCGGCCTGCGCGTTCGGGGCAGGACGGGCCCCAGCTGGCTCGGGAGAGTCCTCCCGGGCGCCACAGGCAGCCAGGGGCATGAGCAGGGCGATGCAAGTTGCAAGTCGGGAAAGGGTGGGCGGCATCTCACTCTCCTGGCAACGTGGGCCCGGCCAAGGGCGATGAACGGCAGGCGGCCAGCATACCCCGGGGCCCTTGCCGATGCGGCTGGCATGACTCCGGTCAAGGCGGTTGGCGTGCAGGGCGATGAGCATGGCTGCGTCACCCGGCACGGCGCCGGGTGCCCCCGACAGGAGATCCTCATGCTGTTCGATATCGCCACCCTGAAAGATGACGCCACCGCCGCGGCAGTCACCCAGGCCATCCTTGCGCGTGATCCCACCGCGCAAATCACCGTGCAACTGACCCATCGTCGCGTTCGTGTCGAGGGCCTGATCACCGAGCACCAGGTGTTGGACGCGTTGCAGGGTGCCGGACATTTCGCATCCAAGGCGCCGCCGCACAGCGGCGAGGGCAGCACGTGCTGCGGTGGTTGCGGCGGGTGACCCGCGGCCGCTGACGGTCCGACGCACGCAATCGATTGCCCGATCCGGCCACGCGGAATTGCGTGATCGATTGCAGCGTTCTTGTCCTCAGCAGCGAATCAAAAGCGTTTCTTTCTCCTGACCGTCCGCCAAGCAGGTGGGCGGCGTTTCGCACATTCGGGAGGAATGCATTCATGAGGACGACATCCATTGCGATCGCGACATGCGCGTTGTGCGCCGTGGTCGTACTACCCAGGGACGGTCAGGCGCAACGCGCCGCTGTCGGCCGATCAAGCATGCAGGCAAGCTCGCTGGAGCGCGCTCAGGACGTACCCGTGGTGATGCCACGCGCCAGTGCGGCCACTCGCACTCGCAATGCCGGTGCGGTTACCCGCTACGATCTTCCCCTGCGCGGCGACGATCTTGCCTCTGGGGAGCGCTACTTCGTCGGCAAGAAGATCCACAGCGAGTCCGGATCCCAGAAATGGGGCTACGACATCGGCATGATGAAGTACAACGGGGACAAGGACGAGTGGTCGGAAGTCAAGCCGGGCACGGACTGGAAAAGCATCAAGAACGGCAACTACTACGTGTATGGGAAGCCGGTATACGCCATGGGCGCCGGCAAGGTCATTCGTTGTTGGCGCAACGCGCCGGAGAATCCGCGACCCTACAGTTCGGCCTTGGGCGACGACTGGGACGAGGCATTCAAGGATCGCGACTGGCTGCACCAGAAGTGGCGTGACAAACTGATGTCCGGCGCCGGCAACCACCTGCTGGTTGAAGAGGATGACGGCGACCTGGTGCTGTATGCGCACGCACAGCCGGGCAGCATTCCGTCGTCACTCTGTCCGCACAACGCGACCCTCTACAGCAAGGCCGAGGCCGACAGCGAAGGCGACGTTCCGGCCGCCCAGCAGGCGCGCGTCAAGGCAGGCGACCGACTGTACCTGATCGGAAACTCGGGCAACTCCAGCGCGCCACACCTGCATGTGCACAAGCAGACTGCGGGCGGCGACCCGGTGCAGATGCAATTCAATCGTGGTTTGGCGAACACCATCCCCGACTTCCGCCATGCCGACATCAACAAGTGGACGCGGTTTGCCGGTCAGCGCATTCCCGATGGCCCGGTGCTGATCTGGCCGCCGCGGAAGCTGGCGGGCGAATACTCGCGCCACGGATACCCGGCCAAGGACTACCAGCGCCTGTTCGACCACTTGGCGGACTCTGGTTTCCGGCCGGAATGGCTGGACGGCTACAGCGTTGGCGGCAACCCATACCTCAACTTCACCTGGCGTCCTGCCACTGTCGCATGGCGTTCCTATTTCCTGCTCTCGCCGGCCGACTACCAGGCCCGCTTCAACGAGGCCGACCAGGACGGCTACAGGCCAACGCAGGTGGAAAGCTCGCTGGTCAACGGCCAGCCGCGCTATTCGGCGACCTTCGTGAAGGGGCTGCCGGGTGGCGCCATGGCGCGGCACGGCCTCACGACGGCCCAGCATGACGCGTTGATCCAGGAGGCCAAGGGCAAAGGTCTTTCTCCAGTGAATGTTTCGGTGGTGTCCGTTGGCGGTGAGCGCCGCTACACGGTGCTCTACCGCTCCGAGGGTGTCGGCCGGTGGGAGATGAAGTCGCAGGTTCCCGAATCAGGCTACCAGGCGCTTTACGACAGCAATGCCGCCGCCGGCCGCCGACCTGTGTACCTCAATGCGTACATGCACGCAGGACAGCCGTTCTACTCTGTGATCTTTGCCGAGAAGCCTGCCGGAGCGCGCAAGGATCGTCACGGGATGAGCGCGGCGCAATACCAGGCCGAGTTTGATGGCGCACGCGCATCGGGATTGCCCACACGGGCCGTGTCCGCCATCGACGGCGCGCAGTCCAGCCACCGCTATCTGGCCTATTGGCGCAAGTGATGTGGGCCTGCTGCGCCGGACTGTGTCCGGCGCAGCAGCATGGTGACCCGCGTTGGGCTACGGTAAGTGCGGCAGCAGGTGGTGCCCTGGGTCCCGCAAGCCCTCGGGGCCAGTGGGTGGACGGGAGGGGTAGAATGGCAGGTCCCCACTGCCAGCCACCTTGCCCGCCGTGTCCGCTCCCACCCACGCTTCCAGCAACCCCGCCGACTTCCAGCCCGTTTCCATCAAGCAGGAAGACCTGATCCAGTCCGTCGCCGACGCACTGCAGTACATCAGCTATTACCATCCGGTCGACTACATCAAGAACCTCGCCGCCGCGTATGAGCGCGAGGAGTCGCCGGCGGCCAAGGACGCCATCGCCCAGATCCTGATCAACTCGCGCATGAGCGCCGAGGGCCATCGTCCGATCTGCCAGGACACCGGGATCGTCACCGTATTCCTCGAAGTCGGCATGAACGTGCGTTGGGATGACGCCACGATGGGCCTGGAAGACATGGTCCACGAAGGCGTGCGTCGTGCCTACAACTACCCGGACAACAAGCTGCGCGCCTCCGTGCTGGCGGATCCGGCCGGCAAGCGCATCAACACCAAGGACAACACGCCGGGCGTGGTCAACGTCAAGATCGTGCCGGGCAATACCGTCGACGTGATCGTCGCGGCCAAGGGCGGTGGTTCGGAGGCGAAGTCGAAGTTCGCGATGCTCAATCCGTCCGACTCCATCGTCGACTGGGTGCTCAAGACCGTGCCGACCATGGGCGCCGGCTGGTGCCCACCGGGCATGCTGGGCATCGGCATTGGCGGCACCGCGGAGAAGGCGATGCTGCTGGCCAAGGAAGCGCTGATGGAGCCGATCGACATCACCGAACTGCAGGCCCGCGGCGCGAGCAATCGAGCCGAAGAGCTGCGCCTGGAGCTGTACGAGAAGGTCAACGCGCTGGGCATTGGCGCCCAGGGCTTGGGTGGCCTGACCACCGTGCTCGACATCAAGGTCAAGGATTACCCGACCCACGCCGCCAACCTGCCGGTGGCGTTGATCCCCAATTGCGCTGCCACGCGCCACGCCCATTTCACCCTCGACGGCAGCGGCCCGGTGATGCTGGATCCGCCGTCGTTGGCCGACTGGCCCCAGCTGACCTATGACGCCTCCAAGGGCCGCCGGGTCAACCTCGATACGCTGACCAGGGAAGACGTCGCCTCCTGGAAGCCGGGCGAGGTGCTGCTGCTCAACGGCAAGCTGCTCACCGGCCGTGACGCCGCGCACAAGCGCATGGTCGACATGCTCAACAAGGGCGAGCCGCTGCCGGTCGACCTCAAGGGCCGCTTCATCTACTACGTCGGCCCGGTCGATCCGGTGCGCGATGAAGTCGTCGGTCCCGCCGGCCCGACCACGGCTACCCGCATGGACAAGTTCACCGAGCAGGTGCTGGCACAGACCGGCCTGATGGGCATGGTCGGCAAGGCCGAGCGTGGCCCCGCGGCGATCGAGGCGATCAAGAAGCACCAGTCGGCCTACCTGATGGCCGTAGGCGGCGCCGCCTACCTCGTGTCGAAGGCGATCAAGGCGGCCAAGGTCGTCGGTTTTGCTGACTTGGGCATGGAGGCCATCTACGAGTTCGAGGTGCAGGACATGCCGGTCACCGTGGCGGTGGATTCGCAGGGCACCTCGGTGCACAACACCGGGCCGAAGGAGTGGCAGGCGCGCATCGGCAAGATCCCGGTGGTCGTGGCCTGACGCGACCTGAGGGGCGAATGCAAAAGGGCCGGCATCAATGCCGGCCCTTTTTGTTTGTCGACCCGCTCAGTACCACTCCAGTAACGAGATGCCCAGGCCCACGTAGGTGGCGCGGTGGTTGTAGTCGATCAGGCTTTCGCCGTAGCCGTCGAACACCTGCAGGTGGCCGCGGAACGAACGGCTGATCGGGAACCCCCAGTCAAACTGCATTGCCCCGTGGGCATCCTCGCCGGAGCGCAGCGAGTGGCGCGCCATCAACGCGAACTCATGCCCGTTCCAGCGCCGGACCAGCGTGGCATCGGCTCGGCCCACATAGTCCTCGATGCCCGGGTTCTCGTCCTCGCGTTCCCCGTCGGGAATGCGCCACCAGGGGCGCACGGTCAGGGCCCAGTCGTCGCGATCCAGCCCGACGTTGAGCATGACCCGGTTCCAACTGCGCGAGATCGGATCGGCACGGCCATTGGACTGGTGGTTGAAGCCCACCGCCAGCATCCGCCCGCGCCAACCCAGCAGCGAGTAGTTGTTGCGGAACACCAGCATCACTTCCGGTTCGTAGTTGGTCTCGCGGAAGGGCCGCGATTCCTCGCCGTTGTAGACCTGCCAGCGCGAACTCTGGGTATATGCCGTCCACAGGTCGCCGTTGTCGCCGAACAGATTCTCCGCCACCTTGGTCTTGAAGCTCAGCTGGAACTTCGCCTCCGTGTCGTCCAGCGGCAGCGGCTCGCCGCTGGTCTGCTCGCCGGATCGCGAAGACGAAGGTAGCGTATTCGGGTGGCTGGTCCAGAACACCGGAAACAGGTACACCGGCTTGTACCCACGCAGGTTGAACAATCCCAGCTTGGAGTCCTTCGCCAACTCCCAGCGGCTATCGAGTATCGACCCCTTGCCCGCGTTGGCGATGCGTTGGTCGAAGATCGAGTCGTGCTCCGAGCGGAACAGTTCGCTGAGCATGCGCCGGCTGTCGTCGCGGCGGCTGGCCGCTTCGCGTTCCGCGCGGTCGTACTCTGCGATGCGTTGCTTGGTCAGTCGTGCTTCGGCCGCTGCCAGGTCAGCCGCGGTGGATGTCACGCGGCCGCGCCCCATCGCTTCGTCGTAGCACTTCAGCCGGTCGGCATCGGATTCGATCGAGAGGCACGCCGAAGCCGGTGTGGCGCCCGTCATTGGCGCGGCGGGCGGTTCGGCAGCGAGCGCGATCGCTGGAGCCAACACCGCCGAAACAGCCGCGGTGGCCACGTGCCGAAGCACGGGGATCGGATGGCAGGCACTCATGGACGGAAATATCGGGCAACGTGCATGGATTCACACCCACCAGGCAAACGCGAACAGCCCCAGCATCCCGAAGGCCAGCCCCAGCTTGAGCACCGTGCCGAGCAGGATTCCAAACCAGGTGCCGACGCCCACCTTGGTCGCCAGGCCCAAGTCGCGGCGGTGCACCAGCTCACCGGCCAGCGCGCCCACGAACGGGCCTGCGAACAGCCCCAGCGGACCAAAGAACAGACCCACGAAGCTGCCCAGCACCGCACCCACCAGCGCCAACTTGCTGGCCCCCACGCGCTTGGCCCCCATTGAGCCCGCCAACAGGTCGATGCCCAGCGACAGCACGGTCAGGATGCCTAGCGCGAGCAGCCAGCCCCAGCCGACGTACTGGAAGTCGCCGGCCCACGCCGCCATCACCATGCCGGCGAAAACCAGTGGAATGCCCGGCAATGCGGGAAGTACCGTGCCGGCGATTCCCACCAGCATCAGGAGGGCTGCAACAACGTACAGGATCGTCTGCGTATCCAATCAGAACCTCATTGTTTTCCGAGGGTTATGCCACAAATGGGTGCGATTGCATTTTCACCTGCCGCGGGGTACCGTGCGGGCGCTGTGTTTGCCAAGGGTCACCGTGAACCGTGGCCCGATGCGGTTGATCTGTTCGGCACGTACGTACGATCCGCTACATCGTTGCACCTGGATCCTCCTTGCAACCAGCACGTTACGAAGGTGAAGGACCAACCAACTCGTTTCAAGGAGCAAGCCAAAATGTCGAGCCGTGAGCAAGGTACCGTCAAGTGGTTCAACGACGCCAAGGGTTTCGGCTTCATAAGCCGTGAGAATGGCGAAGACGTATTCGTGCACTTCCGTGCCATCCAGTCCCAGGGCTTCAAGAGCCTCAAGGAAGGCCAGCAGGTCAGCTTCACCGTCGTCCAGGGCCAGAAGGGCCTGCAGGCCGATGCGGTGCAGCCGCTGTAACTTCCTGACGCTGCCGGGGCGACGCCCCTTGCATTCAAACCCGGCTTCGGCCGGGTTTTTGTTTTTCGCGCCTGAGTCGACAGCATTGGAAACGGCGATTCCAAAAAAGACAGCCCGCTCAAGGCGGGCTGTCTACGGGTACGCGGCCGTCAGTTCTGCGACGGAGAGTTCTCGGCAAAGTACTCGTGGTTGTCGGCGTTGTTGAGCGCGCCATCCGGGTTGGTGGATGCCAGGTTCTTGGCGCCGGCCTGGCCGTACACGACGTCGTCGGTGCCCGCGACCACGTTGAAGTGGCTCATCTCGTGGATCAGCGTGCCAGCCTTGGAGTCGGTGCCGGTCAACGGCGCATTCCAGAACGCGCGGCAAACGAAGATCTCATACGGACGTGTCGGGTAGACATAGGCGTAGTAGCTCTGGTTGCAGCCGCAGTTGACCGTGATCTGTCCGCCGCTCTGGTCCATTGCCGCATCGATGTCGACGAAATGCTGTTCGGCGGTGTTGTAGCGCGAGCTGGTATAGGCGCCGAACCACGTGGTGTAGCGGGGGCCCACCGTGCTGGCGTTCAGGTAGCCCTTGGCGTTTTCGGAATAGTTGCGCGCGGCAGTGACGGCGCTGCCCAGCGTGTTGATCTGGGTAGTGGAGCAGCCCACATAGCTGACGCCGTTGACCACGCTGCCGCCGCTACCAGGCTTGCCCTTCTGGCTGGTGCCGGCCTTCATCGCGCCCAACTGGTCGCTGCCGTCCACCCACAGCTTCAACGGCACGCTTTGCGCCATCATCGGGTGGCCGTTGGCGTACTTGAGCATCTCGCCCGTCGACAACGAAGCAAATTGCAGCGGCACCTTGTAGGTGACAGTGTAGTCGCCGGTCTTGGACAGGTCGTACGCGGCCGACAGGTCCACCATCACGCGGATGGACTCGCCGGCACGCAGGATCGCGAAATCCGCGGCCTGCGGCAGCGGACGCTTGATCATCGGGCCTTCGTACTGCACGGGCTGCCCGTCACGCGTGATTTCAAACACCTTGGCTTCGATGAAATCGGACGGAAGCTGCCACTTGGGCACGCGTACCGTGTGGCGGCTGGTATTGGTCACCGTGACTTCAACCGACCCGAGGAAATCCGAAGCGCTGCCGGTTGCGGCGGCGATGCTGACGCGCAGCGGGTTCTGGGTGGCATTGGGTGATGCGGCGGTAGCGGCGGCAATGGCACCGGCAAGCACGGCCGTCCCGGCCACGAGGGGTGCAATACGAAGTTTCATCCAGTCTCTCCCGAAGTATGGACGTCCGCAGTTGCGGACGTCGCCGACGATAGCGACTGGAAGCCTTCGGCGCACCCTGCAATGCAGCACGATGCGTCAGGGATTTCCCTCGTTGTGATGGTGATTGGATGCTTCTGCTTAGCAGGGTAGGGTGGTGCGCGCTTCAGTGCGTTTCACCACCCTGCACCTGTGCCCAACAAGCATCGATCGATGCGTGACTCAACGCGCCCAGGCGCGCCCGTTGTACACGCGCACGTAGCTGCCCTCACGGATACCCGAGATATCGTTCTGGGTCACGACCGTGGTGCGGCCATCGTTCATGCGTACGTACACGTTGTAGCGCGCGCCGCTGACGCGATTCTGGATTGCGTTGCCCGCAACTGCGCCGGCCACCGCGCCGGCCACGGTCGCGGTGTTGCGGCGGCCCTTGCTTTCATCATCGGCCAGCTCGCGTCCCGCTGCCGCACCGACCAGACCGCCCAGCACCGCGCCGGTGGCATTGGGAACGGTACTGCCGGAAATCGTCTCGATGCGGGTCACAGTGCCGCAGTCATAGCAGCTGGCCGTGCTGCCGCCGTACGTCGAGGGGCTGCCGCTGTAGCCGGGAGACGTTGCACACCCGGCAAGCGCTGCCGCCGTAACCGCTGCCAGACCCACCAACCTGAGATTGACCGTATTCATTGCAGACTCCTTCGCCTTGGGATCGAATCACGGCGCGAGCCGTGCAGGCGTAACCTAGGCCTTGGGGAGTGAATATCGCCTCAACTCGGCACGCAAGGCCGCACGCGGTTCAGCTTGCGGCCATGCGTAGCGCGTTCAGCCTCGGAAGTCCTGGTGGCAGGCCTTGCAGGCGCCGCCCACATCCTTCATCAGCGCCTGCACACCGGCGCAGTTGAGTGGCGGCGATGCCAGGGCGGCGTCCAGCGTCGCGCGCAACTTGCTGGCCGCATCGCCGAAGCGGGCGTCGTCGCGCAGGTCGGGGAACGCCGGCTCCAGGTCATTGGCGAGGGTTCGCAGCGATTGCACGTGCGGCAACGAGTCCGTGGGACCACAACGATTCTGTTCGAGGCTGCTTTTCAGCTGGCCCATGTGCCACTGCTGCACGTGCATCACGGATTCGGGGAAATGGTCTTTGCGGGCATGTAGTGCCCTCAACGCCATCACCGTCGCCACGACGCCGATCACCAGGCCGATCAGGAAGAGGAACAGGTATCGTGCGCCGTGGCCGCCTTTGACGGGGGCAGTGGGCATCGGGTCTGGGGTGCTCATCCGTCGTCTCTCCATGGTCGAAGTTGCCGGGACGATAGCACGGGCCCTGCCGGTACTGGCCCCTGGGGCCTTTACAATGGCGGCCATGAGCACCTCCACTCTCGACCCTGTCTGGACCGATCGTTTTTCCGGCGTCGACCGCCTCTATGGCGTCGGCTCCCTGGCGCGTTTTGCCGCATGCCGCGTGGCAGTCGTGGGCATGGGGGGCGTCGGGTCCTGGGTGGTCGAGGCCCTCGTGCGCACCGGCATCGGCCATCTGGCCCTGATCGATGCCGATGACATCTGCGTCTCCAACTCCAACCGCCAGTTGCCGGCGCATGCAGGGCAGTTCGGGCGAGCCAAGGTCGAAGCCATGGCCGAGCGCTGCCGCGCCATCAACCCGCATGTCGACGTGGTGCCTGTGGCCAGCTTCCTCACTGCGGCCAACCAGGCCCAGCTGCTGGACCAGGGCTTCGACCTGGTCATAGACGCCTGTGACAGCTTCCGCAGCAAGGTGGAACTGATTGCGTGGTGCCGTCGTCGCAAGCTGCCGGTCATCGTGGTCGGGGCGGCGGGCGGGCGGACCGACCCCACGCTGGTGCGCGTGCGTGACCTTTCGCGCACCGAGCACGACGCCATGCTGGCGCTGATCCGCAAGAAGCTGCGCGCCGAGTTCAATTTCCCCAAGAATCGGGACCGCTACTTTGGCGTCTCCGCGATTTACTCTTTGGAAAACGTGCGCTATCCGCAGGCCGATGGCACGGTTTGTGGCCTGCGTCCGCAGGTGGCAGGTGACGCTGCCCTCAAGCTGGATTGTGGCGCGGGGTTGGGGGCGGCCACGCACATCACCGGTGCGTTTGCGTTCGCGGCCGTCGGGCGGGCGTTGGACATCCTGCTCAAGGGCCGGGCCAAAGCCGCCTGAAGCAGCTTCACGGCGCTGGCGGCAGCCGGAACAGACGCTCGGCGTTCTGGCTGGTGGCCGCGGCGACTTCGCCAGGGGTCTCCCCACGAAGCCGTGCCACCACGTCCAGGATCACGCTCAACCGTGCGGGCTCGTTGCGCTGGCCGCGGATGCCGGCATCGGGTTGGTCGGGTGAGTCAGTCTCCAGCATCAGCATCTCGATGGGCAGCCCGGCCACCAGTGTGCGCAGCCGGTTCGCGCGTTCGTAGGTCACCGGTCCGCCCAGGCTGACCAGGAACCCCAGTGCGTGCAGTCGCTCGGCTTGCTCGCGGCTGCCCGGGAAGCTGTGCACAACGCCACGCAGCGGCGCGAAGCGGCGGATCGAGGCGATCACCTGGTCCACTGCGCGGCGGGCGTGCACGATCACAGGCAGATCGAAGTCGCGGGCAAGCCGTAGTTGCTGCTCGAAGTAGATGATCTGTTCGCGCGGGTCCAGGTCTTCCACGAAGAAGTCCAGGCCGCATTCGCCCACCGCTACCGGGCGCTCGCGTTCGATCCAGTCGCGCAATTCCAGCAGATGCGCGGGACGATGCGCCGCGAGGTACATCGGGTGCAGGCCATAGGCGGGGAACAGGTCGGCGTGGGTGCGGCAGATTTCACGCAGCTTGGGCCAGGTTGCGGCTTCCACGGCAGGCAGTATCTGGCGCGTCACGCCCACGGCGCGCGCGCGTGCGATCACCGCCTCTCGGTCGGCGTCGAACTCGGGCGCATCAAGATGGCAGTGGGTGTCGACCAGCATGGCCGGGTCATCGGCGCGGTGTGTCGACGAGATTGGCGGGCGGCTTGCGATTCTTCCAGTTGGCCAGCAGCAGCGTGCCCAGGCCCAGCACGATCTCGTCGATGAAAGGGATCGGGTCGAACGGCCAGAGCACGCTGATCGCGAATGCAACGGCCGTCAGCTTGAACAGGGTGGGATAACGAAGCCTGCGGGCCCAGTTGAGCAGCGGAAGGAGCAACGGGTTGGCCATGGCGACATCATCTACGGCTGGGACTGTGCGCACGCTATCACGCCATCCGTGCCCCGTTCACATTTGCGACAGTCTCGCAGCGCTGGCTATGTACTTATTCAGGTTGGGAGTGCTGCAATGCCCCCAACACAACCGCGGGACTGTCCCGTCGCAGGAGGCTCCATGAACAAGAACATGCTTGCTGTTGCACTCGCTTCGCTGGTGGTCGGCGGTGTGGCAGTGGCGGCCTACAACAGTTTCCGGGGCGGTGACGCCCAGGATGCCCAGTTCACCACCGCGACGAATGGCCAGCCGGCCCCGTCGATCGGAATGGACGCGGGCGCCAACAGCGCCATCGATCCGAACCAGCTTGAGTACGCCGACGTGGTCAACGTCAAGGCGGTCAACGAAAAGCAGGCGCAGTACGCCACCGTCCTCGGCACCGAGGCGATCCGCGAGACCAGCACCACCAACAAGCCGCGCGAAGTCTGCGAAGACGTCACCGTGCAGGAGCGTGCCCCCGAGCGCGACGGCAACGTGGGTGGCACCGTGGCAGGCGCGCTGATCGGTGCGGCCGTGGGTAACCAGGTCGGCGGTGGCGACGGCCGCAAGGCCGCAACCGTTGCCGGCGCTGTCGCCGGTGGCTATATCGGCAACCGCGTCGATCGCAACCACGTGGGTGGCAAGGTCACCACGCGCACCGAGCGCCAGTGCCACACCGTTACCGATACCTCGCAGTCGTCCAAGGTGGTGGGCTACAACGTGACCTTCCGCAACCCGGACGGCACCACCGGCACCATGCGCACCAGCAGCAAGCCGGGTAACCGCATCTCGCTGGGCAGCGAGAACGCGGTGGTGGGCTATGACGTGACCTATCGCTACCAGGGCCAGGAGCGCACCGTGCGCATGGAAGAGCGTCCGGCGGGCGAGCGCCTACCGGTTGTCAACGGTGAAGTGGTCACCCAGACCGCGGCTGCCGCAGGCACTGGCAGCAACGGCTGACAGCGCTGGCAAGCTGGACGTGAGTTCCCAAACGGGGCCGGACCATCCGGCCCCGTTCTGTTTTTGCGGGGTGTGGCGGGGTGCCCTGCGCGATCTGGCACCGCTACAATGACGCCTTTCCTTTGCCCGTTGCCGAGTGCGTCCATGGCCCTGAACCCGTTTGACCTGTTCGACATCCGCTCCCTGCTCACCGAAGAAGAGCGTGCCGTGCAGGACACCGTGGCGCGTTTCACCAACGAGCGGGTGCTGCCGATCATCGGTGACGCCTTCGACCAGGGCCGCTTCCCGAAGGAGCTGGTCTCCGAGATCGCCGAACTGGGCCTGCTGGGCTCCTCGTTGCCGGAGAAGTACGGCTGTGCTGGCCTCAACGGCGTCAGCTACGGCCTGATCTGCCAGGAGCTGGAGCGCGGCGACAGCGGCATCCGCAGCTTTGTCAGCGTGCAGAGCTCGCTGTGCATGTACCCCATCTACGCCTATGGTTCCGAGGAGCAGCGCATGCGCTGGCTGCCGGACATGGCGGCGGGCAAGGTCATTGGCTGCTTTGGCTTGACCGAGCCGCACGGTGGTTCCGACCCGGCCAACATGAAGACCAATGCCAAGCGCGATGGCGCGGACTGGGTCCTCAACGGCTCCAAGATGTGGATCACCAACGGCAACCTAGCCGACATCGCTATCGTCTGGGCACAGACCGAAGATGGTATCCAGGGCTTCGTGGTCGAGAAGGGCATGCCCGGATTCACCGCGCAGGAGATCAAGCACAAGATGAGCCTGCGCGCTTCGGTCACCAGCGCGCTGTTCTTCGACAACGTGCGCGTGCCGGAGGCAAATCGCCTGCCAAACGTCAAGGGCCTGAAGGGGCCGCTGGGCTGCCTTACGCAGGCGCGCTACGGCATCACCTGGGGCCCGATCGGCGCGGCCATTGCGTGCCTTGAGGAAGTGCTGGGCTACACCAAGGAGCGCATCCTGTTCGACCGCCCGGTGGCGGCCACGCAGAGCGCGCAGATCAAGATGGCCGAGATGGCTCGCCGCATCACCCTGGCGCAGCTGCTGGTGCTGCAGCTGGGCCGTTTGAAGGATGCCGGCACCATGCAGCCTGCGCAGGTGTCGCTGGCCAAGTGGAACAACTGCCGCATGGCCATCGACATCGCGCGCGAGTGCCGTGACCTCCTGGGCGGCGCCGGCATCACCACCGAGCATTCGGCCATCCGTCATGCGCTCAACCTGGAATCGGTCATCACCTACGAGGGCACCGAAACCGTGCACCAGCTGGTGATCGGCCGCGAGCTGACCGGCATCAACGCGTTCTGATTTCCGGCCCGCGCCGGCGTGGCGCGGGTACGAACCTGCGCCCCGCGCCGGCACGGCCCAATGCGACGTGCGGGCAGGGGCGCCTTTACCGAGCCCCTTCCGCATGTTCGCCAACGTTCCGAACCCCATTCCGGCCCGCATGAAGGGCCTCAACCGCGCCGAAATCTGCGACGTCAACTTCACCGAGTTCGTGAAGGCGTGGGACGGCCAGCGCCAGGCCCGGCCGGCACCGGGTGAGGCGATCCTCGACGGCAGCGCGCTGGACGCGCAGGGTTTTCGCGACCTGTTCGAGTCGCAGCTGGTCAGCCGCCACCTCGACCTGATGGCGCGCGTGCTGCGCGTGCAGAACAAGGTCTTCTATACCATTGGCTCCTCCGGCCACGAGGGCAATGCGATGGTGGCGCGTGCGGCGCGTCATACCGACCCCGCTTTCCTGCACTACCGCTCTGGCGGTTTCATGGCCGAGCGCTTCCGCAAGCTGCCGGGCATGGACCCGATCATGGACTCTGCGCTGTCGTTCGCGGCCAGCAAGGACGACCCGGCCAGCGGCGGCCGCCACAAGGTGTGGGGCAGCAAGCCGTTGTGGGTGCTGCCGCAGACCTCGACCATTGCCTCGCACCTGCCCAAGGCGCTGGGCACCGCGGTGGCCATCGAGGCAGGTAAGCGGCTCGGCACGCAGCTGCCGGTTCCCGATGACAGCATTGCCATCTGCTCGTTCGGTGACGCCTCGGCCAACCACGCCACCGCGCAGACCGCGTTCAACGCTGCCTCGTGGACCGCGTACCAGAAGCTGCCGGCCCCCGTGCTGTTCGTGTGCGAGGACAACGGCATCGGCATCTCGGTGAAGACGCCCACGGGCTGGATCGCCGAGAGCATGCGCAACCGGCCCGATCTGGACTACTTCTTCGCCGACGGCCTCGACCTCGCGGCCGGTTACGGCCAGGTGCAGGCGGCGGTGGAGCATTGCCGACGCACGCGTCGCCCGACGTTCCTGCACCTGCGCACCACGCGCATCATGGGTCACGCCGGCACCGACTTCGAGATCGAGTGGCGCAGCGTCGAAGAGCTGTGTGCGGTGGAAGCCTCCGATCCGCTGCTGCGCTCGGCAGCCATCGCCATCGAGTCCGGGTTGATGAGTAAGG
Source organism: Lysobacter daejeonensis GH1-9 (assembly GCF_000768355.1). Taxonomy (GTDB): domain Bacteria; phylum Pseudomonadota; class Gammaproteobacteria; order Xanthomonadales; family Xanthomonadaceae; genus Aerolutibacter; species Aerolutibacter daejeonensis. The sequence goes on from NZ_AVPU01000003.1 coordinate 170,046, forward strand.
ACGAGGTGCTGGAGCTGTACGAGGCGACGCGTCGCAAGTGCTTCGCCGCGGCCGAAGAGGCTGATCGCCGGCCGAAGCTGGATTCGCTGGCCGACGTGGTTGCGCCACTGGCGCCATACACCCCGGCCAAGGTGCAGGCCGAAGCCGAGCGCACCGACTACGCCGACCGCCGCCTGGCCGCTTTCGGCAGTGAAGCGAAGCTGCCCGAGAACCAGCCGCCGCGCCACCTGGCCATCCAGATCAACCAGGCGCTGCACGACATCTTCGCCAAGTACCCGGACACGCTGCTGTTCGGTGAGGACGTGGCGCAGAAGGGTGGCGTCTACACCGTCACCAAGGGGCTGCAGAAGGCCTTCGGTCCGCGCCGCGTGTTCAACACGCTGCTCGACGAAACGATGATCCTGGGCATGGCACAGGGTTTCGCCAACATGGGCATGCTGCCCATTCCCGAGATCCAGTACCTGGCGTACTTCCACAACGCCTGCGACCAGATCCGCGGCGAAGCGGCCAGCCTGCAGTTCTTCAGCAACAACCAGTACGCCAACCCGATGGTGGTGCGCATCGCGGGCCTGGGCTACCAGCGCGGCTTCGGCGGCCACTTCCACAACGATAACTCGATCACCGCGCTGCGTGACATCCCGGGCCTGGTGGTGGGTTGTCCGTCGCGCGGCGACGACGCAGCGACCATGCTGCGCACGCTGACCGCACTGTCCAAGGTGGATGGGCGCGTCAGCGTGTTCCTCGAGCCGATCGCGTTGTACATGACCAAGGACCTGTACGAAGCGGGTGACGGCCAGTGGCTGACCACCTACCCGGCGCCGGGCGAGGCCATGACGCTGGGCGAGGGCCGCGAGTACTTGCCCGAAAATGGCGGCAACGGCGATGACCTGGTGATCTTCACGTACGGCAACGGCGTGCCGATGAGCCTGCGCGCCGCGCGCCGCATCGAGCAGAAGCATGGCTGGAAGGCGAGGGTGGTGGACCTGCGCTGGCTGGTACCGCTCAACGAGCAGTACATCCGCGAGCAGGCCAGGACCGCCAAGCGCATCCTGATCGTGGACGAAGGTCGCCACAGCGCCGGCGTGGGCGAGGGCGTGCTCACCGCGATCGCCGAGGGTGGCTATGGCGCGCGTCCGTTCCAACGCGTGGTGGGTGCCGATACCTACACGCCGCTGGCGGGCGCGGCGTTCCTCGTCATTCCGGCCGACGACGACATCGTCGCGGCTGCCGATCGATTGGCCTGAGGTTAGGGCCGACAGGCGGCCTTCGCCAGGCCGCCTGTGGCTGGTCTCGTTGGCGGTGAACGCGCAATTAGGACGCCGCCAAACGAGATTCAGGCCAGCTGGCGGCAGGCCGCATCACGCGACGGCCCAATTCATCGGCTCAGCGGGACAATCCTCCCAGCAGTGAGGCTTCCACTACCGGAGCTTCGCTCACGGTCAGCGCCGCAGATGCGTCGCGTTCCAGTGGCACCACCGCCAAGCCGAGCTGTCGCTCTTTGCCGGTCGCCGATGACACGAGGGCGCCCAGTGGGCTGCCAGCGGCGTGAACCTCGGCGCCCGCTTCAAACGGCACCGTGCCTGCCACAAGCATCAGCCCGCGCTTCACTTTTCCGAGGAAGTGGGTGCGCGCCACGATTTCCTGGCCCGGGTAACAGCCCTTCTTGACGCTGAAGCCCTGCAATCGTTCCAGCGAGAGCTGTTGCGGCGTCCAGTGCTCCACCTGGCTCGCGGGCAGGCGGGGCAGCCCGTGGCGGAGGTCCGCCGCCGCCCACTCGGCCTCCAGCGCGGGGGATGGCACCTCGGGCGATGCCGAGACGTACAACGCCCTCGGCCCGCCGTCGCCGCTCATGTCCAGCTCCACGTAGGGCGAGCTGTCCGACACTTCATCCGCGAGTGGCGCCTGCGCACTCGGCCCGGCAATGCCCGACGCCAAGGCTCCCGATGCGGCCAAGGGGGCGCCAAATCGTCCGGCGACATGCAGGTCATCGCGCACGGCAATGGCGACCTTGCTCCGGAACACAAAGCGCTTCAGCGCATCGGCGAGCTGGTTCGGGTCCGCATCCGGCAGCAGCAGCCACAGTGTCTCCGCATCCACGCGCAGGAGGGCAAACAGCGCGATCACGCGCCCCTTGGGCGTCAACCAGCCGTTCCACTGCCACTGCCCGTCGACAAGCCGCGTGACGTCGTTCATGAACTGCGCCTGCGCGAATGTCAGCGCGTCGCGCCCCGAAAGGGCCATAAGACGATGGTTGGAGAGGGCAAAAAGCCCGTCCGGCGTAGCGTGCGACTTGTCTGACATGGGTGCGGGGCTTAACATTCAGGGTTCAGATGATAGGTCAAAGCGCTCACGACGCAGCTTCCGAACCCTCGCCCCAGCCCGCGGCCGAGCCGGTCACCAAGCCCGACACGACCCAGGACACGCCGCAGCCCATGCCAATGGAGCACGGCGGACGCGAAGGACTTGACCCCGTCCGCTACGGCGACTGGGAAAAGAACGGCCGCTGCATCGACTTCTGACGCTGACCCGCATCCCGCACTTTCCGCCGATCCATCGTCCCGCCACGCGGCCTCGCCGCCCAGCCGAGAGACAACGCACGCTCATGGCCGATAACCCACGCGTTCGCGAACGTCCCTTGTCGCCACACCTGCAGGTTTACAGCTGGCAGGTTCAGATGGTGACCTCCATCATCCATCGTGCGACGGGTGTCATCCTTGCCATCGGCAGCCTGATCGTGCTCTGGGCACTGCTCAAGCTCGCCGCCGGTCCCGAGCAGTGGGCCGAAGTGGCCGCCTGCGCAACATCGCCGCTGGGCTTCCTGGTCCTGTTCGGGTGGAGCTGGGCGCTGGCCTACCACCTGATCAACGGCATCCGTCATCTGCTGCAGGACGCCGGCTACGGTTTCAAGATCGAAGCCTTCGTGCGCAGCAGCTGGATCAGCATTTTCGGCAGCCTGGTTGTCACTGCACTGATCTGGGTCGTCGCCATGATGCAGCGAGGTGGTGCATGAGCGCTAACAACTCCCGTCTCCGTAACCCGTTGAAAACCGCGCGCGGTCTCGGCTCGGCGAAGGATGGCACCCATCACTTCATCGTCCAGCGCATTACCGCGGTCGCGCTGGTTTTCCTTGGCCTGTACGTGCTTGGGCTGGTGGTGTTCAACGCCGGCGCCGACTACGCGACCGTGCGCGCCACCGTCGCCAACCCGTTCAACGCCACCGTGCTGGTCGCGTTCCTGGTCGCGATGTTCTGGCACGCCCAGTTGGGCCTGCAGGTCATCGTCGAGGACTACGTGCATACGCCGGGCTTGGCCGTGGCGTCGCAACTGCTGATCCGCTTCATCTGTGCCCTCGCTGCGATTGCCAGCGTGCTGGCTGTCATCCGCATCGCGCTGGGCGGCCTGTAAGCCGTCGCCGCCCAAGCTAGAGGACACCGATCCATGGCATCCGCCTACAAGATCCAGGAACACACCTTCGACATGGTGGTCGTCGGCGCCGGCGGCGCCGGCCTGCGCGCCACCTTTGGCCTGGCCCAGAAGGGCCTGAAGACCGCTTGCATCACCAAGGTCTTCCCGACCCGTTCGCACACCGTGGCGGCGCAGGGCGGCGTGGCCGCGGCGCTGGCCAACATGGGCGAGGACGACTGGCGCTACCACTTCTTCGATACCGTCAAGGGTTCGGACTGGCTGGGCGACCAGGACGCCATCGAGTACATGTGCAAGGAAGCGATTCCGGCCATCATCGAGCTCGAGCACTATGGCGTGCCGTTCTCGCGTACCGACGACGGCAAGATCTACCAGCGTCCGTTCGGCGGCATGACCACGCGCTTCGGCGAAGGCCCGCCGGCGCAGCGCACCTGCGCAGCCGCCGACCGCACCGGCCACGCCATCCTGCACACCCTGTACCAGCAGTCGCTGGCGCATGACGCGCAGTTCTTCATCGAATACTTCGCGCTCGACCTGATCATGGACGAACACGGCGCCTGCCGTGGCGTGCTCGCCCTGGACATGGCCGAAGGCACGCTGCACCTGTTCAAGGCGCAGGGCACGGTGCTGGCCACCGGCGGTTACGGCCGCGCCTATTTCAGCGCCACCTCTGCACACACCTGCACCGGCGACGGCGGCGGGATGGCGCTGCGCGCCGGCCTGGGCATGCAGGACATGGAGTTCGTGCAGTTCCATCCGACCGGCATCTACGGCGCGGGCTGCCTGATCACCGAAGGCGTGCGCGGCGAAGGCGGCATCCTGCGCAACAGCAATGGCGAGCGCTTCATGGAGCGCTACGCCCCGAGCGTGAAGGACCTCGCCCCTCGCGACATGGTCAGCCGCTCGATGACGATCGAGATCCGCGAAGGCCGCGGCGTCGGCGAGCACAAGGACCACATCCTGCTCGACCTGACCCACCTCGGTCCCGAGGTCATCCACGAGAAGCTGCCGGGCATCGCCGAGTCGGCGCGCATCTTTGCCGGCGTGGACGTGGAGAAGCAGCCGATCCCGGTGATCCCGACCGTGCACTACAACATGGGCGGCATCCCGACCAACTACCACGGCGAAGTGGTGCAGCTGCGCGACGGCAACCCCGACGCAGTGGTGCCGGGCCTGTACGCCATCGGCGAAGCCGCGTGCGTGTCGGTGCATGGCGCCAACCGCCTGGGCTCCAACTCGCTGCTCGACCTGGTGGTGTTCGGTCGCGCGGTCGCCAACCGCGCCGCCGAAACCGTCAAGCGTGATGGCAAGCAGGCCAAGCTGGCCAGCGATGCCTGCGACAAGGCGCTGTCCCGCCTGGACAAGCTGCGCAACGCCAACGGCGGCACGCCGACGTCGGTCATCCGCGACAAGATGCAGCGCACCATGCAGGCCGACGCCGCCGTGTTCCGCACGGGCGAGACGCTGGCCGAGGGCGTCGCCAAGATGCGCGATATCCATGCGTCCTTCGCTGACGTCAAGGTCACCGACCGCTCGCTGATCTGGAACTCTGACCTGATCGAGACCTTCGAGCTGTCCAACCTGCTGGACCAGGCCCTGGTCACGATTGTCTCCGCCGAGAACCGCAAGGAGTCCCGTGGCGCCCATGCCCGCGAGGACTTCCCGGATCGCGACGACGCCAACTGGCAGAAGCACACCCTGTGCTCGGTGGACGAAGCCGGCAACACCAAGATCGACTACCGTCCGGTGCACATGTACACGCTCAGCGGCGACGTCGACGTCATCCCGCCGAAGAAGCGCGTTTACTGATCTGGAGCGAGCACACCCGTGGCCGAATTCAACCTCCCGAAGAACTCGCAGATCCAGAAGGGCCGGCATTGGCCGACGGCTGGCGCCAAGCAGCCGCGCACCTTCAAGGTCTACCGCTGGAACCCCGACGACGGCATGAACCCGCGTGTGGACACCTATGAGGTGGACATGGCGACGTGCGGTCCGATGGTCCTGGACGCGCTGATCAAGATCAAGAACGAGATCGACCCGACCCTGACCTTCCGCCGTTCGTGCCGCGAGGGCATCTGCGGTTCGTGCGCGATGAACATCGACGGCACCAACACGCTGGCCTGCACCAAGGCGATCGAGGACTGCGGCAAGGGCGAGGTTCCGATCTACCCGCTGCCGCACATGGAAGTGGTCAAGGACCTGGTGCCGGACCTGACCCACTTCTACGCACAATACGCGTCGATCAAGCCGTGGCTGCGCACGCAGAGTGCGACTCCGTCCGACCGTGAGCGCCTGCAGTCGCCGGAAGACCGCAAGAAGCTCGATGGCCTGTACGAATGCATCCTCTGCGCGTGCTGCTCGACCAGTTGCCCGAGCTACTGGTGGAACGGTGACCGCTATCTCGGCCCGGCGATCCTGCTGCAGGCCTACCGCTGGATCATCGACAGCCGCGATGAGGACACCGGTGCGCGCCTGGACGACCTGGAAGACCCGTTCAAGCTGTACCGCTGCCACACCATCATGAACTGCGCACGTACCTGTCCGAAGGGTCTGAACCCGGCGCAGGCCATCGGTGAGATCAAGAAGCTGATGCTGGCGCGTCGCGTCTGACGCGAGCCGCAGATGATTGCTTCCGGGCCCGCCGCGTGCGGGCCCGGTTGTTTTGGGAGCAGGCATCGCTCGCCGCATCACCCGAGACCGGGGTGGGGTGGGGTGGGGTGGGGTGGAACAGGGCGAGAAGGCACGGTTTTCGGCGTCTACAGGTATAGTCCAGCCACGCTGGGTCGTCGTGGCCCACCACCATGGAGGTCCTCGCGATGGATGATCGCGCCATTTATCTCCCGGCGCTGGCGCTGGCCGGCCTGACGTTCGTCATCTGGTGGCGCATGTACTTCATGCGCATCGGTCAGATGAGGCGCGATCGCATCCACCCGCAGAAGGTAGCCACGTCGGCACAGGCGGCGGCGTTGTTGACCGACAGCCGTGCGGCGGACAACTTCGGCAACTTGTTCGAACTCCCTGTGCTGTTCTACCTGGCCTTGGTGGTGGCTGACCGCATCGGCATGGTCGATGGCGTGACCCTCGGCCTCGCTTGGGCCTTCGTCGGCCTGCGCGTGGTGCATAGCGCCATCCACGTGACCTACAACAAGGTCATGCACCGGTTCGCGGCGTATGTTGCCGGCGGCATGGTGCTTTGGCTGCTGTGGGCCTATCTGGCGGTCGGCCTGCTGACTGGATGATCAATTCAATGACCGACACCCCCCTTTCCGACGACGAGGCCGAACTGCGGCGGCTGCGCTGGAAGTGCCGACGCGGCATGCGTGAGCTCGACCAGATGTTCGAGCGCTACCTCAGCCGCGCGTGGCGGCAAGCGCCTACAAGCGAGCGGGCGGTCTTCCTACGGCTTCTGCAAGTCGAGGACGATAAGCTCTGGCACTGGTTCATGGGGCATGAGGCCGCCAGTGACACGGAACTCGACGCGCTCGTCCAGCGGATACGCCAGTTGCCACCTTGAGTGGGGCCCATCGCGCCGGTTGGCGATGGTCCTCGGTCTGCTCGGCGTGCTGGCGACAGGAGCACTGTTCGCCAGCGAGCTTTCGCGCGAATGGGCGTGGGCGGGTACGCCACTCGTTATGGGGTACGCAGCCTGGGCCGGCCTGCGCGAATGGCGGAAGCCCTGGCGCGCCCTCGTGTTGCCGCCCGTAGTGGCTGACGACGCCGGCGACGATCAGGCGCCCGCGTTGCTGGACGGCGTCCCCTTGGCCCAGGTCGAAGTGGCCTGGCGGGGGCGATTGGGTTTCCTGCGCTGTCGGGGGCTGGACGGGCGCTCGGTCCGGACGGTGCTTTGGCCGGATGTGACCTCCGCGCACACCCGGCGTGAACTCCGGCTGGCCCTGCGCGACCGCGCGACTTCGCCATCACGGCCTTCGATGGCACCATAGCCGCCATGTTCAAACCCATCCCCGTCGCCATCGGCCTGCGCTACCTCCGCGCCAAGCGCCGCAACGGCTTCATTTCCTTCATCTCGCTGGCCTCCATTCTCGGCATCGCGCTGGGCGTGGCGGCGCTGATCACCACGCTGGCGGTGATGAGCGGCTTCCAGCGCGAGATCCGCGACCGCATGCTGCAGATGGTCGCCCACGCTACGGTCAGCGGTTACGGCGAGCCGGTGCACGACTGGCCACAGGCGGTGAAGTTGGCCGCGGCCGACAAGCGCGTCGCCGGCGCAGCGCCCTACGTGGAGAAGGAAACGCTGCTGACCGGTGCCCGTAACCAGCCAGCCATGGTCCGCGGCGTGGTGCCGGCGGAGGAGCCCAAGGTGTCGGTCATCGCCGACCGGATGGTGCAGGGCAAGTTTGCCTCGCTGCAGCCGGGCGCCTTCAACATCATCCTGGGCAAGGAGTTGGCGCTGTGGCTGGGTGTCGGCGTGGGCGACAAGGTCACGATGATGACCTCCGATTTCCGCAGCACGCCGATGGGCGCGCTGCCGCAGCTCAAGCGCTTCACCGTCAGCGGCATCTTCGAGGCCGGCTACAACGAATACGACAAGGGCATGGCCTTCGTGCACATGCAGGACCTGCAGCGCGTGCTGCGCATGGGCGAGGGCGTGACGGGCGTGCGACTCAAGCTGCACGACATGGACCAGGCCTGGAACGTGGCGCGCGACCTGGCGCTCAACCTCGGCGAGGTTTACCGCGTCAGCGACTGGACCAGCGAGAACGCGAACATGTTCCGCGCGCTGAAGATGGAAAAGACCATCATGGCGGTGCTGTTGTCGCTGATCATCGCGATGGGCGCGTTCAACCTGGTGTCGTCGCAGGTGATGCTGGTGACCGACAAGCAGGCCGATATCGCGATCCTGCGCACGTTGGGCCTGTCTCCGGGCGGCGTGATGCAGGTGTTCATGGTGCAGGGTTCGCTGATCGGCGTGATCGGTACCGTGCTGGGCGTGATCGGTGGCGTGCTGCTGACCCTCAACCTGGAGGGCATCCTGTTCGGCATCGAGAAGCTGACCGGTTACCAGTTGTTGCCGGCCGACGTCTATTACGTCACCGGCCTGCCCACCGACCTGCAGGGCAGCGACGTCACCATGATCGCCGTCATCGCGTTGGTCATGGCGTTCCTGGCGACCATCTATCCCGCGTGGCGCGCTGCACGCACCGCACCGGCGGAGGCGCTTCGCTATGAGTAACCAGACAGTGATCGCCGCCGGGGCTGACCAGGGCGAAGCCGAGGCCGTGCTGATGTGCCAGGGCCTGGGCATGACCTATGCCGAGGGCAAGTTGCGCACGCCTGTGTTCGATGGGCTGGACTTGGCCGTGCGCAAGGGCGAGACGGTGGCCATCCTCGGTGCATCGGGGGCGGGCAAAAGTACGCTGCTCCACCTGCTGGGCGGATTGGATACGCCCACCGCGGGTGAAGTCTTCGTGGCGGGCCAACGGATGAGTGCGCTTTCGGACAAGGCGCGCGGAGCCCTGCGCAATCGAGCGCTGGGTTTCGTCTACCAGTTCCACCACTTGCTGCCCGAGTTCACCGCGCTGGAGAACGTCATGCTGCCCGTGTTGCTCAGCGGTGCGGACGTGACCGAGGGGCGCAAGCGCGCGGCCACGCTGCTGGAGGCCGTGGGTCTTTCGCACCGGCTGCTGCACAAGCCGGGCGAGCTGTCCGGCGGCGAGCGCCAGCGTGCCGCCGTGGCGCGTGCGCTGGTCAACAACCCGGCGTGCGTGCTGGGCGACGAACCCACGGGCAATCTAGACGAGAAGACTGCCGCCACCGTCTTCGACCTGATGCTGGGACTCAACCGCGAGCAGGGCACCAGCCTCGTACTGGTGACCCATGACCGTCGCTTGGCCCGGCGACTGGATCGGGTGATGGAGCTGCACGAAGGCAAGCTCCGACAGCTCCAGCCAGACGAGGTCTAGGCCTCATGGACAGCGCGGCAGGGACGCCGCCCTTCGGGATCGCCACCGCGGCGGCATTGCTGTGCGGTGTCACCGCCATCCTGCTCTGGCCTGGCATGCCGCCCGGCCAACCTGTATGCCTGCTCGTCGTGTTGGCAGGCGGTGTGATGTGGTGGAAAGCAAGCCGCTGGCGCTGGGTTGGCGCGTTGCTGGTGGGGCTCGGGCTGTCGGGGCTCCACGCTGGGCACACGTTGGCGCTGCAGCTGCCCGCCGCATGGGAACGGCGTGTCGTGACGGTTTCCGGCACCGTGGATGACCTGCCCGAGCATGAGCCTCGACAGACCCGCTTCCTGTTCAAGGTGGACGATGACCGGTCGCAGCCCGAGCCGTTGCGGGGCCATCGCTTGCGTGTCTCATGGTCCGACGCGGACGCATCGACGCGCGGCAGTGTGCAGGCAGGCCAACGATGGCGGTTCAAGGTGCGGCTCAAGGCGCCGCGTGGGCTCCGGAACGCCGGTGGATCGGATGCCGAAAAGCATGCGTTCGCCTCGCGGATCGCCGCCAATGCCCAGGTGCGGCAACCGCACACCGCCCAGCGACTGGTCGAGGCGCGAGGATTGCAGGCTTGGCGTGAAGGCGTTTCCGCGCGGATCGCCGCTGCCATTCCCGGCGATACATCGCGCTTCATCCAAGCGTTGGCCATCGGCGATACCCGCGCCATCCGCGACGAGGACTGGACCCTGCTGCGGGCCAACGGACTCACCCACCTCATCGCGATCTCGGGCTCGCACGTGGGGTTGGTCTCGACCTTCTTCGCGATGCTGGTGTATGGCCTGTGGTGGCTGCTCCCCGGGCTTTCCGGATGGGCCCCGCGACAGGTGGCGGCTGCCGCGGCCGCGATGCTCGGCGCGCTGGCTTACTCGGCGGCTGCCGGCTTTGCCGTGCCCACGGTCCGGACGGCCTTGATGATCGCCGCGGTGTCCTTGGCGCTGGGCGCCCGCCGCCGGGTGTCGCCGTTCGATACGCTGGCATTGGCGGTCATCGTGGTGCTGCTCTACGACCCGCTGTCCGTGCTGGGGGCCGGTTTCTGGCTGAGCTTCATGGGGGTGGCCTGGCTGATGTGGTGCCTGCCGCAGGGTGGGCCTCAGCCGGTACGCGAGTTCCTGTCCGCGCAGGGTGTGGCCACGGTGGGGCTGTTGCCGATGGCGGTGCTGCTGTTCGGGCAAGTGTCGATGGCGGGCCCAGTGGCCAACCTGGTCGCGGTGCCTTGGTGGAGTCTCGTGGTCGTGCCGCTGTCGCTGCTGGGCGCGGCGTTGGAGTCGTTGCATGCGGGGCTGGGCGCATGGCCCCTGCGTGCGGCGGCATGGTGCTTCGACCTCAGCTGGCCCCTGTTCGAATGGCTGGGCAGCAGCCCTTTGGCGTTGTGGTGGGTGGCGGAGTCTCGATGGTTCGCGCTGCCGTTGGCGTTGCTGGGAGCGTTCTGGCTGCTGTTGCCGCGCGGCGTCGCGGGCAAGTCGCTCGCCGCGCTGCTCTGGCTGCCGCTGCTATGGCCGGACCGCCAACTGCCCACCCATGGCGTGGCCGAAGTCACCGTCATCGACGTCGGGCAGGGGCTGTCGGTGTTGGTACGGACCGCCGGCCACACCTTGCTTTACGACACCGGACCGGCCATGCGTGACGGCTTCGACGCGGGTGAGCGGGCGGTATTGCCGACCCTGCGGGCCCGGGGCGTGCGCCGGATTGACCGGGTGGTGGTCAGCCATGCCGACAACGACCACGCCGGTGGGCTGGACGCGGTACGCGCGGCGTATGCATTGCCCGCGCTGCTGGCCCCCGAAGGCGCCGGTATCGATGGGGCGGGCAACTGCATGGCGGGGGAGGGTTGGGCGTGGGATGGCGTGCGGTTCCGTTTCCTGCACCCGACCCCATATTTCCCCTACCTGGCCAATGACTCGAGCTGTGTGCTGCGGGTCGAGACCCGGCAGGGAGTGCTGCTGCTTACCGGGGACATCGGCGAGATCATCGAGCGGGAACTGGTCCGCCGCGAACCGGCAGCATTGCTGGCGGACGTGGTCGTGGTGGCCCACCACGGCAGCGAGACCTCGTCGGATCCGGCCTTCGTCAAGGCAACCCGGGCACGCCACGCCATCATGTCCACCGGCCATGGCAACCTGTTCCGGCACCCACGGCCCAGCATCGTCCAACGCTGGCGCGACGCCGGGGCCACCGTCTGGGATACCGCGAAGGCCGGGGCCATCACGTTCAGATTGGGCCAAGGCACCCTGGCGCCCGAAACGCGACGGTCAACACACCGCCGCCTGTGGGATGCGGCGCAGCGGGTGGAGCAGGGCCGGGCTGGGCTATCCTATCGGTTGGATTGATACGGCCGCGTGCCGGAGGTTTGCGAGTGCTGGAATTGGTGAAGGCAGGCGGTTGGCCGATGATTCCGCTACTGATCCTGTCGGCGCTCGCGCTGGCCCTGATCGTGGAGCGTGCCTGGACCTTACGGCGCAAGGCGGTGATCCCGCCGGGGCTTGGGGTGGAAGTGCGGGAGTGGGCCGCGGGCGGCAAGCTTGACCCCGCCCACATCGACACCCTGCGCCGTACCTCGCCCTTGGGCACGCTGCTGGCCGCAGCGCTGGACGTGCGCAATCGCCCACGTGACCAGATCCGCGAGCGGATCGAGGACGTGGGCCGTCATCTCGTCCACCGGATGGAGCGCTACCTCAACACGCTGGGCACCATTGCCGCGGCCGGCCCGCTGCTGGGCCTGTTCGGCACCGTGGTGGGCATGATCCAGATGTTCCTCGGCATCCTCGACCACGGCATCGGCGACGTGAACCAGTTGGCCGGCGGTATCGGCAAGGCACTGGTCTGCACAGCGACGGGCATGATCGTGGCTATCCCGGCGCTGATCGCGCATCGGTGGTTCCGTGGCCGCATCGCCGAGTACATCGTCGACATGGAGTCCGAGGCCATCCTGCTGCTGGACACCATCGAGCCACGCCCCGCCTCGGCCAAGGTGGCCCCGGGCGCCCACGGCATCACGCCGCCGGTGAGCGCGAGCTGACGCATGCGCATCCGCGACCACCGTGCCGACGACGAGCCGGAGATCAACCTGGTCCCGATGATCGACGTCATCCTGGTGCTGATCATTTTCTTCGTGGTCACCGCCACGTTTGATGCGCGCAGCGTGCTCAAGCTGGAATTGCCGCGCGCCAGCGGCGAGGCCACTGAATCCAACCAGGCGCTGTCCATCCTGGTCAACGCAAGCGGCCGCTATTTCGTGCATGACCGCGAGGTGTTGCGGGACGATCTGGATTCGCTGAAGGCGACCATCGCCGAAGTGGCCGGCAATGACCGCGACCGCCCAGTGCTGTTGCGTGCCGATGCCCGCACGCCGCACCAGGCCGTGGTCACCGCCTACGATGCCTTGGGCCAGTTGGGCTTTCGCCGGATCATGATCGCCACGGCGCCGACGCCCAAGGGTGCTGGCGAGGGACGCCAATGAGTGGCGCTTCTTCGCCCTGGGAAACGTACCGGCGACTGATCGCATTTGCCCAGCCCTACCGCCCGTTGTTGCTCGCCGGCCTGGTGGCGGCGCTGATCGAGGCCGCGGCCGCGGGTGGCTTCACCATGCTGATGAAGCCGATCATCGACGAGACGTTCATCAGCAAGAACGCCGAAATGAGCCTGCTGCTGCCGTTGCAGATCGTAGGCCTGTTCGTGCTGCGTGGCATCGCGGGTTACGTCACCGACATGTCCATGGCACGGTCCAGCCGTGGCATTGCCCGCGATCTGCGGGTGCAGGTGTTGGGCAAGTATCTGCGTCTGCCGGGGCTGCGCTTCGACAGCGAGCCTGTACCGTCGATGCTGACGCGCCTGGGCTCCGACAGCGACCAGATGGCCGCCGCCGCCATCGACGCGATGAAAGTCATGCTGCAGCAGGCGCTGCAGGTCCTGGTCATGTTGGGCGTGATGCTCCACGCCAGCTGGAAGGTCACGTTGGCCGTGCTGGTGCTCGCGCCGCCGCTGGCCTGGATCATGGACAAGGTGGGCCGCCGTTACCGCCGCATCAGCCATCGTATCCAGGAGAGCAGCGGCCAGTTGCTGCAACTGGCGGACCAGTCGTTGTCCAACCAGCAGGAAGTCAAGGTTTACGGCGCACAGGACGCCGAGTTGAGGCGCTATACCGAACAGGCCAACACCCACCTCCGCCTGAGCATGAAGGTGGAGTCCACGCGCAGCATCTCCTCGGCGATGGTGCAGCTGATGGGCTCGGTGGGCCTGGCCGCGCTGCTGTTCATGGCAGGACGCGAGGCGTTGGCCGGGCGGCTGAGTGCCGGCGGCTTCGTGGTGTTGATGACCTCGATGATGGCGATCATCCCAGCGATCAAGCAGCTGACCAACGTGCAGGGCATGCTGCAGCGGGGCGTCGCGTCGGCGCAGCGGCTGTTCTCGGTACTGGATGCCCCCGACGAGCCGGACCACGGCACCCGCGCGATCGAGCGTGCACAAGGCCTGGTCGAATTCCGTGACGTGACGGCGCGATATCCGGGCCAGTCCCATCCGGCCCTGGCCGAGGTCAGCTTCATCGCGCGCCCGGGCACCGTCACCGCGATCGTCGGTCGCTCGGGCAGCGGAAAATCCAGCCTGATCAAGCTCATCCCACGCTTTTACGAGGCGGAAGCCGGGCAGATCCTGGTGGATGGCGTGCCCGTCGACACCTACCGACTGGCTGACCTGCGCCGCCAGATCGCCCTGGTGGGGCAGCAGGTGATGCTGTTCGATGGCACGGTCGCCGCCAACGTGGCGTATGGCGAGATGGAACAGGCGCCGCCCGAGGGACTGGAGCGCGCCATCAGGGGCGCCAATGCGATGGAATTCGTCGAGCGACTGCCCGACGGCGTGCGGACGTCGATCGGCATCAAGGGCGGCCGCCTGTCCGGCGGGCAGCGGCAGCGCCTCGCCATCGCCCGCGCGATGCTCAAGGACGCCCCCATCCTGATCCTGGACGAGGCGACCGCGGCCCTGGACACCGAATCCGAACGCCTGGTGCAGGATGCACTCGAGCACCTGATGCCCAACCGCACGACGCTGGTCATCGCCCATCGCCTTTCCACCATCGAACACGCCGACCAGGTGCTGGTCATGGACGAGGGGCGCATCGTCGAGCGCGGCACGCATGCCGAACTACTGGCGCGTGACGGGTTGTATGCTCATCTCCACCGCATGCAGTTCCGAGAGGCTCAATGACCGGATCGCAAGGCGCGCCCCGCGATCATCATCCGGCGTGGTGGTACGGCGACACGCCAGTGCCGCTGCACGCCCGCTTGCTGGCCGGGCTGTACGGCGCAGTGGGCGCGCTGCGCCGACGCCTCTACCGCATCGGGCTGTTGCGCCGGCGCCATCCCGGCGTTCCGGTGGTGGTGGTGGGCAACATCACCGCCGGTGGCGCCGGCAAGACACCGCTCACGATTGCCCTGGTCGAGCGCCTCCGCGCGGCCGGCTGGAACCCGGGGGTGGCAAGCCGGGGCTATGGCCGTGACAACACCAAGCGCGCGCTCTGGGTGGAGGAGACCACGACACCACTTGAGGGTGGGGACGAGCCGACGCTGATCGTACGCCGCACGGGCGTCCGCCTGCGTGCCGACGTGCATCGTGTGGATGCGGCGCAGGCGCTCGCGCAGGCCGGCTGCGACATCGTGGTCTGCGATGACGGCCTGCAGCACTACGCGCTGCACCGCGACGTCGAGATCGAAGTCATCGATGCGCGCCGTCGTTATGGCAACGGTCAACTGCTGCCGGCCGGACCGTTGCGCGAAATGCCGGAACGTGGCCGTCAGTGCGACTTCCGCGTGGTCAATCTGGGCGGTCCCGGCATGGCCACGCTCAACGGTGAAACCGGGTTTGGCGAATGGCCGATGCGGTTGCGTGCCGAGCGGGCGTTGCCGATGGTGGGCGGCCGCCCACGACTGTTGTCCGACTTTGCCGGCCAGCGTGTGCACGCCGTGGCGGGCATCGGCGATCCCGAGCGTTTCTTCACGATGCTCCGCGGCTTCGACATTGCCGTGGTGCCGCATGCCTTCCCCGACCACCACCGTTACACCCGCGAGGACTTCGAGTTCGGCAGCCGCCTGCCGGTGCTGATGACCGAAAAGGATGCGGTCAAGTGCGCGGAGTTTGACTCCGAGTTGTTCTACAGCGTGCCCATCGATGCCGAACTGCCGGAGGCATTCTGGGTGGCACTGCTGACTCGACTGTCCCAGACCCGTACCGCCTACCAGCACGCCTCGCCATGATCGATTTCGTTGTCGCCATTCCCGCCCGCTATGCCGCCTCCCGCCTGCCGGGCAAGCCGCTGCGCCTGCTCGGCGGCGAACCGCTGGTGCTGCACGTGGCGCGTCGCGCCTTGGTCGCCGGCGCCCGCGAGGTGTGGGTGGCCGCCGACGACGAGCGCATCGCCGCCGCGCTGGAGGGCTGTGGCGTGCGCGTGGCCATGACGTCGGTCGACCACGCCTCCGGCACCGACCGCCTGGCCGAATGCGCCACGATCGCGGGCTGGTCGGACGACACCATCGTGGTCAACCTGCAGGGCGACGAGCCCTTCGCTCCTGCATCCGGCATTCGTCTCGTGGCCGAGCTGGTACGCGACAGCGGCGCGCCGATGAGCACGCTCGCGGCGCCTATCACCGATGTCGAAGTGTTGTTCGATCCCAACGCGGTCAAGCTGGTCACCGCGCAAAGTGGCGACGCGCTGTACTTCAGTCGTGCCCCGTTGCCATGGCCGCGCGACGCGTTCGCCAAGGACCGCACCTTCCTGCCAGATGATGACGTGTGGATGCGCCACATCGGCATCTACGGTTACCGCGCCGGATTCCTGCGCCGGTTCGCGGCCATGCCGCAGGGGCGGCTGGAGAAGGTGGAGTCGCTGGAGCAGTTGCGCGTGCTCGAAGCGGGGCACCGCATTGCCGTGGCGCTCACGCCGGAGCCGTTCCCGCCAGGCGTGGACACGCCGGAGGACCTGGCGCGGGCCGAGGCGCGGGTCGCCAGCCGGAGCCACTGAACATGGCCGAACCGGTGCGCCTGCTGGTGGTGTGCCTGGGCAACATCTGCCGTTCGCCCATGGCCGAAGGCATTCTGCGCGCGCGCATCGAGGCCTCGCCACTGAAGGGGCGCGTGCTGGTCGATTCCGCGGGCACCGGCGACTGGCACGTGGGTCGGCCGCCCGATCATCGCGCCATCGCCACTGCGGCACGCCACGGCGTTGACATTGCAGGCTTGCGCGCGCGGCAATTCCGGCGGGCCGATGCCGAGTTGTTCGACTGGCTGCTGTGCGCGGACCGCGACAACCTGGTGGATGTCCGCGCCCGCCTCCAGCCTGATGCCCACCCCCGTGCTGGCCTGCTGCTGGAATGGAGCGGGGTAGGGGCATCGATGGACGTGCCCGATCCGTATTTCGGCGAGATGGACGGCTTCGAACACAGTTGGCGGTTGCTGGAGCAGGCGGCCGACGGCGTCGTCGCACGCCTGCTGTCCGCGCCCGGTGGACGGGGATGACCGCCAGCGCGCCCTCTTTTGACGGCAAGGATTTCGTCCGCACGCTCAGCACCGCACCGGGCGTCTATCGCATGATCGCGGCGGATGAAACGGTGCTGTACGTCGGCAAGGCCGGCGCGCTGAAGAACCGCGTTTCCAGCTATTTCAACGCTACGCCGAAGTCGGCGCGCATCATGTCGATGCTGTCGCAGGTGGCGCGCATGGAGGTCACGGTCACGCGGACCGAGGCCGAGGCACTGATCCTCGAGAACGAGTTGATCAAGTCTCTCAAGCCGCGTTACAACGTGCTGCTGCGCGACGACAAGAGCTATCCCTACGTACTGATGACCAACGAGACATGGCCGCGGATCGCCATGCATCGCGGGCCGCGTTCCGTACCAGGACGCTATTTCGGTCCGTATCCCAGCGTGTTGGCGGTGCGCGACACGTTGAACCTGATCCACAAGCTGTTCCGTCTGCGCAACTGCGAAGACAGCGTGTTCCGCAATCGCTCGCGGCCGTGTCTGCAACACCAGATCGGGCGATGCAGCGCGCCCTGCGTGGGCCTGGTGCAGGCCCGCGACTACGCCGAAAGCGTGCGCCGCGCGACGCTGCTGCTGGAGGGGCGTAGCGACGAGCTGACCGGTGAGCTGACCAAGGCCATGGAGGATGCCGCCGAGCGGCTGGATTTCGAGGCTGCCGCGCGACTGCGTGACCTTGTCGCGTCGATCCGCACCCTGCAGGCCCGCCAGTACGTGGACGGGCGCGCGGCCGACCTGGACGTGCTGGCTATTGCCATGCACGGCGTGCAGGCCTGCGTGTTGCTGCTGGCGTTCCGGGACGGGCGCAACCTCGGCACCCGCGCGTTCTATCCCAAGACCAACGGCAGCGACAACCCGGAGGAAGTGCTGGCCGCCTTCGTCTCCCAGTACTACGGCGAGCAGAACCCGCCGCGCGAGATCATCCTCGACCGCGACATCCCCGACCGCGACTTGATCGAACAGGCGTTGTCGGCGTCCAGTGACCGCCGCGTGCAGATTCGCCACAACGTGCGCGGCGAACGAGCTGGCTACGTTGACCTGGCGCGGCGCAATGCCGAGGTGTCGTTGGCCGCCGAGCGCACCAGCCACGCTGCGCAGCATGCCCGGGCCCAGGGGCTGCGTGAGCTCCTGGATATGCCCGAACTGCCCAAGCGCATCGAGTGCTTTGACATCAGCCACACCATGGGCGAGGCCACCGTGGCATCGTGCGTGGTATTTGACGCCGAAGGCCCGGTGCGTGGCCAGTACCGTCGCTTCAACATCAGCGGCATCGAACCGGGCGACGATTACGCCGCCATGCACCAGGCCATCTACCGCCGCTTTCGGCGTGCGATGGAAGAGCGTTCGGGACTGGCCGACGGTGGAAACGTCTTGGGCGTCGCCGATGCGGATGCCGACGCTGGGGCGGCAGAGATGCAGCGGACGATGGCGGCAGCGGCAACAGCGCCTGCCGGGGCAGCACCGAAGACCGCCTCTGCCACCTCGCCCCGAAAGCACCCTCGCGCCTCGTCCGAACTGGGTGTGTTGCCCGACGTACTGCTGATCGATGGTGGAGCAGGGCAGGTGGCCCAGGCTCGCGCCGTGCTGGATGAACTGGGAGTGGAGGGCGTGCTGCTGGTCGGCGTGGCCAAGGGCCCCGAGCGCCGCCCCGGCGAGGAGGAATTGCTCCTGCCTGACGGGCGCACCGTGCACCCGGGGGCCAGCTCGGCGGCCCTGCAGCTGGTCCAGCAGGTCCGCGACGAGGCCCACCGGTTTGCCATCACCGGGCACCGCGGGCGTCGGCAGAAGGCGCGCAATGTCAGCCGGCTGGAGGATATTCCAGGCATCGGACCCCGCAGACGCGCTAACCTGTTGCGGCATTTTGGCGGCCTGGGGGGACTCAAGGCCGCGGGGGTCGAGGAAATTTCCCGGGTGGAGGGCGTCAACCAGGCGCTCGCTGAACGGATCTATGCGACCCTGCACGGACTGGAATCGCGGAGCGAATGATGAAGTTGACGGTACCCACCCTCCTGACCCTGCTGCGGATCGTGCTGATCCCCGTGCTGGTCGCGGTGTTCTACCTGCCCTACAAGTGGACCAACTTCGCTGCCGCTTTCATTTTTGCTTTTGCTTCCGTCACCGACTGGCTGGATGGCTGGATCGCGCGCCGCTACAACCAGCACTCTGCGTTCGGCGCCTTCCTGGATCCGGTGGCGGACAAGCTGATGGTCGCCACTGCGCTGCTTCTCATCGTGCAGAAGCACCCCACGCCGTGGATGGCGCTCTGGGCCGCGGTGATCATCGGGCGCGAAATCGCCGTGTCGGCGTTGCGCGAATGGATGGCCGAGATCGGCCAGCGCGCCAAGGTCAAGGTGGCCGCCATTGGCAAGCTCAAGACCGTCGTGCAGATGGTGGCGCTCACTGTGCTGTTGTATTCGGCGCCTGATCGACTGGGCAGTGCAATTACCCTGCTGTTCAAGATTGGCGACTGGATGCTGGCGGTGGCCGCATTGCTGACGCTGTGGTCCGGCTTTGCCTATCTGCGCGCTGCGTGGCCCAGTCTCCGCGAAGATGCGAAAACCAGTTGACAGGCTGCGTTCCATGCCTAAAATGGCGCTTCCTCTGCGGGAATAGCTCAGTTGGTAGAGCAC